>NZ_JBIVBR010000017.1:0-98643 GCF_044746165.1 Pseudomonas sp. NPDC086581 | reverse complement strand
GCGGAAAACGTACGTCGTTGCTTGCTCATCAGACACCTCTCTCACGGCGAGGATTCTCGCCTAAATCGGTGTCCGGGATCAGTAGACCACTACACCCACACCCCAAGAGTCATTTCACTTTAGGCAAAGTGAAATTGCACTATTGAGCATTAGGCTTCAGCTGGATTGTTCGCCTCTTTAGCCAGCTTGTTCGCCTCGGCAAAGACCTTCGTAACCCTGCTCGGGCTTATTCTCCACCGTGGATGGCGCTCCTTGAGTGTCTCTGCGATTTCATCTTGAGTGCACCCTCTTGCTTCGGTTAGCAACTCGATCATTCCGGAGATGATCAGCCGATAAGACTTCGGCGTTGGCCTGTCAGACAGTTGCCAGTTTACAGGGGCCTCATTGCCCGAGGCTCGCGGCTCGCCCTTAGCGATAGGGATGTACTCCCGGTGCTCTATGAATGGGCTCAAGATGTAGGCCGGTTCGGACGGGCCGTCGTCGTCATAGCTCCATGTCTGTCCGTGAGAATGAAGGATCGCTGGCCATTCGGGGCAGGCGTTCGGGTCATTCATAAGCTGTGCTGCTTGGCAGACTTCTGGTGGTGCGTAGATTCTTCGGAAGTGATCTTCTGCTACGTCTTCGACGCTTCCGTCAGCACGGTCGACCATTACTCTCCACTGGCCTCCCTCGCTATCTTCGATCCACGATCCGTTCAAGGGGTAAGGAATGACTGCCAGCCAGTCAGCACCCACGAGCCTCAACCGATCATGGTCCTTGTATTCCTCCCAAGTGTCCCTATCGAAAATAAGGAACGTACAGTTGGGATAAGTGCTCGAGTCCTTCGGCGCGAATTGCATGTACGCCGGGACTATTCCCAGCCGCGCGTATTCCGCCATCTCATCCGCAGAGACTTCCTCTCCAATTAGCAAGGACAGGAGTTTCGCGGCTTCAGCTTCAGAGATGTAGCGCTTGAGTTTTAGAGGTTTGATTGCCATGTGTCCTACTGAATCGATGTTGCGATGACAGACCATCTTGCTTTGCCGGTCATGCCCGCTTGATTGCCACCACATTGCCGCCGGCCAGCCTATCGAGATGGTCTGCATACCACTGCATCATTTCTCGGCGTTGGGGCAGGTAGACCGCCTTGTTGTACACGCCGGCTACCCCTTCCTTGACGTGGGATAGCTGGGCCTCAATGTGGTTTTCGTCGAAACCATGTTCGTTGAGGGTCGTGGACGCGATGTGCCGGAAGCCATGGCCGGTTTGCCGGCCTTCATAGCCGAGGCGGCGCAGGGCCATTAAGAACACGGTATTGCTGCGGGGCTTGGTCGCGTCGCTGCGGCCAGGGAAGAGCAAGGGATAGGTGCCCGTCAATATGTGCAGGTCGCGCAGCAACTCGACGGCCTGTTGCGGCAGCGGCACCAGATGCTCACGACGGCGCTTCATGCGCTCGGCCGGAATCGCCCACAGGGCGCCATCTAGATCGAACTCCGACCAACTGGCTTCCCGAAGCTCCGAGGGGCGGCAGGCCAGCAGCGAAAGCAGTTGCAATCCAATGCGAATGTCGGCGGCGCTGGGGTAGGAGCGAATAGCGCGCAAGAGCGCTGGCAATTCCGCCTGGGATACATGGGCGAAGTTTTCCACTGGCCGGGTCTGAAGGAACTTGTGCAAGCCCTCCAGCGGGTTGTGCGTCGCTCGGCCGGTGACGCGCGCCAGGTCGTAGATTTCC
The DNA here is from genome assembly GCF_044746165.1 of Pseudomonas sp. NPDC086581. Classification (NCBI taxonomy): domain Bacteria; kingdom Pseudomonadati; phylum Pseudomonadota; class Gammaproteobacteria; order Pseudomonadales; family Pseudomonadaceae; genus Pseudomonas; species Pseudomonas sp. NPDC086581. The sequence continues at coordinate 96,932 of NZ_JBIVBR010000017.1, read as the reverse complement.
TTGCACATGCCGCGCACGCGACTGGTTTGCTCGACGATGCCGGTCTGCTCCATGCCGCGCAGAAACTCCATCCACTCGATGGGCAGAATCTCGGCAAAGGGGCGTTTCCCGAACACCGGAAAAACATGCAGTTCAAGGGCGCCAATGGTTCGGATCGCTGTGCCCTCAGTCCATGTCTTGCGCTTGTTGGCGTACCACTCACGGGCCAGCTTTTCGAAGGTGTTGGCGGCGGCTTCGGCCTCGGCGGCCTTTCGGGCGTGCTTCATCGCCAGTGGGTTGCGGCCCTGGGATACATCGCCCCGGAGTTCGGCTGCCTTCTGGCGGGCCAGCGAGCCGCCAACCTCGGGATAACTGCCCAGGCCGATCCATGACCACTTGCCATCGGGCTTCTTGTAGCGCAGCTGCCAAGACTTTCGCCCGTCCGGTTTGACGCGGAGATACAGGCTATTACCGTCGTGCTCCCGGTATTCCTTGTCTTCCGGCTCCAGGGTGGCAAGCACCGTGTCGGCCAGTGGGCGGCGCTTGATTTCGCTGCGCTTCATCCGTGTACCCCTCAGTTTCAATTTTTGATTCGGGTACAGGGGAGGATACACGGCGGGCTGTGCTATGTGTATCCATTGGGGGACGTGCAGAAACAAGAAAGCCCGCACGGGGCGGGCTTTTCAGGGTGTTTCCGATCATGTGGGAACATGTGGAAACTTGCATTTGGTGGAGCCGGGGGGATTTGAACCCCCGTCCGCCAGTTCTCCGCTGTCGGTTCTACATGCTTAGCCATCTCTATTAGGTTAACTCCTCGCGGCCCGAGTGGCAGGGCGCTTGGAGCGAGCTGTATGAGTTTTAGCCGTTACGTCTACAGCGAACTTGGCGGCGATCCTGTTCTATATGACAGACCTAATCTTCGGGTTTACAGGCATCCCCTAGGGTCTGCTAGCGGCACTTAGGCTGCTAGGGCGTAGTTGTCGTCGTTGGCAACTATAAAGTTGTGGCAGCTGATTTACGAGAACTGTCACCTACTCGGCATGCCCCTAGAGTTTTGTTACCGGCGTCGAATCCTAATCGGCCCCAAAACCTGTCAAGGTCGAGATCCATTCTACGGGAAAGCCGCCCCGATAGCCACCCGGGGCGGTGCAAGGTGTTGTCAGCTCAGGAATTTCAGCACGGCTTCGGCCACGGCCTCGGAGGACGCGGGGTTTTGCCCTGTGATCAGGCCGCGGTCCACCTCGACGTGGCTCTGCCAGTCAGGGCCCTTGCTGTAGCGGGCGCCGTTGGCCTTGAGCATGTCCTGAACGAGGAAGGGCACTACGTCGGTGAGGCCCACGGCATCTTCCTCGCTGTTGGAGAAGCCGGTAACGTGCCGACCCTGTACCAGCGGCCGGCCGTCGAGTCCGCGTGGGTGGCGGAACACGGCCGGGGCATGGCAGACGGCGGAGACGGTTTTGCCGCTGGAGTGGAAGGCTTCGATCAGCGCCACCGAGGTGCGGTCCTCGGCCAGGTCCCAGAGCGGGCCGTGGCCACCGGGATAGAACACGGCGTCGTAGTCATCGGCCTTCACCTCACTGAGCTTCACGGTATTGGCCAGCGCTGCCTGAGCGTCGCTGTCCTGGCGGAAGCGCAGGGTGGCCGGGGTCTGGGCGCTTTCCTCGTCGCTCTTGGGGTCGAGCGGAGGCTGGCCGCCCTTGGGCGAGGCCAGGGTCAGGCTGGCGCCGGCATCCTTGAACACGTAGTAGGGCGCGGCGAACTCCTCGAGCCAGAAGCCGGTTTTCTTGCCGGTGCTGCCGAGCTGGTCGTGGGAGGTCAGGACTACCAGGATTTTCATGTTCACTCCTTCGGCGTATCGCTAGTCGTGCGGCTGCCGCCGAAACGGCAGCCCGGACTGTCAGTGTAGGCAATGAGCCGTCTGCGTCAGCGCGACAGGGTGATACCCAGATAGGCGGCGTACAGCATGCCGTTGAGCAGAAGCACCCAGATCGGCAAGCCGCCGTCACGCTGGGCGTTGATCCGCAACCAGAGCGCAGCGCCCAGGGTCACCAGTACGCCAGTTAGCACCTCGATACGCGGCTGCCAGGGCGTCAGAAGGATGCCGATCGCGGGCAACAGGGTGCCCTGGAAGACCATGGCGCCGCTGATGTTGCCGAAGGCCAGGGTGTCCTTGCCGCGACGCACCCAGAGGATGCTGTTGATCTTCTCCGGCAGCTCGGTGGCGATGGGGATGATCAGCAGCGACAGCAGCAGCGCGGAAATCCCCAGGATGTGCGACAAGCCCTCCACGCCATGGATGAAGCCCTTGGCCCCCAGTACCAGCAGCACAAGGCCCAGCAGCAGTTGCAGCAGGATGGTGGCGAGGTTGGTCGGCAGTCCGATGCGCGCCAGGTACATGTGGTGGTCGGCCTCGGTGCCGTGGCCGTCTTCCACAAGGCTTTGCGAGGCGCGGATGGTGAGCGTGATGTAGCCGAAGTAGGTGAGCACCAGCAGCACGCTGAGGGCGACGCGCACGGAGTGCAGTTCAGCCGGCACGAACATGGCGATGGTGGCGAAGCTGAAGGCGGCCAGGAAGAAGTTCAGGTCGCGCTGCATGCCCGTGCGCTCGGGACGGATGCGCCCGAGCAGGCCACGAGAGCGCCAGGCGGCGAGTGCCATCAGGCAGGTGGACAAGGTGGAGAGCATCAGTGGTGCGCCGAGGATCGCGCCGACGCCGACTTCCTCATTGAGGTTGACATTGCTGGTACCGGCGAACAGTGCCAGCAGCGGGATCAGGGTTTCCGGCAGGGCGGTGCCGATGGCGGCGAACAGCGAACCAGTGACGCCTTCGGAAATCCCCAGGCGCTCGCCGAAGTGCTCCAGCGCGTTGGTGAAGAGTTCGGCGGCAATCAGGATCACCAGCAACATGCCGAGCAGTTCGAGGATGAAGGTCAGCATGCGCGCAGCTCCAGAGGGATGGAGCGAAGGGTTGGGTGGTGCATCACGGTGAAGCTCCCGGCCGGTGTAAGTACCCATGACCACGCATCTCCCCGGCCGTTGCGGAGAACACGTGGTCAAAGGTCTTGCCAGGCAAAGCTGCTGACGACGCCATGGCCTGCGGGCCAAGTGTGTTGACGTCGCCCCCGTTCGTCGAACGGTCGGCTACTCCCCAATGACGCCGCGCATTCTAGCGGATCGGGCGGGCAGCTCAACCGACATCTCACCAGGTATCGATCAGTGGACGCTTTTTCCCCTGGCGCGGTGCGGGCTTCGGCGTCGACGCCAGGCCGCGCAGCAACCAGCGGCGGGTGTCGGCCGGGTCGATGACGTCGTCGATCTCCAGGTAGCTCGCCATGTTCAGCCCCTTGCCGTTGCGGTAGGCGGCGGCGACCAGCTTGTCGAACAGCTTCTGCCGCTCCAGCGGGTCTTCAATCGCGGCCAGCTCCTTGGCGTAGCCGAGGCGGATCGCTCCCTCCAGCCCCATGGCGCCGAACTCGCCGCTGGGCCAGGCAACGGTAAACAGCGCGGCGTGGAAGCTACCGGCGGCCATGGCCTGCGCGCCGAGGCCATAGCCCTTGCGTAGGACCACGGTGAAGAACGGCACGCTGAGGCTGGCGGCGGTGACGAACATGCGTGAGACGTGGCGCACGGTGCCGGTCTTCTCCGCTTCCGGGCCGACCATGAAGCCGGGGGTGTCGCACAGCGAAATGATCGGCAGGTCGAAGGCGTCGCACAGCTGCATGAAGCGCGCGGCCTTGTCGCCGGCCTCGGCGTCGATGGCGCCGCCCAGGTGCATGGGGTTGTTGGCGATCAGGCCGAACGGCTTGCCTTCGATGCGCACCAGTGCGGTGACCATCCCGGCGGCGAAGTGCCGGCGCAGTTCCAGCACCGAGCCGCTGTCGGCCAGTTGCTCGATGACCTGGCGGATGTCGTAGACGCGCAGGCGATTCTCCGGCACCGCATGGCGCAACAGGCGCTGGTCGGCGCACTGCCAGTCGGCGCTATCGCCCTGGAAGTAGGCGAGGTACTGGCGGGCGACGCGGGTGGCTTCGGTTTCGTCCTCCACCAGCACGTCGATCACGCCATTGGCGCTCTGCACGTCGCTGGGGCCGACTTCCTCGGGAGCGAACCTGCCCAGGCCGCCGCCCTCGATCATCGCCGGACCCGCCATCCCCAGGCTGGTGTCGCGGGTGGCGATGATTACGTCGCAGCAGCCGAGCAGCGCGGCGTTGCCGGCGAAGCAGCGGCCGGAGACCACCCCCACCAGCGGCACCAATCCCGAGAGCCGCGCGAGGCCGACGAAGCTCATGTTGTCGAGCCCGGCCACGCCGACGAAATCGGTGTCGCCCGGACGTCCGCCGCCGCCTTCCGCGTAAAGCACCAGCGGAATGCGCCACTGCTCAGCGAGGTGCAGCATGCGGTCGGTCTTCTTGTGGTTCATCACGCCCTGGGTTCCGGCGAACACTGTGTAGTCGTAGGCCAGCACCAGGCAGCGCGCCTTCTCATTGCCGAACTGCGCGGCGTTGATGCTGCCCAGGCCGCTGACCAGACCGTCAGCGGGGCTGCTGGTGATCAGTTCTTCGACGCTGCGACGACGGCGCTGGGCGGCGATGGCCAGGGCGCCGTACTCGATGAAGCTGCCTTCATCGAGCAGGTCGGCGAGGTTCTCGCGGGTGGTGCGCTTGCCGATCCGGTGGCGCTTGGCGACGGCGTCCGGGCGGCGCTCGTCGAGGCCGATGGCGTGGCGTTCGAGCACTTCGGAGAGGTCGGCGCGGATGGCGTCGAGATCGATGGCGGCGCTGCTTTCATGGTTCTGTGCTTCGATCTCTGCCGGCTCGACGAACAGCAGCGCGTCGCCGTCGCCGAGGCTGTCGCCGGGGGTGGCGGCGAGACTGTGGACGATGCCACTGGCGCTGGCTTTTACCTCGAATTCCATCTTCATCGCCTCGACCACGGCGATGGTCTGGCCCTGGGCAACGGCATCGCCTGTGGCCACGTTCAGGCTGACCAGCACACCCGCGCTCGGCGTAGCGAGAGGGATGCAGCCGGCCGGTGCTTCGCTGCTGCGCGGGGCTTCCCCGGATGCGCCGGCATGGCTGAAGAAGCGATGCGGGTGCGCGTGATCCTGTGCGCCCAGCAGTGTGGGCAGGTGTTCTTCGATGTAGCGGGTGGTGACCTGGTTGTCCGCCACCGGGCTCTGGCGCAGCAGATTTAGCAGCAACGGAATGTTGCTCGCCACGCCTTCGAGGCGGAATTCGCAGAGCGCGCGATAGGCGCGCTGCACCAGCTGTGGATAGCCGCCGTTGCCGTGGACGATCAGCTTGGCCAGCAGCGAGTCGTAGCCGGCGCTGTTGCGGTAGCCCGCGTAGCCGTAGCCATCCACGCGCAGGCCGGGGCCGCTGGGCGGCTCGTAGGCGCTCAAGGTGCCGCAAGCGAGATGGGGCGTGCCGTCGCTGGCGAGGGTTTCCAGGTTGATCCGCAGTTGCAGGGCGTGGCCGCGCGGCACGGGAATCTCCGCCTGGGTCAGGTTCAGCTCGGCGAGGCTGGCGCCCGCGGCGATACGCAGTTGCGCCTGGACCAGGTCGATGCTGGTCACTGCCTCGGTGATGGTGTGTTCGACTTGCAGGCGCGGGTTGGCTTCCATGAACACGAAGTCGCCGCTGTCTTCGTCCAGCAGGAATTCGAAGGTGCCCAGGCCGCGATACTCCACAGCTTCGGCCAGGCGCACGGCAGCGGCGAGGATAGCACCGCGCAGGCGCGGATGCAGGTTTGGGCTGGGGGCGATCTCAAGCAGTTTCTGATTGCGTCGCTGCAAGGTGCAGTCGCGCTCCCACAGATGGCTGACGACGTGGCCGTCGCCGATGACTTGCACCTCGATGTGGCGGGCGTGCTGGATCAGGCGCTCGACGTAGAGGCGATCATCGCCAAAGGCCGCGCGGGCTTCGGCCTGACAGCGGGCGTAGGCGTCAGCGATTTCCTCGATGCTGCGCACCGCGCGCATGCCGCGCCCACCGCCGCCGGCGAGGGCCTTGATCATCATGCCGGCGCCGGCGGGCAGTTCGCGGAAGAAGCGTTCGGCATCTTCCAGTGAGGTCGCGCGGTTGCTGCCGGCGGCCAGCGCCACGCCGTGATCGCGGGCGAGGTCGCGGGCGCGGGCCTTGTCACCGAAGACGTCGAGCACCTCCGCCGAGGGGCCGACGAAGGTGAGCCCGGCGCTTTCGCAGCGCCGGGCGAAGCCGGCGTTCTCGGAAAGGAAGCCATAGCCCGGATGCACCGCGTCGCAGCCCTGGGCCAGGGCGATGTCGATGATCTGCTGCTGGTCGAGGTAGGCGCTGGCGCCACGCCCTTTCAGGGCCGTGGCCTGGTCGGCCTGGCGAGTGTGCAGCGAGGCGGCGTCGTCCTCGGCGAAGATCGCCAGCGTCTGGATACCCAGCTCGGCGGCGGCGCGGGCAATGCGGATGGCGATCTCGCCACGGTTGGCGATGAGCAAGCGGGACACGGGCATGGCGATTCCGTTGTGCTTCTTGTGATGAGGAATCGCACCATCTTAGGCGGGGGCGTTAGCCGGGGAATCAACTGCTGCGTTGCGAATGCCTCAGGCTTCGCGGGCCTTATGAGCGGCGACCGGCCGGGAGCCGGCCGCCGCGTACGGGATCACCCGTTGGCTCCGCCGTCGCCAGCGTTTTTCTTCAACAGCTGCAGGGCTTTTTCGGTCTGCGCGATGCAGGCCTTGGTGTCACCTGCGGCCTGGGCCTGGGCGGCCTTTTCCTGCAGACGCATGGCCTGCTCCTGGGCCTGGGTGTTGTTGGTGACGGTTTTCACCGCGTCATCGACTTTCTGCAGATTGTCGCTGCACAGATCGGCGGCAAAAGCCGGCGACGCCAGCAGGGCGGCTGTAATGAGCAGGGCGGCACGTTTCATGGCAGTACTCCTGTCAACTTGACCGTTGTCGCGGACCGAACGAGCGGGCCGTACAGGGTGGACCGCCACGATTCACGTGGGGTTCAGAGAATCGGCCCGGCGGTTGTCGGGAGTTCGACGCACACGCCCAGTCCGGCGCCATCCAGCCCTTCGTGCAGGGAAATGCGCCCGTGGTGGATTTCCACGATGCGCTTGACGATCGGCAGGCCCAGCCCGCTGCCGTTGCTGCTGGCGACGCTGGGGCTGCGGTAGAAGCGAGTGAAGATCGCAGCCTGTTCTGCCGGTGCTACGCCGGGGCCGTTGTCGCGGACCCAGAGGGTCAGTCGGTCACTCGCGCTCTCCAGGCTGACGGCCACGCGGCCGCCTTCGGGGGTGTAGCGCAGGGCGTTGCCGACCAGGTTGGTGAGCATCAGACCGAGCCATGCCGCGACGCCTCGCAGCGTGACCTCCTGGCTATCGAGGGTCAGTTCGATCTGCTTGTCGATGGCCTGCGGTGCAAGATCGGCGATGGTGTCTTCAGCCAGCAGGCGCAGGTCCACCGGGGCGAAGATTTCGTGCAGTTCTTCGGCATCGAGCCGCGCCAGCAGGAGGATCTGTTCCATCAGTGCGCTGATCCGTTCAACGCTGCGACTGACCTGCTGCAGCCCGTGGGCGTGGGCGGCCGGGTCGGACGAGCGCAGTGCCACCTGGGCGTGGGTGCGCAGGCTGGCCAGCGGCGTGCGGATTTCGTGGGCGGCGTCGCTGGTCAGCCGGCGCTCGGCTTCCATTGCCGAATGCAGGCGCTCCAGCAGCAGATTCAGTTCGCTCACCAGGCTGTGCACTTCCACCGGTGCGCGGCTCAGGGCCAGCGGGTGGAGGCTGTGGGCGCCGCGCTGGTGCACCTGTTCGATCAGGCCGCGCAGCGGCGCCAGGCCCTGGCGCACGCCGAACCACACCAGCACGCCGAACAGCGGCAGGGCCAGCAGCAACGGGAACAGGGCGCTGAATAGCAGCAGGTGCAGGGTCTTGTGGCGATAGTGCAGGTCCTCGAAGACCCAGATGCGCACCTCGTCGGTCCCCGCCGTATTCATGTGCAGCACGCGCCAGTTGACCCCGCCGCTGAGCAGGTCGGAGAAGCCCGGCGGCTGCGCTTCGATTCCCGTGGGTGGTTTGTGGGTGGCCAGCAGCGGTTGGCCGCGGTACCAGATGGCATAACCCAGCGTGGCTTCGCGGCGGATCAGCGGCAGCCCTTCGATGGCCTTGCGGCTGCGCGCGAGGATTTCCATGGCGTCGGTGGACTGCGGGTCTATCGCGTCGGCAATGTCGACCAGGCTCAGGGCGGCCTGGCCGAAGTCGATCATGTCCTGGTCGTAGAGACGGTTCACCTGCTCGCGGGTCAGGTGGTAGGTGAACAGGCCGGCCACCAGCCACAGCACGGAAACACCGCCGATCAGGGTCAGCAGCAGGCGCCGGCTGATGGAGCCGGCGCGACGGGGGGCGCTGCTCAAGCTCGTGCGGCGCCTTCGGGGCGGTCGATGCCGTAGCCGATGCCGCGCACGGTGCGGATCAGGCTGTTGCCCAGCTTGCGCCGCAGGTGGTGGATGTGGACCTCGATGGCGTTGCTTTCCAGGTCTCCGTCCCAGCCGTACAGGGCTTCCACCAGGCGTGCACGGGACAGCACCTTGCCGCGCTGTTCCAGCAACAGGCGCAGCAGCGCGTATTCGCGCGGAGCCAGGTCCACCGGCGATCCAGCCAGGCTGACCTGGTGGGTGGCCGGGTCCAGCGCCAGTTCGCCGTGCTGCAGCAGCGGGATGGCCCGACCGGTATGGCGACGGGTGAGAGCGCGGACGCGGGCGAGCAGCTCGTCAAGGTCGAAGGGTTTGGTCAGATAGTCGTCAGCGCCGGCGTCGAGTCCGGCGACGCGGTCGGCCACCTTGTCGCGCGCGGTGAGGATCAGCACGGGGGTCAGGTTGCCGCGGCGGCGCAGCCCGCGCAGCACTTCCAGGCCATCCTTGCGCGGTAGCCCGAGATCGAGGACGAGCAGGTCGAATTCGTCGGTGGCCAGCGCCTGTTCGGCGGCAACGCCGTCACTCACCCAGTCGACGGTGTCGCCTTCCAGACCGAGCCCGGCGCGAATGCCGTCGCCCAGCAACTGGTCGTCTTCTGCCAACAGGATTCTCATCTTGGTCCCCTCATACGGCCTGTGCAGCAGGATAGCTGGCGTGACCCGGTTAGGGCAGAGGGTGAAGAGGGCGGATTAAGAGCCTGTTAACGGCAAGCAGCGGATGGGACCATGGAAAGTAGGGCGAATAACCTGGAACAGGTTATTCGCCGTCTTTGCCAACGGCGGATAACGCCGGGGGCGTTATCCGCCCTACGTCAGGGTTGTGGATGGGCGCGCGCGGGTGACCCGATCCACCAGGTAGACCACGCCGCGATAATCGATGCCGCCATGGGCGGACAGGCCGATCTCGCAGGTGCGGCTGGTGGAGACGCCTTCCTCGCAGTACTGCACCGCGTCCTTGAGCGTGCGCAGCGAGTGCGCGTTCAGCTCGGGCGTGGTGAAGCCCTTGTCGCCGGCGAAGCCGCAGCAGTGGATGCCCTCGGGGATCACCACCTCGCGGGTGCAGCGCTTGACCAGATCGATCAGCGCCTGGCTTTCGCCCAGGTGCTGGGTGCTGCAGGTGACGTGCACGGCAACCGGCTTCTCCTGTGGCTGGAAGTCCAGGCGCTCGACCAGGTGGGTGCGGATGAACTTCACCGGGTCGTAGATATTCAGCCGGTCGTCCGCCAGGTCCTGCACCAGGCGCAGGGTGCAGGGGCTGGTGTCGCAATAGATCGGGTCGAGGCCGCCGCGGCTGGCGCGCAGCAGTTCGGCGAGCAGCTCGTCGCGCTTGGCGTCGGCCTGTTCCTTGTAGCCTTTGGAAGCGAAGGGCTGGCCGCAGCAGAGGTTGTCGGCGTTGTCCGGGAAGACCACCTGGTAGCCGGCTTTTTCCAGAAGCTGGCGAGTCTTGTCGATCAGCGGCATCTGCTCTTCGTCCGTCGCCGCCGGGCCCATGGCGCGGGAGACGCAGGCGGTGACGTAGACGACGCGCGGCTTGCCGTTATCCACAGGCTGTGATGCAGCTGCGAGGCGCGCGGGTTGCGGCATGGCCGGCGTCCACTGCGGCACGCGGCCCTTGCTGGCGTGGCTGATGGAAGCGCTGAGGCGGGCCAGGCGCGGCGCGCCGAGCACCATGCGCGCACCGTTGGCGGCATGCAGCATGAACTTCGCGCCCTTGAGCGCAGTGGCGAAGTGGCGTGCGAGCCAGGTGGCGGTGCCGGCGTGGTGCGCTTCCTCGCCGCGCAGTTTGCGGATCAGTTCGCCGGTGTTGATGTTCACCGGGCAGCGCTGGGCACACAGGCCGGTGGCGGCGCAGGTGTCGATGCCCTGGTACTGGTAATGGCGCTCCAGCTCCGTGGTATCGACGCCGGCGCGGCGCTTGGCCTGGATGTCGCGCCACATGACGATGCGCTGGCGCGGGCTGAGGGTCAGCCCTTTGGACGGGCAGACTGGCTCGCAGAAGCCGCACTCGATGCACTTGTCGACGATCTCGTCGGCGGCGGGCAGCGGCTTGAGGTTCTTCAGGTGTAGCTGCGCATCGTCCGTCAGTACCACGCCGGGGTTGAGGATGCCGGTAGGGTCGAGCAGGCGCTTGAGCTGCCACATCAGTTGGTAGGCGTCGTGGCCCCATTCCAGCTCGACGAAGGGCGCCATGTTGCGCCCGGTGCCGTGCTCGGCCTTGAGCGAGCCGCCGTATTCCACGGCGACCAGGTGCGCGACGTCGTCCATGAACGCCGAGTAGCGCGCGATCTGCTCAGGCGATTCGAAACCCTGGGTGAAGACGAAGTGCAGGTTCCCTTCCAGCGCGTGGCCGAACAGGATGGCTTCGTCGTAGCCGTGCTTGTCGAACAGCTCGATCAGGCGGTTCACGCCTTCGGCCAGCTGTTCGACGGGGAAGGTGACGTCCTCGATGATCACCGTGGTGCCAGTCTCGCGCACTGCGCCGACGGCCGGGAAGGTGTCCTTGCGGATGCGCCAGAGCTGGTTGTAGACCGCCGGGTCTTCGCTGAAGTCGACCTGCTTCTCCACCGGGTAACCGGCGATGGAGGCGCTGATCTGCGTGAGTTGTTCGTGCAGCAGCGACTGGGTCGCCGCGCGGGATTCGATGAGCAGTGCGCAGGCGCCTTCGGACAGGCTCTTCACCCACGTCGGCATGCCCTGCATGTTCTCCACCGAGCGCAGGCTGCGGCGGTCCAGCAGTTCCACGGCGGAGACCGGTTGCTGCTTGAGCACGGTCACGGCCTTGCAGCAGGTCTCCACGTCAGGGAAGACGATCAGCGCGCTGGCCTTGTTCGGGTGGTCGGGCACGGTGTCGTAGGTGACCGCGCTGATGAAGCCCAGGGTGCCCTCGGAGCCGACCATCAGGTGGGTGAGGATATCCAGCGGCTCGTCGTAGTCGACCAGCGCGTTCAGCGACAGGCCGGTGGTGTTCTTCAGGCGGTACTTGTGGCGGATCTTCGCGGCCAGCTCGGTGTTGGCGCGGGTCTGCCGGCCCAGCTCGGCGAGCTGGTCGAGCAGGGCGCCATGACTGTCGCGGAAGGCGGCGACGCTGGCGGGCAGCTCGCTGTCCAGCAGGGTGCCGTCGGCCAGCAGCAGCCGCAGCCCGGCCAGGGTGTGGTAGCTGTTCTGCGCAGTGCCGCAGCACATGCCGCTGGCGTTGTTGGCGACGATGCCGCCGATCTTGCAGGCGTTGATCGACGCCGGGTCCGGGCCGATCTTGCGGCCGAACGGAGCCAGCCAGGCGTTGGCCTGGGCGCCGATTACGCCGGGCTGCAGGCGAATCTGCGTACCGCCTTCGCGGATGTCGCGGCCGTTCCAGTTGTCACCCAGCACCAGCAGCACTGAGTCGCTCACGGCCTGGCCGGAGAGGCTGGTGCCCGCGGCGCGGAAGGTTACCGCGACCTGATTGGCGTGGGCCGCCTTGAGCAGGCTGGCGACTTCGTCTTCGCTTTCCACGCGGATCACCAGTTTGGGGATCAGCCGGTAGAAGCTGGCGTCGGTGCCGAAGGCCAGGGTCGAGAGCGCGTCGTCGAAGCGGCGCTCGCGGGGGATCAGGTGTTCTACCGTGTCGAGGAACGCGGCGGGCAGGCTCATGGCGGCTCCAGTCATCATCGGTGAGCGTGGACCGCTGGACGGTCCATCGGTGTTCTTTTGATTTGAACGCGTTGTGGGAGCGTTCTTTTCGTAGGAGCGAGCTTGCTCGCGAACCCGGTGGGCACGGAGCTTGGCAGGTTCGCGAGCAAGCTCGCTCCTACAGATGGGGCTCTCAGGCGCCCAGTTCGCGCACCAGCGAATCGCGGGTGATCTCGCCGATGCTCTTGGCGCCAGTGAGCACCATGGCCACGCGCATTTCCTTCTCGAACAGGTCCAGCAGGTTCTTCACGCCGGCTTCGCCGTGGGTCGCCAGGGCGTAGAGGAAGGCACGGCCGATGAGCACGGTATCGGCGCCCAGGGCGATCATGCGCACCACGTCCAGGCCGTTGCGGATGCCGGAGTCGGCGAGAATCTTCAGGTCGCCCTTCACCGCGTCAGCGATAGCCGGCAGGGCGCGGGCGCTGGAGAGCACGCCGTCGAGCTGGCGCCCGCCGTGGTTGGAGACGACGATGCCGTCGGCGCCGAATTTCACCGCATCCTTGGCGTCTTCCGGGTCGAGGATGCCCTTGATGATCATCGGGCCGTCCCAGAATTCGCGAATCCACTCCAGGTCCTTCCAGGAGATCGACGGGTCGAAGTTGGCGCCCAGCCAGCCGATGTAGTCGGCAAGGCCGGTGGGGTTGCCGCGGTACTTGGAGATGTTGCCCAGGTCGTGAGGCTTGCCCAGCAGGCCAACGTCGAGAGCCCAGGTCGGGTGGGTCATGGCCTGCCAGACGCGGCGCAGCGGCGCGTTCGGGCCGCTCATGCCGGAGTGGGCGTCGCGGTAGCGGGCGCCGGGTACCGGCATGTCGACGGTGAATACCAGGGTCTTAACGCCGGCGGCCTTGGCGCGCTCCAGGGCATTGCGCATGAAGCCGCGATCCTTGAGCACGTAGAGCTGGAACCACATGGGCCGGTCGATGGCCGGGGCGACTTCCTCGATGGGGCACACCGACACCGTGGACATCGTGAAGGGGATGCCCTTTGCCGCGGCCGCGCGGGCTGCCTGTACTTCGCCGCGCCGGGCGTACATGCCGGTCAGGCCGACCGGGGCCAGGGCGATGGGCATGCTCAACGTCTCGTCGAACAGCTTCGTCTCAAGGCTCAGCTCGGACATGTTCTTCAGCACGCGCTGGCGCAGGGCGATGTTGGCCAGGTCGTCGACGTTGTTGCGCAGGGTGCGCTCGGCGTAGGCGCCGCCGTCGGCGTAGTGGAAGAGGAACGGCGGCAGCTTGCGTTGGGCCGCGGCGCGGTAGTCGGTAGAGGCAGAGATGATCATTGGGCTCTTCCGTTTTGAGAGAAAAGTTTTGGATCGAGCGAGCTAGAGCGAGACAAGGCGGAAATGGCCGAGGGAGCGGAGCCTACAACTGTAGGTGAGCATGACTCGCTCCACTCGCCCCTTCGGGGCCGCACTGAAGTGCGTTAGCCGCAAGCGGCTTCCCGAGGCCATCTCCAGCGCAGTATCGCTGACGCGCAGTCGATCAGCGCTCGGTCAGTGCACCAGCATGCCGGTGAAGATGTACGCCTGGGCCAGGGTGATCAGACCCACCAGGGCGGCGAACATCAGGCTGTGCTTGAGGGTGAAGCGGAACAGATCGGATTCCTTGCCGACCATGCCGGTGGCGGCGCAGGCCACGGCGATGGATTGCGGCGAGATCATCTTGCCGGTCACGCCGCCGCTGGTGTTGGCTGCCACCAGGAGGGTGTCGTTGACCCCGATCTGGTGCGCGGTGGTGGACTGCAGCGAGCTGAACAGGGCGTTGGAGGAGGTATCCGAACCAGTCAGGAACACACCCAGCCAGCCGAGGAACGGCGAGAAGAACGGGAAGGCCGCGCCGGTGCCGGCCAGGACCAGCGCCAGGGTGGTGGACATGCCCGAGTAGTTGGTGACGAAGGCGAAGGCCAGGACCATGCCGATGGAGAGAATCGGCCATTTTAGCTCGACCAGGGTCTCCTTGAAGGTGGTCAGACCAGTTCTCGCACTGATGCGCAGGACGATCATCGAGACCACGGCGGAGAGGAAGATCGCGGTGCCGGTGGCCGAGACGGGGTCCAGCTTGAACACGGCGGCAATCGGCGTCGGGTTGGCGACGATGGGCGCGGTCTTCACCACTAGTTGGTCCAGGTGCGGGATGGCGAAGTTGAACACCAGGTTGTACAGCGCGCCGCCTGGAGCGAAGAGCGCCTTGAACGGCTTCAGGGTCCAGATGGTGACCAGCACGGTCAGCACCAGGAAGGGCGACCAGGCCTTGAGGATTTCGCCGAAGCTGTAGGGAGTCGGCTCGGCGCTTCGCGGGCCGTTGCCGCCCATGACGGCGGCGCCGCCGGCGGTGGCGACCACTTCGCGCTCGCTGGCGGGTTGCCAGACTTTCAGGAACAGGGTCAGGGAAATCAGGCTGACCAGGGCGGAGGTGATGTCCGGCAGTTCCGGGCCGATAAAGTTGGAGGTGAAGTACTGGGTGATGGCGAAGCTGCCGCCGGCGACCAGGGCGGCCGGCCAGGTTTCCTTCACGCCCTTGAGGCCGTCCATCATGAACACCAGCCAGAACGGCACGAGGATCGACAGGAACGGCAGCTGGCGGCCGGTCATGGCGCCGATCTTGAACGCGTCGATGCCGGTGACCTGGCCCGCGACGATGATCGGGATGCCCAGGGCGCCGAAGGCGACCGGCGCGGTGTTGGCGATCAGGCACAGGCCCGCGGCATACAGCGGATTGAAGCCCAGGCCGACCAGCAGGGCAGCGGTGATCGCCACCGGCGCGCCGAAGCCCGCCGCACCTTCGAGGAAGGCGCCGAAGGAGAAGCCGATCAGCAGCACCTGCAGGCGCTGGTCGCCGGTGATCGACAGCACCGAGCTGCGGATCACCTCGAACTGGCCGCTCTTGACCGTGAGTTTGTAGAGGAACACCGCCGCGACGATGATCCAGGCGATTGGCCACAGGCCGTAGGCGAAGCCATAACCGGCGGCAGCGATGGCCATGTCGGCGGGCATGCCGAAGGCGACGATGGCGATGATGATCGAGAGGGTGAGGGTGATGCTGCCGGCGACGTGGCCCTTGAGGCGGAACACGGCGAGGGCGAGGAAGAAGAACACGATCGGGATGACGGCGACCAGCGCGGACAGGCCGAGGCTGCCGAGCGGGGTGTAGATCTGCTGCCAGGTTTGCATCTGGTTGGCTCCCTAATTGTTTTTGGGTGGAGGGCCTGGTTGCCGGTCGGGCGATTCCGATGCGCTTGTGGCGCGTTGGGCAGACGGTCGACTGATCGCGGCTTGTTGTTTTTCGTGCATGTGTTGTCGTGCAATCCGACTTCCGGTAAATTGGTATTACCAATTTACAAAGTCGAGCGCTCAGGGTAAAAGCCCTGCTGGCGGCGTGTCAATTTGCTGCTCTGCGACTTTTGTCGGGAGTGATCGGAAAGGCGAGGCGGGGTTGTCGTCGACGGCGGCGCCCGTCAGGCTGCCGCAAGCTGCGTAGGGCGCGGCCCAGAGTGAGAGAGCGAAGGAGTTCATCCGCATGAGTTTTGGTCAGGTCAAGCAACGCCGTCTGTCGGACGACATCGTCGAGCGGCTGGAGGCGATGATTCTCGAGGGCACTCTCAAGGCCGGCGAGCGACTGCCCGCCGAGCGCGTGCTGGCCGAACAATTCGGCGTCTCTCGGCCGTCACTGCGCGAGGCGATCCAGAAGCTCGGCGCCAAGGGCCTGCTGGTCAGTCGTCAGGGCGGCGGCAACTACGTCAGCGAAGGACTGGGCTCGATGTTCAGCGATCCGCTGCTGCATCTGCTGGAGAGCAATCCGGAGGCGCAGCGCGATCTGCTGGAGTTTCGCCATACCCTTGAAGGCTCCTGCGCCTTCTACGCGGCGCAGCGCGCGACCGAGGTGGATCAGCAGCGCCTGAAGCAGGCCTTCGATGCGTTGCAGGACTGTTACCTGCGCGTGGGTAAGGTCAGTCGTGCGGAGGAGGGGGCGGCAGATGCGGCCTTCCACCTGGCCATCGCCGAGGCCAGCCACAACGCCGTGTTGCTGCACACCATTCGCGGGCTGTTCGACCTGCTCAAGCGCAACGTGGTGACCAACATCGGGGGGATGTACGCACAGCGTGACGAGACCCGCGAGCAGCTGATGCGTCAGCACCGCGAGTTGTACGAGGCGATTATCGGCGGGCACGCGGAAGCGGCGCGGGAGATTTCCCAGCGACATATCGACTACGTGCAGGAAGTGCTGGCCGAGGTGCAGGCGAAGGAATTGCGCCTGCAACGGGCACAGCGACGCCAAGGCGCGGTGGACGCCTGACCGGCAACACGCCCTCGCAGGAGGGCGCGAAGGGGCTCAGTCGTCCTTGCCGTGACGAATGGCGCGCTGGATTTCCCGATCGGAGTCACGCTCCTTCTCGGTGCCGCGCTTGTCGTACTCTTTCTTCCCCTTGGCCAGTGCGATCTCGCACTTGATCAGGTGCTTCTTCCAGTACATCGACAGCGCGACACAGGCGTAGCCTTTCTGCTGCACGGCACCGAACAGCTTGCCCAGCTCGCGCTTGTGCAGTAGCAGCTTGCGCGTGCGCACCGGGTCGGCGATGACGTGGGTGCTGGCAGTGGTCAGCGGCGTGATGTGGCTGCCCAGCAGCCAGGCTTCGCCATCCTTGAGCAGCACGTAGCTGTCCACCAGCTGCGCCTTGCCGGCGCGCAGGCTTTTCACTTCCCAGCCGGCCAAGGCGACGCCCGCCTCGAAGCGCTGCTCGATGAAGTAGTCGTGCAGAGCCTTCTTGTTCTGCGCGATGGTCCCCGAAGGGTGTTTCTTCTGTTTAGCCATAGGCCGCGCATTATAGGGAGTCGCTCGCCGCGCCGCTATCGGGACAACGTGCGACGGCATGCAAGCTTGAGGGTGTGTGGCTAATCTCGGACAATGCGCGCTGTTTTTTGAGCAGCGGGCGTATGAAACGCCCCACAACCAAGCGAGACGTCTATGAGCACGCATATCCAGCGTTCGGCGCTGCTGCCCTATCCGGCGAAGGCGCTGTACGACCTGGTCAACGATGTGGCGCGCTACCCGGAGTTCCTGCCCTGGTGTTCCGCCTCCACCGTGCTGGAGGAAAGCGATACCGCCATGCGCGCCGAGCTGACCGTGGCCAAGGGCAGCATTACCCAGCGCTTCACCACGCGTAATGCGCTGGTGCCGGGGCAGAGCATCGAGATGAATCTCGAGGAAGGCCCGTTTTCCCAGCTGCACGGCGTGTGGACCTTCAAGGCCCTGGGCGACAAGGCCTGCAAGATTTCCCTCGACCTGACCTTCGACTATGCCGGCGCCCTGGTGAAGGCGACCCTCGGCCCGCTGTTCACCCAGGCCGCGAACACCATGGTCGACGCCTTCTGCCAGCGCGCCAAGCAACTGCATGGTTGAATCCGCAAGCATCGCCATTGAGGTCGTCTACGCGTTGCCGGAGAGGCAAGTGCTGCTGCGCCTAAGCGTTCCGCGTGGCACGCGGATGCGCGAAGCGGTGTTGTTGTCGGGCATCGCCGCGCATTTTCCTGGCCTAGATGTGCAGAATTGCCCGCTGGGTATCTTCGGCAAGGCGGTGGCGAGGCCCGAGGAGCGAGAGCTGGGGGAGGGTGAGCGAGTGGAAATCTACCGTCCGCTGATCGTCGATCCCAAGGAAGTACGCAAGCAGCGGGCTGCGCGGGCCAAGGCGGCGCGCGGCTGAGTCTTCTGCGCTGCTGATTCTTGTGTACTGAAAGCACAGGCAACAAAAAGCCCAGCATTGGCCGGGCTTTTTTGTTTTCGCGAATCCCTTACTGCGGATTCTTGTCCAGCGGTTCCGGAGTTGGGACCGGTACGGTTTCCACCTGGTCGACTTCCTTCTGGATCTGCTCTTCCACGGAGCCGGGCTTGGCCGGTTCTTCCTTGGGCTGTTCGGGCTGCTGCTGGGTCGGCTGCGACGGCGAAGTTGCCGGGGTGCCTTCCTTGCCGAGGATCGACTCGTCACGGCTGACGCCGGGCATGAAGTCGCCATTCAGGCCGACCAGTTGGTCGTTCTGGCCGAAATACAGGCTCATCCGCTCCTGCTGGCGCTGACCGCCGCCGGGCTGGATGCTGTAGAGGTAGTCCCAGCGATTGGGGTGGAAGGTATCCACGATCAGGGGGTTGCCCATGATAAACCGCACTTGGCGCCGGGTCATTCCGGGCTTCAACTGGTCTATCATATCCTGCGTTACAACGTTGCCCTGCTGGATGTCGATCTTGTAGACCCCCGGGAACGAGCAACCGGCGAGTGCGGCGAGTCCCAGCCCGAAAGCGAGACTGGTCAGCATGAGCTTGGCGTTTTGCATCAAGGGGTGACTTCCACTATCTTGGCTGAGCGACGAAATCCCGATCATACCTGTATTGAGAGATGCTGCGAAGCATTCCGCGCCGAGAAAGCACACATGGTTGAAAATAGCGAACTGCGCAAAGCCGGACTTAAGGTCACACTGCCGCGCGTCAAGATCCTCCAGATGCTCGATTCCGCCGAGCAGCGCCACATGAGCGCAGAGGATGTTTACAAGGCGCTGATGGAGGCGGGTGAAGACGTCGGTCTGGCCACCGTCTACCGCGTCCTGACCCAGTTCGAAGCCGCCGGCCTGGTGGTGCGCCACAACTTCGATGGCGGCCATGCCGTCTTCGAACTGGCCGACAGCGGCCACCATGATCACATGGTCTGCGTCGATACCGGCGAAGTCATCGAGTTCATGGACTCGGAAATCGAGAAACGCCAGAAGGAGATCGTCAAGGAGCGCGGCTTCGAGCTCGTCGATCACAACCTGGTGCTCTACGTGCGCAAGAAAAAGTAAGCGCACGCAGATGCAGAAACGGCGACCCTCGGGTCGCCGTTTTCGTTTGTGCGGCTTTTAAGTGGTAGTGTGTCAGCCCTGTACGGCCGAATCCACCATCTTGCGAGCGTGGGCCAGGGATTCCTTGGTCAGGTCCACGCCGCCGAGCATGCGGGCGATTTCCTCGATGCGCTCGGCCTTCTTCAGGCTGGATACGGCGGTGCGAGTTTCGCAGGTGTCGCGGTCCTTGTGCACGAACAGGTGCTGGTGGCCTTGGGCGGCGACCTGCGGCAGATGGGTAACGGTCAGCACCTGGCCGCGATCGCCAAGGCGGCGCAACAGCTGGCCGACGACTTCGGCTGTGGGGCCGCCGATGCCGACATCCACTTCGTCGAAGACTAGTGTGGGGATGCGCGAAGTCTGTGCGGTGATCACCTGGATCGCCAGGCTGATGCGTGACAATTCGCCGCCCGAGGCGACCTTGGCCAGGCCCTTCATCGGTTGGCCGGGGTTGGCGCTGACCAGGAATTCCAGTTGCTCCAGGCCGCTGACCTGCGGTTCGTCCGAGCTGGACGGGCGCAGTTCGATGGCGAAGCGGCCGCCGGGCATGCCCAGGCGCTGCATCTCCACCTCCACGGCCTTGGCCAGCTTCGGTGCCGCATCCTGGCGGATGCGGCTGAGTTCGTCGGCCTTCTCCTGATAGTGGCGGGCGTAGGCGGCCAGTTCGTTGCCTAGGCGCTCCACGGCTTCGTCGTCGGCGTTCAGCGCGTCCAGTTCGTCGAGCAGTCGTTGCTGCAGGTCCTGCAGTTCGTGGGGCTGCACGCGGTGTTTGCGCGCCAGGCTATAGATGGCATCCATGCGCTCTTCCAACTGCTGCAGGCGCAGGGGGTCGGCATCGAAGTGGTCGACGAAGCGGTTCAGCTCGCCGATGGCTTCTTCCACCTGGATCTGCGCGCTGGACAGCAGGTTCACCGCTTCGCCCAGTGCGGTCGGCTGGCTCGGGAAGGCGGTGAGGCGGTTGAGGCTGGAGGTCAGCGCCGACAGCACGTTGCCGGCATCGCTTTCGCTACACAATTCGACGACCTGTCGGCAGGCGGCGATCAGGCTGCCGGCGTTGCTCTGGGTCTTGTGTTCGGCTTCCAGCGACTCCAGTTCGTTGTCACCCAGACCGAGGTTTTCCAGTTCTTCAAGCTGGTAGCTGAGCAATTGGTGGCGGGCGCGCTGTTCGTCGCCGTTGCGCGACAGGCGGTCCAGCTCCTGACGGGTCTGCTTCCAGCGCTGCGCGGCGAGTTGCACCTGGCGCGCCAGATCCTGGCTGCCGGCAAATTCGTCGAGCAGGCGGCGGTGAGTGTCGGCCTTGAGCAGTGACTGGTGCTCGTGCTGGCTGTGGATGTCGATCAGCAGCTCGCCCAGGTGCTTGAGGTCGCCCAGCGGGCAGGGGGAGCCGTTGATGTACGCGCGCGAGCGGCCTTCGGCGGTGATCACTCGGCGCAGGATGCACGGGCCGTCCTGTTCCAGGTCACGCTCGGCGAGCCAGTCGCGGGCCTCGGCAATCGCGCTGACATCAAAGCTGGCGAGAATGTCTGCCTTGTCGGAGCCGGGGCGGACCACGCCGCTGTCGGCGCGGTCGCCCAGGGCGAGGCCGAGGGCGTCGAGCATGATCGACTTGCCGGCGCCGGTTTCGCCGGTGATCACGGTCATGCCGGCATCGAGCTCGAGATCGAGGTGCTCGACGATGGCGTAGTTGTGCACGGACAGGTGGACCAGCATGGGCGGCGGCTCCGCAGTTATGTCTGGTTATTTATACAGTATTTTTTGCTGCTGGCAATTCTCCCTTGTCGCCTTTGTGAGTGCCCTGTGGAGCAAAAGCCTTGAAGTCGGGAAAACCTGCCCCATATACACGGCAGAGCCGCGGACCATTGGGTTCGCCTTGTTTTCAAAGGCTTATTTTCTTTTTTAGGAGAGTGGCATGTCTGACGAACAACAGACTCAGGATTCCCAATTCAACGAGCAGCCGGACACCGGCGCTACCGGGGATCTGAACGCCCGCGTGCTGGAGCTGGAAGAACAGGTCGCCGCGGCGAAGGATCAGAGCCTGCGCGCTGTCGCCGAATTGCAGAACGTCCGCCGTCGTGCCGAGCAGGACGTGGAGAAGGCGCACAAGTTCGCCCTGGAGAAATTCGCCGGCGACCTGCTGCCGATCGTCGATACCCTCGAGCGCGCGCTGGAGATGTCGAACCCGGAAGACGAAGTGATCAAGCCGATGCGTGAAGGCATCGAACTGACGCTGAAGATGTTCCACGACACGCTGAAGCGCTACAACCTCGAGCCGGTCGACCCGCACGGCGAGCCTTTCAACCCCGAACACCACCAGGCCATGGCCATGGAAGAGAGCATTCGTCTCGAGCCGGGCAGCGTGGTCAAGGTGTTCCAGAAGGGCTACCTGCTCAACGGTCGTCTGCTGCGTCCCGCCATGGTCGTGGTCAGCAAGGCACCGGAACAAACTCCGCCTTCGATCGACGAGAAGGCTTGAAATCCACCACCCGGTCCCCATCTGGGTAATCAACCGAGCCAAAGACCCGCAACAGGGTCAGCGCGGAATCTAATTTCTGGAGAGTGAAATATGGGCAAAATCATTGGTATCGACCTGGGGACCACCAACTCCTGTGTGTCCATCCTGGAGAACGGTAACGTCAAGGTCATCGAGAACGCCGAAGGCGCTCGTACCACCCCGTCGATCATCGGCTACGCCAACGACGGCGAAATCCTGGTAGGTCAGCCGGCGAAGCGCCAGGCTGTGACCAACCCGACCAACACCCTGTATGCCGTGAAGCGTCTGATCGGCCGTCGCTTCGAAGAAGAAGTCGTACAGAAAGACATCAAGATGGTGCCGTACAAGATCGTCAAGGCTGACAACGGCGACGCGTGGGTCGAGGCCAAGGGCCAGAAGATGGCTCCGCCGCAGGTCTCCGCGGAAGTCCTGAAGAAGATGAAGAAGACCGCCGAGGACTACCTGGGCGAGCCGGTCACCGAAGCGGTCATCACCGTTCCGGCCTACTTCAACGACAGCCAGCGTCAGGCCACCAAGGACGCCGGTCGCATCGCCGGTCTGGACGTCAAGCGCATCATCAACGAACCGACCGCGGCTGCGCTGGCCTATGGCCTGGACAAGGCCAAGGGCGACCACACCATCATCGTCTATGACCTGGGTGGTGGTACCTTCGACGTTTCCGTGATCGAAATCGCCGAAGTCGATGGTGAGCACCAGTTCGAAGTACTGGCCACCAACGGCGACACCTTCCTGGGTGGTGAAGACTTCGACCTGCGCCTGATCGACTACCTCGTCGAAGAGTTCAAGAAAGAATCCGGCATGGACCTCAAGGGCGACCCGCTGGCCATGCAGCGCCTGAAGGAAGCTGCCGAGAAGGCCAAGATCGAGCTGTCCTCGACCCAGCAGACCGACGTCAACCTGCCGTACGTCACCGCTGACGCCTCCGGCCCGAAACACCTGAACGTCAAGGTTTCCCGCGCCAAGCTGGAATCCCTGGTGGAAGACCTGGTCACCCGCACCATCGAGCCGTGCCGCGTTGCGCTGAAAGACGCCGGCCTGGACGTCTCGAAGATCGACGAAGTGATCCTGGTCGGCGGCCAGACCCGCATGCCGCTGGTGCAGAAGACCGTTGCCGAGTTCTTCGGCAAGGAAGCGCGCAAGGACGTCAACCCGGACGAAGCCGTTGCCATGGGTGCTGCCATCCAGGGCGCCGTTCTGGCCGGTGACGTGAAGGACGTGCTGCTGCTCGACGTCACCCCGCTGACCCTGGGTATCGAAACCCTCGGTGGCGTGATGACTGCGCTGATCGACAAGAACACCACCATCCCGACCAAGAAGTCGCAGGTGTTCTCCACTGCCGATGACAACCAGGGCGCCGTGACCATCCACGTGCTGCAGGGCGAGCGCAAGCAAGCCGCGCAGAACAAGTCGCTGGGCAAGTTCGACCTGGCCGACATCCCGCCGGCTCCGCGCGGTGTGCCGCAGATCGAAGTGACCTTCGACATCGACGCCAACGGCATCCTGCACGTCGGTGCGAAGGACAAGGCCACTGGCAAGCAGCAGTCCATCGTGATCAAGGCTTCTTCGGGTCTGTCCGAAGACGAGATCCAGCAGATGGTCCGCGACGCCGAGGCGAATGCCGAGGAAGACCGCAAGTTCGAGGAACTGGCCGCTGCCCGCAACCAGGGTGATGCACTGGTCCACGCGACTCGCAAGATGGTCACCGAGGCTGGCGACAAGGCCACTGCCGAAGAGAAGGCTGCCATCGACAAGGCGCTGAGCGAGCTGGAAGTTGCCGTGAAGGGCGACGACAAGGCCGAGATCGAAGCGAAGATGAATGCGCTGTCCCAGGCATCCACTCCGCTGGCGCAGAAGATGTACGCCGAACAGCCGCAGCCGGGTGCTGCCGCTCAGGGCGAGGCCGCTGACGACAAGGCTGGCGACGATGTCGTCGACGCCGAGTTCGAAGAGGTCAAGGAGAACAAGTAAGCCGCGTGCTTGCTTCCGCTCCGGCGCACCGACCAGCGTGTCGGTGCGCATGAAACGTCACGCGGGGGCTTGCTCCCGCGTTGGCGTGTCTGGGGGAACGGTTTTTAGAGTGCAGGAAAGTTATGGCCAAACGTGATTTTTACGAGGTACTGGGTGTTGAGCGCGGCGCCAGCGAAGCGGACCTGAAAAAGGCCTATCGCCGGCTCGCCATGAAGTTCCACCCGGACCGCAACCCCGGCGACAAGGAAGCCGAGGACAAATTCAAGGAGGCCAACGAGGCATACGAGGTCCTGTCCGACGCCAGCAAGCGCGCGGCTTACGACCAGTACGGCCATGCCGGCGTCGACCCGCAGATGGGCGGTGGCGGTGCGGGCTTCGGTGGTGCGAGCTTCTCGGACATCTTTGGTGATGTCTTCAGCGACTTCTTCGGCGGTGGTGGCGGCGGACGCGGCGGCTCCCGTGGTGGCCCGGCGCGCGGCGCTGACCTGCGCTACACCCTCGACCTGGACCTGGAAGACGCGGTTCGCGGCACCACTGTGACCATCCGCGTTCCGACCCTGGTGGGCTGCAAGACTTGCAGCGGCAGCGGCGCTAAGCCCGGCACTACGCCGGTCACCTGTACCACCTGTGGTGGCATCGGCCAGGTGCGCATGCAGCAGGGCTTCTTCTCGGTGCAGCAGACGTGCCCGCGCTGCCATGGCAGCGGCAAGATGATCACCGACCCCTGTGGCTCCTGCCATGGCCAGGGCCGCGTGGAAGAGCACAAGACCCTGTCGGTGAAAGTCCCGGCCGGCGTCGATACCGGTGACCGCATCCGCCTTACTGGCGAAGGCGAGGCCGGCGCCCATGGTGGCCCGGCGGGCGACCTGTATGTGGTGGTGAACGTGCGCGAGCACGACATCTTCCAGCGCGACGGCAAGCATCTGTACTGCGAAGTGCCGATCAGCTTCGCCGACGCCGCCCTGGGTGGCGAGCTGGAAGTGCCTACCCTGGACGGCCGCGTGAAGCTGAAGATCCCCGAAGGCACCCAGACCGGTAAGCTGTTCCGCCTGCGCGGCAAGGGCGTTGCCCCGGTGCGCGGCGGTGGTGCGGGTGATCTGATGTGCCGCGTCGTCGTCGAGACGCCGGTCAACCTGGACAAGCGTCAGCGCGAGCTGCTCGAAGAGTTCCGCCATACCCTGCAGGGCAACTCTTCCCACTCGCCCAAGGCCAGTGGCTGGTTCGAAGGCATGAAGCGCTTCTTCGACGATCTATGATGCAAGGCCCCGGCGGTGTGAATCGTCCGGGGCTTTTTTAGCTTTGGAGTTGTTTTATATGCGACGTATAGCCGTTATGGGCGCCGCCGGGCGCATGGGCAAGACCCTGATCGAAGCGGTCCAGCAGACCAATGGCAGTGCCGGCCTGACTGCGGCGGTCGACCGTCCGGACAGCACCCTGGTGGGCGCCGACGCTGGCGAGCTTGCCGGTCTGGGCCGCATCGGCGTGCCGCTGTCGGGCGACCTGGCCAAGGTGGTTGATGAGTTCGACGTGCTGATTGACTTCACCCATCCGACCGTGACCCTGAAGAACCTGGAGGTCTGCCGCAAAGCGGGCAAGGCCATGGTCATTGGCACCACCGGTTTCTCCGCAGCGGAAAAGGAGCTGCTGAGCGAAGCGGCGAAGGACATCCCGATCGTCTTCGCGGCCAACTACAGCGTCGGCGTGAACCTCTGCCTGAAGCTGCTCGACACCGCCGCCCGTGTTCTGGGCGACGACGTGGACATCGAGATCCTCGAGGCGCACCACCGCCATAAGGTCGACGCGCCGTCCGGCACCGCGCTGCGCATGGGCGAAGTGGTCGCCAATGCGCTGGGGCGTGATTTGGAGAAAGTGGCCGTGTATGGCCGTGAAGGCCAGACCGGCGCGCGTCCGCGCGAGACCATCGGCTTCGCCACCGTGCGTGCCGGTGACGTGGTGGGCGACCACACCGTGCTGTTCGCTGCTGATGGCGAGCGCGTGGAGATCACCCACAAGGCTTCGAGCCGCATGACGTTCGCGCGCGGCGCCGTACGTGCTGCTCAGTGGCTGGAAGGGCAGGCCAACGGCCTGTACGACATGCAGGACGTTCTCGGCCTGCGCTGAGTGGCATGGCCGTACGTCGTGCAAAAGGTGGACCATGATGTCGCATTTCTGTAAACTACAGCTTTAGTGTGTCCACTAAAAGTAGCGCAGCATGATCACATAAAAAGCGGGATGACTTCTTCTGATGTCATCCCGCTTTTTTACAATCTGCGCACGCCCAGCCAGGCTTGAACTACGGGAGGTCTTCTTGACTAAGCCAGCCATACTTGCACTTGCCGACGGCAGCGTTTTTCGCGGTGACGCCATCGGCGCCGACGGTCATACCGTCGGAGAGGTGGTGTTCAACACCGCCATGACCGGCTACCAGGAAATCCTCACCGATCCTTCCTACGCCCAACAGATCGTCACCCTGACCTACCCGCACATCGGCAACACCGGCACCACGCCCGAAGACGCCGAGTCGAACAAGGTCTGGGCCGCCGGCCTGATCATCCGTGACCTGCCGCTGCTCTCCAGCAGCTGGCGCGACAAGCAGTCGCTGCCGGACTACCTGAAAGAGAACGGCACCGTTGCCATTGCCGGAATCGATACACGCCGCCTGACCCGCATCCTGCGCGAGAAGGGTTCGCAGAACGGCTGCATCCTGGTCGGCGACGACGCCACCGAGGAAAAAGCCCTCGAACTGGCGCGCGGCTTCCCGGGCCTGAAAGGCATGGATCTGGCCAAGGTCGTGTCCTCCACCGGGCGCTACGAGTGGCGTTCCAGCGTGTGGAACCTGGAAACCGACAGCCATCCGGAAATCGCCGCCGCCGACCTGCCGTACCACGTGGTCGCCTACGATTTCGGCGTGAAGCTGAACATCCTGCGCATGCTGGTTGCCCGCGGCTGCCGCCTGACCGTGGTGCCGGCGCAGACCCCGGCCAGCGAAGTGCTCGCCCTGAACCCGGACGGCATCTTCCTCTCCAACGGCCCTGGTGACCCCGAACCGTGCGACTACGCCATCCAGGCCATCCGCGAGTTCCTCGACACCGAGATTCCGGTGTTCGGTATTTGCCTCGGCCACCAGCTGCTGGCCCTGGCCTCCGGCGCCAAGACCCTGAAAATGGGCCACGGCCACCACGGTGCCAACCACCCGGTGCAGGACCTGGATTCGGGCGTGGTGATGATCACCAGCCAGAACCACGGTTTCGCCGTTGACGAAGGCAGCATGCCGGCCAACCTGCGCGCCACCCACAAGTCGCTGTTCGACGGCACCCTGCAAGGTATCGAGCGCACCGACAAGGTGGCCTTCAGCTTCCAGGGGCACCCGGAAGCCAGCCCAGGCCCGCACGACGTGGCTCCGCTGTTCGACCGCTTCATCGCGGCGATGGCCGAGCGTCGCTGAGTACGAGCTCGAAGAGGTAGAAGAAGATGATGCCGACCCTGGGAATCACCGACCTCTGGACCTACGTCCTGGGTACGTTGTTCATCGTCCTGCTGCCGGGGCCGAACTCGCTGTTTGTCCTCGCCACTGCCGCCCAGCGCGGCGTGGCCTCGGGCTACCGGGCGGCGAGCGCGGTGTTCCTGGGCGATGCGATCCTGATGTTCCTGTCGGCGCTGGGAATCGCCTCGGTCCTCAAGGCCGAGCCGATGCTGTTCCTGGGCCTGAAGTACGTCGGCGCCGCGTATCTGTTCTATCTAGGGATCGGCATGCTCCGCGGTGGCTGGCAGAAGCTGCGCCACCCGCTGGAGGCCGCCGCCGTGCCGGCGAAGGAAGTGGACGTCAATCAGCCGTTCCGCAAGGCGCTGCTGCTGAGCCTGTCCAACCCCAAGGCGATCCTCTTCTTCATTTCCTTCTTCATCCAGTTCGTCGACCCGGGTTACGCCTACCCCGGCCTGTCGTTCCTGGTGCTGGGTACGATCCTCGAGATCATCAGCGCCCTGTACCTGAGTTTCCTGATTTTCTCCGGTGTGCGTCTGGCGGCCTGGTTCCGTCGGCGGCAACGGCTGGCTGCCGGCGCCTCGAGTGGCGTCGGCGCCCTGTTCGTCGGCTTTGGCGTGAAGCTGGCCAGCGCAACCCTTTCCTGAATATTGCAACGAGAGTCCCATGCCCAAGCGTACAGACATCAAGAGCATCCTGATCCTCGGCGCCGGCCCGATCGTCATCGGCCAGGCCTGCGAGTTCGACTACTCCGGCGCACAGGCCTGCAAGGCCCTGAAGGAAGAAGGCTTCCGTGTCATCCTGGTGAACTCCAACCCGGCCACCATCATGACCGACCCGGCCATGGCCGATGCCACCTATATCGAGCCGATCAAGTGGCAGACCGTCGCCAAAATCATCGAGAAGGAGCGCCCTGATGCGCTGCTGCCGACCATGGGCGGCCAGACCGCTCTGAACTGCGCCCTGGACCTGGAGCGCCACGGCGTGCTCGAGCAGTTCGGCGTGGAAATGATCGGCGCCAACGCCGACACCATCGACAAGGCCGAAGACCGTTCGCGCTTCGACAAGGCCATGCGCGACATCGGCCTGGCCTGCCCGCGCTCGGGCATCGCCCACACCATGGAAGAAGCCTACGGCGTGCTGGAGAAGGTCAACTTCCCGTGCATCATCCGTCCGTCCTTCACCATGGGCGGCACCGGCGGCGGCATCGCCTACAACCGCGAAGAATTCGAGGAAATCTGCACCCGTGGTCTGGATCTGTCGCCGACCAACGAGCTGCTGATCGACGAATCGCTGATCGGCTGGAAGGAATACGAGATGGAGGTTGTCCGCGACAAGAAGGACAACTGCATCATCGTCTGCGCCATCGAGAACTTCGACCCGATGGGCGTGCACACCGGCGACTCGATCACCGTGGCCCCGGCGCAGACCCTGACCGACAAGGAATACCAGATCATGCGCAACGCCTCCCTGGCGGTGCTGCGTGAGATCGGCGTGGAAACCGGCGGCTCGAACGTGCAGTTCGGCATCTGCCCGAATACCGGCCGCATGGTCGTGATCGAGATGAACCCGCGCGTCTCGCGTTCCTCGGCACTGGCGTCCAAGGCCACCGGCTTCCCGATCGCCAAGATCGCCGCCAAGCTGGCTGTCGGCTACACCCTCGACGAGCTGCAGAACGACATCACCGGCGGCCGCACCCCGGCGTCCTTCGAGCCGGCGATCGACTACGTCGTCACCAAGATCCCGCGTTTCGCCTTCGAGAAATTCCCGAAAGCCGACGCCCGCCTGACCACCCAGATGAAATCCGTGGGTGAAGTCATGGCCATCGGCCGGACCTTCCAGGAGTCCGTGCAGAAAGCCCTGCGCGGCCTGGAAGTCGGCGCCACCGGTTTCGATCCGAAGCTCGACCTGAGCAACCCGGAAGCCGAGAGCATCCTCAAGCGCGAGCTGACCGTGCCCAATGCCGACCGCATCTGGTATGTCGCCGACGCCTTCCGCGCCGGCAAGAGCATCGCCGAAGTCTTCGACCTGACCCGCATCGACGAGTGGTTCCTGGTGCAGATCGAAGACCTGATCAAGGACGAAGAGCGCGTGAAGACCCTGGGTCTGTCCGCCATCGACCGCGAGCTGATGTACAAGCTCAAGCGCAAGGGCTTCTCCGACGCCCGTCTGGCGACCCTGCTGGGCGTGACCGAGAAGAACCTGCGCAACCATCGCCACAAACTCAAGGTGCTGCCGGTGTACAAGCGCGTGGACACCTGCGCCGCCGAATTCGCCACCGACACCGCCTACATGTACTCGACCTACGAGGAAGAGTGCGAAGCCAATCCGTCGACTCGCGACAAGATCATGATCCTGGGCGGCGGTCCGAACCGTATCGGCCAGGGCATCGAGTTCGACTACTGCTGCGTACACGCCGCGCTGGCCATGCGTGAAGACGGTTACGAGACCATCATGGTCAACTGCAACCCGGAAACCGTTTCCACCGACTACGACACTTCCGACCGCCTGTACTTCGAGCCGGTCACCCTGGAAGACGTGCTGGAAATCGTCCGCGTCGAGCAGCCCAAGGGCGTAATCGTGCAGTACGGCGGCCAGACCCCGCTGAAACTCTGCCGCGCCCTCGAAGAAGCCGGCGTGCCGATCATCGGCACCAGCCCGGACGCCATCGACCGCGCCGAAGACCGCGAGCGCTTCCAGCAGATGGTCCAGCGCCTGAACCTGCGTCAGCCGGCCAACGCCACCGCGCGCAGCGAAGACCAGGCCCTGGAGTTGTCGAAGAACATCGGCTATCCGATGGTGGTGCGCCCGTCCTACGTACTGGGCGGCCGCGCAATGGAAATCGTCTACCAGGAAGAAGAGCTCAAGCGCTACATGCGCGAAGCCGTGAAGGTCTCCAACGACAGCCCGGTGCTGCTGGACCGCTTCCTCAACTGCGCCATCGAGGTCGACATCGATGCGGTGTGCGACGGC
Source organism: Pseudomonas sp. NPDC086581 (assembly GCF_044746165.1). NCBI lineage: Bacteria > Pseudomonadati > Pseudomonadota > Gammaproteobacteria > Pseudomonadales > Pseudomonadaceae > Pseudomonas > Pseudomonas sp. NPDC086581. The sequence continues at coordinate 67,042 of NZ_JBIVBR010000017.1, read as the reverse complement.
GAGACTGTGGTGATCGGCGCGATCATGCAGCACATCGAACAGGCTGGCGTGCACTCCGGTGATTCCGCCTGCTCGCTGCCGCCGTACTCGCTGCCGCAGCACATCCAGGACGAGATCCGCGAACAGGTCAAGAAGATGGCCCTGGAGCTGGGCGTGGTCGGTCTGATGAACGTGCAGATGGCCGTGCAGGGCGAGGACATCTACGTGATCGAGGTGAACCCGCGCGCGTCCCGTACCGTACCGTTCGTTTCCAAGTGCATCGGCGAATCGCTGGCCAAGGTTGCGGCCCGCGTCATGGCTGGCAAGTCCCTGGCCGAAGTCGGCTTCACCCAGGAGGTGATCCCGCCGTACTATAGCGTCAAGGAAGCGGTGTTCCCGTTCGCCAAGTTCCCCGGCGTCGACCCGATCCTCGGCCCAGAGATGAAATCCACTGGCGAGGTGATGGGTGTCGGCGACAGCTTCGGTGAGGCATTCGCCAAGGCCCAGTTGGGCGCCAGCGAAATCCTGCCGAACGCCGGTTGCGCCTTCATCAGCGTCCGCGAGGACGACAAGCCGCAAGCCGTTCAGGTCGCTCGCGACCTGGTCGCGCTGGGCTTCGAGGTGGTTGCCACTGCTGGCACCGCCAAGGTGATCGAGGCTGCCGGTCTGCCGGTACGTCGCGTGAACAAGGTGACCGAGGGCCGCCCTCACGTGGTCGACATGATCAAGAATGACGAAGTCACCCTGATCATCAACACCACCGAAGGCCGCCAGTCCATCGCTGACTCCTATTCCATCCGTCGTAACGCCCTGCAGCACAAGATCTACTGCACCACCACCATTGCGGCGGGGCAGGCGATCTGTGAGGCGCTCAAGTTCGGTCCCGAGAAGACCGTTCGCCGTCTGCAGGATCTCCATGCAGGAATCAACGCATGAGCAAATTTCCAATGACTGTCCAGGGCGCCCGCGCCCTGGAAGAAGAACTGAAATACCTGAAGACCGTTCTGCGCCCGCAGATCACCCAGGCCATCGCCGAAGCGCGTGAACTGGGCGACCTCAAGGAGAACGCCGAATACCACGCGGCCCGTGAGCAGCAGGGCATGTCCGAGGCGCGTATTCGCGACATCGAGGCCAAGCTGTCCAACGCGCAGATCATCGACGTGACCACCATTCCGCACAGCGGCAAGGTGATCTTCGGTACTACCGTCGATATCGCTAATGTCGAGACCGACGAGACGGTGACCTATCAGATCGTCGGCGACGACGAGGCGGACATCAAGAACAGCAAGATCTCGGTCAACTCGCCGATCGCCCGTGCACTGATCGGCAAGACTGAAGGCGACGCTGTTCTGGTCAAGACTCCGGGCGGCGACGTCGAGTACGAGATCGTTGAAGTCCGCCACGCCTGATCGACAATCCCTCAACGCAGGCACCATCAGCTGGCTGCTGGCCCAGACATTCTGGGTTGGCGGCCTCTGGCTGCTTCAGTTCGTGGTGTTGCCGGCGCTGGACAAGATCGGCCTGGCACCATTGTTGGTGCAGACCGTCGCCGACGGCCTGAAGCCGCTGTTGCTGGGTTTTGCGGGATTCTGCGTGCTGGTCCAGGCTCTGGTGCTCTGGCAGGCGCGCGGGCTCGCTGCCTTTACCCATGAGACGCGGGGGCAGTTGCTGTTGACCGTATTGGTGATGGTAGCGGCCTATTTCGTGGTGCGCCAGGTAGCGCCAGACGCTGAGCGTTGGCTGCTGTTCAACTATCTGGTGGTGGCGCTGTGCGGTCTGCTGCTGGTGCTGCAACCGGCGCCCGGGCGGGGCGAGCGGAGCTGACGCGGCGGAGCCTTGCCGGCTCCGCGTTGCCGGTCTTGACTGTCAGAGACCGCTGAAGCGGCTGATGTTCGACAGGTTCTTGTTCGGCTTGGGATTGCGACGATAGATCAGCGCCATCTTGCCGATGGACTGAACCAGTTCGCAGCTGCCGTTCTGACAGAGTTCGTCGATCAGCGCACGACGGTCGTCGCGTTCGGTGATGCGGAACTGCACCTTGATCAGTTCATGATCGTTGAGCGCACGCTCAAGCTCGGCCATTACACCTTCCGAGAGACCGTTTTCTGCAACGGTCAATACGGGTTTCAGGTGATGCCCGATAGATTTGAACTGCTTTTTCTGCTCCTGAGAGAGCGCCATAATCTGACCCCTGGGAAAAAAGGCGGATATTCTACCCGAGTTTCGGTTATACCGGGATGCCGCTCAGACGAGGTAATACGTGGCCCGTTCCAAGACTAGCCATCGCTGGCTGAAAGAACATTTCGACGATCCTTACGTGAAGATGGCACAGCGCGACGGCTATCGCTCGCGCGCCAGCTACAAACTGCTGGAAATCCAGGAGAAGGATCGCATCCTGCGCCCCGGCATGACCGTGGTCGACCTCGGCGCGGCGCCGGGCGGCTGGTCGCAGGTCACCAGTCGGGTGATCGGCGACAAGGGCACTCTGATCGCGTCGGACATCCTGCCGATGGACAGCATCCCGGATGTTACCTTCATCCAGGGTGACTTCACCGAGGACGAAGTCTTCGCCCAGTTGCTCGAGGCTATCGGAGAAAATCCGGTAGACCTTGTGATTTCCGATATGGCCCCCAATATGAGTGGACTGCCCGCTGTGGACATGCCTCGTGCGATGTTCCTCTGCGAGCTGGCCCTGGACCTGTGCACCCGTGTGCTACGTCCGGGCGGCGATTTCCTGATCAAGATTTTCCAGGGTGAGGGTTTCGACGCTTACCACAAGATGGTTCGCGAGAACTTCGAGAAGGTGCAGATGCGCAAACCGCTGTCGTCCCGCGACCGTTCGCGGGAACAGTATCTGCTCGCACGGGGCTTTCGCGGCGCCTAGACTGGAATGATTGGGCCGGCTTCTGGTCTATGCCTTGCAGGTTTTGCTTGTACCGGTGAAAGCCGGGGTTCATAAAGGGTTACAGACGGCGCCTGCCTGGCGGCGGGCGTTGTGTAGTAATTTTGGCCGGAAGGAGTCTGGCCGTCGTGAGAAGCGGTTTCCAGGGCGGAGCCGGCTTCAGAGGGTAGTCAATTGAACGACATGGCAAAGAACCTGATTCTGTGGCTGATCATCGCGGCGGTACTCGTCACCGTGATGAACAACTTCTCCAGCCCGAGCGAGCCGCAGACGCTCAACTATTCCGACTTCATCCAGCAGGTGAAGGACGGTAAGGTCGAGCGCGTTACCGTCGACGGCTATGTCATCACCGGCAAGCGCCAGGATGGTGACACCTTCAAGACCATCCGCCCGGCGATCCAGGACAACGGCCTGATCGGCGACCTGGTCAACAACAACGTCGTTGTTGAAGGCAAGCAGCCCGAGCAGCAGAGCATCTGGACTCAACTGCTGGTAGCGAGCTTCCCGATCCTGGTGATCATCGCGGTCTTCATGTTCTTCATGCGCCAGATGCAGGGCGGCGGCGGCGGACGCGGCGGCCCGATGAGCTTTGGTAAGAGCAAGGCCCGCCTGCTGTCGGAAGATCAAGTGAAGACCACCTTCGCCGACGTCGCCGGTTGCGACGAGGCCAAGGAAGAAGTTAGCGAATTGGTGGAGTTCCTCCGCGATCCGGGCAAGTTCCAGCGCCTGGGCGGTCGTATCCCGCGCGGCGTGCTGATGGTCGGCCCGCCCGGTACCGGTAAGACCCTGCTCGCCAAGGCGATCGCCGGCGAAGCCAAGGTACCGTTCTTCACCATTTCCGGTTCTGACTTCGTGGAAATGTTCGTCGGTGTGGGCGCCTCGCGCGTTCGCGACATGTTCGACCAGGCCAAAAAGCACGCACCCTGCATCATCTTCATCGACGAGATCGACGCCGTTGGCCGCCATCGTGGTGCCGGCCTGGGCGGCGGTCATGACGAGCGCGAACAGACCCTTAACCAGTTGCTGGTGGAGATGGACGGCTTCGAGATGAATGACGGCATCATCGTCATCGCCGCGACCAACCGTCCGGACGTGCTCGACCCCGCGCTGCTGCGTCCGGGCCGTTTTGACCGCCAGGTGGTCGTCGGTCTGCCGGATATCCGTGGCCGCGAACAGATTCTGAAAGTGCACATGCGCAAGGTTCCGCTGGGCGACAACGTCGATCCGGCCGTGATCGCGCGCGGTACCCCGGGCTTCTCCGGTGCCGACCTGGCCAATCTGGTCAACGAAGCCTCGCTGTTCGCCGCTCGTTCCAACAAGCGCATCGTCGACATGCGTGAGTTCGAGCTGGCCAAGGACAAGATCATGATGGGCGCCGAGCGCAAGACCATGGTCATGTCCGAGAAGGAGAAGAAGAACACCGCGTTCCACGAAGCCGGCCACGCCATTGTTGGTCGTCTGGTTCCGGAGCACGACCCGGTCTATAAGGTTTCCATCATTCCGCGCGGTCGCGCTCTGGGCGTGACCATGTTCCTGCCGGAAGAGGACCGCTACAGCCTGTCCAAGCGCGCCCTGGAAAGCCAGATCTGCTCGCTGTTCGGTGGCCGAATCGCCGAAGAGATGACCTTGGGCTTCGAAGGTGTGACCACCGGCGCTTCCAACGACATCATGCGTGCTACCCAGCTGGCGCGGAACATGGTGACCAAGTGGGGCCTGTCGGAGAAGCTCGGTCCGCTGATGTATGCGGAAGAGGAGGGCGAGGTCTTCCTCGGCCGCAGCGCTGGTGGCCAGCACTCGAATATCTCGGGTGAGACCGCCAAGCTGATCGACCAGGAAGTGCGTCGCATCATCGACGACTGCTACGGCACCGCCAAGCGTCTGCTGGAAGAGAATCGCGACAAGCTCGACATGATGGCTGACGCGCTGATGAAGTACGAAACCATCGATGCCGACCAGATCGACGACATCATGGCTGGCCGTACCCCGCGCGAACCGCGTGACTGGCAGGGCGGCAATTCCGGCTCTTCTGGTAACGCCGCCTCGCCGCGCGATGAAGGTCGCCAGGAAAACCCGATTGGCGGGCCCGCCGGCGAACACTGAGAGTGCTGAATGAGTTCGTTGTACCACTCGACCCGGTTGCCTTGCGGCAACCGGGTTCTTGATTTAAGCCGCCCGCACGTCATGGGCATCCTCAACGTAACTCCCGATTCCTTCTCCGATGGCGGGCGCTTCAACAGGCACGATGCTGCGTTGCGTCATGCGGCGGAGATGGTCGCGGCCGGCGCCACGCTGATCGATATCGGCGGCGAGTCAACGCGTCCGGGGGCTCGCGTGGTTTCGCCCACCGAGGAGCTGGAGCGTGTCGCTCCGGTGGTCGAGGCCATCGCCCGCGAGCTGGATGTGGTGATTTCTGTAGATACTTCCACTCCGGCCGTGATGCGTGAGACGGCCCGTCTTGGTGCGGGGCTGATCAACGATGTGCGCTCCCTGCAGCGCGACGGTGCCTTGGATGCTGCTGTCGATACCGGGCTCCCGGTGTGCCTGATGCACATGCGCGGTGAGCCGGGAAATATGCAGGACGACCCGCGTTACCCCGATATTCTTCAGGAAGTCCGTAGCTTCCTTGAGGGACGCATTGCGCTGTGCGAATCCGTGGGTATTGCCCGCGAGCGGATCGTCATCGACCCTGGCTTCGGTTTTGCCAAGACCCAAAGCCATAACCTGAATCTATTCCGGCAGATGGAGAGGTTGATGGATATGGGGTGCCCGCTGCTGGTCGGAGTCTCGCGCAAGAGCATGGTCGGGCGCGCGCTCGGCCGTGAGGTGGGCGAGCGTCTCTATGGCAGTCTGGCGCTGGCCGCCCTTGCAGTCACCAAGGGAGCCAGCATTATCCGTGTCCACGATGTCGCCGAGACCGTGGATGTGGTTCGAATGATTCACGCAGTGGAAAGTGCAACGGAAGAGGGGATGCCCGCATGAGCAGGAAGTATTTCGGTACCGATGGAATTCGCGGGCGCGTAGGCACACCGCCGATCACGCCGGACTTCGTGCTCAAGTTGGGTTGGGCGGTGGGCATGGCCTTCCGTCAGCAGGGCAAATGCCGCGTATTGGTCGGCAAGGACACGCGCATCTCCGGCTACATGTTCGAGTCCGCGCTGGAGGCTGGTCTGTCGGCCGCCGGCGCCGATGTGATGCTGCTGGGCCCTATGCCTACTCCCGGGATTGCCTATCTGACCCGTACCTTCCATGCCGAAGCCGGCATCGTCATCAGTGCCTCGCACAATCCCCATGACGACAACGGCATCAAGTTTTTCTCCGGCCAGGGCACCAAGCTGCCGGATGAGGTCGAGCTGATTATCGAAGAGCTCCTGGATGCGCCGATGACGGTGGTCGAGTCCGCTCGTCTGGGCAAGGTTTCGCGCATCAACGACGCGGCTGGCCGCTACATCGAGTTCTGCAAGAGTAGCGTGCCCTCGAACACCAGTTTCGCCGGCCTGCGTATCGCGCTGGATTGCGCCCATGGCGCGACCTACAAGATCGCTCCCAACGTATTTCGCGAGCTGGGTGCCGAGGTATTCATCATCGGCGCCGAGCCCAATGGCCTGAACATCAACCACAATTGCGGTTCCACCCACATGGGGGCGCTGCAGGACGCTGTTCTGGCTAATCACGCGGATATCGGCATCGCCTTCGACGGCGACGGCGACCGGGTGATGATGGTTGACCATACCGGCACCATCGTCGACGGCGACGAGATTCTCTACCTGATCGCCCGTGACATGCTTGATCGCGGCAAGCTGCATGGCGGCGTGGTCGGGACTCTGATGAGCAACCTGGGACTCGAACTGGCCTTGCAGGAGCTGCACATCCCGTTTGCTCGCGCCAAGGTGGGCGACCGCTACGTGATGTCCGAGCTGCAGTCGCGCAACTGGCAGTTGGGTGGTGAGAACTCCGGTCATGTCGTGTGCTATCAGCACACCACTACGGGCGATGCGATCATCGCTGCGTTGCAGGTTTTGATGGCGCTCAAGACCCGTGGCCAGAACCTGGCCGAGGCGCGCATGGGCATTCGCAAGTGCCCGCAGGTGCTCATCAATGTGCGCTTCGCGGGCGGTGGTGTCGATCCGTTGGAGCATCCGGCGGTGAAGGAGGCCTGCGCCAAGGTGACGGAAGAAATGGCCGGTCGTGGCCGCGTTCTGCTGCGCAAGTCCGGTACCGAACCACTGGTTCGGGTAATGGTCGAGGGTGACGAGGAAGCTCGCGTTCGCGGCTATGCCGAGCAGTTGGCAAAAGTCGTTACAGAGGTATGTGCTTGATTTCTCTTGTCAGTTCCCAAAGCGTCGAGTAATATCTGCGCCCACTTTGCTCAGCGAGGTACAGCATGCGTCGACCCTTAGTGGCCGGTAATTGGAAAATGCACGGTACCCGCTCCAGCGTAACGGAGCTGATCAAAGGCCTGCGTCAACTGGCTCTCCCTACGGGTGTCGATGTGGCGGTGTTCCCGCCCTGTCTGTACATCAATCAGGTCGTTCAAGGCTTGAATGGAAAGGCGGTTGCCGTCGGTGCGCAGAATTGCGCGGTTGAGCCGATGCAGGGCGCCTTGACGGGCGAGGTCGCAGCCAGTCAGCTGGCGGACGCGAACTGCTCCCTGGTGCTGGTTGGTCACTCCGAGCGTCGCCTGATTCTGGGTGAAAGCGATGGTGTGATCAGTCGCAAGTTTGCGGCGGTTCAATCGTGTGGCCTGATTCCGATCCTGTGCGTGGGCGAGACCCGCGAGCAGCGTGAGGCAGGCAAGACGCTTGAGGTTGTCGGGCGCCAGTTGGGCTCGGTGATCGAAGATCTCGGTGTCGGGGCTTTCTCCCGTGCCGTTGTGGCTTACGAGCCGGTGTGGGCGATTGGGACGGGGTTGACCGCTTCTCCCGAGCAGGCCCAGGAAGTACATGCGGCGATTCGCGCGCAGATCTCGGCGGAAAACGCAGAGGTGGCTCGCGGCCTTCGTCTCCTGTACGGCGGTAGTGTCAAGGCCGCCAACGCTGTCGAGCTTTTCGGCATGCCGGATATCGATGGGGGGCTCATTGGTGGAGCCTCCCTGAATGCAGATGAGTTCGGTGCGATCTGTCGCGCCGCAGGAAACTGAAGATGCTGGAAACAGTTGTAATCGTGATTCACCTGCTGATGGCGCTGGGTCTGGTTGTGCTGGTCCTGCTTCAGCAAGGCAAGGGTGCCGACGCGGGTGCGTCGTTTGGTGCTGGCGCTTCGGGTACTGTTTTCGGTAGCCAGGGTTCTGCTACCTTCCTGAGTCGCTTCACCGCTGTGCTGGCTGCAGTTTTTTTTATTACCAGCTTGGGTTTAGCGTATTTTGCTAAAGAAAAAGCTGATATGATTCGTCACGCTGGGCTTCCTGATCCGGCGGTGATGGAGCAGAAGCAGGAACAAGCTCCGGCAGCTAGCGATGTGCCGGGTGCGCAAGGGCAACCTCAAGCCCCTGCAGGCGGTAACGGCGACGTTCCGGCGGCTCCTGAGCAGAAGTAAGCAGGCAAGAGTTTTTGCCGAGGTGGTGGAATTGGTAGACACGCTACCTTGAGGTGGTAGTGGCCATAGGCTGTAGGGGTTCGAGTCCCCTCCTCGGTACCATATTACGAAAAGGCCCGCAGTGCGGGCCTTGTCGTTTCGGTGTTTCGGTTGACCTTGAAGGGGCGCAACCGTATAATTTTGCACCAGCTTTGACGCGGGATGGAGCAGTCTGGTAGCTCGTCGGGCTCATAACCCGAAGGTCGTAGGTTCAAATCCTGCTCCCGCAACCAGTTTGGCAGAGCCCCTTTTCAGGGGCTTTTTGCTAGCTGGACAGTCCGCGCCGCCAGATCAGGGCGGTCCTTAAGGGATGGGCGTTTCGCCCATTTTTTGTTTCTACAGCATACGCGAGGCGATCAGGTGTCGAGCAAGCTAGAACAGTTGCAGGCCTTGTTGGCCCCTGTAGTAGAAGCGCTCGGCTATGAGTGCTGGGGCCTGGAATACATTTCCCAAGGTCGCCATTCCCTGCTCCGGGTTTATATCGATCGTGCCGAAGGCATCCTGGTCGATGACTGCGAAATCGTCAGTCGTCAGATCAGTGGCATCCTCGACGTGGAAGACCCGATCAGTGGCGAGTACACCCTCGAGGTGTCGTCGCCCGGTATGGATCGGCCGCTCTTCACACTCGAGCAGTTCGCCCGTTACGTCGGCGAGCAGGTGAAGATCAAGCTGCGCACGCCCTTCGAAAGGCGTCGCAATTTCCAGGGCATTCTCCGTGGTGTGGAGGAGCAGGATGTGGTGGTCCTGGTGGACGACCATGAATATCTGCTGCCGGTCGACTCGATCGACAAGGCCAACATCATCCCCCGATTTGAGTGAGCCGCCAGAGCGCGGATTCCAATGGATTGAAAGGCGAGGCGTACGATGAGCAAAGAAGTACTGCTGGTTGTTGAGTCGGTATCCAACGAGAAGGGTGTACCGCCTGGCGTGATTTTCGAAGCGCTGGAGCTCGCTCTGGCGACTGCGACCAAAAAGCGTTTCGAGGATGAGGTTGACCTGCGCGTGGAAATCAACCGCGCCAACGGCAACTACGAAACTTTCCGTCGCTGGACCATCGTCGAAGACGAGGACTACTCCAATCCGGCATCGGAACTGACCGTCGAAGACGTGCAGGAAGAGCACCCCGGCATGAAAGCCGGCGAGGTCATCGAAGAGAAGATCGAGTCCATCGAGTTCGGCCGCATCGCCGCACAGACCGCCAAGCAGGTCATCGTGCAGAAGGTTCGCGAAGCCGAGCGCGCCCAGGTGGTCGACGCCTACCGCGAGAAGGTCAACGAGATCATCTCCGGCACCGTCAAGAAGGTCACCCGCGACAACGTGATCGTCGACCTGGGCAACAACGCTGAAGCGCTGCTGGCCCGCGACCAGATCATCCCGCGTGAAACCTTCCGCGTCGGCACCCGCGTGCGTGCCCTGCTGAAGGAAATCCGCAGCGAGAACCGTGGCCCTCAGCTGATCCTGTCGCGTACCGCGCCGGAAATGCTGATTGAGCTGTTCCGCATCGAAGTACCGGAAATCGCCGAGCAACTGATCGACGTGATGGCCGCTGCCCGTGATCCGGGTTCGCGCGCCAAGATCGCCGTTCGCTCCAAGGACAAGCGTATCGACCCGCAGGGCGCCTGCATCGGTATGCGTGGTTCCCGCGTCCAGGCCGTCTCCGGCGAACTGGGCGGCGAGCGTGTGGATATCGTCCTCTGGGACGACAACCCCGCGCAGTTCGTGATCAACGCCATGGCCCCGGCCGAAGTGGCAGCGATCATCGTCGACGAAGATACCCACACCATGGATATCGCCGTCGCCGAGGACAACCTGGCACAGGCCATCGGCCGCAGTGGCCAGAATGTCCGTCTGGCCAGCCAACTCACCGGCTGGACCCTGAACGTGATGACCGAGGCCGATATCCAGGCCAAACAGCAGGCTGAAACTGGCGACATCCTGCAGCGCTTCGTCGACGAGTTGGATGTCGATGAAGAACTCGCCCAGGTTCTGGTTGAAGAAGGTTTCACCACCCTGGAAGAGATTGCCTACGTACCGATGGAAGAGATGCTCAGCATCGACGGCTTCGACGAAGACATCGTCAACGAGCTGCGCTCGCGTGCCAAGGACCGCCTGCTGACCAAAGCCATCGCCACTGAAGAGAAACTCGCCGACGCACAACCTGCCGAAGACCTGCTCAGCCTCGATGGTATGACCAAAGAGCTGGCCGTGGATCTGGCACTGCGTGGCGTAACCACCCGTGAAGATCTTGCCGAGCAATCTATTGACGATCTGCTCGACATCGACGGCATGGACGAAGAGCGTGCCGGCAAGTTGATCATGGCCGCCCGGGCCCATTGGTTCGAGTAAGCATTCGCGGCCTGAGGAGAGAAGTGCATGACGCAAGTCACGGTGAAAGAACTGGCCAAGACGGTCGATACGCCGGTGGAGCGCCTGCTGCAGCAGATGCGCGAAGCCGGTCTGCCCCATAACGATGCCGAGCAGGTAGTGACCGACAGCGAGAAGCAAGCGCTGCTGGCCCACCTGAAAGGCAGCCACGGTGATCGCGCGGATGAGCCGCGCAAGATCACCCTGCAACGCAAGACCACCTCGACCATTCGAGTCGCTGGCAGCAAGACCGTCAGCGTCGAGGTTCGCAAGAAGAAGACCTACGTCAAGCGTGACCCTGAAGAGGTCGAGGCCGAGCGTCAGCGCGAGCTGGAAGAGCAGCGTGCCGCCGAAGAAGCTGTACGTGTGAAGGCCGAGGAAGAGGCTCGCCAGCGCGCCGCTGCAGAAGAGGCTCGCCGTCAGGCCGACGCCGCTCGCCAGACCGCTGGTGTCGCTCCTGCGGCTGCCGCCCCGGCCTCCGCCGAGGCACCGCGTACCGCTGCTCCGGCTGCCGTGCCCGCTGCTCCGGCCGCTGCCGCTCCTGCTGCGGACGACCGCAAGAAGGACGAAGTGCGCCGCGCGCCCAAGCGTGACGAAGAAGACGAGCGTCGTGATCGCAAGCATGCCCAGCATCGCCCGTCGATCAAGGAAAAGGAAAAGACCACTGCCCCGCGCGTTGTTCGCAGCGGTGGTGGCGACGACGACGACAGCTTTGGCCGTCGTGGCGGTGGCCGCGGCAAAGGCAAGCTGAAGAAGCGTAACCAGCACGGGTTCCAGAGCCCGACAGGACCGATTGTGCGTGAAGTGAATATCGGCGAAACCATCACCGTGGGCGAGCTCGCTGCCCAGATGTCGGTGAAGGGTGCCGAGGTCGTCAAGTTCATGTTCAAGATGGGCACCCCGGTGACCATCAATCAGGTACTCGACCAGGAAACCGCTCAGCTGATCGCCGAAGAGCTCGGCCACAAGGTCAAGCTGGTTAGCGAGAATGCCCTGGAAGAGCAACTGGCCGAATCCCTGAAGTTCGAAGGCGAAGCCGTCTCCCGCGCGCCGGTCGTGACCGTCATGGGCCACGTCGACCACGGCAAGACTTCGCTGCTCGACTACATCCGTCGTGCGAAGGTTGCAGCTGGCGAAGCCGGCGGCATCACCCAGCACATCGGCGCCTACCATGTGGAAACCGACCGCGGCATGGTCACCTTCCTCGACACCCCTGGCCACGCTGCGTTCACCGCGATGCGTGCCCGTGGTGCCCAGGCGACCGATATTGTCATCCTCGTGGTGGCAGCGGACGACGGCGTAATGCCGCAGACCCAGGAAGCCGTACAGCATGCGAAAGCGGCTGGCGTGCCGATCGTGGTTGCGGTGAACAAGATCGACAAGCCCGACGCCAACCCGGACAACATCAAGAACGGCCTGGCCGCTCTGGATGTGATCCCGGAGGAGTGGGGCGGCGATGCTCCGTACGTTCATGTCTCCGCCAAGCTGGGTACCGGCGTCGACGAGCTGCTCGAAGCCGTACTGCTGCAGGCTGAAGTGCTCGAACTCAAAGCCACTCCTTCGGCCCCGGGCCGTGGCGTGGTAGTCGAGTCGCGTCTGGACAAGGGCCGTGGCCCGGTAGCCACCGTGCTGGTCCAGGACGGCACCCTGCGTCAGGGCGACATGGTCCTGGTCGGCGTCAACTACGGCCGCGTTCGGGCGATGCTCGACGAGAACGGCAAGCCGATCAAGGAAGCGGGTCCGTCCATTCCAGTCGAGATTCTCGGCCTGGACGGTACGCCGGATGCGGGTGACGAAGTCTCGGTGATTACCGACGAGAAGAAAGCTCGCGAAGTCGCTCTGTTCCGCCAAGGCAAGTTCCGCGAAGTGAAACTGGCTCGTGCCCACGCCGGCAAGCTGGAAAACATCTTCGAGAACATGGGCCAGGAAGAGAAGAAGACCCTCAACATCGTCCTCAAGTCCGATGTCCGTGGTTCGCTGGAGGCCCTGCAGGGTTCGCTCAGCGGCCTGGGCAACGACGAAGTGCAGGTTCGCGTGGTCGGTGGCGGCGTCGGTGGTATCACCGAGTCCGATGCCAACCTGGCGCTGGCCTCCAACGCGGTGCTGTTCGGCTTCAACGTCCGTGCTGACGCTGGTGCGCGCAAGATTGTCGAGTCCGAAGGCCTCGACATGCGTTACTACAACGTGATCTACGACATCATTGAAGACGTCAAGAAAGCCCTGACCGGCATGCTCGGCAGCGATGTTCGCGAGAACATCCTGGGTATTGCCGAAGTGCGTGACGTGTTCCGCTCGCCGAAGTTCGGCGCGGTCGCGGGCTGCATGGTCACCGAGGGTCTGGTGCACCGCAACCGTCCGATCCGTGTACTGCGCGACGACGTGGTTATCTTCGAAGGCGAGCTGGAGTCCCTGCGTCGCTTCAAGGATGACGTCTCCGAAGTTCGTGCCGGCATGGAGTGCGGTATTGGCGTGAAGAGCTACAACGACGTCCGCGTCGGCGACAAGATCGAAGTGTTCGAGAAGGTCGAAGTCGCTCGTACTCTGTAAGGGTATTCGAGCGTGAACGCAGCGCCCGGGCCAGCTGAATTGCTGCCCCGGGCGTTTGCCGCTTTCAGACCCGGAGCCTCGCGGCTCGGGTAAGCAGGTTAGAAAAATGGCTAAAGAGTACAGCCGTACCCAGCGTATCGGCGACCAGATGCAGCGCGAACTGGCGCTGCTGATCCAGCGTGAAATCAAGGACCCGCGTCTCGGCCTGGTGACCATCACCGGTGTCGACGTGGCCCGTGACCTGTCCCATGCCAAGGTGTACGTCACCGTGATGGGCCAGGACGACAACGCCGAAGTGGTGAAGCAGAACACCAGCATCCTCAACGATGCTGCCGGCTTCCTGCGTATGCAGCTGGGCAAGGCGATGAAGCTGCGCACCGTGCCGCAACTGCACTTCAGCTACGACGCCAGCATCCGCCGTGGTGCCGAGCTGTCGGCGCTGATCGAACGCGCGGTGGCTGCCGATCGTCGCGGCGGCGATTCCGAGGAGTAACGCGTGGCCCAGGTGAAACGCATTCGCCGTGCAGTCAACGGTGTGCTGATTCTCGACAAGCCGCTGGGCATGAGCTCCAACCAGGCGCTGCAGAAGGTGCGCTGGCTGCTCAATGCCGAGAAGGCCGGCCACACCGGCAGCCTCGACCCGCTGGCGACCGGCGTGCTGCCGCTGTGCTTTGGCGAGGCGACCAAGTTCTCCCAGTACCTGCTCGACGCCGACAAAGCCTACGAGACGATTGCCAAGCTGGGCGTCACTACCACCACCGCTGATGCCGAGGGTGAAGTAGTCGAGCAGCGCGAAGTGACCGCTGGTCGGGAAGCCATCGAGGCCCTGCTGCCTCGCTTCCGTGGCGACATAGAGCAGGTGCCGCCGATGTACTCGGCCCTGAAGAAGGACGGCCAGCCGTTGTACAAGCTGGCCCGTGCGGGAGAGGTAGTGGAGCGCGAGGCGCGTTCTGTTACTATTGCGCGCCTGGAAATGCTCGCGTTCGAGTCGCCCTATGCGACCCTGGCGGTTTCCTGCAGCAAGGGCACCTACATTCGCACCCTGGTCGAAGATCTCGGCCGCGAACTCGGTTGTGGCGCACACGTCGCCGCCCTGCGCCGGACACAGGCAGGTCCCTTCCAGCTGAACCAGTCGGTCACGCTGGATGAGCTCGAGAAAGTCCATGCCGAGGGTGGCAATGAAGCCCTCGACCGCTTCCTGCTGCCGGTGGATGCCGGCCTGGAGCACTGGCCGCTGCTGCAGTTGTCGGAGCACAGCGCCTATTACTGGCTGCATGGTCAGCCGGTACGCGCCCCCGATATGCCGAAGTTCGGCATGTTGCGGGTGCAGGATCATGAGGGCCGCTTCATCGGTATCGGTGAAGTGGTCGAAGACGGGCGCCTGGCGCCGCGTCGACTGATTCGGTCTTAAGACCGAAACCGAGGGTGGCTGTCAGCAGGCACGGTCACTCCTCTTATTATGAACACAGGGATAAGTCCCTGGCCTGTTACCTCAGAGGAAGCCCCATCATGGCACTGAGCGTCCAAGAAAAAGCCCAGATCGTTAACGAGTACAAGCAAGCTGAAGGCGACACCGGTTCCCCGGAAGTGCAGGTTGCACTGCTGTCCGCCAACATCAACAAGCTGCAGGATCACTTCAAGGCCAACGGCAAAGACCACCACTCCCGTCGTGGCCTGATCCGTATGGTTAACCAGCGTCGTAAGCTGCTGGACTACCTGAAGAGCAAGGACACCTCTCGTTACAGCGCCCTGATCGGTCGCCTGGGCCTGCGTCGCTAAGACGGCAAGCCTGAAGTGGGAAGCTGGGAGTCCGGGGTCGTTGGGCGGTGTATACCGCTCATCGGCTCTGGCTCCCGGCTTTCTCGCTTTTATAGGGAATGAAAACGGGTCCGACTCCCGGCATTTCCACAATTTCCCCCAAGGCAACTAAAGCGAAGGTAGAAAAACCGTGAACCCGGTAACCAAGAAATTCCAGTTCGGTCAGTCGACTGTAACCCTCGAGACTGGCCGCATCGCCCGCCAGGCCACCGGTGCCGTCCTGGTCACCATGGACGACGTCACCGTGCTCTGCACCGTCGTCGGCGCCAAGCAGGCCGACCCAAGCAAGAGCTTCTTCCCGCTCTCCGTGCACTACCAGGAGAAGACCTACGCAGCCGGCCGCATCCCTGGCGGCTTCTTCAAGCGTGAAGGCCGTCCTTCCGAGAAGGAAACCCTGACCTCGCGCCTGATCGACCGTCCGATCCGCCCGCTGTTCCCGGAAGGCTTCATGAACGAAGTGCAGGTTGTCTGCACCGTCGTTTCCACCAACAAGAAGTCCGATCCGGACATCGCTGCCATGATCGGCACCTCCGCCGCCCTGGCGATCTCCGGCATTCCGTTCGCCGGCCCGATCGGCGCTGCCCGCGTTGGCTTCCACCCGGAAATCGGCTACATCCTCAACCCGACCTACGAGCAGCAGCAGAGCTCCAGCCTCGACATGGTCGTGGCCGGCACCTCCGACGCCGTGCTGATGGTTGAATCCGAAGCCGACGAGCTGACCGAAGACCAGATGCTGGGCGCTGTGCTGTTTGCACACGAAGAGTTCCAGTCGGTTATCCGCGCCGTTGCCGAGCTGGCTACCGAAGTCGGCAAGCCGACCTGGAACTGGGCTGCCCCGGTGGAGAACACCGCCCTGGTCAATGCCATCAAGGCCGAGTTCGGTGCCGCTATCTCCGAAGCCTACACCGTCACCGTTAAGCAAGACCGTTATGCCGCCCTGGGCGCCCTGCGTGACGAAGTTGTCGCTAAGTTCGCCGGCGAAGGCGAAGGCCAGTTCTCCGCAGCTGAAGTCAAAGACGTCTTCGGCCTGCTGGAGTACCGCACCGTTCGCGAAAACATCGTCAACGGCAAACCGCGCATCGACGGCCGTGACACCCGCACCGTTCGTCCGCTGCGAATCGAAGTCGGCGTACTGGGCAAGACCCACGGCTCGGCGCTGTTCACCCGTGGCGAAACCCAGGCTCTGGTCGTTGCCACCCTCGGCACCGCCCGTGACGCTCAGCTGCTCGACACCCTCGAAGGCGAGCGCAAAGACCCCTTCATGCTGCACTACAACTTCCCGCCGTTCTCGGTAGGTGAGTGTGGCCGCATGGGTAGCGCGGGCCGTCGTGAAATCGGCCACGGCCGTCTGGCACGTCGCAGCGTTGCTGCCATGCTGCCGACCCAGGACGAGTTCCCCTACACCATCCGCGTCGTTTCCGAGATCACTGAATCCAACGGTTCCAGCTCCATGGCTTCCGTTTGCGGTGCTTCCCTGGCTCTGATGGACGCCGGTGTTCCGGTCAAGGCGCCGGTTGCCGGTATCGCCATGGGTCTGGTGAAGGAAGGCGACAAGTTCGCCATCCTGACCGACATCCTGGGTGACGAAGACCACTTGGGCGACATGGACTTCAAAGTCGCCGGTACCGACAAGGGTGTTACCGCCCTGCAGATGGACATCAAGATCAACGGCATCACCGAAGAGATCATGGAGATCGCCCTGGGCCAGGCCCTGGAAGCTCGCCTGAACATCCTCGGCCAGATGAACCAGATCATCGCCGCTCCGCGCGCGGAGCTGTCGGAAAACGCTCCGACCATGATCCAGATGAAGATCGACACCGACAAGATCCGCGACGTCATCGGCAAGGGCGGCGCCACCATTCGCAGCATCTGCGAAGAGACCAAGGCCTCGATCGACATCGAGGACGATGGCAGCGTGAAGATCTACGGCGAAACCAAGGAAGCTGCCGAGGCCGCCAAGCAGCGCGTTCTGGGCATCACCGCGGAAGCCGAGATCGGCAAGATCTACGTTGGCAAGGTTGAGCGCATCGTGGACTTCGGTGCCTTCGTCAACATCCTGCCGGGCAAGGATGGTCTGGTGCACATCTCGCAGATCAGCGACAAGCGCATCGACAAGGTCACCGACGTTCTGCAGGAAGGCCAGGAAGTCAAAGTCCTGGTTCTCGATGTGGACAACCGTGGCCGCATCAAGCTGTCGATCAAGGATGTAGCCGCTGCTGAAGCCTCCGGCGTGTAAGCAATCGGTGAAATGAAGGAGGGCCCCTTGCGGGCCCTCTTTTTTTGCCTTGAAAATGCGCTATTCGCCGATCTCGCTCCAAGGATGCCCCGAGATGGACAAGCGTTACTGCCACTACCACAGTGCTCAGCCCGCGACGTGGCATTGCCAGCCGTGCGAGCGGCATTACGGCGATTGCTGCATTCCCCTCAACGCCGATGCTCCCGAGTACGCGCCGGCGTGTCCGTTGTGCCGCGGCCACCTGCGCTTCCTTGGAGCAGCCAACACCGCGCAACCTTTCTGGGAGCGCCTGCCGAAGTTCTTCGCCTACGGCTTCCAGACCGGGCCGCTGGCATTCTGCGCCTTGCTGGCACTCGCTTGTGTGTTCATGCCAGCCATGATCGTGCTTTGGGTCGCATTGCTCAGCGTGGCGACCAAGTACCTGCATAGCGTGATCGAAACCGCGAGCTTTGGCGGTCAGGACGCCCCGGGCCTGATCGAAGCCTTCAGCGCCGACAGCCTGCGGACCTTCTTTCAGCAACTGGCGGTCTTCCTGATCGCCCTGGTCCTTCTCTGGCTGGCGGCCGACTTCCACAGCGAGGCCGTTTACTGGGCCGCCAACATCGGCCTCATGCTGGTGCTGCCGGCGAGCATCATCCGCCTGTCCCTGGACAAGAGCCTGGGCTCCGCGCTCAGCCCCAGTGAAGTAGGGCAGGTCATTGCCGCCATGGGCTGGCGTTACCTCATTCTCTGCGTGTTCCTGTTCATCCTCTGGCAATCGCCCACCTATGTCGGCTGGTTGCTCTCCAACGGACTGCCACGCGTGGTAATGGTCCCGATAGTGGCGGGGCTGACCGGTTATTTCTCCGTGGTGATGTGCGCCATGATGGGCTATGCCGTGTTCCAGTATCAGGGCGAGCTGGGCTACGTCTCCGCCGGGGAAGACGCACCAGCCGGCTTTGCCGCGCCGGAATGGCATCGCCGCAAGGCGCTGGCCGAGGCGGAAGTGCGGGTCAAGGAGGGGCAGACCGGCGCCGCCCTGGAGATTCTGGTCGCCGCCCTGCGTGAAGGACGCCAGGACCTCAAGCTGAACGAGCGTTATCACCAACTGCTCTTCGCCTTGAATGAGCGCGCCGAGTGCCTGAACCATCTGCCGCATTATCTTGGCCTGGCCAGCCGGCTCAATCCGCAGTTGGCCGCCAGCGCATTCCTCAATGCCCGACAGTTGCAGGCAGATTACTTACCGGAGGATCCGAGCGTGTGCGAGCGCATTGCCGAGGTCCTGATCGAGCGCCACAAGGCCCGAGAGGGGCTGAGCCTGCTGCGCAACCTGCACAAGCGTTTCCCGGATTACCCCGGCATTCCGCGCGCGTACCTGATGGCGGCACGGGCGTTTTCGGAACGGCTTGGGCAGGTCGAGCCCGCGCAGCAGCTACTGGCCTTCATTCGTCAGCGCTACCCCGCGTTCGAGCAGATGGGGGAGGTGGTACAACTCGAGGCGGTGCTCGCTAAGTTGGGGCGCAACTCTGGCACCTGATCGTGCAACCTGCATGAAGCGCAACGGCAGTTTTTGCAAACTGCAAGCGACAGGCGCTTTTGGCATTTATTCAACTTGTTGATTTATAAGGTTTTTGCTGAATTAGAAAAGCTGGCACAGGGCTTGCGATAGTCCTAGTGCAACTGCTGCCAGGCACGGGCCGCAGTTTTCCAATAATTCAGGAGAAACCGCCATGAAACGTTTCAACAAACTGGCTCTCGCCGCTGCCACTGCAACCGCCCTGAGCTTCTCGTTCGCCAACTCGGTGTTCGCCCAGCCGACGACTCTGGCCGCCAACGAGACAGTCCAGAAAACCGAAGAGGCGGTCTCTGATACCTGGATCACCAGCAAGGTGAAGTCCAGCCTGATCGCTGACAAAGACATCAGCGGCACCAACATCAAAGTCGAGACTAACAAAGGTGTGGTCTCGCTTTCCGGTAACGTCAAGACCGACGCCGAGAAGGAACTGGCGATCAAGACCGCCAAAGGCATCAAGGGCGTGACTGCCGTCTCCGCCGATGGCCTGAAATCGGTCGAGTAAGAACCACAGGCTCTTACCCTATCCAACCTCAAGCAGGAGGATCGCCATGAACACTGACGTCATCAAAGGCAAGTGGAAGCAGCTGTCCGGCACCATGAAGGAAAAGTGGGGCAAGCTGACCGACGACGATGTGCAAGCGGCAGACGGACACGCCGAGTACCTGGTCGGCAAACTGCAGGAACGCTACGGCTGGACCAAAGAGAAAGCGGAAGAGGAAGTCCGCGATTTCAGCAGCCGTCTGTAGATTCCAGGGACAGGGATGGTCCAAGCCCCGCCGGTTCGCCGGCGGGGCTTTTTCATGGGCGAGTCAGGGGGCGAGGTGCTGCTGGTAGATCGTCAGCTGTCGGGTCGGATCGGCTTCCGGGTAGTGCTGACGGAGGAAGCGCGAAAGTTCGCGCACGGCCTGCAGGTCGCCTTTCTGCCCCATCTGCTTTGCCAGTTGCAAGGTCAGGCCGGGCAGCGGTTCGGGAAGTTGGCCCGAGCGCGACAGACGACGCCAGCAGTTCAGCGCCTGGGCGGATTCATTGCGTTGGAGCAGTTTGCGCAATAGGTGCAATTGAATAGCTGGGTGGGCCAGCAACCCGGCGCCACTAGCGGCACTTTCCTCGGCGAGACGGCGCAGTAGCGCATCGGCTGTCGTGGAGGGTGGCAAGGCGAACAATTGCTTGAGGGTTTCACTCATCAGTGCGCGGTCCTGTCTCCCCTTGGCTACGCCGTAGAGGCGCTCGACCAGCACCGGTTGTCCAGGAAATTGCCGCAGCAGCTCCGGTCCGCGTGCAGCGGCCTGGTCGAGGGCAAAGCGGCCAATCTGTTCGTCCAGCGACGCTAGCGCGCGCTTGAAGGGGGCCTCGGGGTCTTCCTTGCTCAGGTAGGCCTCGTCCACCGGCATGCGCCCCAGCTTGCGGGGTAGCCAGACGGCAAGAAAACCGGAAACCAGGCCGCCGATGTGCGCGTAGTAGTTCACGTGGTCGGCGGCACGAACCAGCCCGAACAGTTCCTTGCCCAGCCACAGTGGCAGGATCCACAGCGCCGGTGCCTTGAGGTAGCCCATCAGGGGCCCGAGCCAGTAGAAGAACTGGATGCGCCGTAGGCCGTAGACGCCGATATACATGCCCATCAGGCCGGAAATGGCGCCTGAGGCACCGATACCCGGCACCCAGGAAGGATCGAGCGCCCACCACAGCAGGCCTGAGCACAGGCCGCTGAACAGGTAGAGGCCCAGATACAGGGCGCGGCCCAGCGCCGCTTCGAGGGTGAAGCCGAAGATGAACAGGAACACCATGTTGCCGGCCAGATGCCAGAAACTGCCGTGGAGGAACATCGAGCCAAACAAGCCCAGCACTGTGAAGCGCTCGGGGATGAAGCCGAAACGCAGGCTGCTGGTCTGATCGCGCGCCGCTTCAGCCCTTAGGCGTGACGCCTGCCAGGCGGCGTCCTGCTGGAAGGCGGGCATGGCGCGCAGTTCGTGGCCGAACTCCAGGTCCGAGAGTACCAGCCAGGCCAATCGCTGCCGGGGAAGGGCTTCGAGGGCTCGCTGCTGATCGGCTTCCAATCGGTCGCGGCGTTCCAGCGAGGCGCTGAACAATGGCCGCTCATGGCTGAGCAGGTCCTGTTCGAGGTAGATGCGCACGGCTTCTTCGCGCCGGGTGCTGTCGCCACCCTGGTAGCCGAAGTAGATCAGGACGTTGATGACGATCAGCAGCAGCGTGATGACGGGAGGTTTCTTCCAGTCCAGCGGGTGCTCGGCGGGGACGATAACCATGGCGACCGGTCCTTGGCCCGAATGGCGTAAATGCGTGAGTGGCGGCGAGACTAGCACTCGCCACCGCGGCTGTCAGTTGCCGCTGCGCTTGCTCTGGATATCGCTCAGGCGGTTGCCCTCGAAGCGGACGAAATACAGCATGCCGCTCCAGGGACCGTAGATCCATTCTTCCACGGCTACTTCCATCGACTCGCCATAACGCGGGCCGGGTACCTGCTTGTACCCGAGGAAGGAGCGGCTGACAGGCTCGCCGCACCGGCTGAGTACGTCGCTGGTGACATCGCCGGTGCTTATGAGTTTGCTGCTGCAGCGCAGGCTGGCGGCCTGTGCGTCAAGGGCGGTGAAGGTAAGGGGCAGCGCAATGGCCGCCAGCAGCAGTGCGAGGGGGGTCTTCAATTGCGTTTGAACTCGATGCTTTTGAGTTTGTTGGCTTCGAAGGTGAGGATGTAGCTGGTGCCATTGCGCGGACCATAGACCCACTCCTCGACCCGGTACTCGCGGCGATCGTAACCGCCGAGGGTGTAACCGACTTCGTCACGGTGATCCGGCGCGCCGCACTTCTGCTCGACTTCCCAGGCGCGGTCGCCGGCGTTGATCAGGGCGCTTCCGCAACGCATGCTTTCCGCCTGGGCGCCCGCCGCGCAAAGCAGCAGGGCGCAGGACATCCAGGTCAGGGCTTTCATCGACCGACTCCTTATTCGCTATCAAGGTGAAGCTGGGTGGCCACACTGCCACCATTCTCCGCTTCGCCGAAGCTGACGTCGATGAGGTAGATGCGGTCGTCACCCAGGCCACCCTTGGCGACCAGGTAGTCCTTGATCTGGGTTGCGCGCTCCTGACCGAGCTTGCGCAGCAGCAACTGGCTGTCGCTCCAGGAATCGAGCACGGCCTGGCGCATCTTCGCCGAACGCTCGTCCTTGCTCAGGTCCTGCCATTCCGCTGGCGGTTGCTTCTTCAGGCGCGCGCGGTAAACGCCTTCGAGCAGGACCGGCTGCAGGTCTTCCGGCACTTCCAACTGGCTCGCGTCGCTGGGTACCTTGTCGCCGCGGCGCTGCAACATGCTGTAGTAGTTCTTCTGGTATTCCTGCTTCAGGCGCTTGTCGGCCAGTAGCGGGCCATCGCTGGCGGCCGCGGCGACGCCTTCGACTTCCAGCTTCAGCGCCGGACGCTGCTTGAGGGCTTCGGCCAGCTTGTCGAGATTGCCCTGGGCGCTGGCGTCCAGCTCGCTGGAGCCGGGGGCGAACACCACGTTGCTCAGGTCCGGCCCGCCACCGCCACTGGCCAGGCCGGCGATAAAGTTGAACGGGGCTTGCACCGCGCGCACGACCAGGTTGCGCAGGGTTTGCCAGACGATGGGCATGACGCTGAACTGCGGGTTGTTCAGGTCGCCTTCCACCGGCAATTGGATGTCGATGTTGCCGTTGGCGTCCTTGAGCAGGGCGATCGCCAGTTTCACCGGCAGGTCCACTGCGTCCGGGCTGTCGACCTTCTCGCCCAGCTGGAGGTGTTCCACCAGCACCTTGTTGTCGGCTTTGAGCTTGCCCTGGGTGATCTGGTAATGCAGATCCAGATTCAGCCGGCCCTTGCGGATGCGGTAGCCGGCGAACTTGCCGGAGTAAGGCGTCAGGGTGGTCAGTTCGACACGCTTGAAGCTGGTGGCGATGTCCAGTTTCTCCAGCGGCGAGAACGGGTTTAGGCTGCCCTTGATGGTGACCGGCGCGTACTTGTCGACCTTGCCTTTCACGTCTACCGAGGCGGGTGCCGGATTGCGGTTGTCGATTGTGCCGATCTCGCCGGCCAGTTGCTGGATGGCCGTGGCGAAGTCCGGGCGCAGGGTCAGGTCGGCGAAGTTGGCCGAACCGTTGTTGATCTTCACGCCACCGATACGGATGCCCAGCGGCTTGCTGTTGCTGCCCGAGGCGCTGCCCTTGCTCGCCGACGACGAGCTGGACTCTGGCTGCGGGATAATCAGCTCGCTGACGTTGGTGCTGCGATCCTCGTTGATGATGAAGCGTGCGTAGGGCTCTTCCAGTGAGACGGTCTGGATCACCAGGCTGTCGCCATGCTTGTAGGCCAGGCCGTCGAGGGTCAGCTTGGTCCATTTGACGAAGTCGCGGCTCTTGAGAGTATCCAGGGTGTGCAACTGGGTGACCTGGGCGCTTCCGGTGACGCTGAAAGCCAGCGGTTCGGTGCTCTTCAGGTCAACGTTCAGGTCGCTGGACAGCAGGCCGCTGCGCAGTTCCAGGCGAATGAACGGGTCGATGTAGGCTTGGGCAACGCGCAGGTCGATGTCGCGGGTCGAAACCTTAAGCTTGGCGCTGACCGGGCTGGGGATGACCTGGCCATTGGCTTCGATCTGCCCGCGCGGGCCGAGACCGGCCTTGAGCTTGAGCTGCAGTGGCGAGGTCAGGCCGCTGTCGACGTTCTGCAGATCCAGGTCCAGCGGGCCGATTTCCAGGGCCACCGGTTTGCCCGGCGCGCGATCAGCCAGGTGAGCCTTGTAGCCGCGCAGTTGGGTGTCGCGCAAAACCACATGCCATGGCTTCGGCGGCTCGGTCGGTCTGGTCTGCTCGGTTGCCTGTGCAGGCTTGTCAACCGCGGCGGGCTTGGCTCCTGGGTTGGTTTCTGGCTGGGACGGTACGGCCGGTTTGGCTGGCTCGGTCTGGGCTGTTGTGGCGGCAGCGCTGGGCTGGGTTTGCGGTTGGTCGGTCGGCGCCTTCTGCTCCTCGCCGGCTGCAGCTACCGCCTCGCTGGCAGGCGCTGGCTTGGGAGCGGCCTGCGCTTGCGGCGAGGGTTCCTCGGGGCGCTTGTAGGGTTTGAAGTTGGCGAAGAGCTTCTGCCAGTCCAGCTGGCCGTCCTTCTCCCGCGCCGCCCAGGCTTCCAGTCCTTGGCTGCGGATCTGGCCGACCACCACTTCCTGCTTGACGAGGTCCAGGGTGGTTTCGGCGACATCCAGGGTGGCAAGCTTGGCCAGTGGTTTGCCTTCGGGGGAACTGAGGTCCAGGTCACGCAGCTTGATGGCGGCCTTGTCCAGCAGGAGTTGCGTCCCCTTCGAAAGATCCAGGTGGTAGTCGGAGGCCACGCTCAGGATGCCGTTGTTCAGGTTCAGCGGTGCATTGTCCCGCACGTAGGGCCACCAGGCCTTCAGCGGCACGCCATCGAGGGTGAAGCTGCCCTTGGAAGTGAAGGGCACGATGCTCAAGTCACCCTTCCAGTCGAGCTTGCCGCCGTGGGGGCCGGTGGCGACCAGGGTCATTTCGGCGCCGTCCTCAGGCAGGGTGCTGAGGTTGTGCAGCTCGAAGCCCATTGGGTCGAAGACGAACTCCACTGGCTCGCTGGGGCGGCGGTCGAGGAAATGCAGGCTGCCTTCGGCGAGGCGGATGCGGTCGATGCGCAGGGGGAAGGGATCGCTGGGCTCTTCCTGGGCCGGGGCCGGCGCACTGGGCGGCAGCTTGAACAGTCTGCTCAGGTTCAGCGTGCCGTTCTCGGCGAACAGCAGTTCGGTGTGCGGTGCGTCCAGTTCGACGTCGGCGAGGTGCAGCCTGCGCTTCCACAGGCTGTCGAGTTCGAGGTTGGCGTAAAGGCGCCGGAAGCGCACCTGCTCCTGTCCATCGGCACCCAGATGCAGGCCCCAGAGGGTGAGTTCAAGGCTGAATGGGTTGAACTCGATGCGCTCCAGACGCGCCGGAACGGTCGAGTAGTGGGCCAGTTGCTGGTTGGCTATCCGCAGTCCAACGCCGGGCAGGATGAGAAAACCCAGCAGGCAATAGAAGAGGGCCAACAGCACTACCGCGCCGAAGGCGCGTTTCAATCCTTTGGGCATGGCGAGAGTCGTTTCCGTCGTGACGTGCTACAGGAGTATGGCACGGCTGTGATTCTTCGATTCGATAGCCGCCTTCGGACGCGGTTTTCAGTGATGTCGGTCAGTCATTCAGGCGATGGGTGCGGGCGAATTCGACCAGGCCCACGAGGCTTTCCAGGTTCAGCTTCTCCAGAATGCGCGTCTTGTAAGTGCTGACAGTCTTCTGACTGAGGAACAGTTCCTCGGCAATGTCCTTGTTGCTCATGCCTCTCACCAGGCTGCGCAGCACGACCAGTTCCCGCGGCGTGAGGCTAGCCACCGGGTCGGTATTCTTGTCGATGCTCAGGGCCTTTTCCGGGAAGCAGCGATAGCCCGAAATCAGCATACGCGCCGCGTTGAGGATGGCGCTGGTGTCCTTGTTCTTGCTGACGAATCCATGCGCGCCGGCCGCTTCGACCTTGCTGGAGTACAGGCGTTCATCCTGCGAGCTCAATACCAGCAGGCGAATGTTCTCGTCGAAGATATGGATGCGCGCCAGCAGGTCGAGGCCGTCCATGCCGGGCAGATTGAGATCGAGTATCACCAGATCGGGGCGTTCCTTGCGTACGGCATCCAGCCCGCCGTGGCCATCGGACGCTTCACGGACCACTTCGAACTGCGGATCCTGCTCCAGCAACGAGCGGATCGCCAAACGCATTGCGGGGTGGTCTTCGATCAGCACCACACGCTTCTTCATAACTGACTCCCTGAGTCCGAATAATTGCGCGCATTGATCTTGAAGATAGACCAGTTGTTCAAGCACCTACGGAATATTCCTATGTGTAGGACTGAAAGTATGCGGGGAATCAAGTTGGCGGGGGGTGGCCCTCCCAGCGTGCGCGGAGACTTGCTGGGCAGAGTGAATTCTGCTCAGCAAGCCAGCGGGTGTTACCGCTGCAGAGCCAGCGCCACACCCTGCCCACCGCCGATACAGAGCGTCGCGAGGCCTTTTTTCGCATCGCGGCGCAGCATCTCGTGCAACAGGGTGACGAGCACGCGGCAGCCCGATGCGCCGATGGGGTGACCAAGGGCAATGGCACCGCCGTTCACATTCACCTTTGCAGCATCCCACCCCAACTCCTTGCCAACCGACAGTGCCTGGGCGGCGAACGCCTCGTTGGCTTCGATCAGGTCCAGGTCGGCAAGCTGCCAGCCGGCTTTCTCCAGGCAGCGGCGGGTGGCCGAGACCGGGCCGATGCCCATGATGGCCGGATCGACACCCGCGTTCGCGTAGGCGGCGATGCGGGCCAATACCGGCAGACCCAGTTCGGCGGCCTTGGCAGCGCTCATCAGCAGGACGGCGGCGGCGCCGTCATTGAGGGTCGAAGCGTTGCCGGCGGTCACGCTGCCGTCCTTCTTGAACGCCGGCTTGAGCTTGGCCAGGGACTCGGCTGTAGTGCCGGCGCGTGGCTGCTCGTCGGTGTCGAAGCGCAGCGGTTCGCCCTTGCGCTGGGGAATCTCGATGGGAGTGATCTCGGCCTTGAAGCGGCCTGCTTCGATGGCCGCGGTCGCCTTTCGCTGGGACTCGGCGGCGAAGGCGTCCTGCTCCTCGCGGCTGATGCCGTACTTCTCCACCAGGTTCTCAGCGGTGATGCCCATGTGATAGTCGTTGAAGGCGTCCCACAGGCCGTCCTGGATCATGCTGTCGATCAGCTTGGCGTGGCCCATGCGCAGGCCGGTGCGGGCGCCGGGCATGAGATAGGGGGCGAGGCTCATGCTTTCCTGGCCACCGGCAATGATGACCTGGGCGTCGCCACAGCGGATCGCCTGGGCGGCCAGGTGCAGTGCCTTGAGGCCGGAGCCGCAGACCTTGTTCACCGTCATCGCCGGTACGCTGTTGGGCAGGCCGGCGGCGATGGAGGCCTGGCGTGCCGGGTTCTGGCCGGCGCCGGCGGTCAGGGTCTGGCCGAGGATCACCTCGTCGACCCGGGCAGGGTCCAGGCCGGTCTGTTGCAGCAGGCTGCGAATGACTGCAGCGCCCAATTCATGGGCCGGCAGTGCGGAAAGCGAACCCTGGAAGCTGCCGATGGCGGTACGGGTGGCAGCGACGATGACGACTTCTTGCATGACACGAATCCTCTGTCGGAAGCGGCGAGGCCGCAGCGAACGGTCATGGTTGCATGCCCGCCGCCGGCTCACCACCCTCCGAACCGGGTGGTCACGCTTCAGCGCAGAGGTGGTAAACCCATGCGGCGGCGTGCGCGGTGCAGTGAGCCATTGCGTACCGCCCAGCGCAGCAATGGCACGCTGCGCCTCACGCTGGAGCGGATCAGCTGCCGTTGCAGGCTTCCCAGGCTCAGACCGAGCTGATCGGTCGCCCAGTCCGGCAGCAGGTCGATGCCGGCACGCATCATCAGCATGCCGAAGGGCTTGGCGAGGAAGCTCGGGGCGGGGGCGTTGAACAGGACACTGACCACCTCGCGGGTGCGTTCGTCGTAGCGAAGCTGCGGTCGCATGCGTTGCAGGTAGGCGGCTACTTCCGCGCGGGAGCGTGGTACATCCCGTGCGCCGAGACGCTCGGCGATGAGGGCTATCTCATCGTAGTAACGATCCTGCTCTTCGCCGGAAAGGTCCGGGTTCAGGTAGCGCAGGTGCGAGGCGAGGAAGCAGCTGACTTCGGCGACGTGCACCCAGGTCAGCAGGTCCGGGTCGCTGGCCGCGTAGGATGTGCCGTCGGGGAGCGTGCCGTGCACGTTGTCATGGATGCGCCGCACACGTTCGATCAGCTTCTCGGCGTCACCGCGCGAGCCGTAGGTGGTGGCGGAGATGAACTGCCCGGTGCGGCGCAGGCGGCCGAGCATGTCGGCGCGGAAGTTGGAATGGTCCCAGACGCCGCCGAGGGCGGCCGGGTGCAGCATCTGCAGGAGCAGGGCGCTGATGCCGCCGATGAGCATCGAGCTGAAGTCACCGTGGACTCTCCAGCTCACGGAGTCCGGCCCGAACAGGCCGGGGTCGCCCTGGGGCGACTCGAAGTCGACCCCGCCCAGGGCGAGGCCGGTCAGGCTGAGTACCTGGCTTTCGATATGACGGCGGACGGTTTCCATTGCGGCGGACAGGCCTCGGGGCAAGGACGACAGGTCTGTTGTCTAAACCTAGCATCTTTGCGCCCGCGGCCTGTAGCGCACATCAACGGTTCAGGCGATTGTCGATCAGCCCCTGGACCACGCCGGGGTCGGCCAGGGTCGAGGTGTCGCCCAGGTTTTCCAGTTCGTTGCAGGCGATCTTGCGCAGGATGCGCCGCATGATCTTGCCCGAACGAGTCTTGGGCAGGCCCGGTGCCCATTGCAGCATTTCCGGCTTGGCGAAGCTGCCGATCTCCTTGCTCACCAGGGCCAGCAGCTCCTGCTTGAGCGCGTCGCTTGGCTCGATGCCGTTCATGGCGGTGACGAAGGCGTAGATGCCCTGGCCCTTGAGGTCGTGCGGATAACCGACGACGGCGGCCTCGGCGACCGAGTCGTGCAGTACCAGTGCACTCTCCACCTCGGCGGTGCCGATGCGGTGGCCGGAAACGTTGATCACATCGTCCACGCGGCCGGTGATCCAGTAGTAGCCATCCTCGTCGCGGCGCGCGCCGTCGCCAGTGAAGTAGTAGCCGGGGTAGGGCTTGAAGTAGGTATCGATCATCCGCTGGTGGTCGCCGTAGACACTGCGGATCTGGCTCGGCCAACTCGCTTTGATCGCCAGGACGCCGGAGGCGGGGCCGTCGATTTCCTTGCCCTGTTCATCCAGCAGTACCGGTTGCACACCGAAGAAGGGACGGGTGGCAGAGCCCGGCTTGAGGTCGGTGGCGCCGGGCAGTGGGGTGATCAGGATGCTGCCGGTCTCGGTCTGCCACCAGGTATCGACGATAGGGCAGCGCTTCTCGCCCACGACGTTGAAGTACCATTCCCAGGCTTCCGGGTTGATTGGCTCGCCCACCGAGCCAAGCAGGCGCAGACTGCTGCGGTCGGTCTTCTGCACCGGGGCTTCGCCCTCGCGCATCAGGGCGCGGATTGCGGTCGGCGCGGTGTAGAAGATGTTCACCTGGTGTTTGTCGATCACCTGCCAGAAGCGCGAGGCGTCAGGATAGTTCGGCACACCCTCGAACATCAGGGTGGTGGCGCCGTTGGCCAGCGGGCCGTAGACGATGTAGCTGTGGCCGGTGACCCAGCCCACATCCGCCGTGCACCAGTAGATGTCGCCGTCGTGGTAGTCGAACACGTACTTGTGGGTCATTGCCGCGCCGAGCAAGTAGCCGCCGGTGGTGTGCAGTACGCCCTTGGGTTTTCCGGTGGAGCCGGAGGTGTAGAGGATGAACAGCGGGTCCTCGGAGTCCATTGGCTCGGGTGCGCAGTCCTCGCTGACTTCGCGCAGCGCCTCGTGGTACCAGATGTCACGGCCTTCGACCCACGGGATCTCGCCCTGGGTGCGCTCGACCACCACCACGGTGGAAACGTTCGGGCAGTCGGCCAGGGCCTTTTCCACGTTCTTCTTCAGCGGGACGTACTTGCCGCCGCGCACGCCTTCGTCGGCGGTGATCACGGTCCGGCAGTCGGCATCGTTGATGCGGTCACGCAGGGCATCCGGGGAGAAGCCGCCGAACACCACCGAGTGGATCGCGCCGATCCGCGCGCAGGCGAGCATGGCGTAGGCCGCCTCGGGGATCATCGGCATGTAGATGCAGACCCGGTCGCCTTTCCCTACGCCGCGGCTCTTGAGCACGTTGGCCAGGCGGCAGACATGGCTGTGCAGCTTGCGGTAGGTGATGTTGGCGGATTCGCTGGGGTTGTCGCCTTCCCAGATGATCGCGACCTGCTCGGCGCGCTGCTCCAGGTGGCGATCGATGCAGTTATAGGTGACGTTGAGCTGGCCGCCCTTGAACCAGGTGGCCTGGCCCTTCGACAGATCGCCATGGTGTACCGAGTGCCAGGGCTTGAACCAGTCGAGGAACGCCTTGGCCTGCTCGCCCCAGAAGGCTTCCGGGTCGTCTATCGATTGCTTGTAGAGGCGCTGGTACGCGTCATTGTCGAGGTAGGCACGCTTGCGTACGGCCTCCGGTACGGGGTGAAGGCTGATCTCGTACATGGGGAATCCTTGTTGTTGTTGAGCCGAGATGCCCCAAGGGTGCATCCAAGGACAGGCGGGTTCAAGGGTTGTCCATGTTGTTTCGACGCGCCACCGCGCCGGATCGTTCAGAGGAGGCGTATTCCAGCTGGGCGGCGACCAGCCGCCGGGTCGATTCGCCGTAGCGCCGGGCTATCGCATCGAGCGTGCTGTCGAGCGTCGGGATCGCCGTGGCGCCGAGTCCTGGCAATGCTGGGTGGTCGGCAGGCGAGTCCGGCAGGAACAGTAGTCCACCGGCACTGCTGGCGGGTTGTGCGGCGCTGCCCCGTACTTCTGTTCGGAAGGTCCGCGCCCAGGCGTCCACGGCCAGCGCCAGGCTGACTTCATCGAAGCCCTGCTCCAGTGGGACGCTGAAAACCTCGTGGTTCCAGAGGGCGAGGTAGTTGCCGGCGGCGGTCAGGTAGCCGCTGGCGCCGAGGCTGAAGCGCTGGCTGTCGTGCCGTGGCGACCAGTCCTGCACGCCGAACTCCCGAGCGAGCCTGGCGGCCCTGGGTTTGCCGGCGATGGCCTCCACCAGTGCAAGAGACAGCGGTAGCGCAGCGGTAACACCGGAGGTGGTGATCACTTTGTCGTCCACTACATAGCGGCGATTTTCCTCCCAGTCCGCATCGGGGTAGTCCTCGAGGCGTTGCTTGCGCGAGTACCAATGGCCGGTGGCGCGTCGGCCATGCAACAGCCCCGCGTTGCCCAGCACCAGGACGCCATCGCAGATGCCGACGATGGTCGCGCCCTGCGCCGCCTGAGCCTGGACGAAAGCCAGCAAGGCGGGGTCTTTGCTGTCATGCACGGCGGGCACTATCAGGTAGTCGGCACCCTGTGGATAACGTTGCGCAAATGCCTCCAGCGTGGCCTGCGGCTGAAGTCGCAGGGCAGGCATCAGTTGCACCGGACCGGGCTCCGTCGCGAGGGCGAGCACTTGCGCTGCGCCCGAGCGGTGCAGTACGCCGAGAGGGACGACATAGTCCGCGAGTTCGGTCATGTGGTTCTGTGCGATGACGGCGATGACTGGGCGCTCACGGCCGAAGCGCGCTTGATAGGGCGCAAGCGCCTCGTCGTCAGCCTGCGCGGCGTGGGTGCAGAGCAGCAGGATGAGGAATAGCAGGAAAGTGTCCATGAATGTCTCCGGGTGGGATTTCCATCCTGCCGGCGATAAGACTGTCAGTTCTGACGCTGATAGATGAAAATCTGTCAATCGCCGCCAGGAATTCTCCCCGATGAATGCCCCTCACCGCGTTCTGCTGCTGATCTTCCCGGACTTCCAATTGCTCGATGCCACCGGGCCGGCCGATGTGTTCGCCGCAGTGGATGAGCACCTGCCCGCCGCTGCGCGCCCCGCCTACCTGCTCGAGGCGATATCGCCCGATGGTGGGTTGGTTCGCTCCAGCACTGGACTGGAAGTGGCGACCAGGGCTTTGCCGGAGCCGCAGCAGGCGGCCGGCTGCACTGTGCTGGTGGCGGGCGGCCATGGGGTGCAGGCGGCCCTTCAGAACGGTGAAGTAGCGCGATGGCTGGCACAGGCCGCAACCCACGCCGCGCGCTGCGGTTCAGTGTGCACCGGGGCCTTTCTGCTGGCGCAGGCAGGGCTGCTGGAGGAGCGCCCGGCAGTTACCCACTGGCGATACGCCGAACTGCTACAGCGGCTGTTTCCTCGCTTGCGGGTCATGCACGACTCGCTGTTCGTCCGTGACGAGAAGTTCTACAGCTCCGCCGGTGTGACGGCCGGGATAGACCTGTGCCTGAGCCTGGTGGAGGAGGACCATGGCCGTGACCTGTCGCTGCGGGTTGCCCGTGGGTTGGTGATGTACCTGCGTCGACCTGGCGGGCAGCGTCAGTTCAGCGCCGAGCTACTGGCGCAGCAGGCGCCGCCGGGCGGACAGATGGAGCGCTTGGTGAAGTGGCTGCGTGAACGGCTGGCGGAAGCCCTCGATGTCGAGGGGATGGCCGCGCAGATGGCCGTATCAGTGCGCACCCTGCATCGGCATTGCCAAGCGGAGATGGGTATGACTCCCGCGAAGCTGTTGCTGGAGTTGCGTCTGGAAAAGGCCAGCCAGTTGTTAGAGGCGGGCGAGTCGTCGCTCAAGCGCGTGGCGCAGCACGCAGGTTTTGGCAACGAGTACAACTTGCGGCGCGCCTTCGTGCAGGCGCTGGGCGTGACACCCGGGGAGTTTCGGCAGCGATTCTGCCGCTAGCAGGAGGCGGACGGATGCGCAGGGTACGCACCCGTCCGTTTCGCCATCAGCCGCGGTGACGGCCGCGGAAGAAGTCGATCAGGCCTTGGGTGGAACCATCCTCGGCGGCGCTTTCCTCGCTGCCGACCAGGCGGCCGTAGACGGCCTTGCCCAGCTCCTTGCCCAGCTCCACGCCCCACTGGTCGAAGGCATTGATGCCCCAGAGGATGCTCTGTACGTACACCTTGTGCTCGTACATGGCGATCAGCGCGCCTAGGCGGCGGGCGCTGATGCGCTCCAGCACCAGGGTGTTGCTCGGGCGGTTGCCCGGGATCACCTTGTGCGGCGCCAGGCGTTGCACTTCGGCCTCGTCGACCCCCTTGGCGCGCAGCTCGGCCTCGGCCTCGGCGCGGCTCTTGCCGACCATCAGCGCCTGGCTCTGCGACAGGCAGTTGGCGTACAGCCACTGGTGGTGATCGGCGACTGGGTTGTAGCTGGACACCGGGACGATGAAATCTGCCGGGATCAGGTGGGTGCCCTGGTGCAGCAACTGGTGATACGCGTGCTGGCCGTTACACCCCACGCCGCCCCAGATCACCGGGCCGGTGCCGGCGGATACCGGTGTGCCGTCCTGGCGCACGCTCTTGCCGTTTGACTCCATGTCCAACTGCTGCAGGTGGTCGGTGATGTTCCGCAGGTAGTAGTCGTAGGGAAGGATCGCGTGGCTGCGCGCGCCCCAGAAGTCGCC
Source organism: Pseudomonas sp. NPDC086581 (assembly GCF_044746165.1). Taxonomy (NCBI): domain Bacteria; kingdom Pseudomonadati; phylum Pseudomonadota; class Gammaproteobacteria; order Pseudomonadales; family Pseudomonadaceae; genus Pseudomonas; species Pseudomonas sp. NPDC086581. Next base: position 33,946 of record NZ_JBIVBR010000017.1, on the reverse strand, counting down.
GTACCAGACGCCCAGCAGGCCCAGCAGCACCGGGATGTTCTTCTCGAACGGCGAGGTCAGGAAGTGCTGGTCCATGCTGTAGGCGCCGGACAGCAGCTCCTTGAAGTTGTTGATACCCACCGACATGGCGATCGGCAGGCCGATGGCCGACCACAGCGAGTAACGACCACCAACCCAGTCCCACATCGGGAAGACGTTCTCCGGGCGGATGCCGAAGGCCGAGGCGGCTTCCTTGTTGCTGGAAACGGCGATGAAGTGGCGATACAGCTCCGCCTCGCTGCCACCCTGGGCCAGGTACCAGGCACGGGCGGCCTGGGCATTCTTCAGGGTTTCCAGGGTGCCGAAGGACTTCGACGAGACGATGAACAGCGTGGTCTCGGCGTTGAGCTTGGCGGTCATCTCGCGGAATTCGCTGCCGTCGATGTTCGCCAGGTAGTGGCAACGCACGCCTTTCTGGGCGAAGGGTAGCAGCGCCTCGGAGACCAGTTGCGGGCCGAGGAAGGAACCACCGATGCCGATGTTCACCACGTCGGTGATCGGCTTCTCCGTGTAGCCGCGCCACAGGCCGTTGTGCACGGCAGCGACCAGTTCGGTCATCTGGTGCAGAACACGGTGCACCTCGGGCATCACGTCAGCGCCATCGACCATCACCTTGTCGCCGATGGGGCGGCGCAGCGCGGTGTGCAGCACCGGGCGGCGTTCGGAGGCGTTGATCACCTCGCCACGGAACATCGACCCGATGGCCTCGCCCAGCTTGGCTTCCTCGGCGAGCTTCACCAGCAGGTCGAGGGTGTCCTGGCGGATCAGGTTCTTCGAAAAGTCGAGGAACAGGCCACAGGCGCTAAGGGAGAAACGCTTGAAGCGCTCCGGATCCTCGGCGAATGCCTCGCGCATGGTGAAGTTCTGCAGATCCTGGCGGTGGGCGGCCAAAGCCTGCCAGCTTGCCAGTTTGGTGGCATCCAGCGGGGTGAGGTGGTGTTCCATGACGTACCTTCGGGTAAGACGTGCGTGTTTGAACGAGGCTTTGGAACTGGGGAAGGCCCGTTGGTTCCGAGCCTTCCCCGCGGCTCAGGCGAGCTGAACCGGGATGGCGTTGCTGGTATGGCTGAGTTCGTTGCCGGGCGCCATGTACAGCATGCGCGGCTTGTAGCCTTCCAGCTCGGCGTCGCTGAACTGAGCGTACGCGCAGATGATCACCCGGTCACCCACCTTGGCCTTATGGGCGGCGGCGCCGTTGACGGAAATCATCCGCGAACCTTCCTCGCCACGGATGGCATAGGTGGTGAAGCGTTCGCCATTGTCGACGTTATAGATCTGGATCTGCTCGTACTCGCGGATGCCGGCGAGATCCAGCCATTCGCCGTCGATGGCGCAGGAGCCTTCATAGTCGAGCACAGCGTGGGTGACTTCGGCGCGGTGCAGTTTGGCTTTGAGCATGATGCTCTGCATGGCGGGGCTCCTGTTTTTCTTCTGGTCGAGGAGAGCGGGGCGAGTATGCCCGAGCACCCGAAGTCGCTCAAGGCAGCGACTGGCGCGGCTTCGAGGCGAATATTCGGGCGTCGGGCGGGGAATCAGTCGATGTGGAAGGCGAGGTTGTCGATCAGCCGGGTGGTGCCTAGGAAGGCGGCAACCAGAATCACCAACTGATGGTCTTGCGCGGTGGCCGGGCGCAGGCTGGTGGACTCGCGGGCCTCAAGGTAGTCGATACGCAGGCCGGCCGCTTCGATCTGCTGGCTGCCCTCGGACAGTAGCGCGGGGAAGTCGCGCTCGCCCTGGCGGATACGCTCGGCAAGGTGCTTCAGGGTGCGCTGCAGGACAGGCGCGATGGCGCGCTGTTCCTCAGTGAGGTAGCCGTTGCGCGATGACAGGGCGAGGCCGTCCTCGGCGCGCACGGTGGGCTCGCCAAAGATCTGGATCGGCAGGTTCAGGTCGCGCACCATCTTGCGGATCACCGCCAACTGCTGGAAATCCTTCTCGCCAAATAGCGCCATGTCGGGCTGGACCATGTTGAACAGCTTGCAGACCACCGTGGCGACACCATCGAAGTGACCCGGACGGCTGCCGCCGCACAGGCCCTCGGAGACTCCGGTGACATGCAGTTTGGTCTGGCCTTCCATGCCGTCGGGATACATCTCCTCGACAGAGGGGGCGAACAGCAGGTGGCAGCCGGCGTTGAGCAGTTTCTCCTGGTCCGCGACCAGGGTGCGCGGGTACTTGTCCAGGTCTTCGCTGGGGCCGAACTGCAGCGGGTTGACGAAGATGCTCGCCACCACGAAGTCGGCGCGCTGGCTGGCCTTGGTCACCAGCGCGGCGTGGCCTGCGTGCAGGTTGCCCATGGTCGGCACCAGCGCGATGCGCTTGCCTTCGCTACGGGCACGCGCCACGGCGGCGCGCAGCTCGCGGACTGTCTTGACTGTATTCATCAGGCGAAACCGTGCTCCGGGCCAGGGAAGGTGCCGTCCTTGACTGCCTTTACATAGGCGGCGAAGGCGGACTGGATGTCGGGCTGGCCTTCGAGGAAGTTCTTCACGAACTTCGGCGAACGGCCGGACAGAGACAGGCCGAGCATGTCGTGCATCACCAGTACCTGGCCGTCGGTCCCGGCGCCAGCACCGATGCCGATGACCGGGATCTTCACGGCTTCGGTGATCTCCTGCGCCAGGGCGGACGGCACGCACTCCAGCAGCAGCGCGGCGGCGCCGGCCTGCTCCAGGGCGATGGCGTCTGCGCGCAGCTGGCGTGCCTGGTTTTCCTGGCGGCCCTGGACTTTGAAACCGCCGAACAGGTTGACGGCCTGCGGGGTGAGGCCCAGGTGCGCACACACCGGGATTCCTATCTGGGCCAGGCGGTTGATCGGCTCGGCGAGCCAGGCGCCGCCTTCGAGCTTGACCATGTGGGCGCCGGCCTGCATCACTTTCACCGAGTCGCGCAGCAGCTGGTCCAGCGAGGTGCCGGATTCGAACGGCAGATCGGTGACGATCAGCGCGCCCTTGTTACCGCGTTTCACGGCGGCGGTGTGGTAGGCCATGTCCTCGACGGTCACCGGCAGCGTGCTGTCGTGACCTTGCAGCACCATACCCAGGGAGTCACCGATCAGCAGCATTTCGGCACCGGCCAGGCTGGCGGTGTGGGCGAAAGTGGCATCGTAGGAGGTCAGCATCGCGATCTTTTCGCCGCGTTGCTTGAGACCTTGCAGGGTGGTCAGGGTGACATCAGGCATGAAAGTGTCCTCGGTTCTGCGCCGGGCAGGGGCAAACGGGGCCCTATAGTCCGGATCGAAAAAGGCTAAGTCAATTGCAGGTGTTACCGGACTGTTACGGCGTTACTGCCAGTGCGCCCAACGCCTGGGGCGCAGCATGCCTCAGGACAGGCGCTCAAGGCCGCTGAACGGACAGGCGGCGAGCAGCTCGGGGAGGGTGCGCCCGTCGGGGAAACGCAGCTGCGGAGCTAGGTCCGCCAGCGGGTAGAGCACGAAGGCGCGGGCGTGCATGTGGTAGTGCGGTACGGTCAGGCGCGGCTCGTCGATCAGGCGCTCGCCGAACAGCAGGATATCGAGGTCGAGGGTACGCGGCCCCCAGCGCTCGTCCTTGCGCACGCGGCCCTGCTCCAGCTCGACGGTCTGCAGGGCGTCGAGCAGCGCGAGGGGCTCCAGGTCGGTATCCAGAGCGGCCACAGCATTGACGTAGCGTGGCTGGTCTGGCGGGCCCAGCGGGTCGCTGGCGTAGAGCGGGGAGACTACCGCCACCTTGGTAGCGGGGACCTGCGCCAGCGCCTTCAGAGCGGCTTCCAACTGCTGGCGCGGCTCGGCGAGGTTGCTGCCGAGCCCGATGTATACGCGTTCGCTCATTCGCTGCTGGCGCCTTCGGTGCGCGGGCCGCGACGACGACGATTGCTGCCGCCACGGCGGCGCTTGCGCGGTGCGGGGCTGCCGCCTTCTTCCTGCTGGCTGGCCAGATTGCGGATCATGCCGCGGCGTTCACCGTCGCTGGCTTCCTGGTAGTCGGTCCACCAGTCGCCGAGGCCACCGGTTTCCTCGCCAGCGCTCTCGCGCAGCAGCAGGAAATCGTAGCCGGCGCGGAAACGCGGGTTTTCCAGCAGCAGGTCGGCCTTCTTGCCCTGGCGGCGCGGCAGGCGCTCCTGCATGTCCCAGATCTCGCGGATCGGGATAGTGAAGCGCTTGGGCACTGCAGTGCGGCGGCACTGCTCGAGGATCAGCTCATGGGCGGCTTCCTGCATCGCCGGGATCGGCGGCATGCCTCGGTCCTGCAGCTTCAGCACGCGGGCGGGCAGGGCCGGCCAGAGTAGCGCGGCGAACAGGAAGGCCGGGGTGACCGGCTTGCCCAGGCGGATGCGCTCGTCGGTGTTGGCCAGGGCCTGGCGCATCAGTTTGCCGGCGTACTCGGGGTCGTCCTTCAGCGCCTTGGCGCTCGCCGGGAACAGCGGGGCGAACAGCTCGTACTCGTTGAGCAACTCAAAGGTGCGTTCGGCCTTGCCGCTGAGGAACAGCTTGAGGATTTCGTCAAACAGGCGCGCCGACGGGATCTCATTGAGCAGCGGCGCCAGGCGGCGGATCGGCGCGGCACTGTGCTTCTCGATCTCGAAGTCCAGCTTGGCGGCGAAGCGCACGGCCCGCAGCATACGCACCGGGTCCTCGAGGTAACGCTGCTCCGGATCGCCGATCAGACGGATCAGGCGGTTGCGGATGTCGCGCACGCCGTGGGCGTAGTCGAGGATGCGCTCGCCGGTGACGTCGAAGTACAGGGCGTTGATGGTGAAGTCGCGGCGCTGAGCGTCGTCTTCCAGAGTGCCGTAGACGTTGTCACGCAGAATACGGCCGGCCTCGTTGCGGGAGGCGTGGGCGTTATTGGCGCCCTCGTCATCTTCGCTGACCGGATGGTTGGCGCGGAAGGTGGCAACCTCGATGATCTCGCGGCCGAAATGGACGTGGACCAGTTTGAAGCGGCGCCCGATCACCCGCGCATTGCGGAATTCGGCACGCACCTGCTCGGGCGTGGCGCTGGTGGCCACGTCGAAGTCCTTGGGCGGAATACCCAGCAGCGGGTCACGTACGCCACCGCCGACGATATACGCCTGGTAGCCGGCCTTGGTCAGGCGCTCCACGACGTTCACCGCGTTCCTGCTGAACTGTTCCCGCCGCAGCGAGTGCTGATGATTGCCAACGACTTCCGGAGTGGTGCGGACAGCGCGCGGACGGCGCAGTGGGGATCGGATGGACTGGATCAGCTTTTTCAGCATGTGTGCACTATCGGGAATAGGTGTGTGGATGGCATACGCAGGTCTCGGCAAGCCGTCTGATTACGGCGTTTCCTGGAGGATAGCGGGTGTCTGCCGCTGCCTTGAAACAAATGGCAGCAAATCGAATGCCGTCTGCGCCGCGGCGATTCTAGCATCGTGGGATGGGATGATGAAGAAAACTGAGGAAAGGGACTTGCGGGGAGAGAGCGGGGGGTGTAGCGAAAGCTACTGGGGGAGCCGAGGCTCCCCCCCAAATAGGTGCGTGCTTTGTTTTTATTATGATTACCGGGCTTGTTGTTTTTGTTTGTAGACCCGACCCTCAAAGCTACCTGCTTCGGGGAACCTTCCACACTTGGAAGGTGTTCAATAGCAAACGGATTGCTTTGGTCGCTGAGTGAGCAATGATCTTTCGATCCAACCAGTTTTGCGTGCTGTCTCAAGACAGTTTTATTCTTCTTGACTGGTTGCGGGACTGGTCCCGACGGCTACCCTTCTCCAAAAGAATCAGTTAGCTGCGCCTCCGCGATCTTGTTTTTGTTGTGCTGGAGTCGTTTCGTCTTGTTCTTATTGTGAGTGGTCGTGCTTGTTATTGTTGTTGTGCCAATAACAAAGCAGATGCCGTGCCAACTTTTGCGAATCCTTATTTTTCAAGGGTTTGCGAGGATTCTCCCCCAGGCGGTAGGCACAAAAAAGCCGGGTTCCCGTTACCGATGAACCCGGCTTTTGTTACGGAGCTTGTCTCCGGTAACAGTGTGAGACCTCTTACGAGTCAGCCGATGCGCCGGATTTGCGGCGCGGGATGCCCAGGCGCTGGCGGCGTTCCCACAGGCATTTGCGGCTGATACCCAGCTTGCGCGCCAGCTCGGTCTCGGTCATGTGGTCCTGGTGCTCGAGGACGAAGTGCTGGAAGTAGTCCTCCAGCGAAAGGTCCTCGGTGGGCTCGTGGTTGCTGGCGCTGCCGTTGGTGGGGCGCAGGTCGCCGTCATCGCCGAAGTCGTCGTCCAGATCATCCAGCTCGATGTCAATGCCCAGCAGGTCCGCCGGGATTTCCTGGCCTTCGCTGAGGATCACCGCGCGCTCGATGGCGTTCTCCAGCTCGCGCACGTTACCCGGCCACGGGTAGTGACGGATGGCCTGTTCGGCTTCGTGGGAGAAGGTCAGCGCCGGGCGCCCCATCTGGGAGCACTGGCGCGCCAGGAAGGAGCGGGCGATTTCCATCACGTCGGGGCCGCGCTCGCGCAGAGGCGGGAGCTTCAGCGAGATGACGTGCAGGCGGTAATAGAGGTCTTCGCGGAACTGGCCGGTCTTGGCCAGCATCTTCAGGTCACGGTGGGTGGCGGCGATCAGGCGCACGTCGACCTTCTGCGACTGTACCGAGCCGACCCGACGAATCTCGCCTTCCTGCAGCACGCGCAGTAGGCGTGCCTGGGCCTCGAGCGGTAGTTCGCCGATCTCGTCGAGGAACAGGGTGCCGCCGTCGGCCGCTTCCACCAGGCCCGCACGGCCGGCGCTGGCACCGGTAAACGCACCTTTCTCATGGCCGAACAGTTCGGATTCGATCAGGGTTTCCGGGATCGCCGCGCAGTTCACCGAGATCAGCGGCGCCTTGGTGCGCTTGGATAGGTTGTGCAGAGCGCGGGCGACCAGTTCCTTGCCGGTACCGGACTCACCCTGGATCAGCACATTCGAGTCGGTGGGCGCTACCTTGCGGATCTTGGTGTAGAGCTCCTGCATGGGGGCGCAGGAACCGATGATGCCGATCTCGCCGTCCGCGGGGGCGGTGTTACCGCTGCTACGGTCGGCGGCCTTGGCGTTACCGCGGGCTTCGGCGGGAGCGTTACGGCTCTCCTGGCGATCCTTGAGGATGCGCGCCACAGCCTGGAGCATCTCGTCGTGGTCGAACGGCTTGGCGATGTAATCCACCGCGCCCATCTTCATCGAGTCCACTGCCGAGCGCAGGCTGGCGTAGCTGGTCATGATCAGCACCGGAGTGCCCTGGGCCAGCTTGATCAGTTCGGTGCCGGGTGCGCCGGGCAGGCGCAGGTCGCTGACGATCATGTCGAACGACGGAATGCTGTAGCGCTCCTGCGCCTCCTGCACCGAGCCAGCTTCGCTGACCTGGTACTGGTTGCGCTCGAGCAATCGTCGCAGGGCGGAACGGATGATGGTTTCGTCTTCGACGATGAGGATGTGTGCCATGTATTCAGCTCTCTCGACGTGCTCGTTTACTGCTCGGCCGTCGGGCCAGGATGCCGCGGCAAGGTGACGCTGATGCGGGTTCCGCATTCGCGTTCGGGGTCAGCCGGGCTGTCTATGGTGATTTGCCCATAATGCTCTTCCACGATCGAATAGACCAGTGCGAGGCCCAGGCCGGTTCCTTTGCCCGGGTCCTTGGTGGTGAAGAACGGCTCGAACAGGCGGTCGATGATCGACTTGGGTATGCCGCTGCCTTCGTCCTCGACGATCAGGTCGATGGTCTGCTCGGAAGCTTCTGTGCGCACGCGGATCGCGCCATTGGGCGGGGAGGCGTCGCGGGCGTTGGACAGCAGGTTGATCAGCACCTGGGCCAGGCGCTGGGAGTCGCCTTCCACCCAGTGTTCCGGATCGCACAGGTTGAAGAACTGCACGTCGATGCTGCGCTTGTTCAGCGACAGCAGGCCGATGGCTTCCTGGGCGACGTCCGCCAGGCATACCGGCTCGGCCGCGACCTGCTTGCCGCCGGCGTGGGCGAAGCTCATCAGCGACTGCACGATGCGCGACACTCGCTTGGTCTGTTCGAGGATCTGCCCGCTGATCTCGGTCAGCTCGCCATCGCCTTCGCGTTCTTCCCGCAGGTTCTGCGCCAGGCAGGCGATGCCGGTGATGGGGTTGCCGATCTCGTGGGCCACGCCGGCGGCGAGGCGGCCGATGGAGGCCAGGCGCTCGGAGTGGATCAGCTTGTCTTCCAGGGACTGGGTTTCGGTGAGGTCTTCGACCAGCAGTACCAGGCCACTGTTACCGGGCGCGAGGGGTTCCTCGATGGCCGCCTTGTGCAGGTTCAGCCAGCGGGTCTGGCCCTCGATGGTCAGGCGCTGCTTGTGCAGGTGTTCGTCCGGCGCGTCGATGAAGCCTTCCAGCAGGCCGCGCCATGGATCGGGCAGGGCGGCCAGGCGCGAGCCGACCACGCGCTGCGCGCTGACCCCGGTGAGGTCCTCGATGGCGCGGTTCCACATGAGGATTTCCTGGTCCTTGGCCAGCGAGCACACGCCCATTGGCAAGTCCTGCAGGGTCTGGCGGTGGTAGCGGCGCAGGGTGTCGAGTTCGGCAGCGAGGCCAGTTAGCCGGGAGTGGTAGTCCTCCAGGCGGCTCTCGATGAAGTGGATGTCTTCGGTGACGTAGGCTTCGCTGCTGGCCTTGTAGGGCAGGAAGGTTTCCACCATGTCCTGTGCCACGCTCGGGCCCATGAGGCCTGAGAGGTTCGCTTCGATGCGGTCTCGCAGGCGGCGCAGGGCGTAGGGGCGGCGTTCGTCGAAGGGCAGGTGCAAGTCGCGCAGGGCCTGCTCCACTTCGCGCTGGGCGGTTTTCGCGCCCAGTGGCTTGGCCAACTGGCTGGCGAACTCCTGCGGGGAAACGGCGATCAGTTCGCGGCGCTGCGGGCGGCGTACGTTGTCCACGGCGCAGGCCTCGGCGGCGCCTTTCTCTTCATCGCTGGCTTCGGTGAACAGCGAGACCAGGGTGAACACCAGCACGTTGGCGGCCAGCGAAGCGAGCGCGGCGAGGTGCCAGGTAGTGTCGTCGAGTACATAGAGCGAGTTGAACAGCGGCAGATAGATGCTCTGCATGTTCGCTACCAGCGGGGTGAGCATGGTCGCGCCCCACACCAGCATCCCCGCCACGAGTCCTGCGATGAAGCCGCGGCGGTTGGCGGTCGGCCAGTAGAGCACGGCTAGCGCGCCGGGGAGAAACTGCAGGGTGGCGACGAAGGAAACGATGCCCAGGTTGGACAGGTCCTGCTCCGCGCCCAGCAGCAGGTAGAAGGCATAGCCGGCCATGATGATCGCGGCGATCAGTGCGCGGCGGGTCCACTTCAGCCAGCGGTAGATGTTGCCTTCGGCTGGCGGCTGGTAGAGCGGCAGCACCAGGTGGTTGAGCACCATGCCCGAGAGCGCCAGGGTCATCACGATGATCAGGCCGCTGGCGGCGGAGATGCCGCCGACGAAGGCGGTCAGCGCCAGGGCCGGGCTGTCCACCGAGATGCCCAGGCCGAGGGTGAAGTATTCCGGGTTGGTCGAGGCGCCCAGGTGCAGGCCGGCCCAGAGGATCGGCGGCACCGCCAGGCTCATCGGCAGCAGGAACAGCGGCAGGCCCCAGCTGGCGCTGAGCAGCGCGCGCGGGTTGAGGTTCTCGGTGAAGGTCATGTGGAACATGTGCGGCATGACGATGGCTGAGGCGAAGAACACCAGCAGCAGCGTGCGCCACGGCCCTTCGGCGAGCGGCGTGTGCAGGGTGCTCAGGGCTTCCTGGTTCTGCAGCAGCCAGACTTCCAGGCCGTCCGGCCCGCCGAACACGCCATAGAGGGCGAACAGGCCGATGGAGCAGAGCGCCACCAGCTTCACCAGCGACTCAAAGGCGATGGCCATCACCAGCCCTTCATGACGCTCGCGGGTGGCGATGTGACGCGCGCCGAAGAGGATGGCGAACAGCGTGATCAGCGCACAGAACGCCAGCGCCGCGCGGTTGGGCTCGGATTCACGGGTGAGGATGCTGATCGAGTCGGTCACCGCCTGGATCTGCAGCGCCAGCATTGGCAGCACGCCGATCAGCATGAACAGCGTGGTCAGCGCGCCGGCCCAGGTGCTGCGGAAGCGGAAGGCGAACAGGTCGGCCAGCGACGACAGCTGGTAGGCCCGCGTGATCCGCAGGATCGGATAGAGCAGCACCGGCGCTAGCAGGAAGGCGCCGGAGACGCCCAGGTAGATCGCCAGGAAGCCGTAGCCGTACTGGTAGGCCAGCCCGACCGTGCCATAGAAGGCCCAGGCGCTGGCGTATACGCCCAGCGACAGGGTGTAGATCAGCGGATGGCGCACCAGCCGGCGCGGAATGAAACCGCGCTCGGTGATCCAGGCGACACCGAAGAGGACCATCAGGTAGGAGGCGCTGATCAGGATCAGCTGGGTGAGGCTAAAGCTCGTCAGCATCGCGCTGGCTCTGCAGGATGAAGGTGACGACGATCAGGATCAGCCACAGCAGATACGGGCGGTACCAGGCGCCGTGGGGATCGATCCACCAGTCCATGATGGCCGGTGAGAACAGGTAGATGCCCACGACCAGAAGCAACACCAGTCGGTAGATGTACATGTCGTCTCTCTCTTGGTTCGGCGGGCAGGCTACCTGTGCGCACAGTCGCCGGCAAGCCGGCGGCCGTTGCCGGCACCGGGGAGCCCTTGTAGGAGCGAGCTTGCTCGCGAACAGGCCCGATGACGCGGTTCGGGTTCGCGAGCAAGCTCGCTCCTACAGAAGAGCAGTCTTTACCAGTCTAGAGCCGCGCATCTTCCAGCGTCAGGCTGTGGGGGATCGCATTGGCATCCCAGTGCGCGCTGCCCCAGGCGAGCACCTCGTGCGGCGTGGCCTGCAGCAGCTCGGTGGGCGGTTTCTGTCCCAGTGCCTTCAAGGCGCGCACCAGCAGCGGGGCGGCCTGGTCGGCTTCCAGTGGCGGCGATCGGTAGGACTTGCCGAGCTTGTGGCCGTCGGGCTGGATGATCAGCGGCACGTGCAGGTAGCGCGGGGCGGCGATGCCCAGCAGTTCCTGCAGGTAGAGCTGGCGCGGGGTGTTGTCCAGCAGGTCGGCGCCGCGAACGATGTCGGTAACACCCTGCCAGGCATCGTCCAGCACTACCGCCAGTTGGTAGGCGAACAACCCGTCGCGGCGGCGGATGACGAAGTCGCCCACTTCGCGGCCCAGGTGCTGATGGAATTCGCCCTGCAGGCGATCGGTGAAGCGGTAGTCCAGCTCCGGCACGCGGATGCGGATGGCGACGTCGCCGTGCCAGTCATGCTGGGCATCGCGACAGGTGCCGGGATAGATGCCGTTGCTGCCTTCGAGTTGTTTGCGCGAACAGGTGCAGGCATAGGCCAGGCCGCTGCGCAGCCATTGCTCGACCTGGGCGGCGTAGGCCTCGCCGCGCTCGCTCTGGCGCTCGACTGGGCCGTCCCATTCGAAGCCGTAGCGCTCGAGCGTCTCTAGGATGGCTGCCTGGGCGCCAGGCATTTCGCGCGGTGGGTCGAGGTCTTCCATGCGCACCAGCCACTTTCCCCCCACGGCGCGCGCGTCCAGGTAGGAAGCCACTGCCGCCACCAGCGAGCCGAAGTGTAGGTAGCCGCTGGGCGTGGGGGCGAAGCGTCCGACGTAGCGGGAGGCGGGCATGGCTGGGCGTCTCTTTATTCAGCACCAACGAAACGGGGCGCCGCAGCGCCCCGTTCGGGATCAACCAGACTCAGGAGCCCAGCTGCTTTTCCTTGATTTCCGCCAGGGTCTTGCAGTCGATGCAAAGGGTGGCGGTGGGGCGGGCTTCCAGACGGCGGATGCCGATCTCGACGCCGCAGGAATCGCACCAGCCGTAATCGTTGTCTTCGATCAGCTGCAGGGTCTCGTCGATCTTCTTGATGAGCTTGCGCTCGCGGTCGCGGGCGCGCAGCTCCAGGCTGAACTCTTCTTCCTGGCTGGCACGGTCGGCCGGGTCGGGGAAGTTGGCCGCTTCGTCCTGCATGTGGTGCACGGTGCGGTCCACTTCTTCCATCAGCTCAACTTTCCATTTGTTGAGGATGGAGGTGAAGTGCGCGCGCATGCGATCACTCATGTACTCCTCGCCCTTGGTTTCCTGGTAGGGCTCGAAGCCACGAATCAGTTGGCTGCTCTGTTGCTTTGCTTTGGTGGGCATGGATGACCGCCTCTCACTTCGCTAATCCTCTCGCGGATGGTCCCTCTCCGGCACCGCCGGCCCCGCGCTCGCAGCGGGCGAACTTACCAGAACGATAACCGCGATGCTACTCCCGGTTATCGAGCCTGCCAGTACCCGCACATGACCTGATCGCCAGGTCGGCGACCCACCGGTCATCGCCAGTGGGTTTTTCGACAAACCTGAGCAGAATCGTCGGCGTTCGCCAGACGAAGCCTGCAAGTTCCCGGAGGCCACGCATCGAAGGCGCGGCTGCCCAGAATTCATCAGTGGCCTGTTAGAATCCCGGCTCTGTCGCAAAGTTCGGAATATTCCATGGCCACCACCTTCAGTGCGCGCAGCCGCGCCATCGAACCCTTCCACGTCATGGCGCTGCTGGCGCGGGCCAACGAGCTGCAGGCCGCGGGCCACGACGTCATCCACCTGGAAATCGGCGAGCCGGACTTCACCACCGCCGCGCCCATCGTCGAGGCCGGGCAGAAGGCCCTGGCAAATGGTCACACGCGCTATACCGCCGCACGTGGTCTGCCGGCCCTGCGTGAAGCCATCGCTGGCTTCTACGCCCAGCGCTACGGCCTGTCGATCGACCCGCAACGTATTCTCGTGACGCCCGGTGGCTCCGGTGCCCTGCTGCTCGCCAGCAGCCTGCTGGTGGACCCGGGCAAGCACTGGCTGCTGGCCGATCCGGGCTACCCGTGCAACCGTCACTTCCTGCGCCTGGTGGAAGGCGCTGCGCAACTGGTGCCGGTTGGCCCGGAGAGCCGTTACCAGCTCACCCCGGAACTCATTGAGCGGCACTGGGATCAGGACAGTGTAGGCGCTCTGGCGGCGTCGCCGGCGAATCCTACGGGCACCCTGTTGCACAAGGACGAACTCGCCGCGCTGTCTTGCGCTCTGAAGGCGCGCGGCGGCCACCTGGTGGTGGACGAGATCTACCACGGCCTGACGTACGGCCTGGATGCTCCCAGCGTGCTGGAAGTGGATGACGACGCCTTCGTCCTCAACAGTTTCTCCAAATATTTCGGCATGACCGGCTGGCGCCTGGGTTGGCTGGTGGCGCCGTCCGAAGCGGTGGGCGAACTGGAGAAACTGGCGCAGAACCTGTACATCAGCGCGCCGAGCATGGCCCAGCATGCGGCGCTGGCCTGCTTCGAGCCGGCGACCCTGGCGATCCTCGAAGAACGCCGCGAAGAGTTCCGCCGCCGCCGCGACTACCTGCTGCCGGCGCTGCGCGAACTGGGCTTCGGTATCGCCGTGGAGCCGGAGGGTGCGTTTTATCTGTATGCGGATATCAGCGCCTTCGGTGGCGATGCCTTCGCCTTCTGCCAGCACTTCATCGAGACCGAGCATGTGGCCTTCACGCCCGGCATCGATTTCGGGCGTTACCAGGCCTCGCAACACGTGCGTTTTGCCTACACCCAGAGCGTCGAGCGCCTGCAGCAGGCGGTGGAACGCATCGCCCGTGGTCTGAAGACCTGGCGTCCCTGATGCGCTTCGAACCGGCGCTGATCGAGGCGCGCCTGATCAAACGCTACAAGCGCTTCCTGGCGGACATCGAGACCGCCAGCGGCGAGCGGCTCACCATCCACTGCCCCAACACCGGCTCGATGCTCAACTGCATGAGCGAAGGCTGCCGCGTCTGGTTCAGCCGCTCCGATGATCCCAAGCGCAAGCTGCCGGGGACCTGGGAGTTGGTGGAAACCCCGCAGGGCCGGTTGGCCTGCGTGAATACCGGGCGCGCCAACCGGCTGGTGGAGGAGGCGCTGCTGGCCGGCACGGTGACCGAGCTGGCCGGCTTCGACGAGCTGCGCCGCGAAGTCACCTACGGGCAGGAGAACAGCCGCGCAGACTTCCGCCTGATGTACGCCGGTAAGCCTGTGTACGTGGAAGTGAAGAGCGTGACGTTGGGCTTCGATGACACCTCGGTAGCCGCCTTTCCCGACGCAGTTACCCAGCGCGGCGCGAGGCACCTGCGCGAGTTGGCGGCGCTGGCGCGCCAGGGCATGCGTGCGGTGTTGCTGTATGCGGTGAACCTGTCGGATATCGAGGCGGTTCGCCCGGCTGCGGAAATCGATTCGGCTTATTCTGCCGCGCTGGTGGCGGCGCGCAACGCCGGGGTTGAGGTGCTGGCGTATGGGGCGCGAATCGATACCCGGGAGATTCGGCTGGAGCAGCCGTTGCAGGTGTTGCTCTAGGCGGGAGACGGTGCGGGGCTGTTCGCGAGCAAGCTCGCTCCTACGCAGGGGCGAACGGTCTGGACCTGCGGGAGCGAGCTTGCTCGCGAAGCTATCCGAAAACCTTGTTACCCCTGGGCCTCGTCCAGCGGCTCCAGCCAGATCCCCCGCTCATCCTCTCGGCAGGGCAACGCCTCCAGTACATCCCCCAGGCACGGCCCCTGGATGCACTCGCCTGTCTCGATCAGGAACAGCGCGCCATGGTGGCCGCACTGCAGCAGGCGTCCACTGGCATCGAGGTACTGTTCAGCGTCGTAGCCTAGCGGGATTTCCCGGTGCGGGCAGCTGTTGCGGTAGGCATAGACACGGCCCTGGTGGCGCACGGCAAAGAGATTCAGGCCAGCGGCCTTGAAGCCCCTGCTCTGGCCTTCGGCTAGGTCATGCGGGGCGCAGAGCAGGATCATCCGGGTCTTCCATTCAGGTACGGCATCACGAGGCGGACATTATCCGCGCCCATAGGGCGGTACCGGAAGAGGGTGCACTTCCCTGTGCTGAATAGCGTGTGCTGAAGAAGGGCTGGGCTGGCGTGTTGCCAGCGAAAGCGGCGCCGACCTTACGCCTCTCCGGCATTTAATGCAAATAATTATCAAATAGATTTCCTGGTTTTCCTGTGGCAAGGTTCGTCCATGCTGCCGCGCCGCGGCAGGACACCTTTCGAACGAGGAATTCTGCGATGACGACCCTGACTGCGCCGGCCTCCGAGCTGTACTGCGCCTGGCAAGCCCTGCGCGCCGAGAAACCACGCCTGCGCGTCCGGGACGCGGCGCAACACCTGGCCGTGAGCGAGGCCGAGCTCACCGCTAGCCGCCTCGGCGTGGATGCCGTGCGACTACGCACCGACTGGGCCGAGCTGCTGCCGGCGCTGGGGGCGCTGGGCCAGATCATGGCGCTGACCCGCAACGAGCATTGCGTGCATGAGCGCAAGGGGCCGTACCGCGACTTCACCGTCTCCGCCAATGGCCAGATGGGCCTGGTGGTTTCCCCGGACATCGACCTGCGCCTGTTTCTCGCCGGCTGGGCCAGCGCCTTCGCCATCAGCGAGGAGACCGCCCACGGCACCCTGCGCAGCATCCAGATATTCGACCGCCAGGGCACCGCCGTGCACAAGGTCTTCCTCACCGAGCAGAGCGACCTCGCCGCCTGGGACCCGCTGGTTCGCAGCTTCACCGCCGCCAAGCAAAGCGCCGAGCTCGACCTGACTGCGCCAGAGCCCAAGGCCGCACCGCTGGCCGATGGCGAAATCGATGTCGCCGCCCTGCGCGAAGGCTGGGCGGCATTGAAGGACACCCACCACTTCTTCGCCCTGCTGAAGAAACACAAGGTCCAGCGAACCCAGGCGCTGCGTCTCGCCGGCCGTGAATGGGCCGAGCCGCTGGCCACTGGCGAACTGCCGCGCCTGCTGGAAGCGGCGGGGGCCAACCAGTTGCCGATCATGATCTTTGTCGGCAACGCGCACTGCATCCAGATTCACACCGGCGCCGTGCAGAACCTCAAGTGGATGGACGACTGGTTCAACGTCCTCGACCCGCTGTTCAACCTGCACCTGAAGACTCCGGGAGTGGTCGAACTGTGGCGCGTGCGCAAGCCCAGCAGCGACGGCGTGGTCACCAGCTGGGAGGCCTTCGACACCAATGGCGAGCTGGTGCTGCAGGTGTTCGGTGCGCGCAAGCCCGGCGTTCCGGAGCTGCAGGTCTGGCGCGAACTCGCCGAATCCTTCCCGGCACTCTGAGGGACGACACATGAAGATTTCCATGACTGCACGTGCGCTGCTCGCTGGGCTTTGCCTGACTGCCACCAGCGCTCTGGCCGAATCGCTGCCGCAACGCTGGGTGAGCGCCGGTGGTTCGCTGAGCGAATGGGTCGTCGCCCTGGGCGGCGAGGCCAAGCTGGTGGGTGTCGACACCACCAGCCTGAACCCCGCATCGCTCCACGCGCTGCCGAAAATCGGCTATCAGCGGCAGCTTGCCGCCGAAGGCATCCTCGCGCTGAAACCGGACATCCTGCTGGGCAGCGAAGAGATGGGTCCGCCGCCGGTACTGCAGCAACTGCGTGCCGCTGGTGTGCGGATCGAGACGCTCTCGGCCAAGGCTGACGAGAAGACCGTGCGCGACACCATCCAGCGTCTGGGCGAACTGCTTGGTGCGCCGGACAAGGCCAGGCAGGTCATGGCGGACTTCGATGCGCGTCTCGCCGCGCAGGGGGCGTGGGTGAAGAAAGCCCAGTCCGCGCAAGCTGCGCCCGGTGTCGTCCTGCTGGTCGGGCACGCTGGCGGCAACCTGCTGGTGGCCGGGCAGGACACTTCCGGCGACTGGCTGATCCAGCACGCCGGTGGCCGCAACCTGGCGACCCATATTGGCTACAAGACGCTGTCGACCGAAGCCCTCACCGCGCTGAACCCGCAGGTGGTGGTGCTCAGCGATCGCGCCCTGGACGGCGACAAGGCCCGCGCCGCGCTGACCCAGCAGAACCCCGGATTGGCCGCGACCAGCGCGCTGCGTGAAGGTCGCGTCCTGGTGCTCGATCCGACCCTGCTGGTGGGCGGTCTCGGTCCGCGCATCCCGGACGGGCTGGCTAGCCTCTCCCAGGCCTTTTATCCTTCCGCGCAGGCCCTGAACACGGGAAGTCGTCCTTGACCCGGATCGTTACCGCTCGACCGCTGTTCCTGCTCCTCGGTTTCCTTCTGCTGCTGGTCGTCTGGCTCTCACTGGCTCTCGGGCCGGTGAGCCTGCCGCTGGGCGATACCCTGCGCGCGCTGGCGCGCATGGCCGGGCTGCCAGTCTCCGCCGATGGCCTCGGCCAAGCCGAGCTGATCGTCGGGCAGATCCGCCTGCCGCGCACTTTGCTGGGCATTGCGACTGGCGGCGTGCTGGCGCTGGCCGGCGTGGCCATGCAGGGGCTGTTCCGCAATCCGCTGGCCGATCCCGGCCTGATTGGTGTATCCAGCGGTGCTGCGCTGGGGGCGGCCATCGCCATCGTCTTCGGTGCGTCCATTGGAGGCTTGCCCGAGGCCTTCGCTCCTTATCTGCTGTCCGCCTGCGCTTTTGCCGGCGGCCTGTCGGTGACGGCGCTGGTCTACCGGCTGGGGCGCCACAACGGCCAGACCAGCGTGGCGACCATGCTGCTCGCCGGCATCGCGCTGACCGCGCTGGCGGGCGCGCTGATCGGCCTGTTCACCTACCTCGCCGATGATGCCACGCTACGCACCCTGACGTTCTGGAACCTCGGCAGCCTCAACGGCGCGAGCTACCCGCGACTGTGGCCGCTGCTGCTGATCACCTTGCTAGTGGCCTGCTGGCTGCCGCGCCGGGTGAATGCCTTGAATGCGCTGCTGCTGGGCGAATCCGAAGCGCGTCACCTGGGCTTCGATGTCGAGCGGCTGAAACTCGAACTGATCCTCTGCACCGCGCTGGGCGTCGGCGCGGCGGTGGCTGCCGCCGGGATGATCGGTTTCATCGGTCTGGTGGTGCCGCACCTGCTGCGCCTGATCGTCGGCCCGGATCACCGGGTGCTGCTGCCCGCCTCGATGTTCGGCGGTGCGATCCTGCTTCTACTGGCCGACCTGATCGCGCGGCTGGCGCTGGCGCCGGCGGAACTGCCGATTGGCATCGTCACGGCGTTGATCGGTGCGCCGTTCTTCCTTTATCTGCTGATCCGGGGGCGTTCCTGATGCTGTGCGCAGACAAGCTGCTGGTGAAGCGCGGCGCCCAGACCGTCCTGCAGGAAGTGAGCGTGACGCTGCAGCCGGGCGAAGTGCTCGGCGTCCTCGGCCCCAATGGTGCGGGCAAGAGCACCCTGCTTGGCGCCATGAACGGGGAACTGCCGCTGGCCGGCGGATCAGTGAGCCTCGACGGCCGCCCGCTGGACTCCTGGCAAGGTACCGAGCGCGCTCGCCGGTTGGCCGTGCTGCCGCAATCGTCTTCGCTGAACTTCGCATTTCCCGTTGAGGCCGTGGTGGGCTTCGGCCGGCTGCCCCACGACAGTGGCCGCCAGCGTGACGAGGAAATCATCCGCGAAGCCATGGCCGCCGCTGATGCTTCACACCTGGCCGGTCGCAGTTACCTGGCGCTCTCCGGGGGAGAACGCCAGCGCGTGCATCTGGCTCGAGTGCTGGCGCAACTGTGGCCGGGCGGGGCGGAACAGGTGCTGCTGCTGGATGAGCCGACCTCGGCGCTCGACCCGCTGCACCAGCACACTACGCTGCAAGCAGTGCGCGATTTCGCCGGGCGCGGCGCGGCGGTGCTGGTAATCCTGCACGACCTGAATCTCGCGGCGCGTTACTGTGATCGCCTGTTGCTGCTGCACGAGGCGCGCGCGCATCTGCTCGGGACCCCTCGCGAAGTGCTGCAGGCCGAGCCGCTGCGCACTGTCTTCGGCCTCGATGTGCTGGTGCAGGAGCACCCGGAACGCGGCCACCCGCTGATCATCGCGCGCTAATGGAGCCCCAATGAAGAAGGTCCTGCTCGTCGCGCTGCTGGCGCTGCTCGCTGCCTGCCAGAATCATGTGGCGGCGCCGCCGCTGCCGGTCTGGCAGAGCCCGGAAGGGCACGACAGCGCTGAACTGGGCGTCATCCGCGATCTGCGCAGCGGTGAAGAGCTGTCGCCGGCGCAACTGCTCGACCGACTGGCTGCCGCACCGCGGGTGATAGTCGGCGAGCAGCACGACAACCCCGATCACCATGCACTCGAGCTCTGGCTGGCGCGCGCACTGGCCGAGCGCCGCCCGACTGGCAGCGTGCTGCTGGAGATGCTCAACCCCGATCAGCAAAGCGCCGTGAGCGCTGCCCAGTCCTCGGCAGCGAAGGGTGATACGCCGAAAGACCTGATCGGTGCGCTGCGCTGGCAATCGGGCTGGGGCTGGTCACAGTACGGTCCGCTGGTGACCTGGCTGGTGAAACAGCCGGCGCCGCTGCTGGCCGCCAACCTGGATCGCAGCGAGATCATGGCCATCTACCGGAACAAGCCCGAATTGCAGGGGCCGGCCTCCACGGCGGCCTCGGTGCGCGATACGCTGCTGCAGGACATCCGCGAGTCCCACTGTGGCCTGCTGCCGGACAGTCAGCTGCCGGCGATGCTGGCAGTGCAGCAGCAGCGCGATCGGCGCCTGGCCGAACGTTTCAGGGCGGCGCCCGAACCTTCCCTGCTGATTGCTGGCGGATTCCATGCGCGCCGCGATCTGGGCGTTCCGCTGCATCTGCAGGACCTGGACGCCGCTCAAGGGCTGAAGGTAGTGATGCTGGTGGAAGTGGGCAGGGCGGTGGAGCCGGCTCAGGCGGACTTCGCCTGGTACACACCGGCGCAGCCGCCGACGGATTACTGCGCGCAGATGCGCGGCAAGCTGTGAAGGGGCCGGAGGGCCCTTTTTATGAATGCATGAATGGCGATCGCTGCAGAAATCGCGGACAAAAAAAGACCCGGCAAAGTGCCGGGTCCAAACCGTGATTAGCCTGATGAGGAGATAATCTGAAGAGTCCGACTGTGGTCTCTCGAGCTTATCCAACTGGCCTCGCAGCCAGTTGTTGTAATAATAACCATTATCATTTGAGAGTCAACACCTTTCTTCGACCGATCCGAAGTTTTTCTGGTGGACGTGAATGCGCCGCGCGAAGGAAAAAAATCGAGGCAAAAAAAAGACCCGGCAAAGTGCCGGGTCGAAACCGTGATTAGCCTGATGAGGAGATAATCTGAAGAGTCCGACTGCGTGGTCTCTTGAGGTTATCGATCTGGCCTCGCGACCAGATGACTCAATAATAATCATTATCATTTGAGAGTCAACCTCTTTTCTGCAGATTTTTTCTCGCCCGCGAAATACCGCCTGCGCAAACGAAAAAGCCCGGCGCTGGTCCGGGCTTTCTCAGGTGGAAGCGGATCAGTCGGCCTGGCGTTGTAGACGCAGCTGGGTGACTTCCTTGTTCAGCAGGTCGATGCGCCGCGCCATGCCTTCGATGAGGCTGTGGGCAATGCGCGGGTTGCTCTGCATCAGGCTGAGGAACTGGTCCTTGGGAATCACCATCACGGTGCACGGTTCGCTGGCGATCACCGAGGCGCTGCGCTTCTCGCGGGTGAACACGGCCATGGCGCCGAAGATCTCGTCTTTCTGCACATCACCGACCTTCTGCCCGTCGACGAAGGCTTCGGCGTGGCCCTCGATGATGATGAACACGTGCTCGGCGTCGTCACCCTGCTGGATCAGCTGGGCGCCGGCAGCGAAGTGCTGGAAGCCGGTGGCCGGGCGGATCTCCGGCTGCTTGAGATGCGCCAGGGCATCCGACAACAGCGCGGTGTGGCCAATCAGGTAGTGCAGGAACTGCTCCTGACGCTGCTCGTGGCTGTGGATGTGACGGAATACTTCGCTGCGCAAATAAGGGATCAGGCACAGCGGCTCTTCGCTGACATAGCGGCAGGGCGGCAGCTCGATGCCCTGGCGCAGACCGACAAGGTCGCCTTCCTGCAGGTAGAACAGCGGGCGTTCATCCACCAGAGCATGGACTAGGCCGTTCTCGATGAGGAATAGGTGCTTGCCGGGCAACTCGCCTTCCAGATCGTCGGAGCGCTCCAGCCGGATGGCTTCGCCCGCGGGCTCAAGGCCGGCAAGCAGCTGCGCCGGAATGCCCTGTAGCCGATTGATCAGTCGATCGGCATAGGCGGGTTGTTCACCGAGTAGGTACATGGCCGTAATTCCTTGATATGGCGACGGTCGAGGGCGCACGAAGGGCCCTGAAACCATAAGCGGACAGGCACCTTGCGTAAACATTTTCCCACAGAGCTTGTGAGCTAGCTCTTGTTACGTGCTGGAAATGTCTCAAGCTCGCCGAGAAGGGCCGCTTTGTGCGCAGGGGGCAGGTCGTTCCAGTGCACATCCAGTAGTGCGCCCTCGATGGCATAGAGCAGCACTTTGGAGGCGCGGAAGCCCCGCGCGCGTACGGCCCGATAAGCGCCGACAGCGCCCAGGCGTCGTAGGTCGCCGGCGTTGTGGATGCCCACGGCGTGGAGCCACTGGGCGGAGGTTTTGCCGAGGTTCTTCAGGTGCAGCAGTTCGTCGTTCATCGTCTGTCCTTGCGATGGGCGCGATGGGTGTCAGGTCTTGAAGGGGCCGAGAACTGCTCGTAGCGGCCGGACACTCTGGAGGAAGTGTAGCGGTGACTGGGAAAAACGTGGCTTTGTGATATCGCCAAAAAAATTCGGGGCAGGGCGTTGTTGTCGTCGAAGGCTGGCCGGGCGGCGTCGCTACCGGCCGGAGATCGCCACGCGTGGGCGACTCCGGCCGACAGGCGGTGGATCAGAGGCCAGGCAGGCGCTGGCGGATGCTGGCAACCAAGGCGTCGAGGTTGGCGGCTTCCGGGGTGTTGACGCGCTTGCTGTGCTGCTGCTCCTCGGCGCTCAGGTCGTCGCGGCTGGCTAGCTGCGCCTGGACGACTTCCAGGGTGGCGTCAGAAGGGTCGTTGCCGTCGTTCTGGCGCTGGGCCAGCCAGCCGGCGATCACGGCTTCAGGTGCGTGGCAGTCGAGGATCAGGAAGGGCACGCCGGTTTCCTCGGCGATTTCCCATGCCGCGGCGCGCTGCTCGCGCTTGAGGAAGGTGGCGTCCAACAAGACCGGGTAGCCGGCGCGCAGAATGTCCACGGCCAGTTCGTTGAGGCGCTGGTAGGTCGCGGCGGTGGAGTCGGCGTCATAGATGCCGCTCTTGAGCTGGCCCTGCTGATCGGTCTTCTGTTCACCGAACAGGCGCTTGCGTTCCACGTCCGAGCGCAGGCGAACGGCGCCCAGCGCTTCCACCAGGCGCAGGGCAACCTGGCTCTTGCCGACCGCGGAAACGCCGACGGTGACGGCCAGGAAGCGCGAGGGAATGGCGCTGTAGCTTTCCGCCAGGTTGGCGTAGTTGCGGTACTGGCGCAGGGTCGCGGCTTTCTGCACGGCGTCGGTCTGGTGCGCCAGGCTGAAAAGCGCGATCTTGGCGCGAACCAGGGCGCGGTAGGCCTTGTAGAAGTTCAGCAGGGCCAGGGATTGGTAGTCACCGGTGTATTCCAGGTACTGGCTGACGAAGCGCCGCGACAGGCATTTCAGGCCGCGGTCCTCCAGGTCCATCGCGAGGAAGGCGTAATCGGCGGTGACATCGGTGAAGCGGAACGGCTCGTTGAATTCGATGCAGTCGAACAGCACGGCCTTGCCATCGATGATCGCGGCGTTACCCAGGTGGATGTCGCCATGGCATTCGCGGATGAAGCCGTTTGCCTTGCGCTGCTCGAATACGCTGTGCAGGCGCTCGAAGCTGGATTCGGCCCAGGCTTCCAGGGCGCCGAGTTGTTGCAGGTCGGCCTTGTCGGAGAGCATCGGGCGGATCTGCTCGAAGTTCTGTCGCACCGGCGCCATGCAGGATTCTGGTGTGCCCAGCGGGTGCTCGATCGGTACGACCGGAGTGCGTAGATGGAAATCGGCGATCTGCTTGGCCAGGCCGTCGATGTGCTCGGCGCCCAGCTCTCCACGGGCCTGCACTTCGCTGAGCAGTTGGCTTTGCGGGAATTCGCGGCACTGGAGCATGTACTCGAAGGCCGGACCCTCACCGTTCAGTTGCGGCGCGGACTCGCTGCCGGTGATGGCGATCACGTCAAGGTACAGGCCTTCGGTCAGGCGCTGGTTCAAGCGCAGTTCTTCCTCACAGAAGTGCTTTCGCTTGGCCAGGTCGGTGAAGTCGAGGAAGCCGAAGTTCACCGGCTTCTTGATCTTGTAGACGTAGGAGCCAGTGAGCAGCACCCAGGAAATGTGGGTTTCGATGACCCGGAAACCGTCGACCGGATGTGGGAAGAGGGCGGGGTTCTGCAGGGCTGCGAGTAAGGTCTGGCTCACGTGATGTCCTTTCCGATCGAATTTCTGAAGGCAGGCATTATGGCGGCTGGGTAGGCAGCTGCAAACTCTGCGGCCGGCCGGCAACCAAATGGCCATCGTGGGGTCATAGCTCGGCGACTGCCGACTTCGCGAGATGCGCGGCAATTCGCATCAAGCCCGGACGCCCGCTGGAGCGGCGTCTGTCTCCTGTGGATAAAGTACGTATAATGCGCCGCCATGACGCGTCCCCGATCTTCCAAACCTCGTAAAAAAAGCGGCAAATCGTCGCCCGCCATGCGCAAGTGGCTGGGCTGGGCTCTCAAGCTCGGTCTGGTTGGCGTGGTGGTGCTGGCCGGTTTTGCCGTGTACCTCGATGCGGTTGTCCAGGAGAAGTTCTCCGGCAAACGCTGGACTATTCCCGCCAAGGTCTATGCCCGGCCGCTGGAGCTGTTCGTCGGCCTGAAACTGGGCAAGGACGACTTCCTGCGCGAGCTGGATGCCCTGGGCTATCGGCGCGAGACTTCGGTCGCCGGGCCGGGCGCGGTGTCGGTGGCCGGCAATGCCGTCGACCTGAACACACGCGGCTTCCAGTTCTATGAAGGTGCCGAGCCGGCGCAGCGCATCCGTGTGCGCTTCTCCGGCGACTATGTGGCCGGCCTGAGTCGCGCCAACGGTGGCGACCTCGCTGTCGCACGCATGGAGCCGCTGCTGATCGGCGGCCTGTACCCGGCGCACAACGAAGACCGCATCCTGATCAAGCTCGACCAGGTGCCGCCGTACCTGATCGATACCCTGGTGGCCGTGGAAGACCGGGACTTCTGGACCCACCACGGGGTTTCGATCAAGTCCATCGCCCGCGCCGTCTGGGTCAACGCCAGCGCCGGCCAGTTGCGCCAGGGCGGCAGCACGCTGACCCAGCAGTTGGTGAAGAACTTCTTCCTGACCAACGAACGCAGCCTGTCGCGCAAGCTCACCGAAGCCATGATGGCGGTGCTGCTGGAACTGCATTACGACAAGCGCGAAATCCTCGAGGGCTACCTCAACGAGGTGTTCCTCGGCCAGGACGGCCAGCGCTCGGTGAACGGCTTCGGCCTCGCCAGCCAGTACTTCTTCAGCCAGCCGCTGTCGGAGCTCAAGCTGCCGCAGGTCGCTCTGCTGGTCGGCATGGTGAAAGGGCCCTCCTATTACAACCCGCGCCGCAATCCTGAACGTGCGCTGGAACGCCGCAACGTGGTGCTCGACGTGCTCGCCGAGCAGGGCGTGATCACTGCCGACGAAGCGGCTGCCGCCAAGCAGACGCCGCTGGGTGTGACTCGCCAGGGCAGCATGGCCAACAGCTCCTATCCGGCTTTCCTCGACCTGGTGAAACGCCAGCTGCGCGAGGATTACCGCGACGAGGACCTGACCGAAGAAGGCCTGCGTATCTTCACCAGCTTCGACCCCATCCTGCAGATGAAGGCCGAGTCCGCCGTCAGCGAAACCTTCAAGCGCCTCGAAGGCCGCAAGGGCGTCGCCGAAACCGAAACCGCGATGGTCGTGACCAATCCGGAAACCGGTGAGATCCAGGCTTTGCTCGGCAGCCGCGACCCGCGCTTTGCTGGCTTCAACCGCGCCGTCGATGCGGTGCGGCCGATCGGTTCTCTGGTCAAGCCGGCGGTCTACCTGACCGCGCTGGAAAAGCCGAGCCAGTACACCCTGACCAGTTACATCCAGGATCAGCCGTTCCAGGTGAAGGGCAAAGATGGTCAGGTCTGGACGCCGAAGAACTATGAAGGCACCGCCAACGGAACCATCTTCCTCTACCAGGGGTTGGCCCGTTCGCTGAACCTGTCTACTGCCAGGCTGGGTCTCGACCTGGGCGTGCCGAACGTTCTGAAGACGCTGGAGCGACTAGGCGTTTCGCCGAACTGGCCGGCTTATCCGTCGATGCTGCTGGGGGCCGGTGCTCTGAGCCCGATGCAGGTGGCGACCATGTACCAGACCATCGCCAGCGGCGGTTTCAATACTCCGCTGCGTAGTATTCGCAGTGTGCTGGCGGCCGACGGGCAGCCGCTCAAGCGTTATCCGTTCCAGGTCCAGCAGCGCTTCGATCCGGGCGCCATCTATCTGCTGCAAAGCGCCATGCAGCGCGTGATGCGCGAGGGCACCGGGCGTTCCGTCTACAACCAGCTGCCGGCGTCCCTGACCCTGGCGGGCAAGACCGGCACCACCAACGACTCCCGCGACAGCTGGTTCTCCGGCTTCGGTCAGGACCTGCTGGCGGTGGTGTGGATCGGTCGCGACGACAACGGCAAGACGCCGCTCACCGGCGCCACCGGTGCGCTGCAGATCTGGACCAGCTTCATGCGCAAGGCCAATCCGGCGCCGCTGGACATGCCTATGCCGGATAATGTCGTGCAGGCCTGGGTCGATCCGCATACTGGGCAGGGCACAGACGCCAACTGCCCCGGTGCGGTGCAGATGCCTTATATTCGTGGAAGCGAGCCTGCGCTGGGCGCAGGTTGCGGAAACCAGACGCCGGCCGGCGAAGTCATGGATTGGGTGCGTGGCTGGTTGAACTGATGCAAGAGGATTGGAAGTGAGAAAAGCTTGGTTTGCAGCGTCGGCGACTCTGGCGCTTCTGTCCGGTTGTGCCTCCCCCCAGCACGGCGCGATTCCCGTGCAGGACTCCGGTACCTCCGTCTCCAACTCGGAGCGCGTCGGCCGCAGCGGTGGCAACACCCAGGCGCCGGTACGTGCCGGAGCCGGCCAGAGCATCCCGCAAGGTGACTCCGGCGTTACCGTGATGGTCCCGCAGGATGCCGGCGTGGCACCTATCCAGACCTTCCCGGCACAAACCGGCGCTGCGCCGATCAGCACTGCGCCGATGACCACCTCCGGAGGTGCCAGCGGCTCGAACTATTCGTCGCAGCAGCCGATTTCCACCAGCGGCGGCATTACCTCCAGCGGTGGTTTCCAGTCGCAGACCTACCAGCAGCCGGCGTACCAGACCCAGCAGGCGGCGCCGTCCTCCCAGAACGTTTATCAGGGCCCGTCCGGGATTCCGTCGAGCAACTCCGGCCTGTCGGCGGACGAGCAGCTGGATGGCCCGGTGCTGGCGCTGTTGACCTCCGCTTCGCAGCAGCAGGGCGGTGGTGATCTGAACGGCGCTGCTGCCAGCCTGGAGCGTGCCCAGCGTATCGCTCCGCGCGAGCCGCAGGTGCTCTACAAGCTGGCCCAGGTTCGCCTGGCCCAGGGCGATGCCGCGCAGGCCGAGCAGGTAGCGCTGCGAGGTCTGTCGCTGGCCAATGGTCGCCCGACCATGCAGGCCAGCCTGTGGGATCTGATTGCCAAGTGCCGTGACCAGCAGGGCAATGCGGCCGGTGCCGCCGAAGCGCGGCAGAAAGCCAAGGTGACCCTGTAATGGACGGGCGTGTGCTGGCCGTTGCCGATCAGTTGCTGCTGATCGAGCGGGAGCTGCGTGCGATCGGGAAGTGGGGAGTTGAGAGCCCGTCGACGGACAGGCTCTCCAGCATCGAGCCCTTCTGCGTGGACACGTTGGCGCTGGAGGAGTGGCTGCAGTGGATCTTCCTGCCGCGGATGAAGTTGATCATCGAGAGTGGCGCGGACCTGCCCAGTGCCTCAGGCATCCGCGCCATCGCGGAAATGGCTTACGCCAATGAGGGCGCACGAGTGGTGGCGTTGCTGGATGCCCTTGGCGCCTTCGATCAACTGATCAGCCCGACGCCCTGAGGGGCATCAGTTGCAGTTTTCGCGCAGGCTCTTCTCGCTGGTGGCGATGCGCCCCTGGCGTTCTTCTTCGGTGATCCGCCGCAGATCGCCGTTACCGTCGTCCACCCGGATCCGCGGGTTGTTCTTCAGTTGGGCCAAGTCGGTGCGCAGCTTTTCGCATTGCTGAATGCGCTCGGCTTCCTGCTGTGCCACTTCCTGGCGCACCTTCTCGTCGGCGGCCTTCTGCTTTTCGTCCGTGCTGGGTGGCAGCGTAGGCTTGGCGGCAGCGGGCGGCGGGAAGTTGCTCGCCTTGGGCGGGGCGGTATTGGTGTTGACGGCGGCGGCGTCGGTGCCTTCCGGCGGTTGGGCGCCGAAGTGGGTGATGCCCTGGGCATCGACCCATTTGTAGACCTGCGCGGCCATCACGGTCGGGGCCAGTGCGAGCAGCAGGCTGCCCATGAAAATCGTCCGTCGCATGCGTTGTCGATCCTTGGGATGCGGAGTCTGTTGGTAACTATAACCAAAACGTGCGCTTATTCACTCTGAGAAAGTTCACATCCCTGCTTCATTCAAAGCCATATATGGCTTGACTTGGCCGCTTCGTTTCAGAAGAATCCAAGGTTCGCTGCAGTGGGCCGGCCGCAAGCTGGTTTTACTCGGCAGACAAGAGGTGCTACCCGCGCCGCAAAGTTTCACCCTGTTTCGCGTTACCTCGCGCTGGGTGGAGGCTCTCCGTAACACAAACAGGAGCGTCTCCAGGTTCTGCTCAATCGGCAGTCGACGTAGCCGGCGATTACATTCGCCCATGTCTGCCGGGCAGCCATCCAAGTCGGTCCCCCACGTTGGGGGTTTCCGTATATAGCGTTCTAGAGGTGACAACGTGGAACTTTTATCCGGCGCTGAAATGGTCGTCCGCTCCCTGCGTGACGAAGGCGTTAAGTACATCTACGGGTACCCGGGCGGTGCCCTCCTGCATATCTACGACGCTCTCTTCAAAGAGAACGAAGTAACCCATATCCTGGTTCGCCACGAGCAGGCCGCGACCCACATGGCCGACGGCTATGCGCGCGCCACCGGCAAGCCGGGCGTGGTGCTGGTGACCTCCGGTCCCGGCGCGACCAACGCCGTCACCGGCATCGCTACCGCCTACATGGACTCCATCCCGATGGTGGTGATCTCTGGCCAGGTGGCGAGCAACATGGTCGGTACCGATGCGTTCCAGGAAACCGACATGGTCGGTATCTCCCGCCCGATCGTGAAGCACAGCTTCATCATCAAGCACCCGTCGGAAATCCCGGAAGTCATCAAGAAGGCCTTCTATATCGCCCAGTCCGGTCGTCCCGGCCCGGTGGTGATCGATATTCCGAAGGACATGGGCGATCCGACCCAGAAGTTCGAGTACAACTACCCGAAGAAGGTCAAGCTGCGCTCCTACAGCCCGGCGGTCCGTGGTCACTCCGGTCAGATCCGCAAGGCTGCCGAGATGATGCTCGCCGCCAAGCGCCCGATCATCTACGCCGGTGGTGGCGTGATCATGGGCAATG
Organism: Pseudomonas sp. NPDC086581; assembly: GCF_044746165.1. Lineage (NCBI taxonomy): Bacteria > Pseudomonadati > Pseudomonadota > Gammaproteobacteria > Pseudomonadales > Pseudomonadaceae > Pseudomonas > Pseudomonas sp. NPDC086581. The sequence continues at coordinate 5,448 of NZ_JBIVBR010000017.1, read as the reverse complement.
CCGCCGAGCCGCTGACCGAAGTCGCGCGCATGCTCAATGTGCCGGTCACCAACACCCTGATGGGGCTGGGTGGCTATCCGGGTGCCGATCGCCAGTTCGTCGGCATGCTCGGCATGCACGGCAGCTACACCGCGAACCTCGCGATGCACCACGCTGACGTGATCTTCGCTGTCGGCGCACGCTTCGACGACCGCGTGATCAACGGCGAGACCGCTGCCAAGTTCTGTCCGAACGCCAAGATCATCCACGTCGACATCGACCCGGCCTCGATCTCCAAGACCGTCAAGGCCGACATCCCGATCGTCGGCCCGGTGGACAGCGTCCTGACCGAAATGGTCGCGATCCTCAAGGAAATCGGCGAGACCCCGAACAAGGAAGCCCAGGCTGCCTGGTGGAAGCAGATCGAGGAATGGCGCGGCACCCGCGGCCTGTTCCCGTACAACATGGGCGACGGCAGCATCATCAAGCCGCAGACCGTGATCGAGACCCTCTGCGAAGTCACCAACGGTGATGCCTTCGTCGCTTCCGACGTGGGCCAGCACCAGATGTTCGCGGCGCAGTACTACCGCTTCAACAAGCCCAATCGCTGGATCAACTCCGGTGGCCTGGGCACCATGGGCTTCGGTTTCCCGGCCGCCATGGGCGTGAAGCTGAACTTCCCCGAAGCCGACGTCGCCTGCGTGACCGGTGAAGGCAGCATCCAGATGAACATCCAGGAGCTGTCCACCTGCCTGCAGTACGACCTGCCGGTGAAGATCGTCAACCTGAACAACGGTGCGCTGGGCATGGTCCGCCAATGGCAGGACATGCAGTACAACAGCCGTTATTCGCACTCCTACATGGAATCGCTGCCGGACTTCGTCAAGCTGGCTGAGGCGTATGGCCACGTCGGCATGCGCATCACCGACCTGAAGGACCTGAAACCGATGATGGAAGAAGCCTTCGCGATGAAGAATCGCCTGGTCTTCCTCGACATCCAGGTCGATACCAGCGAGCACGTCTACCCGATGCAGATCCGCGGTGGTGCGATGCGCGACATGTGGCTGAGCAAGACGGAGCGTACCTGATCATGCGACACATCATTTCCCTGCTGCTGGAAAACGAACCCGGTGCGCTCTCTCGCGTGGTCGGCCTGTTCTCCCAGCGCAACTACAACATCGAAAGCCTGACCGTCGCCCCGACCGAGGACCCGACGCTGTCGCGCCTGACCCTGACCACCGCCGGTCAGGATGAGGTCATCGAGCAGATCACCAAGAACCTCAACAAGCTCATCGAGGTGGTAAAACTGGTGAACCTCTCGGAGAGCGCGCACATCGAGCGCGAGCTGATGCTGGTGAAAGTGAAGGCCACCGGCGCCCAGCGCGCCGAGGTCAAGCGCACCACCGACATCTTCCGCGGACAGATCGTCGACGTCACCAGCAGCGTCTATACCGTACAGCTGGCCGGTACCAGCGACAAGCTGGATAGCTTCATCCAGGCCGTCGGCACCGCGTCGATCCTCGAAGTTGTCCGTAGCGGCGTCACCGGCATTGCCCGTGGCGACAAGACTCTCAGCATCTGATTTGAAATACGGCCCACGAGGCCAACTGACAGGGGATTACCCAAATGCGCGTTTTCTACGATAAAGACTGTGACCTCTCCATCGTTCAGGGCAAGAAAGTTGCCATCATCGGTTACGGTTCCCAGGGCCACGCCCACGCCTGCAACCTGAAAGACTCCGGCGTCGACGTTACCGTCGGCCTGCGTGCGGGTTCTTCCTCCGTTGCCAAGGCTCAAAACCACGGCCTGAAAGTCGCCGAAGTGGCTGAAGCCGTTGCCGCTGCTGACCTGGTCATGATCCTGACCCCGGACGAATTCCAGGGCCGCCTGTACAAGGACGAGATTGAGCCGAACCTGAAGAAGGGCGCTACCCTCGCCTTCGCTCACGGCTTCTCCATCCACTACAACCAGGTCGTACCGCGTGCTGACCTCGACGTGATCATGATCGCGCCGAAGGCTCCGGGCCACACCGTTCGCTCCGAGTTCGTCAAGGGCGGCGGCATCCCTGACCTGATCGCCATCTACCAGGACGCTTCGGGCAATGCCAAGAACGTCGCTCTGTCCTACGCCTGCGGCGTTGGCGGTGGCCGTACCGGCATCATCGAAACCACCTTCAAGGACGAGACCGAAACCGACCTGTTCGGCGAGCAGGCTGTTCTGTGTGGCGGTTGCGTCGAGCTGGTGAAAGCCGGTTTCGAAACCCTGGTCGAAGCCGGTTACGCTCCGGAAATGGCCTACTTCGAGTGCCTGCACGAACTGAAGCTGATCGTTGACCTCATGTACGAAGGTGGCATCGCCAACATGAACTACTCGATCTCGAACAACGCCGAATACGGCGAGTACGTGACCGGCCCGGAAGTGATCAACGCCGAATCCCGTCAGGCCATGCGCAACGCTCTGAAGCGCATCCAGGACGGCGAATACGCCAAGATGTTCATCTCCGAAGGCGCCACCAACTACCCGTCGATGACCGCCAAGCGCCGCAACAACGCCGCTCACGGCATCGAAGTCATCGGCGAGCAGCTGCGCGCCATGATGCCGTGGATCGCCGCCAACAAGATCGTCGACAAGACCAAGAACTAAGGTCTTTTCGACGAACGAAGAAACGCGGCGCTTGCCGCGTTTTTTCGTTTAGGGGCGGTGATCTGGTATAAAGCGGGGGCGTCGGGTGAGTCTGCGCAGTAGCGTGCCCCGGCGAATCTCAGCCTCAACGAGTTCTCAAGGAATCGTCCATGAGTGAAGGTCACGAGGAGCCGAACAAGGCTTCCGACACCGAAGAAAGTCTGCTGCCCATCGATGAACACATCGAAGAGGGGCATGACGCCGAAGGTCGCAAGGTTCGTCATCGCGGCATCTACCTGCTGCCCAACCTGTTCACCACCGCGGCACTGTTCACCGGCCTCTACGCCATCATCAATGCCATGAACGGCGACTTCTCCAACGCCGCTATCGCCATCTTCGTCGCCATGGTCCTCGACGGCCTCGACGGTCGTGTGGCCCGCCTGACCAATACCCAGAGTGCCTTCGGTGCCGAGTACGACTCGCTGTCCGACATGGTTGCTTTTGGTGTCGCTCCGGCGCTGGTTGCCTTCGAGTGGGCGCTGAGCAGCCTGGGCAAGGTCGGCTGGATGGTCGCCTTCATCTATGTGGCGGGAGCTGCTCTGCGTCTGGCACGCTTCAATACTCAGGTGGGCAAGGCCGACAAGCGCTACTTCATTGGTCTGGCCAGTCCGGCTGCCGCGGCGCTGGTTGCCGGTACGGTGTGGGCGTTCGCCGACTTCGACGTGCAGGGTGCCAAGGTTTCCCTGCTGGTTGCCCTGATGGTCGCTGCCGCTGGCATGCTGATGGTCAGCAACATCAAGTACTACAGCTTCAAGGATCTCGACCTGCGTGGTCGCGTGCCGTTCATGGCGATCCTGGTGGTGGTGCTGGCATTCGCCGTGGTCTTCACCGACCCGCCGCGCATCCTGCTCCTGCTGTTCCTTGCTTACGCCACCTCCGGCCCGGTGCAATACTTGTTGCAATTGCGCCGTCGCAAGCAGCCGCCTGCCGTGTAATTTCCAGCGGGCTCCGCAGTCTACTGGCGCATACAGCCAGTCGTTGCGGAGCCCGTCATGCTGATCAAGTCGTCCCGCCTTTCCGATTGCCACGAATCGGAAGTCACTCCTGAATCCCTCTATCTCTCCCGCCGCCACTTTCTCGGTGGTGCGATGGCGGCTGCCGCACTGTCCGGACTGCCCCGGCTGAGCCTTGCCGATGGCGGTCGCTATGCTGATGTGGCCGAAGCGGCTGCTCCTTCCTGGTTGGCGGAGAAGCTGTCGGCTACCCGCTGGGATGCCGTGACGGTGAAAGATGAAGCCATTACGCCATTCAAGGACGCGACCACCTACAACAACTTCTACGAGTTCGGCCCCGACAAGGGCGATCCCGCCGCCAATGCCGGCGCGCTGAAGACCGAGCCGTGGTCAGTCGTGATCGATGGGGAGGTGGGCAAGCCTGGCAAGTATGGTCTCGAAGACTTCATCAAGCCCTATCAACTGGAGGAACGCATCTACCGGCTGCGCTGTGTCGAAGCCTGGTCAATGGTCATTCCCTGGATTGGCTTCCCGATATCCGACCTGATCAAGCGAGTGGAGCCGACCAGCAAGGCAAAGTACGTACGCTTCGAAACGCTGGTGGATCGCAAGGACATGCCGGGTGTGCAGTCCAACTTCGCCCTGATCGACTGGCCCTATGTGGAAGGGTTGCGTATGGACGAAGCCATGCATCCGTTGGCGATATTGGCAGTCGGCATCTATGGCCGGGTGCTGGCGAACCAGAACGGAGCACCGCTTCGCCTGGTGGTGCCGTGGAAGTACGGGTTCAAGGGGGCCAAGTCCATCGTGCGGATCAGCTTCGTGGAAGAGCAGCCCAAGACTACCTGGCAAAGCCTGGCGGCTGATGAGTACGGTTTCTATGCCAACGTCAATCCGACCGTGGACCATCCTCGCTGGAGTCAGGCGCGCGAGCGGCGCCTGCCCAGTGGACTATTCAGCCCCAATGTTCGTCCTACCCTCATGTTCAACGGCTACGCCGATGAGGTCGCTTCGCTTTATGCAGGCATGGACCTGAGGATGGATTACTGATGCGCTATCCGTTCTGGCGGGCCGGGGTGTTTCTGGCTGCGATGCTGCCGCCCCTTTATTGGCTGTACCAGGCGTGGATCTTCGATCTCGGCCCGGACCCGGGCAAGGCGTTGGTCGACCGGCTGGGGCAGGGCGGTCTGATCCTGTTGCTCATAACCCTGACCATGACTCCCCTGCAGAAGATCACCCGCTGGGGAGGCTGGGTACAGGTGAGGCGGCAGTTGGGTCTGTGGTGCTTCACTTATATAGTGCTGCACCTGGGCGCCTATGCCGTCTTCATCCTGGGTCTGGACTGGGCGCAGTTGGGCGTAGAACTGCGCAAGCGTCCCTATATCATCGTGGGGGGCATTGCCTTCCTCGGTCTGCTCTCCCTGGCGATCACCTCCAACCGGTACAGCATGCGAAAGCTCGGGGCGAGCTGGAAGAAACTGCATCGCCTGATATATGTCATCCTCGGTCTGGGGTTGCTGCATATGCTGTGGGTCGTACGCTCCGATCTTGAGCGCTGGGCGGTCTATGCAGCCATAGGCCTGATCCTGATGCTTCTGCGGACGCCGCCGGTGGCGCGTCGCCTACCTTTCCTGCGGGGCCGTCCGGCGGCGAACTGAAGAAAGTTTAAATTAGTCGTTGACGGCCGATTTAAACTCCCTATAATGCGCACCACTCCCAGCGACGAAGCGCTGAAAGAACTTGAGAATCAAGTACTTACAGGTGTTCTGAGGTGAGAGTGGTGGTCAGGCGGGTGATTCACTTGCCGCTCTTCATTCGCTGCTTCGGTAGCGGG
>NZ_JBIVBR010000016.1:0-117614 GCF_044746165.1 Pseudomonas sp. NPDC086581 | reverse complement strand
CTTAGCTATCGATGCCTTATTGATGGCGGTTTGGCGACGCAAGCCCAAGCAGGAAGTGATGATCCACTCCGACCAGGGCAGCCAGTTCAGCAGCTCGGACTGGCAGAGTTTCCTCAAGGCCAACAACCTGATCAGCAGCATGAGCCGACGCGGTAACTGTCACGATAACGCCGTGGCAGAAAGCTTTTTCCAGTTGCTGAAGCGCGAACGCATCCGACGAAAAACCTATGCCACTCGCGAAGAAGCTCGCAGTGATGTGTTCGATTACATCGAGATGTTTTATAACCCCAAACGCCGGCACAGCAGCGCTATGCAGCTATCGCCAGTGGAGTTTGAGAAACGCTATTTCCAGAGCTTGGAAAGTGTCTAGGAAAGCCGGGGCGATTCAAACAGATAACGCAGAAACTTTAAAACACCCAACCACATCATATTAGATATATGTAGGTAGGTATCCAAACTCCTGCGGGAGTGCAGCGAGCATCAGGCACTAGCAGAGGAAGCCCGGGAAGCAGCCTCAACCACCGATGATCTTCATGATGGTGACGCCGCCGGAGAACGCGACCTCTTGCTTGTCCGCCAGGGCACGCACCAGCAGCCGTTGCAGGGCCGGGAGCGCCTGGTGACGGGGCTTGTCCAGCAGGTCGCCGACATAATGGCGATTGCTCGACGACAGACAGCCATGCAGCCAGCCGGTCGAGGACAGGCGCAGGCGCGAACAGGTCCGGCAGAACGGCACGCTCTCGTTGGCGATTACGCCAAAGAAGCCCCGCCCTGGTACCTCGTAGCGAATGGCGGTGGCATCCACCGGCGCATCAGCCTGAATATAGGGATGGCGCTCGCCAATCAAATCAAGCAGCTCCGTCATGCCGATGAACTGCTGGTTGAAGCCGTTCGGATCGCGGGCCAGGTGGCCCATGCGCATCAGCTCGATGAAGCGCAGCTCGAAGCCGTGCTCCAGGCAGTAATCCAGCAGCGGCACCACCTGGTCGAGATTCTGCCCGCGTAGGGGCACCATGTTGAGCTTGATCTTCAGGCCCGCGGCGCGAGCCTCTTCGAGCCCCTTGAGCACGGTGGCTAGGTCGCCGCCACGGGCGATGCGTCGGAAGGCGTCGGCATCCAGAGTATCGAGGGACACATTGAGGCGGCGGATACCACAATCGAGCAACAGCGGCAGCTTCTTCGAAAGCAGTTGGCCGTTGGTGGTCAGGGCGATCTCCCGCAGGCCGAGGCGGCTCACGCCGTGCAGGAAGACATCCAGTTTCGGGCTGACCAGCGGTTCGCCGCCGGTAACCCGCAGCCGCTCGATGCCGGCCGCCTCAATCAGGTAGGCGACGCCACGCACCAGCGAATCGGCGGAGAGCTCATCCTGCGCGGCGACCAGACGCTTGCCGTCCGGCACACAGTAGGTGCAGGCGTAATTGCATGCGGCGGTCAGGCTGACCCGCAGGTTGCGGAAGCGCCTGCCCTGGCGATCGACGATCATGCTTGGCTCCGGTGGGAATCACTCAGGCAAGTATATCCCCACCCTCACCACAAGCCCTGTCGCAACTGCGACGATGGGCCATCTGAATGGCGACTCAGGCGGCCGGTGTATCGCCGTCGCGTTTGCGCTTGTTGCCCATGCGCACGCCGATGTCCATGAGGAACTGGAAGAACCCTTCCTGATCCTCCAGCACATCGCGCCAGAACGGCGAGTGGTACAGCGCCACGGCGCCATGCACCAGTGCCCAAGCCGCACAGTAGTGGAAGTAGGCCGGCACGTCTTCCAGCTTGCCGGCCGCGATGCGTTCCTTGATCAACTGGCTCAGTCGCTCGAAGTTGGATTCGCGGATCTTGTGCAACTCCTCGACCATCTCCGGGACCTGGCTGGTCTTCACCACCTTTTCTTCCAGGCGATCGAACAGGCGGTAGCGCTGCGGGTCGCGCATGCGGAACTCGAAGTAGGCGCGCGACAGGCGCTCCTTGTCGCGGGCGACGTCTTCGGAGTGGAACAGGTCGGCCAGATCGCGCTCGTAGTCCAGCATCAGGCGCAGGTAGATTTCCGCCTTGGACTTGAAGTGCTTGTAAATAGTGCCTTTGCCGATACCCACGGCATCGGCGATCATTTCGACCGTGACACTGTCTTCGCCCTGCTCGAGGAACAGCTTGAGGGCGGTGTCGAGGATTTCCTGTTCGCGACGACGGAATTCGCGAACCTTGCGCGGCTCTTTCTGCATAAAAAGACTGTTCGGTCAAAAATAGTCAAAATTCGAAGCCGCGTATTATGCCTATTCAGCGCCAAATTGCACGGATCATCCGACATGATTAGCTTTTCTTCCGAGTTTCCCCAACAAGCCGGCCTGCGCTACCTGAACCACGCAGCCGTCGCACCCTGGCCCAGGCGCGCCGCGGACGCTGTCGCCGCCTTCGCCCAGGAGAACATCCTGCAGGGCGCCCGCGATTACCCGCAGTGGCTGATCATCGAGAAACGCCTGCGCGAGCGCCTGATGCGCCTGGTGAACGCCCAGACCACCGGCGACATCGCACTGGTAAAGAATACTTCCGAGGCACTGTCGTTCGTCGCCTTCGGCCTGGATTGGCGCGCCGGCGACCAGGTTGTGATCAGCGATCAGGAATTCCCCTCCAACCGCATCGTTTGGGAAGCACTGAAGCCACGTGGAGTGGAAGTCATCCAGGTCAGCCTGGACGGTGACGACCCGGAAGGCGACCTGCTGGCCGCCTGCACCCCGCGCACGCGCCTGCTGTCGATCAGCGCCGTGCAGTACGCCAGCGGCCTGCGCATGGACCTGGAGCGTCTTGGCGCGGGCTGCCGCCAGCTTGGCGTGCTCTATTGCATCGATGCCATCCAGCAACTGGGCGCCCTGCCCTTCGATGTTCGGGCCTATGACTGCGCCTTTGCCATGGCCGACGGCCACAAGTGGATGCTCGGCCCGGAGGGCCTGGGTGTGTTCTATTGCCGCGCCGCCGAGCGCGAGCAACTGGCGCTGCAGGAATATGGCTGGCACATGCTGGAGAACGCCGGCAATTACGACCTTGCCGACTGGCAGCCGGCCCGCAGCGCACGACGCTTCGAATGCGGCAGCCCGAACATGCTGGGCGCTGTGGCTCTGGAAGCAAGCCTGAGCCTGCTTGAGGAAGTCGGCATGGGGACGGTGGGCGAATTGGTGCAGGCGCGCGTCCAGCAGTTGCAGGATGGCATGGGGCGTATCAACGGCGCCTCGCTGCACAGCCCGTTGGACCCGGCACGTCGCGCCGGCATCCTGACATTCAGCCTCGCCGGCTGGGACAACACCCGCCTGCTGGAGCGCCTGCGCGCCGAGCAAGTGGTATGCATCCAGCGGGGCGCCGGCATCCGCTTCTCGCCGCACTTTTACACCAGCGAGGCGGTCATCGAGGAAACCCTGGGGCTGATCGGGGAGCTGGCGGCACAATAACGCCGGCGCGACCGAGAAAGCTGCTCAGCCCGGTGTGATGTATTCCAAATCCGTTTAAAAAACACCGGGCACCCTGTGGCAGCCGCCGCATCTTGGCCAATACTTGTAGATACCGGTGCGCGGCATCTCCCCCCAAGTGCCCCGCCGGTGAAGGTACCGAGGATCGCGTACCTTATTGTTACACTCCTAATGGTCTTGACCCGGATTCATCCCCCAGAACCCGGGTTTTTTTTGCGCGTAACAAAAGTATCAGCGCCGACGCAATCAGGTGGCGAGCGGGAACAGCCGGCGGAAGTTGGCGGTGGTCTGCTCGGCCAGGGCCTCGAAGCTCACCCCGCGCAGCACGGCCAGGTACTCGGCGACCTCGCGCACGTACTCGGGCAGGTTCGGCTTGCCGCGATGGGGCACCGGCGCCAGATAGGGCGAATCGGTCTCCACCAGCAAGCGATCCACCGGCACCTGGCGGGCCACTTCGCGCAGCTGCTCGGCATTGCGGAAGGTGACGATGCCCGAGAGCGAGATGTAGAAGCCGATATCCAGCGCCGCCTTGGCCATTTCCCAGTCTTCGGTGAAGCAATGCAGCACTCCGGCCTGCGGCAGTGCTGCCTCTCGCAGCAGCGCCAAGGTGTCGGCGCGGGCTTCGCGGGTATGCACGATGACCGGCTTGCCAGTGACCTTGGCTGCCTCCAGGTGCAGGCGGAAGGCCTCTTGCTGCAACTCGGCGGCTTCGGGCTCGTAGTGATAGTCCAGGCCGGTCTCGCCGATGGCCACCACACGCGGGTGGCTCAGCTCGCCCAGCAGCCAGTCCAGCGCAGGCGCGGCGCCCGGCTCCAGGTCCAGCGGGTGGACGCCCACCGAACAATGCACATCGGTATAGCGGTCCGCCAGGTCTTTCACCGCCTTGGCGTTGTCCGCACTCACGCCGATGCACAGGAACTGGCTGACGCCGCGCGCACGGGCGGCGTCCAGCGCGGCATCCAGCGACCCGTCGTGGGCGGCGAGATCGAGGCGATCGAGGTGGCAGTGGGAATCGACCAGCATGAAAACACTCTCCGGAAATGACGAAGCGCCCGATCGGGCGCTTCGTGGTTGCAGCCTGTAAAGCTTGCAAATTCTACATGGTATGGGTCGGACGGTCCGATTTCAGCGCACCCGCGAGGTAAGTCTCGATCTTGTTGCGCGCGGTATTGTCGCCATCGTTGAACTGCACGCCGATGCCGGCGGCACGGTTGCCCTGGGCGCCCTTCGGCGTGATCCAGACCACCTTGCCGGCGACCGGGATCTTCTCCGGCTCGTCCATCAGGTTGAGCAGCATGAAGACCTCATCACCCAGCTTGTAGGTCTTGTTGGTCGGAATGAACAGCCCGCCGTTGCGGATGAACGGCATGTAGGCGGCATACAGCACGGACTTGTCCTTGATGGTCAGGGACAGGATTCCGTTACGCGGACCCAGATTTGGTGGCAAGCTCATTCAGCTGTCCTGGCAGATTTTTCCGATGGCCGGATTCTAGCCCGGCCCGGGCAGACTTGCCCACTGTACGAGCAAGGCTTCGAGAAGCAAGGCACGGTTGAGGTTGGCTTTGTTGAGGACTTTCTGCCGTTGCGTCAGCAGCCAGTCCTGCATCGCCAGCACCTTCGGCTGTGTCGACTTCTCGGCGAGATACTGCACGACCTTGCGCATGTCGGTCAGCCCAAGACCTTCTTCGTCGCGGGCCAGCTGGTAGCGCAGGATCAGCAGCGACCAGTCGCAGAACCAGTCGAACAGCAGGGTCAAGGGTACGGCATTCCAGCTTTCCGCCAGCTGACCTGGGGCAACCTGCTGCTTGAGCAGCTTCTTCACCCCTTCCACCACCTGTGCTCGCTGCTCGCGCACGCCCTGGCCCTGCAGGCGCAACGCGGTCAGCGGCGAGCCGCCGGCCAGTACCAGCCATTCGTCCAGCGCCTCCGCCGACTCATCGGGCAGAGAGCCTGCCAGCCAGGTGCGAGCCTGCTCGGCAGTCGGCTGCGGGCAGGCCTGCTGCACGCAGCGGCTCTTGATGGTCGGCAGGAGACGGCTGGGCTGATGGCTGATCAGCAGCAGCACGGTATCGCCCGAGGGCTCTTCGAGGCTCTTCAGCAGCGCGTTGGCGGCGTTGAGGTTCATCGCCTCGGCTGGCTCCAGCAGTACCACCTTGCGACCGCCGAGCTGCGCGGTCTGCACCACGAAGTTCACCAGTTCGCGGACCTGATCGACCCGGATCGGCTTCTCCGCTTCTTCTGGCTCCAGCAGGAAATAATCCGGATGGGTGCCGGCCGCCAGCAACTGGCAGGCCTTGCATTGACTACAGGCCTTGCCGCCTTCAGGGCGCTGGCAGAGCAGGAAATGCACGAAGTTTTCCGCCAGCACACGCTTGCCGATACCGGCCGGGCCATGCAGCAGATAGGCATGGGCATGTTGCGGGCGGCTGCTGAGCTGCTGCCAGAGGCCCTGCTGCCAGGGGTAGATGTCAACCATTGAGGCGCTCCAGCAAGGCCGGCAGCAGCTTGTCCAGGTCGCGCTGCACCTCGGCCAGCGATTGCGCGGCATCGAGGATGTGATAGCGCGCCGGCTCGGCACGGGCGCGAGCCAGATAGGTGTTGCGCACCGCGTCGAAGAAGGTACGGCCCTCCTGCTCGAAACGATCCAGGCGACCACGGGCGGCCGCGCGGGACAGGCCGATTTCCACTGGCAGGTCGAAGACCAGCGTCAGGTCCGGGCGCAGGCCGCCCTGGACGAAGCTTTCCAGCTGCGCGATGCGCTCGACCGGCAGCCCGCGACCGCCGCCCTGGTAGGCATAGGTGGCATCGGTGAAGCGATCGCAGAGCACCACGGCGCCCCGCTCGAGTGCCGGGCGGATCACCTGGGCTATGTGCTGCGCACGAGCAGCGAAGACCAGCAACAGTTCGGTATCCACCGCCATTTTTTCATCGCTGGGGTCCAGCAGCAGCTCGCGGATACGCTCGGCCAGCGGCGTGCCGCCGGGCTCGCGGGTCAGCTGGACCTCGATGCCACGCTCGCGCAGGCGCTCGGCCAGGTACTCGCGGTTGGTGCTCTTGCCCGCGCCTTCGGGGCCTTCCAGGGTGATGAACAGGCCGGTCACTCGGCTCACTCCTTGTGTTGTCGGGCTACTGCGCTGCAGGAGAATCTGCGGCGGGAGCGTCTGCGTCGGGTATTGGCGTCGGCAGCGGAACGGGCGCCGGGCTGGAACGGTAGTCGGCGCGACGCTTGATCTGGAACTCCTGGACGGCCTTGTTGTGGTCGTCGAGGTTGTCGGAGAAGGTATGGCTGCCATCGCCGCGGGCGACGAAGTACAGGCTCTGCCCCGCCACCGGGTTGAGCGCGGCATGGATGGCCTCGCGGCCGGGCAGCGCGATGGGCGTCGGCGGCAGGCCGGCGACCACGTAGGTGTTGTAAGGCGTCGGCGTGCGAAGGTCGGTGCGGGTGATCTTGCCGGCGTAGCGCTCGCCCATGCCGTAGATAACGGTCGGGTCGGTCTGCAGCAGCATGTTCTTCTGCAGGCGCCGCACGAAGACGCCGGCGATCTGGCCGCGCTCCTGGGGCACGCCAGTTTCCTTCTCCACCAGCGATGCCATGATCAGGGCCTGGTAGGAGTCCTTGTAAGGCAGCTCCTGCGCGCGCTTGTCCCACTCCTCGGCCAGGATGCTGTCCATGCGCTGGTAGGCGTGCTTGAGGATATCCACATCCTTGGTGCCGCGGACGAAGCGGTAGGTATCGGGGAAGAAGCGGCCTTCCGGGAAGACGCCGGGCTTGCCCAGCTTCGCCATGACCTCGGCATCGCTGAGGCCATTCAGGGTCTGCTCCAGCTTGGGCTGGCGGGCGAGCAGCTCGCGCACCTGGTGGAAGTTCCAGCCCTCGACCAGGGTCAGGCCGTACTGCACCACATCGCCTTCGCGCCACAGATCGAGCAGCTGGGCGGCGGTCATGCCAGGCGTCAGGCGGTATTCGCCGCTGTGCAGCGCCTCACCGGCCAGGTTGAAGCGCCAGTAAAGGCGCAGCCAGAAACCTCCGTGCAGGACGTCTTCGTCCTCCAGGCGGGTCAGCAGGCGGCCAGGGGTGGCGCCGCTGGCAGCATCAAGCAGTCGCTCTTCGGTGAGCTGGAGCGGCTGCTGCAGCGCACGGTGCTGCTCCCAGGCCGCCAGGCCCAGCACGAGCCCGGCCAGCAGCAGGCCGCCTTCCAGCAGCACCAGCAATTTGCGCATCACGTATCAGGAATCCAGAAGTTCGCGGAGTTGGCCCCGCAGTTTACGGGTCAGGGGCCCGACCGGCCAAGCGTGCTCGGCAATGCCGCACACCGGCCAGATACCGTAGAGACTGTTGCAGAGAAAGACCTCATCGGCCTGCGCCAGTTCGCCGTGCTCTACATCACGGACGATGACCGGCAACCCCAGATCGCTGGCGCGCTCGATGATTTCGGCACGCATCACACCAGCGACGCCACAGCGGCTGAGCTCGGCGGTGATCAGTGCGCCCTGCTTCACCAGGAACAGGTTGCTGAACACGCCCTCGACGATCCGCCCGGAAACATCGCGCATCAATCCTTCGGCGAAGGCCGGGTCGCTCCATTCGGCGCGAGCCAGGACCTGTTCCAGGCGATTGAGGTGCTTGAGGCCGGCGAGCAATGGCTGTTCGGCCAAGCGGGTGGCGCAGGGGAAGAGCATGACGCCCTCCTCGCGGTTCTTCGCCGGGTAGGCCGGCGCGGGCGAGGCCAGCAACACACGGCGCACCTGCGCATCGGCCTGCGGGGCATAGCCACGCGCGCCTTCGCCACGGGTCAGCATCAGCTTGGCGACGCCATCGCCGAGCTGGGCGGAAAACCGCAGGAGTTCGTCTTCGATGAGATCGAGCGAAACCGGCAGGCACAGGCGCCGAACGCCCTCCTCCAACCTCGCCCGATGGCGTGCCAGCAGGCGCGGACGACCTGCGGACACGCGGATGGTCTCGAACAGCCCGTCACCGTAGGCCAGCCCGCGATCACGCGCGGACAGGGCCTCGGCGCTCTGGCCGTCGATCCAGCTCAGCATCAGCCGTGGAACCGGCGGAATACCAGGGAGCCGTTGGTGCCACCGAAGCCGAAGGAGTTGGACAGGGCGACGTCGATCGGACGCTCCTTGGCCTGATGGGCAACCAGGTCGAGGTCGCAGCCTTCGCTGGGGTTGTCCAGGTTGATGGTCGGCGGAGCCACCTGATCACGCAGCGCGAGCACGCAGAAGATCGCCTCGACCGCACCGGCAGCGCCCAGCAGGTGGCCGGTCATGGACTTGGTGGAGCTCATCGACAGCTGGTAGGCGTGGTCGCCGAAGATCGATTTCACCGCGGCAATTTCCGCGATGTCGCCGGCCGGCGTCGAGGTGCCATGGGCGTTGATGTAATCGACCTGCCCGGGGTTCAGCCCGGCATCACGCAGCGCGGCTTTCATGCAGCGGGCAGCGCCGGCGCCGTCTTCCGGCGGAGCGGTCATATGGAAGGCGTCGCCGCTCATACCGAAGCCGACGACCTCGGCGTAGATACGCGCGCCACGGGCCTTGGCGTGCTCCAGCTCTTCCAGCACGAGCGCACCGGCGCCGTCGGAGAGCACGAAGCCGTCGCGGTCCTGGTCCCACGGACGGCTTGCCCGGGTCGGGTCGTCGTTGCGGGTGGACAGCGCGCGAGCGGCGCCAAAGCCGCCCAGGCCAAGACCACAGGCGGCCATTTCGGACCCGCCGGCGACCATCACGTCCGCATCGCCGTAGGCGATGTTGCGCGCGGCCATGCCGATGTTGTGGGTGCCGGTGGTGCAAGCGGTGGTGATGGCGTAGTTGGGGCCCTGCAGGCCAAGGTTGATCGACAGGAACCCGGAAACCATGTTGATGACCGAGCCAGGCACGAAGAACGGCGAGATGCGCCGCGGGCCCTGCTCGAACAGCGAACGACAGGTGTTTTCGATGTTGGTCAGGCCGCCAATGCCCGAACCGATGGCAACACCGATGCGCTCCCGGTTGGCGTCGGTGACTTCCAGGCCGGAATCGCGCACCGCCTGATAGCTGGCGGCGAGGCCGTACTGGATGAACAGGTCGAGTTTGCGAGCTTCCTTGGCGGACATGTATTGCTCAACGTCGAACCCTTTCACCGAGCCGCCGAAACGGGTGGCAAAGGCGGACAGATCCATGTGTTCGATCGGGGCGATACCGCTGCGCCCGGCGAGAATGCCTTCCCAACTGCTCGGCACATCCACACCCAGGGGCGACAACATACCCATGCCAGTGATGACTACGCGTCTACGCGACACTGTGACTTCCTCTCATGTATTTCACGGCAATAACGCCGGCTGGTGCCGGCGTTAAAGAAAAGCCGCACGCCTTTGCAGGCCGTGCGGCTTCTTTCGTCGGGGAACCGACGACTACGTCTTATACCTGGTGGGCAACGATGTAGTCGATGGCTTCCTGAACGGTGGTGATCTTTTCGGCTTGCTCGTCGGGGATTTCGGTCTCGAATTCCTCTTCCAGAGCCATCACCAGCTCAACGGTGTCAAGGGAGTCGGCGCCCAGGTCTTCAACGAAGGAAGCGCTGTTGGTGACTTCTTCTTCCTTAACACCGAGTTGCTCAGCAACAATCTTCTTGACGCGTTCTTCGATGGTGCTCATACCTTGTTTTCACTCCTATGGACAATCCGTACAGCTGGGCTGCGGGTAAGTGTATAGAAAGGGTTTTCTGCATTTCAAGCTGAACGCTGACGCCCCTTCCCGGCAATCCAGATGCTCTGTCTATTCCAGCGTCACAACGCTTGGAGAATTTTAGACAGCGCATATGACATCGCCACGAAGGAACTCGTCACATCAGCTCATGTACATTCCGCCATTCACCGGTACCGTGGCACCCGTTACATAAGCTGCGCCCTCGGAAGCGAGGAATGCTACCACTTTGGCGATCTCTTCGGCTTGTCCCAGTCGACCCAGCGGAATCTGGCCGAGCAGCGCTTCACGCTGGGCCTCGGGCAGTTCGCGAGTCATGTCGGTGTCGATGAAGCCCGGAGCAACCGCGTTGACAGTGATAGCACGGGAACCGACTTCACGCGCCAGGGCGCGGGTGAAGCCTTCCAGGCCGGCCTTGGCAGCGGCGTAGTTGGTCTGCCCGGCGTTGCCCATGGCACCGACCACGGAGCCGATATTGATGATGCGACCCCAGCGCGCCTTGGTCATGCCGCGCAGGACGGCTTTCGACAGACGGTAGAGGCTGTTGAGGTTGGTGTTGACCACATCGAACCACTCGTCGTCTTTCATACGCATCAGCAGGTTATCGCGGGTGATACCTGCGTTATTGACGACGATAGCTGGTGCGCCGGATTCCTTCTGGATGGCTTCGACAACGGCGGTCACGGACTCGTCGTTGGATACGTCGAGGACCATGCCCGAACCCTGGATGCCGTTTTCCTTGAGGTACGCGGAAATCTTCTGCGCGCCGGACTCGCTGGTAGCGGTGCCGACCACGGTGGCGCCCAGGCGACCCAGTTCCAGCGCGATAGCCTGGCCAATACCACGGCTCGCGCCGGTAACCAGGGCAACCTTACCTTGCAGACTCATGCTTATCTCCTGTTCAAGCCAGAGCCGCGCGGGCCGCGCCGAAGGCGTCCGCGGAATCCAGGTTGTGGGTAGTCACGCCCTTGGCGCAACGCTTGTTCAAACCAGCCAGCACCTTGCCCGGGCCGCACTCGACCAGGTCGGTGACGCCCTTCTCGGCCAGCAGCTGCACGCTCTCGACCCAGCGGACCGGACTATACAACTGCGCCAGCAGGTCGCGCTTGAGCGCGGCCAGATCGGCCGGAACCTGGGCGGTGACGTTCTGCACCAGGGCGATCTGCGGCATCTGCCACTGCACTGCCTCGACCGCCTCGGCGAAGCGCTCGGCGGCCGGACGCATCAGCTCGCAATGCGACGGCACGCTGACCGGCAGCGCGACGGCACGCTTGGCGCCACGCGCCTTGCAGCCTTCGATGGCGCGCTCGACGGCCTTGGCCGCACCGGCGATCACCACCTGGCCGGGGGCGTTGAAATTCACCGCACTGACCACTTCGCCCTGGGCCGCTTCAGCGCAGGCCGCGAGCACGTCGGCATCTTCCAGGCCGAGGATGGCAGCCATGCCGCCGGTACCGGCGGGGACGGCCTCCTGCATCAGTTGACCGCGACGCTCGACCAGTCTCACCGCATCGGCAAAGGCCAGGCTGCCAGCAGCGACCAGCGCGGAGTACTCACCCAGGCTATGGCCGGCGACATAAGCCGGCTGCGCGCCACCTTCGGCCTGCCACAGGCGCCACAGGGCGATGGAGGCGGTGAGGATCGCGGGCTGGGTCTTGTCGGTCTGGTTCAGGCGCTCTTCCGGCCCCTCCTGGACCAGGGCCCAGAGGTCATAACCCAGGGCAGCGGAGGCTTCGGCAAAGGTGTCGCGGACAACGGCTTGTTGTGCGCCCAGCTCGGCGAGCATGCCGAGCGACTGTGAACCTTGGCCAGGGAATACGAAGGCGAGGGATGCGGACATTGCAACAGGTCCCTTTTGTCTGTGTCGTCAAATGGATAGCGCCGGCGAGAGCCTGGCGCATTGAACTGACAGTTGGATGACGGTCTGACGATCGCGGTCACATTAGGGTCTGTTAACGTTTCGCCGCGAGCCGCGCAACCCGAAGGGACGGGCCGCATTTTGCGCAGAGCGTCGTTACTCGTCGTTCATTTGGAATGACCAAACCACACTCCTCGCGCCTAACTCTGCGCAAAATGCGGCGCCGTCGCGGCCGCGTCGAAACGTTAACAGACCCTATCAGAGCAGATGTTCCAGACGGCCATGCAGCCGCTGGGGCAGATTCTCACGAACTTCCAGCAGCGCGCGCCGCAATGCGCTCTGGATGCCCTCCTCCTTCGCACTGCCGTGACTCTTCACCACGATGCCCTGCAAACCGAGGAAACTCGCGCCATTGTGTTGTGACGGCGTGAGGTCGCCACGCAGCCGGCGCAGGAAAGGCATCGCCATCAGGCCGACCGCCTTGGCCGGCAGGCTGGAGTTGAACAATTCTTCCAGGCGCGCCGCGACCATAGCCGCCAAGCCCTCGCTGGACTTGAGCAGGATATTGCCGACGAAACCGTCGCACACCACTACATCGGCCAGCCCGCGATACAGGCCGTCGCCTTCGATATAGCCGATGTAGTTCAAACCCTGCGCCTGCTGCAGCAGACTGGCCGCCAGCTTCACCTGCTGGTTGCCCTTAATGTCTTCGGTGCCGACATTCAACAACGCTACGCACGGATTGCTCTTGCCCAGCGCTTCCGCCGCCACGGCACCCATGACGGCAAACTGATAGAGATGCTCGGCACTGCAATCAACGTTGGCGCCCAGGTCGAGCAGATGGCAGTGGCCGGTCTGCGTCGGCACGGCTGTCACCATCGCCGGGCGGTCGATGCCGGGCAACGTCTTGAGCAGGTAACGGGATAGCGCCATCAACGCACCGGTATTACCGGCGCTGACGCAGGCATGGGCCTTGCCATCACGAACCAGTTCGAGGGCAACACGCATGGAGGAATCGGGCTTGCCACGCAACGCCTGGGACGGACGCTCGTCCATCGTGACGATTTCGCTGGCGTGGTGGACATGAAGACGCTGGCGCTCGACCGGAGAAAGACCGCGCATGTGTTCTTCTATCAGAGAAGCCTGGCCGACGAGGACCAGCTGGAGGGAAGCATATTCGGCCAGAAAGGAAATGCAGGCCGGAACAATGCAGTGGGGACCATAGTCCCCACCCATTGCATCAATCGCGATGATTGGTGCGGACAAAGATTACTCGTCAGAGCCTTTGTCTACGACCTTGCGGCCGCGATAGAAACCGTCCGGGGAGACGTGGTGGCGCAGGTGAACTTCACCGGTGCTCTTTTCCACGGACAGAGCGTTCGCGTCCAGGGCATCGTGCGAACGACGCATGTCACGAGCGGAACGGGATTTTTTGTTCTGCTGAACAGCCATGATTGATTAACTCCTAAACGTTTGGGTCACGCTTCAACTGCGCCAGTACGCTGAACGGATTGGGCCGCTCTTCGACGTTCTCGCTCGGTTCGGGCGCTGTAGCGTATCCCACCGGCTGCTGGCAATCCTCAGGGTCATGGACCGGCACGATGGGCAAGGCGAGCAGCAACTCGTCCTCAGCCAGCGAGGTCAGGTCGATGGGGTCATCCCCCACTTCCAACGCATCGTAGCCACTGGGCAGATCATCGATCGACTTGCCTTCCGGGATGATGACGTAATCATACTCACCACCCACCTGGAATTTGGCCGGCTCGAGACAGCGCTGGCATACCATGCTCACCTCGCCATTGAGCTCGACGTGCATGACCGCCAGTTTCTGCTGATCACGGAAGAAGGAAAACTTCGCGTGAACATCGCCATCACTGCTGGTCAATTGCTCGCTGAGACGTGCCATCTTGGCGATCGGCAGCACACCCTCGAGGGTGGCGGCGCGCTCTACCAATTTGCGCGGATCAACGTGAGGTGGTATCGGTCCATTCAACATAAGCGCGCCATTATAGGGATGCACCCGAAGCTGTCAAAGGAAATTAGCCATAAACCGCTGTATGGACAGCCCTTTTCGCTAGAATCGCGGTGACGCTCCGAAGGAATTCTCCATGCTGCCCCTGATCCTTGCTTCCAGCTCGCCTTACCGCCGCGAATTGCTGCAGCGCCTGCGCCTGCCGTTCGAATGCGCCAGCCCCGACATCGACGAAACCCCGCTGCCCGGCGAGAGCGCCGACCAACTGGTACGCCGACTGGCGCAAAGCAAAGCCCGCGCCCTGGCCCAGCGCTACCCCGCCCACCTGATCATCGGCTCCGATCAAGCCGCGGTAAACGGCGACCGGATCCTCGGCAAGCCCCATGGCATCGAGCGCGCGACCGAGCAACTGCAGGACGCCAGCGGCAAGAGCGTCAGCTTCCTCACCGGACTCTGCCTGTTCAATAGCCAGAGCGGCGAAACCCAAATCGATTGCGTGCCTTTCACCGTGCACTTCCGTGACCTCGACGAAGCACGCATTCGCCGCTACCTGGAAGCCGAACAACCCTTCGACTGCGCCGGCAGCTTCAAGGCCGAAGGCCTGGGCGTCAGCCTGTTCCGCTCCACCGAAGGCGAAGACGCCACCAGCCTGGTCGGCCTGCCGCTTATTCGCCTGGTGGATATGCTGCTTGCCGAACAGGTACAAATCCCCTGACCTGGAAAGCCTGAAACGAAAAGGCCCGGCAATCGCCGAGCCTTTTCCTTCCTTATATAAGGAAGCGCACTCAGCGCAGGACTGGACCCTGCCAGCCCATCCACATCGCCATGCGCTCGGCGACGCTCGCGCCCAGCTTCTTGGTGAAGCGGTCGAAGGCCGTTTCCTGGACGGTGTAGTCCACGATTTCCTTTTCCTTGATGATCTCGCGCGCCACGTAGCTGGAGCTGCCCAGACCGTCGATCAGACCTAGTTGCAGTGCCTGCTCGCCGGACCAGATCAGGCCGGAGAACAGCTCGGGATGGTCCTTGTCCTTCAGGCGATTGCCACGCCCCTTCTTCACCACATCGATGAATTGCTTGTGAGTGGTATCCAGCACCCGCTGCCAGAAGGCGGTTTCATCCGCCTTCTGCGGCTGGAACGGATCGAGGAACGCCTTGTGCTCGCCCGAGGTATAGATGCGACGATCCACACCCAGCTTTTCCATGGTGCCGACGAAACCGAAGGTCGCCGCCGTCACACCGATGGAACCGACCAGGCTGGCCTTATCCGCGTAGATCTCGTCGGCCGCGCTGGCGATGTAATAGGCACCCGAAGCCCCCAGGTCGCTGATGACCGCGTAGACCTTGATATCCGGATGCTCACCGCGCAGGCGCTTGATTTCATCGTAGACATAGCCGGACTGCACCGGGCTGCCACCCGGGCTGTTGATACGCAAAACGATGCCCTTGGTGCCGGTATCCTCGAACGCGGAACGCAGCGCGCCAACGATGTTGTCGGCACTGGCCGACTCATTGTCGGCGATCATGCCTTTCACTTCGATCAGTGCTGTATGGCTGGCACTGCGCGATGCGGATTTGGACAAACCACCGAAGGGGCTGAACAGCGCCAACGCGCCGAACAGATAAACGAATGTCAGCAATTTGAAGAAGATACCCCAGCGACGGGACCGGCGCTGTTCCTGGACGCCAGCCAGCACGGCCTTCTCCAGCAACTTCCAGCTCTTGTCGTTACCCGCCGTGGTTTGCGCAGCCTTGCTATCGTCCGCCTTCCATTCATCCGACATCAGTTGCCTACCTCGAGCACCGGTTTGACCGAACGCCCGGCGAGCCAGGCGCGCAATTCGTTGAAATGATTCACTTCCAGCGCCGGAGCATACTCCCGAAGGATCTCCAGCGACTGAGCACCATAGCCCACCGCCACCGAATCCATGCCGGCGCGGCGCGCCATTTCCAGATCGAAAGGCGAATCGCCCACCATCAGCGCATCACGCGCGTCGGCCCGGCAATGCTCGAGAATCTCGTGCAGCATGCGCGGGTCCGGCTTGCTCGCCGATTCATCGGCGGCGCGGGTGATATCGAAGAAATTCGTCCAACCTTGCCCCGCCAGCACGCGATCCAGCCCGCGACGATTCTTCCCGGTAGCGACCGCCAACTGGTAACCGGCGCTGCGAAATTCCGCCATCGCCTCAGCCACGCCCGGGAACAGCGGCGAAGGCTGCACTTCCAGGCTCAGGTAGTGGCTTCCGTAATCAAGCCGGAAGCGATCAAGCGGCTCGCCATCCTCTACCTCCGGGTACAGCGTCTGGATAGCTTCCGGCAGGCCCAGGCCGATGATGCCCTTGATCGCCGCATCGCTGCGCTCCGGAAGACCGGAGCCCACCGCCGCCACTCGCATTGCCTCGACGATACGACCGATGGAATCCACCAGCGTGCCATCCCAATCGAAGATCAGCAGGGAATACTCACGCATCCAGGCGCTCCACGGTGCGCAGCCAGACTTCGTCCACCGGCGCTTCGAGCTCCAGCACACCGCCATCAGGCAACGGTACGCGCAGGTAGGCCGAGTGCAGGAACAGACGCTTGCCGCCCAGCTCGCGGATTTCGCGGGAGAAATCCTCGTCGCCGTACTTGGGGTCGCCGGCAATGGAATGGCCAGCGTGCTTGGCGTGCACACGGATCTGGTGAGTGCGACCGGTGATCGGACGCGCCTCGACCAGCGTGGCGAAGTCACCGAAGCGTCGCAGCACCTTGAACTCGGTCAGCGCTTCCTTGCCTTCTGGATTCACTTCCACCACGCGCTCGCCGGAGCGCAGATTGTTCTTGAGCAGCGGCACGGCGATCTGTTTCTTAGCCGCCGGCCAGTTGCCGCGTACCAGGGCGTGGTAGCGCTTATCCACGATGCGCTCGCCACGCAGGGCGTCGTGCAGATGGCGCAACATGCTGCGCTTCTTGGCAATCATCAACAGGCCGGAAGTATCGCGATCCAAACGATGCACCAGCTCTAGGTCTTTGCACTCCGGCCGCAGCTGGCGGAACGCCTCGATAACGCCGTAGATCAGACCGCTGCCGCCATGGACAGCGATTCCGGTGGGCTTGTTCACCACGATCAGCGCCTTGTCTTCGTAGACGATGGCGGCTTCCAGCCGCTCCAGCAGGCCCTGGGCCAACGGCACCGGCTCGTCGCGTTCAGCCAGACGCAGCGGCGGAACGCGTATCACATCGCCCACCTGGAGCTTGTACTCGGGTTTGATGCGTCCTTTATTCACCCGGACTTCGCCCTTGCGCAGGATGCGATAGATCAGCGTCTTGGGCACGCCCTTGAGCTGAGTACGGAGGAAATTGTCGATTCGTTGGCCGGCATACTCCGGCGCGACTTCAAGCAGCTGGACGCCGGAAGTCGGAGGGGCGGGATTTGTCATCCGTACATGATAACAATTTTTCATTCAATTGAAGCACTTAATCATTGCTGCTATATTCGGGAGGCCGCCAAAAGTGGCCAGGCCTGCGGATGATCGCGTAATCGCCATCCCCAACCGCCTGCAAACACATTGAATGGACACGAGGCAGTCCCCGGAAGCGTTGCAACGGCCCGAGCGACTCTCGCGCCGACAGCGCCTCGAAACCCAGGCCTTCAGACATGACCACGGCAGCCAATGTCGCCGTGATAAAAGCCAACCCCGCTCCCGGATTCAGCGAGTGGCACCCGGCTCTTAGGGAAATGTGCAGGGTGGAGATGCACAACTGTCGGATTGCGTTGCGTTCATGCCTTGAACGCATGCCTTGAACGTAGACGCACTTATCGTCCGCATCTGACAGCTAATTCCTCCTCCTGATGAGTGCTTGTTCTTACTCGACAAGCAGGAAACGTAGTCGCGGCACAGCAGATTTATCCTGCTGCCGCTGGACACTGGAATGGTCCGCCGTTCCTGAGTACGTGCCTTAGCACCGACCGTGAGAGTCGTGTGTGCCGATCGCCGTTTCCGGTGGCCCCGGAAACCATTGGTACTACATGAAAAGAATGCTGATCAACGCAACTCAACCCGAAGAGTTGCGTGTAGCGCTGGTAGACGGCCAACGCCTGTTCGACCTGGACATCGAGTCCGGCGCGCGCGAACAGAAAAAGGCCAACATCTACAAAGGCCGCATCACCCGCATCGAGCCGAGCCTCGAGGCCGCATTCGTCGACTTCGGCGCCGAACGCCACGGCTTCCTCCCCCTCAAGGAAATCTCCCGCGAGTACTTCAAGAAGAATCCTGAAGGCCGCATCAACATCAAGGACGTCCTGAGCGAAGGCCAGGAAGTCATCGTCCAGGTCGAGAAAGAAGAACGTGGCAACAAGGGCGCCGCCCTGACCACCTTCATCAGCCTCGCCGGCCGTTACCTGGTGCTCATGCCCAACAACCCGCGTGCCGGTGGCATCTCCCGCCGCATCGAGGGTGAAGAGCGCAACGAACTGCGTGAAGCCCTGAACGGCCTGACCGTTCCCGGTGACATGGGCCTGATCGTCCGCACCGCGGGCCTGGGCCGCAGCTCCGAAGAGCTGCAATGGGACCTGGACTACCTGCTGCAACTCTGGGGCGCCATCAAGGAAGCCTCCGGCGAGCGCAGCGGCCCCTTCCTGATCTACCAGGAAAGCAACGTCATCATCCGCGCCATCCGCGACTACCTGCGCCAGGACATCGGCGAAGTGCTGATCGACAGCATCGACGCCCAGGAAGAAGCTCTGAACTTCATCCAGCAGGTCATGCCGCAGTACGCGAGCAAGGTGAAGCTGTACCAGGACAGCGTTCCGCTGTTCAACCGCTTCCAGATCGAGAGCCAGATTGAAACCGCCTTCCAGCGCGAAGTGAAGCTGCCGTCGGGCGGCTCCATCGTCATCGACCCGACCGAAGCCCTGGTGTCCATCGACATCAACTCGGCGCGAGCCACCAAGGGCGGCGACATCGAAGAAACCGCCCTGCAGACCAACCTGGAAGCGGCCGAGGAAATCGCCCGCCAGCTGCGTCTGCGTGATATCGGCGGCCTGATCGTCATCGACTTCATCGACATGACCCCGGCGAAGAACCAGCGCGCTGTGGAAGAACGCGTCCGCGAAGCCCTGGAAGCCGACCGCGCCCGCGTACAGGTTGGCCGCATCTCGCGCTTCGGTCTGCTGGAAATGTCCCGCCAGCGCCTGCGTCCGTCCCTGGGCGAGACCAGCGGCATCGTCTGCCCGCGCTGCAACGGCCAAGGCATCATCCGTGACGTCGAATCCCTGTCGCTGGCCATCCTGCGCCTGATCGAGGAAGAAGCCCTGAAGGACCGCACCGCCGAAGTTCGTGCGCGCGTGCCGTTCCAGGTTGCCGCCTTCCTCCTCAACGAGAAGCGCAACGCCATCACCAAGATCGAACTGCGCACCCGCGCGCGCATCTTCATCCTGCCGGACGACCACCTGGAAACCCCGCACTTCGAAGTCCAGCGCCTGCGTGACGACAACCCCGAATTGCTGTCCGGCCACGCCAGCTACG
This sequence comes from Pseudomonas sp. NPDC086581, assembly GCF_044746165.1. Classification (NCBI taxonomy): domain Bacteria; kingdom Pseudomonadati; phylum Pseudomonadota; class Gammaproteobacteria; order Pseudomonadales; family Pseudomonadaceae; genus Pseudomonas; species Pseudomonas sp. NPDC086581. Next base: position 98,138 of record NZ_JBIVBR010000016.1, on the reverse strand, counting down.
AGATGGCCCCGGAAGAGCACGAGGAAGTCCAGCCGGTCAGCGCCACTCGCACCCTGGTTCGCCAGGAAGCCGCGGTGAAGACCGTTTCCCCGCAAACCCCTGCCCCGCAGCAGACTGCCGCCGCAGCACCGGCCGCCGTCGAAGCTACCAAGCCCATGCCTGAGCCGAGCCTGTTCCAGGGGCTGGTGAAGTCGCTGGTAGGCCTGTTCGCCGGCAGCAAGCCGGAGCCGACCCCGGTTGCCGCCGAGAAGCCCGCCACCGAGCGCAGCGAAGGTCAGGGCGAGCGTCGCAATGGCCGTCAGCAGAACCGTCGCCGTGACGGTCGCGATGGCGGTCGTCGTGATGACGAGCGTAAAGAACGTGGTCGCCGCGACGAGCGCGGTGAGCGCACTGAGCGCGCGGCTCGCGAAGAGCGTCAGCCGCGTGAAGAGCGCGCCGAGCGTCAGCCCCGCGAAGAACGCCAGCCGCGCGAAGAGCGTGCCGAGCGTCAACCTCGCGAGGAACGCCAGCCGCGTGAAGAGCGCGCCGAACGTCAACCGCGTGAAGAGCGTCAGCCGCGTGAAGAGCGCGCCGAGCGCCAGCCGCGCGAGGAGCGTCAGCCCCGCGAAGAGCGTGGCGAGCGCACCGAGCGTCAACCGCGTGAAGAACGCCAGCCGCGCGAAGAGCGTCAACCTCGCAGTGAGCGCGCCGAGCGCCAGCCCCGCGAAGAGCGTCAGCCGCGCGAAGAGCGTCAGCCGCGCGAAGACCGTCCGGCTCGCGATGCCGCCGCCCTGGAAGCCGAAGAGCTGCCGAACGAAGAGCTGCTGGATCAACAGGACGACGAAGGTTCGGACGACGAGCGTCCGCGTCGCCGCTCCCGTGGCCAGCGTCGCCGCAGCAACCGCCGCGAGCGCCAGCGTGAGGCCGGTGTGGATGGTGTTGAAGGCGCCGAAGGTGAAGTGAGTGCCGAAGGCACTGCCGAACAGGCTGCTTCCGACACCCCGTCGCCTGCCGCCATGGTCGCTGCCGCCGCTACCGCTGTAGCCGTTGCTGAAGCCGCCGCCGAGCAGGAGCAGCCCGCTGCCCAGGCTCAGGTCGAGGCCCAGCCGCTGGAGTCCGGCGTGGTTGAAGCCGTACGCACCGAAAGCGCCCTCGAGCAGACCATCGAGTTCCTGGCCAAGCCCGCCGAGCAGGCTGCCGAGCCGGTAGGTGCTGCCAGCGAGATCGTTGAAGTGGCTGCCGCCGAGCCGGTGGTTGCGGAAGAAGCGTCGGCTCCGGCTGCTGAAACCGTGATCGAAGCCGTCGCCCAGCTGGTCGAAGAGCCTCAGGTGGAAGCTCCGGTGGTTGCCGAGGAAGCTCCGGCTGCCACTGCAACTGCTGCCGAAGAAGCTCCGGCCGTTCCGGCCAACGCCACCGGCCGCGCCTCCAACGACCCGCGCGAGCGTCGTCGCCAGGAACGTGCTGCCCGCGAAGCTGCTGCAGCAGCAGCCGCTGCTCCGCAGGTAGAGCAGGCTCCGGCCGTCGAAGCCGTGGTTGAAGAAGCCGCTGCCGTGGAAGCCGAAGTCGTGGTCGAGCCAGCTGCTGAAGTCACTGTCGAGGCCGTCGAAGCCGAAGTCGTGAACGAAGCCGTTGAAGCCACCGAGCAACCGGCTGCCGAACAGGCTGAAGGCGACAAAGCCGAGAAGACCGAGGAAGAACAAGGCACCGTGGTGGAAAAACACCACAGCTGATAGCTTCCTGATCTGAAAAAGGGGATGCATCTGCATCCCCTTTTTTATTGTCTGCGCTTTGCGGCGTGCGTATTACTAAAGCTCCAGCCCGAGGAATCAGGCACAAAAAAGGGGATACCAACGGCATCCCCTTCTTCATGTCCGAAGCACCTCAGTAGAGATTCGGCTCCATCTCCAACTCCACGCCGAAGCGCTGCTGGATATCGTCATGGATACGCCGAGCCAGTGCATGCAGCTGCATCCCGGTGGCGCCGCCGTAGTTCACCAGTACCAACGCCTGCTGGGCATGGACACCCACCGGACCCTCGCGGAAGCCTTTCCAGCCAGCCTTATCGATCAGCCAGCCGGCGGCCAGCTTCATCTGCCCATCGCCCTGCGGATAGGCCACCAGGTCGCTGTACTGCTGGCGCAGCGCATCGGCCAGAGTCACGGAGACCACCGGGTTCTTGAAGAAGCTGCCGGCATTGCCCAGCACCGCCGGGTCCGGGAGCTTCTCACGGCGAATTGCACAGATCGCCCGCGAAACATCGGCCGGTGTCGGCGCAGTGACGCCCTCCTCTGCCAGACGCTGGCGCACTGGACCGTAGTCCAGATGCAGTTTCGCGATGTGGCTCAGCGCGAAGCGCACCCGCAGGATCAGCCAACGGCCCGGCTCACGCTTGAACCGACTTTCGCGGTAGGCAAAGGCGCAGTCTTCCAGGCCGAACTCGCGCAGATCGCCGCTCTCGCGATCCAGCGCGGTCAGGCCGGCGAACACGTCCTTGATCTCGACGCCATAGGCGCCGATGTTCTGCATCGGAGCTGCGCCGACGGTGCCGGGAATCAGGCTGAGGTTCTCTAGCCCGCCGAAACCCTGGGCGAGGGTCCAGCGCACGAAGTCATCCCATACCTCGCCAGCCTCCGCCTCGACTACCACGCGCTCGCCGTCGTCACTGACGACACGCACGCCACGGGAAGCCATGCGCAGCACCAGCGCCTCGACGTCACGGGTCAGCAACAGGTTGCTGCCGCCACCGATCACCATCAGCGGCAGGCCCTTTGCTGCGGCGGCGGCGATACCGGCGCGCACCTCAGCATCGTCGTGGGCCTGGGCGAACCAGCGCGCCGCGACTTCGACACCGAAGGTGTTGTAGGGCTTGAGGGAAACGCGTTCTTGCAGTTGCAGCGTCACAGGCGCCCCTTCACTTCCGTCAGCAGGCCGTCGCAGGCCCTTTCCACCAGGTCCAGCACCTGCTCGAAACCGTCTTCGCCGCCGTAATACGGGTCGGGGACTTCGTCGACTTCCAGCTCGTAGCGGCGCAGGAACAGGTCCAGCTCCGCCTTGCCGCTGCTACCGCGAAGATGCTTGAGGTCGCGCAGGTTGGCGTTGTCCATCGCCAGGACCAGATCGTAGCGGGAGAAGTCGGCGACGCTGACCTGTCGCGCCCGCAGGCCCGACAGGTCATAGCCACGGCGCAGCGCGGCAGCGCGGGTCCGCGCGTCCGGCGCCTTGCCGACGTGCCAGTCGCCGGTGCCAGCCGAATCGATCTCGATGCGATTCTCCAGGCTCGCTTCGCGGACCTTGTGGCGGAATACGCCTTCGGCGGTGGGCGAGCGGCAGATGTTGCCCAGGCAGACGAACAGAACCTTCATCAGCCCCCCAGGATGCGCCGGACGCGCTCCAGGTCTTCCGGGGTATCGACGCCGGCTTGCGGCGCTTCCAAGGCGTCAGCCACGTGGATGCGCACGCCATGCCAGAGCGCACGCAGCTGCTCCAGGCACTCGGTGTCTTCCAGCCAGCACGGGCCCCAGGCCACGAAATCGCGCAGGAAGCGCGCACGGTAGGCGTAGATGCCGATGTGGCGGCGGTAAGGCACGTTGGCCGGCAAGCTTTCGCGATCCACCGCGAAGGCGTCGCGCGCCCAGGGCAGCGTGGCGCGGCTGAAGGTCAGGGCCAGGCCGTTCTTGTCGCTGACCACCTTAACGATGTTCGGGTTGAACAGCGCGGCGGAGTCATGGATTTCCTCGCACAGGGTAGCGATACCCGCTTCCGGGTGCGCTGCGAGGTTGGCGGCCACCTGGTCGATGATCGACGGCGGCACCAGCGGCTCGTCGCCCTGCACGTTGACCACGATGGCATCGTCGGCCAGGCCCAGGGCGTCGGCAACTTCCGCCAGGCGGTCGGTGCCGGAGTTGTGGTCGGCGCGGGTCAGCACCACCTGGGCGCCGAAGCCCTGGCAGGCATCGAAGATGCGCGCATCGTCGGTGGCGACCACCACCTGGGTGGCCGAGCTTTTGCCGGCCTGCGCCCAGACGTGCTGGATCATCGGCTTTCCGGCGATGTCCTGCAGCGGCTTGCCGGGCAGGCGGGTGGAGGCGAAGCGGGCGGGAATGACGACGGTGTAGGCCTGGGTCATGGCGTTACTTGTCCAGACGCTCATCGACGTTCAGGGTACGCGCCTCGCCTTCGAGCATCACCGGGATGCCGTCGCGCACCGGGTAGGCCAGGCCGTCGGTCTTGCAGATCAGCTCGGACTTATCATCGGTGAGCTTGAGCGGGCCCTTGCACAGCGGACAGGCGAGGATATCGAGGAGTTTCGGGTCCATGGTGCGTTCCTTGAGCTTGAACAGCGAACAATTTGAATGCGGACGGCACCGGGTTGCGACGGCGGATCAGCGGACGAGCAGGCGCTCGAGCTGAACGTCGAACCAGGCGACGAAGGCCGGCGACGGCTGCGCTTCGACGGCGAGGTACCACCAGTCGGGCGCGGCGAAGGACCGGCATTTCACCGCGTCCTTCTCGGTCATGACCAGCGGCAGTTCCGGCGTGAAGCGCAGCTGCTCGGCGGTGTAGGCCGCATGGTCGGGGAAGGGATGCGGAATCGGCCGCCAGTTTAGCGCCTCGAGCGTTGCGAAGAAACGCTGCGGGTTGCCGATCCCGGCCAGTGCATGCAGCGACTGACCACTGGGGAAGTGCTCGACGCCACGCCGCTCACCGCTGGCCAGGTTGACCAGGGCAGACGGTCGCAGGACGAAGGAGAAGGCGTCGAACGGATCGGACGGCGCGCCGTTGTGCAGCACGGCGTCGACTTCGGCCAGTCGCTCGGCGGGTTCGCGCAACGGCCCGGCGGGCAGGCAGCGGCCGTTGCCCAGGCCACGGGCGGCGTCGATCAGCACCAGTTCCAGGTCGCGGGCCAGCCGGTAATGTTGCAGGCCGTCATCACAGAGGATCAGGTCCAGTGGCTCTTCGGCCAGCAGCGCGCGCACGGCACTGGAGCGGTCCGGGTCGATCATCAGCGGCACGCCACTGCGGCGCACGATCATCAGCGGCTCGTCGCCCGCCTGGGCCGCCGATTGCTCGGCGCGCACGCGCCAGGGCGTCTGTGGCGGCTTGGCGCCGTAGCCACGACTGACCACGCCGACCTTCAGCCCACGGGCGCGGCAATGTTCGATCAGCCAGAGGATCATCGGCGTCTTGCCGGTGCCGCCGACGGTGATGTTGCCCACCACGACGATGGGTACCGGCGCGCGGTAGGCCGGCTTGGCGCCGGAGAGGAAGTCCTGCCGGCGGCCTTGGGCGACGCGCCGGTAGAGCAGTTCGAGCGGCCTCAGCAGGGCAAGGGCCGGGTGGCCCTTGTACCAGGCATCGAGCAGGCGGTCGGAGAACGCCATCAGGGACTCTTCTTGTCCGCCTGCGCCTCGATGGTGGTGATGCGCAGGTGGGTGAAGCCCAGCTTGCCGGCGGCATCCATCGCGGTGACCACGGACTGGTAGTTCACCTTGCCATCGGCGGTGATCACCACCGGCAGGCTGTTGTCGCCGGCGGATTCGCGCTGCATGGCGTTCATCAGGTTTTCCAGATCGTCACGCGCCAGGCTCTGGCCATTGAGCGCGTAGTGGCCTTCGACACTGATGGAGATTTCGATCTGCTTGATCTCGGTGGCTGCCGGCGGCGTGCCGCTGACCGCTTCGGGCAGTTCGACCTTGAGCTGCGACGGCTTGGTGAACGAAGTGGCGACCACGAAGAACAGCAGCAGCACGAAGATCACGTCGATCAGCGACGCCAGGTTGATGAAGACGTCCTCGCGGGCCGCTCCGCCCGCTCTGCGGCGGAATTTCACGCTTTGCCTTCCTCGACGAAATCGACTTCGCGATCGCCCTGGGTCACTTCCACCAGCTTGATGGCTTCCTGCTCCATGGCGATGACCAGTTCATCGACGCGGCGCAGCAGGTAACGGTGGAAGAACACCGACGGAATCGCCACGATCAGGCCGGCCGCCGTGGTAATCAGCGCCTTGGAGATACCGCCGGCGAGCATGGGCGCATTGGCCATGCCGTCGCCCATGAAGGCGCTGAAGATCTGGATCATGCCGAACACGGTACCCAGCAAGCCAAGTAGCGGCGCCATGGCAGCGATGGTTCCCAGGGCGTTGAGGTAGCGCTCCAGCTCGTGGATGACGCGGGAGGCGGCTTCCTCGATGCACTCCTTCATGATCTCGCGACCGTGCTTGGAGTTGGCCAGGCCAGCCGCGAGGATTTCACCCAGCGGGGAAGACGCGCGCAGGTCCTTCAGGGCCTGGCTGTTCATCTTCTTGTCCTTGATCTGCTTCCACACCTGGCCGAGCAGCTGCGGCGGGGCCACACGGCTCAAGCGCAGGGTCCAGAGACGTTCGGCGACGATCGCCATGGCAGCGACGGAGCTCAGCAAGATCGGCAGCATCATCCAGCCGCCAGCTTTGACCAGTTCCCACACAGTGGTGAATCCCCTGAAAAAAAGTGGCGCCACTCTAGCACAGGGGCCGTGGCGAGCCGACCGCCCGAGGCTCAATTTTCCTGCCAGAAATGTGCGCCTTCCCGCACTCCCCGGACCTCGCCATGGGCACCGAGCGTCAGGGTCAGTGCGCCCTGCTCCGCCGTATCCTGAATCCTGATGCCCAGCGCGCGGAAGCGCTCGACGACCGACGGGTGCGGATGGCCGTAGGGATTGTTTGCGCCACGGGAGATGATCGCCGTCGTTGGCCTGATCGCCCGCAGGAAGGCCGGTCCGGAGGAACTGCGGCTGCCGTGATGGCCGGCCAGCAGCCAGTCGATACGCTCCCCCGGATGCGCGGCCAGCCACGCCAGTTCGGCGGGTCGTGGCAGGTCGCCGGTCAGCAGGATGCGTTCGCCGTTGGCTTCGACTTCCAGCGCGCAGGAACGGTCGTTGCTTTCCCCGGCGCCCGCCCAGGCCCAGCTGGAGAAGCGAACGCCATCGACCTGCCACTCTTCGATTCGACAGGGACGCGCCTGCAGTTCCTGCGGCAGGCGATCGGGCTCGCCGCTGATGACCTGAGCCGGCCGCAGCGAGCGCTTTACCGCTGCGGCGCCGCCGGCATGGTCGTTGTCCGCGTGACTGAGCATCAGCCTATCCAGCCGCCCGATACCCAGGCTACGCAGCGTCGGTACGACCACACGCTCACCGATGTCGAATTCGCCGTTGCGCGCCCCGGTGTCGTAGAGCCAGACCTGGCTGCGCGTGCGGATCAGCACTGAAAGCCCCTGCCCCACGTCCAGCACGCGGATCTCGGCCGTGCCCGGTGCGGGCAACGGGACGGTCGGCCAGAAGACCGGCAGGAACATTGCCAGCCCCAGCGCACGCAATGGCACGCCGGCCGGCGCAAGCAGCAGGAGCGCCCCCAGCATCGCCAGCGCCACGGCCAAGACGGGGGCGGCTACCGGCTGCCAGGCGGGCGCCAGCTCGGCCATCCAGCCCAGCAGGCGGAACAGCAACTCCAGCAGTCCGCCCGACACCCAGAGCAGCCCCTCGCCCAGCCATGGCACGCCAAGCGCCAGGCTCCCCAGCAGCGCCATCGGCACGACGACCAACTCGACCCAGGGCACGGCGATCAGGTTGGCGACCACGCCAGACACACTCAGCGGCAAACCCAGTGCGATGGACGCCGGCAGCAGCCCCACCGCCATCAGCCATTGCGCGCGCAGCCAGGTGCGCAAGGCGGTCCAGCGTCCCAGCCGTCCCGAAAAACCGTAGATCAGCAGCGCCACCGCCGCATAGGACAGCCAGAAGCCCGGCGACAGCACCACCAGCGGCTCGACCAGCAGCACCGCCAGCAAGGCGCCGAGCAAGGGCGTCCACAGGCCCCGATGGCGATAGCACAGACGCCACAACAGGACGATGGAGACCATGACGCAGGCGCGCTGCAACGGCACCTCGAATCCCGCCATCAGGCTGTAGGCCCAGGCGCCGCTTGCGGCCAGCAGGCAGGCGGAGGGCAACCACGGGACTCGCGCCGGCCAACAACCGAAGCGCGCCAGGCCAGCGACCAGTGCATAGAGCAGGCCGGCCAGCAGCGAGATGTGCGAGCCGGAGATCACCATCAGGTGCAGGGTTCCGGTGTCCTGCAGGACTTGCCAGTCCGCCGTGGTCAGCCCGGACGCATCGCCCAGCACCAGCGCGGCGAGCGCCCCGGAGCGCCCATGGGCATCCGCCGCCAGCAGTCGTTGCCGCCAGGCTTCGCGCCAAGCGCGCGGGCCGCCGGAAGCTTCCAGGCGCTGCCCGTCCTTCACGCTGCCGGTAGCGCCGATGCGCTGGGCGGTAAGCCAGGCTTCGTAATCGAACCCCGCGCCATTGGCCATGCCGTGGGGACGCTTGAGTTTCACGGCGAGCCGCCAGCGCTCGCCGCCCTCCACCGGCGGCCCGCCGAACCAGGACAGACGCAGCGTGGCAGGGACCTTCGCGCGAGGGCTGGAGACCTCGGCGAGCTGGAAACGAACCGATGGCCCGGAGCGATCCGGCAGGCCCTCTACCCTGCCCTCCAGCCATAGCGTACGGCCGTCCAGCTCCAGCGCCAGACGATCATCCAGCGCCCACTGCGCCGACTGGCAGGCCCAGGCGAAACCGAGCAGGAACAGGCCGACGAAATAGCCGCGAGTGAACAACAACGGCAGCGCGACCAGCGCGAGAAGCAGCAGAACCCAGCCGGATGGCAGCGCCGGCATCCAGCGCAGCGCCAGCAACCCCAGGGCCAGCGCGAACATCCCTGTACGAGGCAACGGAGCGACTCCCTGACCCCGGCGCAACCGCCGATCCGATTGGTCTGCGGCGGTTACACACGGACATAGTTGGCAACGAATGACTGTCACCTAGCTAGGCATAATGAACCGTCGTCCGTCTGCCAGAGATTTCCTCCATGCCGCGCCGAATCTTCAAGCGCTACATGCCCGATCCGGAGAGCATCAGGAACCACAAGGGCCTGCGCTTTCTCGGACCGCTGATCCAGTCGCCCAACCTCTGGCACCTGAATCGCCGCTCCGTGTCCCGTGCCATGGGCATGGGGCTGTTCGCCGCGTTCATCCCGATCCCGCTGCAGATGCTGCTGGCCGCCTCGCTGGCGGTGTGGGTGCGGGCCAACCTGCCGATCTCGGTGGGGCTGGTCTGGCTGACCAACCCGATCACCATGCCGCCGGTGTTCTACTGCACCTACAAGATGGGCGCCTGGGTGATGGGCATCCCGGCACGCGCCCTGCCCGACCACCTGACCTGGGAATGGATCAGCGGCGAGCTGTCGATGCTCTGGCAGCCGTTCCTGCTGGGCTCGGTGATCTGCGGCATCCTGGTGGGCATCCTCGGCTACCTGCTCACCGAGGGTTACTGGCGCTGGTGGATCGGCCGCAGCTGGCGGCGTCGTCGGGCGCTGCGCAACCTGCAGAACGGCCTGTAGACGCAATCGCCGCCTCGGCAATTACGTTTTTTCGTAGAAACGAGCTTGCTCCTACAGGTACAAAAAATCCGCCCCGAAGGGCGGCTTTTTCATGGGCCGGTGATCACTCGTACCGCAGCGATTCCGCCGGCTGGGTCGAGGCCGCGCGCCAGGCCGGGTAGAGCGTGGCGAGGAAGCTCATCGACAGCGCCGCGACGCAGATCAGCACGATGTCGCTGATCTGCGGGTCGGACGGCAGGTAGTTGATGAAATAGATGTCCGAGTTGAACACGTGGGTGCCGGCGACGCGCTCCAGGGTCGAGACGATCGCGGTGACGTTGTACGCCGCCAGCACGCCCAGCACGCAGCCGATGACGGTGCCGATCAGGCCGATCACCGTGCCCTGCACCATGAAGATCGCCATGATCTGCTTCGGCGTGGCGCCCAGGGTGCGCAGGATGGCGATGTCCGCGCGCTTGTCGGCCACCACCATGATAAGGGTGGCGATGATGTTGAAGGCGGCGACCGCGACGATCAGCAACAGCAGCAGGCCGATCATGGTCTTTTCCATCTTCATCGCGCTGAACAGGCTGCCCTGGGTGTGGGTCCAGTCCACCGAGCGATAGCCGTCGCCCAATTGCCTGGCGATAGCCGCACCGACTTCCGGCGCCTGGAACAGGTCCTTCAGGGCAATGCGCACGCTCTGCACCTGGCCGGGCTGCCAGCGCATCAGGCTGGCGGCGTCGTCCACATGGATCAGCGCCAGGGTGCTGTCCAGTTCGGCGCCGACCTTGAAGATGCCGACCACATTGAGGCGCTGCATGCGGGGGGTGATGCCGCCGGGCGCGGTGCTCGGCTCGGGGACGATCAGCAGCAGGCTGTCGCCGACATTGACGTGGAAGCGCCGCGCAGTGATCTCGCCGATGACCACGCCGAACTCGGTGGCCTTGAGATCGTCGAGACTGCCGCGGACCATGTGCTGGCCGATGATCGACACCTGGGTTTCCAGCGCCGGATCGACGCCATCGACCTCGATGGGTTGCATCATGCCCTTGTAGGAGAGCATGCCGTCGACTTCGGTGTAGGGCACCGCGCCGACGATCTTCGGGTTCTGCTTGGCTACCTCGGCCACGCGCTGCCAGTCGTCCAGCGGGCCGCTGGCCTGCTGCAGCACGGCATGCGGGACCATGCCGAGGATGCGCGAGCGCATTTCCTTCTGGAAGCCGTTCATCACCGAAAGCACCACGATCATGGCCAGCACGCCCAGCGCAAGGCCGATCATCGAGGTCAGGGAGATGAACGAGATGTAGTGGTTGCGTCGCTTGGCACGGGTGTAGCGGGTGCCGATGAAGACGGACAGGGGTCTGAACATTCCGTTATCCCTCAGGCGGCAACCAGCCGGCCCTCCTCCAGGCGCAGCACACGATCCATCTGCTGGGCGAGGTGAGTGTCGTGGGTCACCACCAGGAAGGCAGTGCGAAGGGACTGCGACAGTTCCAGCATCAGCTCCTGGATACCGTGGGCGGTGTGCTGGTCGAGGTTGCCGGTGGGCTCATCGAGGAGTACCAGCTTCGGCGTGTTGACCAGAGCACGGGCGATGGCCACGCGCTGGCGCTCACCGCCGGACAGCTCCGACGGCTTGTGGCTCAGGCGATGGCCCAGACCCACGCGCTCCAGCAGCGCAGTGGCACGCTGGCGCGCCTCCGGGATCGGCGTCTTGCCGATCAGCAGCGGCATGCAGACGTTCTCCAGGGCAGTGAACTCAGGCAGCAGGTGGTGGAACTGGTAGACGAAGCCCAGCGCGCGGTTGCGCAGCAGGCCGCGCTGCTTCTCGTTGAGCGCCGACAGCTGTTCGCCGGCCAGCCAGACGCTGCCGGTGCTGGGCGTATCGAGGCCGCCAAGCATGTTCAGCAGGGTGCTCTTGCCCGAGCCGGAGCTGCCGACGATGGCCACGCGTTCGCCCGGCAGCAGTTCCAACTGCACGCCGGAAAGCACCTCGACCGACTGCGGGCCTTCCTCGTAGCGTTTGCCGAGGTCGCGGCAGCTCAGGACGGCCTGGTCGTTGGGGGTCGGCTTACTCATAACGCAGGGCCTCCGCGGGCTGGGTGCGGGCCGCACGCCAGGCCGGATACAAGGTGGCGAAGAAACTAAGGATCAGCGCGGCGCTGCACACCAGGATCACGTCCTCGCTCATCAGTTGCGAGGGCAGGTAATCGATGAAGTAGACGTCCGCGTTGAGGAATTTGTGGCCCAGCAGGCGCTCCAGCAGGGCGATGGCAGAGCTGACGTTGAGCGCCGCGAGGATGCCCAGCACACCGCCAATGAAGGTTCCGATGACGCCGATCACCGTGCCCTGGACCATGAAGGTCGCCATGATCTGCCCGGGCGTGGCGCCCAGGGTGCGCAGGATGGCGATGTCGGCCTTCTTGTCGGTGACGACCATGACCAGGGTGGAAATGATGTTGAACGCGGCGACCGCGACGATCAGCAGCAGCAACAGGCCGATCATGGATTTCTCCATGCGGATCGCCTGGTACAGGTTGCCGTGGCTGCGGGTCCAGTCGCGGGCGAAGTAATCGTTGCCCTTCAAGGTGCGGGCGATTTCCCAGGCGGTGCGCGGTGCCTGGAACAGGTCGTCGAGCTTCAGGCGCAGGCCTTCGACCTGGCCTTCCTTGAGGCGGCGCATGCGCGCGGCGTCGTCGATGTGGACCATGGCGACGTAGCCGTCCAGTTCACCGGCGCCGACATGGAAGGTGCCGACCACGGTGAAGCGCTTCATGCGCGGGAACATGCCGGCCGGGGTGACCGAGACTTCCGGGGCGATGAAGGTGACCTTGTCGCCCAGCTTCACGCCGAGGTTCTTCGCCGCCTTGTCGCCGATGATGATGCCGAACTCGCCGGGCTTGAGGCTCGTGAGCGAACCTTCCTGGAAGAACTGGTCGATGATCGAGACCTTGCTCTCCTCGTTCGGGTCCACGGCGTTGATCAGTACCTTCTGTACCGTGCCGCCGGCGCTGAGCAGGCCCTGCATCTGGATGAAGGGCGCGACTTCCAGCACGTTGGGGTGCTGGGTCTTGATCTGCGTGGCGATGCCCTGCCAATCGGAGATCGGCTGGTAGGACTCCACCGTGGCGTGGGGCACCATGCCCAGCACGCGGGTGCGCATCTCGTGGTCAAAGCCGTTCATCACCGAGAGCACCACGATCATCACCACCACACCCAGCGCGAGGCCGATCATGGAGGTGAGCGAGATGAAGGAAACGAAATGGCTGCGGCGTTTGGCGCGTGTGTAGCGCGTTCCGATGTAGACGGAAAGGGGTCTGAACATGTGGGGCCGAATGAGAAGGTGAAGAGTGCGTCGGGCGTCAGTTCCATCTGGCGTGCGACTTCCGTGTGGCGAGGCCAGGCAGGCGGCTTTACACTCAGACCATCACTGCTGCCGTGGGTTCGCCATGTCCACTCCAGACGCGGATGACCGCCGCGAATACTATCGTATTGAAGACACGCTCGCATTGGAATTTCGCCCGCTGCGCGAGGACGAAATCCAGTCGCAAGAAGTGCTTCAGGATGATTCCGCGCTGTTCAATCTGCTCAGCGACCTGCACCTGACCGACTTCGAGTCGCAGCACCTGCTGCGCCATATCAACGAGCGCGACCGCCCGCTGGCCAGCTACCTGAAGGTGATGAACAAGCGCATCGACCTGATCGCCCAGGCCCTGACCCAGAGCCTGCTCAGCGAGATCGGCCCGGCGCGCAAGGTCACGCTGTCCGAAGGCGGCATCAATTTCCGTGACGCCCAGCCGCTGCCGGTCGGCCAGGACCTGGCGCTGAAGATCATCCTGCTCCCCCACGGCCTGGGCCTGCTGCTGCGCGCCAAGGTCACCCATTGCCAGCAGCAGCCCGAGGGCGACTACGAGATCGGCACCGAATTCGAGATGCTCGGCGACGCCCAGCGCCAGTTGCTGGCTCGCCACATTCTCCAGCGCCAGGCACTGGAACGCCGGCAGGCCAAGGCCCGCGAAGAATGAACCCAGGGAAATCCATGCGCCATCTGCTGCTCCTGTTGAGCCTTGTCACCCCGCTGCCACTGCTGGCGGATACCATCGAGATACCCGTGGGCAGCCAGGGCGACCCGCACATCGTGCTGCCAGCCCGTGGCGAGAGCCAGAAGGCCGTGCTGGAGCGCTTCGGCCTGCCGGACGAAGAGCACCCGGCGGTGGGCAAGCCGCCCATCTCGCGCTGGGACTACCGCGAATTCAGCGTCTATTTCGAGAGTGGCGTGGTGGTCGATGCCGTCCGCCAGCACCGTTCGCAATACCTCAAGGACCTTTCACCGACTCCCAAGGAGCCCCAGTGACTCTGATCTATGGCCATCGCGGCGCCAAAGGCGAAGCACCGGAAAACACCCTGAACAGCTTCCAGCGCTGCCTGGAACATGGCGTGAAGCGCTGCGAACTGGACCTGCACCTGTCCCGCGACGGCGAGCTGATGGTGATCCACGACCCGACGCTCAAGCGCACCACCGGCCGCCGCGGCAAGGTCTCCGAGCAACTGGCGGAGGATCTGGTGACCATGGACGCCCGCGACGGCGGCCCAGGCTGGGTACGCCCCTGCCCCATCCCGCGCCTGGCGGAGTTGTTCGAGCGCTGCGAGTTCGAGCACTGGCAGCTGGAGGTGAAAAGCGCGTCGAAGGATCGCGCCAGCCGCACGGTGCAGGCGATTCACCAACTGGTGGGCCGTTTCGGCCTGCGCGACCGCATCACCGTGACCTCGAGTTCGCGCACGGTACTGCGCGCACTGGAGGAACTGGCGCCGGAGCTGTCACGCGGGCTGGTGGCCGAATATGCCTGGCTCGACCCGCTGAAGGTCGCCGCGCACTACGGCTGTGATCTGCTGGCGCTGAACTGGATGCTGTGCACCCCGGAGCGCTTGCTGAAAGCGCAGAAGCAGGGGCTGCATGTGTCGGTGTGGACGGTCAACGAACCGGCGCTGATGCGCCGGCTCGCTGATTTTGGCGTGGATAGCCTGATCACAGACTTTCCCGGTTTGGCCACTGCCACGATCGGGAATCGCTGAGCAGGTTCTCCCCGACCGGCTCAGGCCGCCGGTCGGGGTATTTCAAAAAATCCGGTTCAGGCCGTCGAACGCCGCTACGCGGTAGGCTTCGGCCATGGTCGGATAGTTGAAGGTGGTGTTGACGAAGTACTTCAGGGTGTTCAGTTCGCCCGGCTGGTTCATGATCGCCTGGCCGATGTGGACGATCTCCGAGGCCTGGTCACCGAAGCAGTGCACGCCGAGGATTTCCAGGGTGTCGCGGTGGAACAGGATCTTCAGCATGCCCACCGGCTCGTTGGAGATCTGCGCGCGGGCCATGCCCTTGAAGAAGGCCTTGCCCACCTCATAGGGAATCTTCGCCACGGTCAGTTCCTGCTCGTTCTTGCCGATCGAGCTGATCTCCGGAATGGTGTAGATGCCGGTCGGCACGTCGTTCACGAAGCGCCAGCCATCGTGCTCGACGATGTTGCCGGCAGCGGAACGACCCTGGTCGTAGGCGGCGCTGGCCAGGCTCGGCCAGCCGATCACGTCACCGGCGGCATAGATGTTCGATACCGAGGTGCGGTAGTTCTCATCGGTCTCGATCTGGCCGCGGCTGTTGACCTTGATGCCGATGTTCTCGAGGCCCAGGCGATCAGTGTTGCCGGTGCGGCCGTTGCACCACAGCAGGGCGTCGGCCTTGATCTTCTTGCCCGACTTCAGGTGCAGGATCACCCCGTTGTCCAGGCCTTCCACGCGCTCGTAATCCTCGTTGTGACGGATCAGCACGTTGTTGTTGCGCAGGTGGTAGCTCAGCGCATCGGAGATTTCGTCGTCGAGGAAGCTGAGCAACTGGTCACGGGTGTCGATCAGGTCCACCAGTACACCCAGGCCGCTGAAGATCGAGGCGTACTCGCAGCCGATCACGCCGGCTCCGTAGATGATCAGACGGCGCGGGGTGTGGCTCAGGGACAGGATGGTGTCGCTGTCGTAGACGCGTGGGTGGTTGAAGTTGATATCCGACGGGCGATACGGGCGCGAGCCGGTGGCGATGACGAACTGGTCGGCCACCAGGCGCTCCACGGCGCCGCTGGGGGTCACGACTTCAACGGTACGCTCGTCGACGAAACTGGCGGTGCCGTTGAACATGTCGATGCGGTTGCGCGCGTAGTAGCCGGTGCGCGAGGAGACCTGCTTGGAGATCACCCGCTCGGCGCTTTTCAGTACGTCCGGGAAGGAGAACCAGCGCGGCTCGCCGATCTGGCGGAACATCGGGTTGGTGTTGAACTCGATGATCTGCTTCACCGAGTGACGCAGCGCCTTGGACGGGATGGTGCCCAGGTGCGTGCAGTTGCCGCCGACCACGCGACGGCTGTCCACCACCGCCAGCTTGCGCCCGTACTTGGAGGCGTTCATCGCCGCCCCCTCGCCTGCCGGGCCCGTGCCGAGAATCACCACGTCGTAGTTGTAGACAGCCATGCGTACTCCTTCAGAACAGGCCGGGACGCCCGCGTGGCGCTCCCGGCGAAGCCCCGGCACCACATGCGCCGAGGCGGATCGAAATCATTGGCGCAGCTTAGCCCTGCGGCAAAAGGCTGCACATTAGCGGTTGGTCGGCAGGTAGGCGAATTTTGCCGCCACTACATGCCTTGAACAGCCTGCGGGCCGCCATCATGCCCGCCGAAGCTTTCATTCAGGCGACGGAAACAGCGCTTCGAAGCGCGTCGTCGCGCGGGTCACGAAGCCGTCGCCCTGGCGCACGATGAAGAAGGCCGCCAGCCCGTTGCGCTCGGCAAAGGTATAGCCCTCCTCCGGCCCCAGCACCATCAGCAGGGTCGACAGGCCATCGGCGCGCAGGGCCTGGGCTTCCGCCACGGTGACCGCCGCCAGCGCATGGCGGACCGGCGCGCCGGTCCGCGGATCGAAGGTGTGCGAGTAGCGCTGCCCACCCTCCTCGAAATAGTTGCGGTAGTCGCCGGAGGTGGACAAGCCGATGCCGTCCAGCGCCACCGAACGCTCCACCTGCCGCTCGCGCTCGCCGCTGGGCACTTCCAGGGCGATGCGCCACGGCGTGCCATCGGGCTTGTGACCCACGGCCTTGAGCTCGCCGGTGATCTCCACCAGGTAATCCGTCAGGCCCAACTCGGCAAGGCGGGCACTCACCTGGTCCACGGCATAGCCGGCGACGATGCTGTCGAAGTCCAGCTGCGCGTCGACGTCCTTGCACAGCTGATCGCCGTTCAGACGCAGATGCTGATGGCCGACGCGGGCGCGTTCATGCTCCAGCGCGGAGGCGTCGGGCACCTTCTCGCTGCGCGACTGCGGGCCGAAGCCCCAGAGGTTCATCAGCGGCTCGACGGTGAGATCGAAGGCGCCACCGCTCTGTTGCGAAAGCTGTTCGCCGTAGCCCCAGAGCGTCAGCATGTCCGCCGGCAAGGCCACGCAGGCGCCGGCGGGCAAGGCGTTGAAACGGGACACCACGGAGTCGTCGCGGTAGGTGGAGAACTGCTCGTCCAGGCTCGACAGGATCGCGTCGACCTCGGCCTTGAGCTTGGCTGAGTCCGGCGACTTGCCGGTCGGCACGTACTGCACCGTATAGCTGCTGCCCATGGTCGGCCCGCCGAAGCGCTCGACGGATTTCCCGCAGCCGCTCAGGGCTGCCAGAACCAGCACGATCAACAGGCTTGCACGGGACAAGGTTATCTCCATCAGCCGCCAGGTGCGCGGCGCCGGGCATTCTACCGCAAGCAGCCGGCGCCACTGTTTCCGCTCTGGCAAAGGTGCGTTACCCAAAGAAAACGGGAGCCGAAGCTCCCGTTTCTCAATCGGCTCAGGCGCTGGCCTTGGCCGGGGTCTTGCGCTTGAACAGGTAGCACACACCCATCAGCACGATCCACACCGGGATTGCGTACACCGACACGTCGATGCCCGGGATCTGCAGCATGATGGCCAGGATGAACACCACGAAGGCCAGGCACAGCCAGTTGCCGTAGGGGTACCACAGCGCGCGGAAGAACGGCTGCACACCCTTGGCGACCATGGCCTTGCGGAACTTCATGTGCGCCAGGCTGATCATCGCCCAGTTGATCACCAGTGCGGCGACCACCAGGGACATCAGCAGCTCCAGCGCCTGGTGCGGGATCACGTAGTTGACCACCACGCAGGCCAGGGTGATGAACGCCGAGACGCCGATGGCCAGCAGCGGCACGCCACGGTCATCGACCTTGGCGAAGGCGCGCGGCGCATCGCCCTGCTCGGCCAGGCCGAAGAGCATGCGGCTGTTGCAATACACGCAACTGTTGTAGACCGACAGGGCGGCGGTGAGTACGACGAAGTTCAGGATGTTCGCCGCGTACTCGCTGCCCAGCAGCGAGAAGACCTTCACGAACGGGCTGCCGCTATAGGGGTCGCCGGCGCTGCTGATGCTCTGCAGCAGGGCATCCCAGGGGTACAACGAGAGCAGCACGGCCAGCGCGCCGATGTAGAAGATCAGGATCCGGTAGATGACCTGGTTGATCGCCTTGGGGATCACCTTCTTCGGCTCTGAGGCTTCGGCGGCGGTGATGCCGACCAGCTCCAGGCCACCGAAGGAGAACATGATGATCGCCAGGACCATCACCAGGCCCTTCCAGCCATTGGGGAAGAAGCCGCCATGCGCCCACAGGTTGCTCACCGACGCCTGCGGGCCGCCGGTGCCGCTGACCAGCAGCCAGATGCCGAGCAGGATCATACCGATGATGGCGACGACCTTGATGATGGCGAACCAGAACTCGGTCTCGCCGAAGGCCTTCACGTTGAACAGGTTGATGGCGTTGATCAGCACGAAGAACACCGCTGCCGTCGCCCAGGTCGGGAAGTCCGGCCACCAGAACTGGATGTACTTGCCGACCGCGGTCAGCTCCGACATACCCACCAGGATGTACAGCACCCAGTAGTTCCAGCCCGACATGAAGCCGGCGAAACCGCCCCAGTACTTGTGCGCGAAGTGGCTGAAGGAGCCGGCGACGGGCTCCTCGACAATCATCTCGCCGAGCTGGCGCATGATCAGGAAGGCAATGAAGCCGCCGATGGCGTAGCCGAGGATCATCGACGGGCCGGCGGATTGCAGCACGCCGGCAGAGCCCAGGAACAGGCCGGTACCGATGGCGCCGCCGAGGGCGATCAGCTGGATGTGGCGGTTCTTCAGGCCACGCTTCAGCTCGCCTTCATGCAGATGTTGTCCATCCATTTGAAGTCTTTCCAGGTTCGGGAATTGGCAGATTTTATCGTTGGAATGGTGGAGCCAGTAACGAAAAACGGGAGCCCGAGAGCTCCCGTTTATCTAGACCGCCTGGATCAGCGCGGGAAAGCCGGCGGGTTCACGCCAGCCATGTCTTCCATCACGCGGACGACCTGGCAGCTGTAGCCGAACTCGTTGTCGTACCAGACGTACAGGACGACGCGGTTGTCGTTGGCGATGGTCGCCTCGGCATCGACGACGCCCGCATGGCGGGAGCCGACGAAGTCGGTGGAAACCACTTCCTGGGACGACACGAAGTCGATCTGCTTCTGCAGGTCCGAGTGCATGGCCATCTGGCGCAGGTACTCGTTGATCTCTTCGCGGTTGGTGGCCTTTTCCAGGTTCAGGTTGAGGATGGCCATGGAGACGTTCGGCGTCGGAACGCGGATGGCGTTGCCGGTCAGCTTGCCTTTCAGGACCGGCAGAGCCTTGGCGGCAGCGGTAGCGGCGCCAGTCTCGGTGATCACCATGTTCAGCGGCGCGGCGCGGCCACGACGGCTGCCCTTGTGGAAGTTGTCGATCAGGTTCTGGTCGTTGGTGAACGAGTGAACGGTTTCGACGTGGCCGTTGACGATGCCGTACTGGTCGTTGACAGCCTTCAGCACCGGCACGATGGCGTTGGTGGTGCAGGAAGCGGCGGAAACGATCTTGTCGTCAGCGGTGATGTCGCCATGGTTGATGCCGTGGACGACGTTCTTCAGCGCGCCCTTGCCCGGAGCGGTCAGGATCACGCGGTCGATGCCCGGGCACTTCAGGTGCTGGCCCAGGCCTTCGGCGTCACGCCACTTGCCGGTGTTGTCGACCAGCAGGGCTTTCTTGATGCCGTACTGGGTGTAGTCGATCGACGCCGGGTCGTTGGAGTAGATCACCTGGATCAGGTTGCCGTTGGCGGTGATGGTGTTGTTTTCTTCGTCGATGGTGATGGTGCCATCGAACGGACCATGCACGGAGTCACGGCGCAGCAGGCTGGCACGCTTGACCAGGTCGTTGTCGGCGCCTTTGCGGACGACGATGGCGCGCAGGCGCAGGCCGTCACCGCCACCGGTCTTCTCGATGAGGATGCGCGCCAGCAGGCGACCGATACGACCGAAGCCGTACAAGACCACGTCGGTGCCTTCGCGGGCGCCGCCGTTCTGCTTGCCGACCACGTCGGCAAGCTCGTCCTTGGTGAACTGCTCGATGCTGCGGCCGTTACCTTCGGTCTTGAACTTGGCAACCATCTTGCCCAGGTCTACCGAGGCGGCGCCCAGCTTGAGCTCGCTCATCGCCTTGAGGATCGGGAAAGTGTCGTGAACCGACAGCCCGCCTTCTTCGGCCAGGCGGTGACGAGCGAAGCGGTGCGCTTTGAGGATCGCGATCACCGAACGGTTGATCAGGCCACGGCCGTAGATCGAGGTCACCACGTTGTTGTTACGGTACAGCTGACCGATCAGCGGAATCATGGCTTCCGCGAGGGCTTCACGATCGATCCACTCACCGAGACACTGGTCGGGCTTCTGGGTCACGGGCAATACCTTCCACATGTAGGAGAAGAAAAAAGGGGCTACATTATGACGGCGCGAACAATCGCCGGCAATCCGCAGCGGTCGTATGACTGACATCCGTCAATCGGGATAGTTACAATCCGACCGGTCAAATTCCTCGACCGGAGCCAAGACTGCCCGTGTCCGTATTGCGTATCCCTACATTGCCGACTGCGGCCGGCAAACAATCCTGGGGCAACCTCCCCGGGGCCGCCCTGAGCCTGGCCATCGCTGAAGCGGCCGGGCCAGCGAAACGTTTCACCCTGTTGCTGACCGCCGACAGCCAGAGCGCCGAGCGCCTGGAGCAGGAGCTGCGCTTCTTCGCACCGGATTTGCCAGTGCTGCAGCTGCCGGACTGGGAAACCCTGCCCTACGACGTGTTCTCGCCGCACCAGGACATCATTTCCCAGCGGGTCGCCACTCTTTACCAACTGCCCGAACTGCGCCGCGGCGTGCTGGTGGTGCCGATCACCACCGCCCTGCACCGCCTGGCGCCGGCCAAGTTCCTGCTCGGCAGCAGCCTGGTGCTGGATGTCGGCCAGAAGCTCGACGTCGAGCAGATGCGCAGCCGTTTCGAGGCCGCGGGATACCGCTGCGTGGACACCGTCTACGAACACGGCGAGTTCGCCGTGCGCGGCGCGCTGATCGACCTGTTCCCGATGGGCAGCGAGCTGCCCTACCGCATCGACCTGTTCGATGACGAAATCGAGACGCTGCGCACCTTCGACCCGGAAACCCAGCGCTCCATCGACAAGGTGGAGAGCATCCGCCTGCTGCCAGCGCGCGAGTTCCCGCTGCGCAAGGAAGCGGTGACCGGCTTCCGTGGCCGCTTCCGCGAGCGTTTCGACGTCGACTACCGCCGCTGCCCGATCTACCAGGACCTCGCCAGCGGCCTGACACCTTCCGGCATCGAGTACTACATCCCGCTGTTCTTCGAAGATGGCGAGACTTCGACGCTGTTCGACTACCTGCCGCAGGACACCCAGGTGTTCTCCCTGCCGGGCATCGAGAGCGCAGCGGAACAGTTCTGGACCGACGTGCGTAACCGCTACGAAGACCGCCGCTACGACCCGGAACGCCCGCTGCTGCCCCCAGCCGAAGTCTTCCTGCCGGTGGAAGATTGCTTCGCCCGCCTGAAGAACTGGCCGCGCGTGGTGGTCAGCCCCGAGCCGATCGAGACCGGCGTCGGCCGCGAGCGCTTCCCCGCGCAAGCGCTGCCGGAACTTGCGATTGAAGCCAAGGCCACGGAGCCGCTGGCACGCCTGCGCCAGTTCATCGAACAGTTCGACGGCCGCATCCTCTTTACCGCCGAGTCCGCCGGCCGCCGCGAAGTGCTGCTGGAACTGCTGGCGCGGCTGAAGCTACGCCCAGTGGAAGTCGAGGGCTGGCCGGGTTTCCTGGCGCACAAGGATCGCTTGGCGATCACCATCGCACCGATGGACGAAGGCTTGCTGCTGGACGCAGACAAGGGCCAGCCGGGCATCGCCCTGGTGGCCGAGAGCCCGCTGTTCGGCCAGCGCGTCATGCAACGCCGGCGCCGCGAGAAGACCCGCGACGGCGGCGAGAACGTCATCAAGAACCTCACCGAGCTGCGCGAAGGCGCACCGGTAGTGCACATCGACCACGGCGTCGGCCGCTACATGGGCCTGATTACCCTGGAGATCGACGGTCAGAACGCCGAATTCCTCGCCCTGCAGTACGCCGACGAAGCCAAGCTCTACGTGCCGGTGGCCAACCTGCACCTGATCGCCCGCTATACCGGCAGCGACGACGCCCTGGCGCCGCTGCACAAGCTGGGCTCGGAAACCTGGCAGAAGGCCAAGCGCAAGGCCGCCGAACAGGTACGCGACGTCGCCGCCGAACTGCTCGACATCTACGCCCGCCGTGCTGCCCGCAAGGGTTACGCGTTCAAGGACCCGCAGGCGGACTACGCCACCTTCTCCGCCGGCTTCCCCTTCGAGGAAACCCCGGACCAGCAGACCGCCATCGAAGCCGTGGTGGCCGACATGCTCGCCGACAAGCCGATGGACCGCCTGGTTTGCGGCGACGTGGGCTTCGGCAAGACCGAGGTAGCCATGCGCGCCGCCTTTGTCGCGGTGCATAGCGGCAAGCAGGTCGCCGTGCTGGTGCCCACCACCCTCCTCGCCCAGCAGCACTACAACAGCTTCCGCGACCGTTTTGCCGACTGGCCGGTAAGCGTGGAGGTGATGAGCCGCTTCAAGTCCGCCAAGGAAGTCGAAGGTGCCGTGGCGCAGTTGGCCGTAGGCAAGGTCGACATCGTCATCGGCACTCACAAGCTGCTGCAGGACGACGTCAAGTTCAAGAATCTCGGCCTGGTCATCATCGACGAGGAACACCGCTTCGGCGTGCGCCAGAAGGAGCAGCTCAAGGCCCTGCGCAGCGAGGTGGACATCCTCACCCTCACCGCCACGCCGATCCCGCGCACGCTCAACATGGCGGTGGCCGGCATGCGCGACCTGTCGATCATCGCCACGCCACCGGCGCGCCGCCTCTCCGTACGCACCTTCGTCATGGAAGAGCAGAAGTCGGTGATCAAGGAAGCCCTGCTGCGCGAACTGCTGCGCGGCGGCCAGGTGTACTTCCTGCACAACGAAGTGAAGACCATCGAGAAGTGCGCCCGCGACCTGGCGGAGCTGGTTCCCGAGGCGCGCATCGGCATCGGCCACGGGCAGATGCACGAGCGCGACCTGGAACGGGTGATGAGCGACTTCTACCACAAGCGCTTCAACGTGCTGGTAGCCTCGACCATCATCGAGACCGGCATCGACGTGCCGAGCGCCAACACCATCCTCATCGAGCGCGCCGACAAGTTTGGCCTGGCCCAGCTGCATCAGCTGCGCGGGCGCGTCGGCCGCAGCCACCACCAGGCCTACGCCTACCTGCTGACTCCGCCGCGCAAGCAGATGACCCCGGACGCCGAGAAGCGCCTGGAAGCCATCGCCAACGCCCAGGACCTGGGCGCCGGCTTCGTGCTGGCGACCCACGACCTGGAAATCCGCGGCGCCGGCGAACTGCTCGGCGACGGCCAGAGCGGGCAGATCCAGGCGGTGGGCTTCACCCTCTACATGGAAATGCTCGAACGTGCGGTGAAGGCCATCCGCAAGGGCGAACAGCCGAACCTCGAACAGCCGCTGGGCGGCGGCCCGGACATCAACCTGCGTGTACCGGCGCTGATCCCTGAGGATTACCTGCCGGACGTCCACGCCCGCCTGATCCTCTACAAGCGCATCGCCAACGCCGCCGACGAGGACGGCCTGCGCGAGCTGCAGGTGGAAATGATCGACCGCTTCGGCCTGCTGCCTGACCCGGCGAAGAACCTGATCCGCCTGACACTTCTCAAACTGCAGGCGGAAAAACTCGGGATCGTGAAGGTAGATGCCGGCCCACAGGGCGGACGGGTAGAATTCGCCGCCGATACCTGCGTCGACCCGCTGGTGCTGATCAAGATGATCCAGAGCCAGCCCAATCGGTACAAATTCGAAGGGGCCACCCTCTTCAAGTTCCAGGTGCCCATGGAGCGCCCGGAAGAACGGTTCAACACGCTAGAAGCGCTGCTCGAGCGCCTCACGCCACAGACTCATTAAGGACCCTGTGCATGCGCCTGTTCCAACCCTTGCTGCTGTCGCTGGCGCTTCTGTCGCCAGCCGCCTTCGCCGAGCCCTACCAGGTGGAGCTGATCCTCTTCCAGCAGTCCGGCGACGCCGTGTTCGCCAGCCGCCCCGCACCCGACGACTGGGCCAAGGGCGCGCAACCGCCGGGCCCAGACAGCTCGCGCCCCACCGCGATGGACGCCCAGGTGGCCAAGCTCAAGCAGAACGAAGGTTTCCAGGTGCTGATGCACAAGGCCTGGCGCCAGGAAATCGATGCCAACCCGGTGAGGGTCTCCCTGACCGAAGGCGCCCAGCGTGACGGCCACTTCCCGGTGGAAGGCACCGTCACCCTCAGCCAGCAGCGCTTCGTGAACACCCAGACCGACTTCTGGATCAACCAGTTCGGCCAGGACGGCCTGCTCGCCGCCAGCCAGCACATGGTCCAGGAAGCCAGCCTGAAAAACAGCGTACTGACCTACCTCGACCACCCGAGTCTGGGCATGCTGATCAAGGTGACCCCACTCAACGCAAAGCCCGCCTCAGCCCCGCCGCCGGGCATGGAAGACGAAGCGCCGACCGGCCCGGATGCGCCGCAACAGCAGCCGGCTCCGGCCGCACCGGCAGACGGCGGCTTCGAAGCCCCACCGCCGGCACAGCCCGCCCAGTAACGAAAAAGCCCGGCATTCGCCGGGCTTTTTTGTTCTTCGTAGGAGCGAGCCTGCTCACGAACCGCCTGGCACCGTGCCTTGCAAGTTCGCGAGCAAGCTCGCTCCTACAGGAAACCATCAGCTGACCAGGACGCGCCCCAGCACCTCGCGCACCTTACCGATGCCTTCGTGCAGCGCCTGCTCGATCTCGGCCATGGTGATGATCCCGCTGGACTTGCCGGCCGCTGGGTTCACCACCAGCGACAGGCAGGCGTAAGGCAGGTCCAGTTCACGGGCCAGCGCGGCCTCGGGCATGCCGGTCATTCCGATAATGTCGCAACCGTCGCGCTCCAACTTGGCAACTTCCGCCACGGTTTCCAGGCGCGGCCCCTGGGTCGCGGCATACACGCCATGGCTACTGTACGCATAGCCCAGCGCCTGCAGGGCGGCGATCAGCTTTAGCCGCAGCGACTCGTCGTAGGGATGACTGAAGTCGATGTGGGTAACATGCTCGATGTCGCCGGCAAAATAGGTGTGCTCGCGCCCCCAGGTGTAGTCGACGATCTGATGCGGCACGCAAAGATGGCCGCTGCCCATGGCCGCGTGAATGCCGCCTACGGCATTCACCGCCAGGACGGCCTCAGCGCCCGCCTGCTTCAGTGCCCAGAGGTTGGCGCGGTAGTTCACCTGATGCGGCGGGAAACGATGCGGGTGGCCGTGACGGGCGAGGAACAACACCTCGCGGCCGGCGAACTCGCCGCGCTGGATGGCCGCCGAGGGCGAGCCGTAGGGCGTATCCAGCTCAATGGCATCCTTCAGGGTCAATCCTTCCAGCTGGGTCAGGCCGGTGCCGCCGATGATGGCGTAGACAGTCATGGCAATTCCTTAATCAATCAGTTGTGCAGCACGCAGTTCGCCAACAGCCTGTTGCCAGCGTGGCAACTGCTTGTATTCGGTACCCGGCCAGGCCTTGGCGCGCATGCGTTGCAGACGCTGTGGCGCAGTGACCTTGAGGCGCTGCAGGGCGCTCAGAGCCAGTTCGGCGGACGCGCGGTCGTTGCACACCAGGCCCATGTCGCAACCAGCGCTGAGCGCAGCCTCGATGCGGTTGGCGGCATCGCCGACCACATGTGCGCCAGCCATGGAAAGGTCATCACTGAAGATCACCCCGTCGAAGCCAAGCTCGCCACGCAGGATGTCCTGCAGCCAGCGGCGGGAAAAGCCTGCGGGATTCGGATCGACCTGCGGGTAGATCACGTGGGCCGGCATCAGCGCATCCAGCTCACCGGACAGGCGCTGGAACGGCACCAGGTCTACGGCGCGGATCTGCTCCAGCGTGCGCTCGTCCTCGGGAATCCCCACATGGGAATCCACTTCCGCCCAGCCGTGACCGGGGAAGTGCTTACCGGTGGAAGCCATGCCGGCAGCGCGCATACCACGAATGAAGGCGCCGGCCAGCGCAACGGCGCGCTCCGGATTGCCCTCGAAAGCACGGCTACCGACCACGGCGCTGCGCTGATGATCCAGGTCGAGTACTGGGGCGAAACTCAGGTCCAGCCCTACCGCCAGCACCTCGGTCGCCATCAACCAGCCGCACTGCTCGGCCAGTCGCTCGGCATTGGTGTTATCGGCAATGGCGCGCATCGCCGGCAGGCGCAGGAAACCCTGGCGCAGGCGCTGCACGCGACCGCCCTCCTGGTCCACCGCCAGCAGCAGGTCGGGGCGTACTGCGCGAATAGCCTCCATCAGCTCGCGCACCTGGCGCGGCGATTCGATGTTGCGGGCAAAGATGATCAGTCCACCGACTTCCGGGTGGCGCAGGATCTGGCGGTCCTCGGCGGTAAGCCAGATACCGCCGATGTCGAGCATCAGGGAGCCTTGCATGTGCATTCCTTTCAATTCAGTTGCGCCGCCTGCCAGTCGGGACAGGCGGCCTCTTCGATTCGGACCCGGCAATGGAGCGGCACCTGCGGGAAGAGTTCCAGCAGGTCGTCATTGCGCAAGCGGATACAGCCGTGGGACAGCGGCGTCCCCATGGGCTCGCAGTCCGGCGTACCGTGCAGATAGATGTAGCGGCGGAAGGTATCGACCTCACCCATCCGGTTGCGCCCCGGCTCGCAGCCGCTGAGCCAGAGGATACGCGAGAGTATCCAGTCGCGACCGGGAAACGCCTCGTGAAGCTCGGCCGTCCAGGTCTCGCCGGTCCAGCGACGCCCCTTCAGAACCGCCCCCTTGGGCAAGCCATCGCCGATGCGCGCACGGACCTGGTGCAAACCGCGTGGCGTGCAGCCGGAGCCGTTGCGCTCGCCCGCGCCGTTGGCGGCGCTGGATACCGGAACACGCACGACAAGACGCCCCTCGGCAAAGCCGTAAAGCATCTGGTCAGCAAGGGATACATAGAGAAGATCGAGATCAGCCATGGCCGGCTACTGTAGCCGATCAGGCAGACGCAGCCCAGCGCGAAGCCGGGCCGGGCCGGGCCGGGCCGGGCCGGGATCAGACCTTGGCGGGCGCCTGGGCGGTGCTCGACTTGGTGCGCGGCTTGAGCTGCGCACCCGCCAGCGAGGGATCACTGACGCCACTGTCGGCACGCATGCCGGCGGCGAGGAACGGCACCATCAGGCGCATGACCTGCTCGATGGAAGTATTCACGCCGAAATCGTTCTCAGCCATGGCACGCAGTGCCTTGATGCCGGACATGCTGAACACTGCGGTACCCAGCATGAAGTGCACGCGCCAGAACAGCTCCAACGGCGGCAGGCGCGGCGCCGATTCGTGCACCAGCAGCATATAGCGGCGGAACACCTTGCCGTAGACCTCTTCGAGGTACTTGCGCAGGTGCCCCTGGCTTTGACTGAACGCCAAGCCCAGCAGGCGCATGAAGATCGACAAGTCGTTGCCGCTGCGCGGTTTGACGGCCATGGCCTGGACCACGAGCAGTTCGAGCAGCTCTTCCAGGGTGGCGCGCGGCGCATCGGGCTTGGCCTGGCGGCGATCCAGCTCTTTTTCGAGACTGGCGCAGAACGGGCCGAGGAAGCGCGAGAAGACCGCCTGGATCAGCGCCTTCTTCGAGCCGAAGTGATAATTCACCGCCGCGAGGTTTACACCCGCCTTGCTGGTAATCAAACGCAGGGAGGTTTCGGCGAAGCCCTTCTCCGCGAACAGCTGTTCCGCAGCATCCAGGATGCGTTCGACGGTTTCCGACTGGGCCATGGCTACTCCGCCTGACAAACACTTGTTTGAAACATACGTTTCAGCGTCTTGTATTGTCAAGCAAAGTGCGATGGATTGTTACCAATATCATGGCAATGCGACGAGACACCTAATAAACAGCAAGACGCTTGCCAGGCTCGAAAGGTTACATGCACACACGTTCCACTGACAGCCGCCCTCAATAAAAGCATTGCCAGCCCGCAATCACTGTATATAATTCCAGGCACTGTATAAAAAGCCAGAGTATGGACATGCTGAAGCTCACGCCGCGCCAAGCCGAGATCCTTGCCTTCATCAAACGCTGCCTGGAAGCCAACGGCTACCCGCCCACCCGCGCGGAAATCGCCCAGGAACTCGGCTTCAAGTCGCCCAACGCCGCTGAGGAGCACCTGAAAGCCCTCGCCCGCAAAGGCGCCATCGAGATGACCCCGGGCGCCTCCCGCGGCATCCGTATCCCCGGTTTCGAGCCCAAGGCCGCCGCCAATGACGACGAATTGCCGATAATCGGCCGCGTCGCCGCCGGTGCGCCGATCCTCGCCGAGCAGAACGTCGACGACACCTGCCGCATCAACCCCACCTTCTTCAACCCGCCGGCCGACTACCTGCTGCGCGTACGTGGCCAGAGCATGAAGGATGTCGGCATCATGGATGGCGACCTGCTCGCCGTGCATGTCACCCGCGAGGCTCGCAATGGCCAGATCGTGGTCGCCCGCCTGGGTGAGGAGGTCACGGTGAAGCGCTTCAAGCGCGAAGGAAGCAAGGTCTGGCTGCTCGCCGAAAACCCGGAGTTCGCCCCCATCGAGGTCGATCTCAAGGAACAGGAACTGGTCATCGAAGGCTTGAGCGTCGGCGTTATCCGTCGCTGAACAGGAGACACCCATGCAGTACCCGCAGCCGCAGAACCTGCCGCAACTCCCGCTGTTCCAGGAAGCACTCTGGGCAAGCGGTACTGCTCCCCTGCTTCCGGAGCTGATGGAAGAAGAGCCCATCACCGACGAAAGCGCCTTCAGCGAGATCGCCCTGCGCGGCCTCCCCGGCCAGTGCCTGATGTTGCTGGCGCCGATGCTCCGCGAGCTGAGCGAGGAAAGTGATTCACGCTGGCTAACCCTGATCGCTCCACCGTCCAGTCTGACTCCGGACTGGCTGCGCAAGGCCGGCCTGAACCGCCAGGGCATTTTGCTTCTGCCTGCGCGCGATCAGGCTGCCGCCCAGGCACTGGCCTGCGAGGCACTGCGCCTAGGCAACAGCCACACCGTGGTGAGCTGGTTGAATCTCAGCGCGAAAGCGCGCGCGCAACTGTCCCGCGCCGCCGTTGCCGGCCATGCGCAGAGCCTGAATATTCGTCTGGGGTGATCTGATCGGGAAGCTTCGCCGCGAACGCGGCGAAGCGGAAGAACTCAATGCAGGACGCGCGGGCCTTCCTCGTCCATGCTCATGTCGCCGCCTTCAGCAAGACGGCCGGCCATCTGCACACCGACATTGAACATCGCCTTGGCGATCTCGATGTGCTGGCCCTGCAGGAAGCCCTTGGCATCGGCGGAGAACTCCAGGGTCACCAGCGCCTCCTCCTCGTCCGCGCGACGCAGCACGATACGCCCGTCAGGCAGCTCGACAATTTCCAGAAATGAGGTTGGCATAGCGACGTTCTCCACAGCAGAACGCGTAGTGTAACAGCCACATCCGCTACACCCTAGCCAAAGCTTGCGCGGACCGACCAGAAGGCCGGCACGCTGTGAAGCAGGAATCAGAGCTCGGTGAGCGATGCGCGGAAGCGCAGCACCAGGTCCTTCAGCGCCTTGCGCCAGGCTTCCAGCTCGTCATTGGCCAGCTCGACCGGAGCCTCGTCGTCGACATTCACCGCCTGGATCAGCGGCTGGGTCGGGTCGACCTTGGCTTTCTTCGGCTCGCTCGGCGGCTGGAACAGCGCGGCATAGGCGGCCAGCAGGCGACCCAGCCAGGCTTCCGGCGACTGCGCCAACTCGACCATCTCCGCCAGCTCCGGGCTTGGTGCGGCAGCCAGTACCTCGGCATTCAGCAACATATCAACGCGCGGCGCACCGGCCTGGGGCAGGCGATAGTAGCCGGCAATCTCATGGGCCACACCCAGCACCGCTCCGTAGAGGTGGAACAGCACTGCTTCGCGCTCGGCCTGGATACGCGCCTGGGCATTCATCGCGCGCGCCGCTTCGGCGCTGCGCCAGGCTTCAAGGGCAAGACCGGCAAAGAACAGCTTCTGGTTGGTGCGGGTATAGAGTTCGTTCGCCATGACCGGGCCCTCTGCAGTCGACTTCGGCAGTATAAGCACGCCCCACATCAGCGGGGCGCGCCTTCCATCAGCGCTTGTCTTCGACCTTCCACTTGCCGCCGTCGAAGAACGCGCGCCAGCCAGTGGGCTTGCCGTCGACCTCGGACTGCACGTACTGCTCCTTGGTCTTGCGGCTGAAGCGGATCACCGCGGGGCGGCCATCCGGGTCTTTCGCCGGAGCGGACAGCAGGAAGTGGTACTTCGGGTCCAGCTCTTCCTTGTGCGGCAACAATTCAGCCACCAGCGGAGCGCGTGTCTCGCGATTCTTCGGGAACTGGCTGGCGGCCAGGAACAGGCCGGAAGCGCCGTCGCGCAGTACGTAGATGTCGTCCACCTTCTCGCACTTGAGTTCCGGCATGCGGATGGCGTCCATCTTCGGCGGAGCAGGCTCACCGTTCTTCAGCAGCTTGCGGGTGTTCTTGCAGGTCGGATTGGTGCAACCGAAGAATTTGCCGAAGCGGCCGGTCTTGAGTTGCATCTCGCTGCCGCACTTGTCGCATTCCAGGCTCGGGCCTTCGTAGCCCTTGATGCGGTACTGGCCTTCCTCGATCTCGTAGCCGGCGCAATCCGGGTTGTTGCCGCAGATGTGCAGCTTGCGCTTCTCGTCGACCAGGTAGGCGTCCATTGCGGTGCTGCAGATCGGGCAGCGATGTTTGCCGCGCAGTACGCGGGACTCGGATTCGCCCTCGTCATCCGCGGCGATTTCGTCGCCCGGAATCAGGTTGACGGTCGCCTTGCAGCGCTCCTTCGGCGGCAGGCTGTAGCCTGAGCAGCCGAGGAACACGCCAGTGGAGGCGGTACGGATCATCATCGGCCGGCCGCACTCGCGGCAGGGGATGTCGGTGAGGGTCGGCTGATTGGCGCGCATGCCATCGTTGGAGGCTTCGGCCAGGTCGAGTTTCTTGCGGAAATCGCCGTAGAACTCGTCCAGCACGTTTTTCCAGTCGCGCTCGCCCTGAGCCACGTCATCGAGGTTCTCTTCCATGCCGGCGGTGAAGCCGTAGTCCATCAGGTTGGAGAAGCTCTCGTTGAGGCGGTCGGTGACGATGTCGCCCATCTTTTCCGCGTAGAAGCGGCGATTGTGGGTGGTGACGTAGCCGCGCTCCTGGATGGTGGAGATGATCGCCGCGTAGGTGGACGGACGGCCGATACCGCGCTTTTCCAGTTCCTTGACCAGGCTGGCTTCGGAGAAGCGCGCCGGCGGCTTGGTGAAGTGCTGGCTCGGATCGAGCTTGAGCAGCTTCATCGCGTCGCCCTGGTTCATTTCCGGCAAGACGTCATCCTCGCCCGGCTTGCTCTGCTGCGGCAGTACCTTGGTGTAGCCGTCGAACTTGAGGATGCGGCCCTTGGCGCGCAGCTCGAAGTCACCGGCAGCCGCGCTGACGGTGGTGGACAGGTACTCGGCCGGCGGCATCTGGCAGGCCACGAACTGGCGCCAGATCAGGTCGTACAGGCGCTCGGCGTCGCGCTCCATGCCCGACAGCTGGGTCGGACGCAGGTTGACGTCGGAAGGACGAATCGCTTCGTGAGCTTCCTGGGCGCCTTCCTTGCTGGAGTAGAAGTTCGGCTTGGCCGGCAGGTATTTCTTGCCAAACTCGCTGTCGATGAAGCCGCGCACCATGTCGATGGCGTCGGCGGACAGGTTGGTCGAGTCGGTACGCATATAGGTGATGTAGCCGGCTTCGTAGAGACGCTGGGCCATCATCATGGTCTTCTTCACCCCGAAGCCCAGGCGATTGCTCGCGGCCTGCTGCAAGGTGGAGGTGATGAACGGCGCCGAGGGCTTGCTGGAAGTCGGCTTGTCTTCGCGCTTGGCGATGCTGTAGCTGGAGGCCTTGAGCTTTTCCAGGGCAGCGGTGGCCTGGGCTTCGTTCAGCGGCTTGAAGGCTTCGCCCTTCTCGCGCACCACTTCGAAGCGGACCTTGTCGTTCTTCGGCGTGCCGAGGTCGGCATGCACTTCCCAGTATTCTTCCGGGACGAAGGCGCGGATCTCGCGCTCACGCTCGACCACCAGTTTCACCGCCACCGACTGCACGCGACCGGCGGACAGGCCACGAGCGATCTTCGCCCACAGCAGCGGCGAGACCATGTAGCCCACCACGCGATCGAGAAAGCGGCGCGCCTGCTGGGCATTCACGCGGTTGATATCCAGCTCGCCCGGCTGGGAGAAGGCCTCCTGGATGGCCTTCTTGGTGATTTCGTTGAAGACCACACGCTTGTAGCGCGAGTCGTCGCCGCCGATGGCCTCGCGCAGGTGCCAGGCAATGGCCTCCCCTTCGCGGTCCAAGTCGGTTGCGAGATAGATGGTGTCGGCGTCCTTGGCCAGGCGGCGCAGTTCCTCGATCACCTTTTCCTTGCCGGGCAGGATCTCGTACTTGGCCTTCCAGCCGTGCTCCGGGTCGACGCCCATGCGGGTGACGAGCTGGCGCTTGGCCTTTTCCTTCGGCGACAGGGCCGGCGCCTCGGCAGCGGTCTTGCGCGTTTTTGACGCAGGCTCCTTCGACGCGGACGAGCCGCTGGTGGGCAGGTCGCGGATGTGGCCGATGCTCGACTTCACCACGTACTGGTTGCCCAGGTACTTGTTGATGGTCTTGGCCTTGGCCGGTGATTCCACGATGACCAGCGATTTACCCATGGATCGGAATATTCCTGCGTCGAAAAGATGAATTTATAAGGAGGGAGGAGCTAGGAGCGGCACCGCTATATATAGTGGCGGTCGCGCCAAGGTCAAGCTTGGGTTTCGCCGGACGGGCCGGTCTGAAGACCCAGCGGATCGTTTTCGGCGCCCACCAGAGCGAAGCGCGGAACCTTCCCGCCATTCACTTCCACCGCCTCGGTGAACATGCTCAGCGGCCGCACCCAGAGCCCGAATTCGCCGTACAGCGCCTGGTAGATCACCAGCTCTTCCTCGGTCTCCGAATGCCGGGCGACGCCGAGCACGCGGTACTGTTGCCCCTTGTGATGTCGATACAATCCGGGCTGCAAGTGCATGTCGGTTCTCCCTCGGCCGGCCAAAAGGCGGCGATTGTGCTCATTGCGCGGCTGTCGGGCAATCCCCGCCCGACAAAAACGAAAGCCGGGGCACAAGGCCCCGGCTCTCCCATCGACGAAAGCTTAGACGCGTTCGAAGACGGTGGTGATGCCCTGACCGAGGCCCACGCACATGGTGGACACGCCCAGGGTGCCACTGTTCTGCTTCATCACGTTCAGCAGGGTGCCGGAGATACGCGCACCGGAGCAGCCGAACGGGTGACCCAGGGCGATGGCGCCGCCGTGCAGGTTGACCTTCTCTTCCATCTTGTCGAGGATCTTGAGGTCCTTCAGCACCGGCAGGGCCTGTGCGGCGAAGGCTTCGTTGAGCTCGAAGAAGTCGATGTCGTTGATGGTCAGGCCGGCGCGCTTGAGCGCCTTGTTGGTCGACGGAACCGGGCCGTAGCCCATGATCGCCGGATCAACGCCCGCCACGGCCATGGCACGAACCACGGCCATCGGCTGCACGCCCAGATCCTGAGCACGCTGGGCGCTCATGACGATCATGCAGGAAGCGCCGTCGGTAATCTGCGAGGAAGTACCCGCCGTCACGGTGCCGCCTTTCGGGTTGAAGGCCGGCTTCAGAGCCGCCAGGCTTTCCAGGGTGGTTTCCGGACGGATGGTTTCGTCGAAGTCGAAAACCTTCAGGAAGCCGTTCTCGTCGTAACCTTCCATCGGGATGATTTCGTCTTTGAACTTGCCTTCCTGAGTCGCTTTCCAGGCCAGTTGGTGCGACCGCACGCCGAACTTGTCCTGCGCCTCGCGGGTGATGCCGTGCATCTTGCCCAGCATTTCGGCGGTCAGGCCCATCATGCCCGACGCCTTGGCGGCGTACAGGGACATGTGCGGGTTCGGATCGACGCCGTGCATCATGCCGACGTGGCCCATGTGCTCCACACCACCGATGACGAAGACGTCACCGTTGCCGGTCTGGATCGCCTGCACGGCAGTGTGCAGGGCGCTCATGGACGAGCCGCACAGGCGGCTGACGGTCTGGCCGGCACTGGTGTGCGGGATCTGGGTCATCAGCGACGCCATGCGTGCGATGTTCCAGCCCTGCTCCAGGGTCTGGTTCACACAACCCCAGATCACGTCCTCGACTTCCGCCGGGTCAATCTTCGGGTTGCGCTCCAGGAGCTTGCTGATCAGGTGCGCGGACATGTTCTCCGCGCGGGTGTTGCGGTGCATGCCACCCTTCGAACGGCCCATCGGGGTGCGGCCGAAGTCGACAATGACGGCGTCTCTCGGATTCAGGCTCATAAATTCACTCTCGCTCTATTCGTTGCGCACTCAACCGAAGAACTTCTGGCCGTTCTTGGCCATTTCACGCAGCTTCGCGGTCGGGTGGTACAGCGCACCCAGGTCGGCGTACTTGTCGGCCAGTGCGACGAATTCGGCCACACCGATGGAGTCGATGTAACGCAGGGCACCGCCACGGAAGGGAGGGAAGCCGATGCCGTAGATCAGGCCCATGTCGGCCTCGGCAGCGGTCTCGACGATGCCGTCTTCCAGGCAGCGCACGGTTTCCAGGCACAGCGGGATCATCATGAAGTTGATGATGTCCTCGTCGGTCAGCTCGCGCTGCTCGGTGACGATGGACTTCAGCAGCTCATAAGCCTGCGGATCGGTGACTTTCTTCGGCTTGCCGCGCTTGTCGGTCTCGTAGGCGTAGAAACCCTTGCCGTTCTTCTGACCCAGGCGGTTGGCGTCGTACATCACGTCGACGGCAGTCTTGCCTTCCACGGCCATGCGGTCCGGGAAGCCTTCAGCCATCACGTCACGGCCGTGGTGGCCGGTGTCGATGCCGACCACGTCGGACAGGTAGGCCGGGCCCATGGGCCAGCCGAACTTCTCCATGATCTTGTCGATGCGCACGAAGTCCACACCGAAGCCCAGCAGCTTGGAGAAGCCGCCGAAGTACGGGAACAGTACGCGGTTGACCAGGAAGCCGGGGCAGTCATTCACCACGATGGGGTTCTTGCCCATCTTCTTGGCGTAGGCCACGGTGGTGGCGACGGCGACATCGCTGGACTTCTCGCCGCGGATGACTTCGACCAGGGGCATCATGTGCACCGGGTTGAAGAAGTGCATGCCGACGAAGTTTTCCGGACGCTTGAGCGCCTTGGCCAGAAGGTTGATGGAGATGGTGGAGGTGTTCGACGCGAGAACCGCATCTTCCTTCACGACGCCTTCAACTTCGGCCAGAACGATCTGCTTGACCTTCGGATTCTCGACCACGGCTTCGACGACGATGTCGACGTTGCCGAAGTCGCCGTAGGACATGGTCGGGCGAATGGCGTTCAGAGCCTCGGCCATCTTGGCCGGGGTCATGCGGCCTTTTTCGACGCGCTTGCCCAGCAGCTTCGAGGCCTCGTTCAGACCCATCTGGATACCCTCTTCGCGGATATCCTTCATCAGGATCGGAGTGCCCTTGGAAGCCGACTGGTACGCGATGCCGCCACCCATGATGCCGGCGCCCAGTACGGCGGCCAGTTTCACGTCCTTGGCGATCTCGTCGTACTGCTTGGCCTTCTTCTTCAGGTCCTGGTCGTTCAGGAACAGACCGATCAGGCTCTGCGCAACCGAGGTCTTGGCCAGTTTCACGAAGCCCTGGGCTTCGATTTCCAGGGCCTTGTCACGACCGAAGTTGGCGGCTTTCTGGATCGACTTGATCGCTTCGACCGGAGCCGGGTAGTTCGGGCCGGCCTGGCCAGCGACGAAGCCTTTGGCAGTTTCGAAGGCCATCATCTGCTCGATGGCGTTCAGCTTGAGCTTTTCCAGCTTCGGCTGACGGCGGGCCTTGTGGTCCAGTTCGCCGGCGATGGCGCGCTTGACCAGGTCCAGGGCGGCGGCTTGCAGCTGCTCCGGAGCCACGACAGCGTCGACGGCACCGACTTTCAGCGCGTCTTCAGCACGGTTTTCCTTGCCCGAGGCAATCCACTCGACTGCGTTGTCGCAGCCGATGATGCGCGGCAGGCGAACGGTGCCGCCGAAGCCCGGGTAGATGCCCAGCTTCACTTCCGGCAGGCCGACCTTGGCGGTGGCGCTCATGACACGGAAGTCGGCAGCCAGGCACATTTCCAGACCGCCGCCCAGGGCGATGCCGTTGATCGCGGCTACAGTCGGAACGTTCAGGTCTTCGAAGTCGCTGAAGATCTTGTTGGCTTCGAGGTTGCCGGCCAGCAGCTCTTCGTCAGGCAGCTTGAAGTTGTCGACGAACTCGGTGATGTCGGCGCCGACGATGAACACGCCCTTGCCGCTGGTCACGATCACGCCCTTGACGGACGCATCGGCCTTGATGGTATCGACTGCTTGGCGCAGTTCATTCAGGGTGAGTCGGTTGAACTTGTTGACGGACTCGCCCTTGAGGTCGAAATTCAGTTCGACGATGCCGCTCTCAAGAGCCTTAACCGTGATGGCTTTACCTTGGTAAATCATCAACTGATCTCCACGCTAGGGAAGCTTGAAATCACACGTCGGACACCGTGTATCGGGACCGTTCGGCTGTGCCGAGGTTAGTCCCAAAGCTTGCGGCACACCCGCCGACGCGATAGCCGGGGCGCTCTGATCGAGTCATCGCACATGGCAAACGCTCGATTCATACGCCCGTTTGATTTGGGTGCGCCCACCTTCTAGGAAAAGCCGGGGCTTGTCAATCGGCGAGACGTAACAGTCGCAAAGCGGCCGGGGCGTCTGGGCCGGAGCATTCAGCGCAGCCCTGACGACCTATTCACTACACCTATCGTGACAATTGCCACCTGGCACCGACGTCCCGACAGCCACTGTTCAAACCCCATGGCCCGCGTTAGAGTCGGGCGCAATGGCGATCTGCCTCCTGCCAACGCCGGCAGACGCCTGGAACCTGTGGAATACAAAACAACAAGAAGCCCATGGCTCCAAGGAGTTGGAACGATGCCCAGCCGTCCGCTAGTGCGTCTGCTGTCTGCGCTCGCGCTCACCGCCCTGCCCCTCATCGCTGCCGCCGACGCCGCCAGCGACCTCCTCAATGTCCACCAGACACGCCTCGCCGCCCAGCGCAGTCTTGGCGATTTCTTCATGTTCAATGCAATGGAAGGCGACCAGAAGTACGCCAAGTTAGTCGAAGCCTCGTCGCAGAGCGCCACCGACGCCCTGGGCAAGCTCGGGGAAATGCCCGGCAACGAATCGAAGAAGCTCAAGACCGAACTGCAGGACGAATGGAAGGCCTACGCGACCCAACTGCACTCGCTCACAGGCGCGCTGGACAAGAGCGGCTACACCGACCTGCAACCAGTGGCCGACCTCGCTGCGCAGAACCGCAAGCTGCTGGACACAGCCGAGCAGCTCTACGCCAAGATCCAGGAAGAAAGCGGCAGCAAGGTCCCGCCACTGACCCAGCAGACCCGCGAGCAGAGCCTACTGATGCAGGACATCGCGGTGGATTACGCCTCGCGCAACGCCTCGGTGGGCGCCAGCTTCTTCGGCGGCGGGGAGGAGCGCCCGCTGGATGACCTGGCCAACCGCTTCGCGATCAACCTGGTGAAGCTACAGCAGGCGCCGCAGACCACGCCGGAGATCGGCCAGGAACTACGCGGCGTGGCGATCAAGTGGCGCTACATTGAGAAATCGCTGCAGAACTACAACCAGAACAGCGTGCCCTTCCTGATCAACAAGTACTCCGACCGCATTATCGAAGACCTGGAGAAGGTCTCCGGCCTCTATGCCGCGCAGCAGAGCTGATCGCCTCAGGCATGCTGTTTAAGGAAAGTGGCGACCCGCTCAAGGTCGCTGCTGTCGCCCCGCTCGCCCCAGTACAGCGCGAGGAACTGGGGCGTCGCCTCGACCATGTAGACGTCCCTGGGCAGGCTGGCCAGCGCCTGGGCAAGCTCGGCAGGGGCGCTCGCCTCGCGCCAGCGGTCCAGCCAGACGCCCGGCTCGCTCTGCCAGTAGCACCAAACATCGCGGTTCTTCCCACGGGCGCGGTGGTATTGCGCGCACTGGCGCGGCGGTTGCCGTTCCAGCCAGTGCGGCCACTCCTGCTGCGCCATCTGCATGGCCAGGCCCAGGCGTCGCGCCTGCAGGCGCAGGTCCATCTGCCCGCGCTGGCCGCGCGACGGGATCAGCCAGGTCAGCGGGCTGAGCACCAGAGCGATGAGAAGAATTACCATCCAGGTGGTCATATGGGTTATACCGGTCAAACAGGTCAAGCACGGCCATTGGGGCCATACTGATTAATAACGAGTCCCCCGGAGGAGACGCTCATGCCCTACCAACACATTCTGGTCGCCGTCGACCTAACCGAAGAATGCGATCCGGTGATGAAGCGGGCGGTCGCGCTGGCCAAGGCCAACGATGCTCGGCTCTCGGCGGTGCATGTGGTCGAGCCCATGGCCATGGCCTTCGGTGGCGACGTGCCGATGGACCTGTCGATGCTGCAACAGCAGCAGTTCGACCAGGCCAAGGAACGCCTGCACCAGTTCACCCTTACCTACGCCGAGATCACCAGCTCCCAGTGCCATCTGGTCTACGGCCAGCCGCGCCAGGAAATCCACCGCCTCGCCGATGAACAGGACTGCGACCTGATCGTCGTCGGCAGCCACGGCCGCCACGGCCTCGCCCTGCTGCTGGGCTCCACCGCCAACGACGTGCTGCACGGTGCGCCCTGCGATGTCCTCGCCGTGCGCCTGCAGAAAACCAGCTGAGTCAAGCCGGGTAGAGAGCGGGCCCTGCGGGGCCCGCTTCGTTTCAGGCCCCGAGCATGTCGCCGCTCATCAGCAGCGGCCGCACCTTCTGTAACTGCGCCTCCAGCGAGTAGCTCATGCTCGACGCCATGGAGAAGAAGCTGAGGAAAGCCTTCAGGTTCGAGTCGCCGTCGCAGGTCTCGTGAATTCGCTGCCAGAACGCCTGGTTCACCAGCTGCAACTGCTGGAACTGCTTCACCAGCCCCTTCAGCTCCCAATCCGCATGCCGCCCTTCACGGAAGTTGAAGTACTGGCGCATCAGGTACAGCGACACCGCGCGCAGGATGAACTCCTGGTTGCTGGCGAACGGCAGGTGCTGCTGCGCCATCGGCTTGAGCTTGCCCAACAAGGGGCAGGCGCTGGTCGCCATGATCACCCCGAGCAGCGCCCGCAGGCCCTCTTCCAGCCCCGCGTGCTTGATGTACTCGCGCTCCGGCGTGCGTACCTGCACCGAGACCTTCTTGAAGGCCGGCAAACCACGGAAATCCTCGATCACCCGGTGCAGGTCCACCGCCGCCGGGCAGTGGCTGTACTGCGCCGGATTCAGCGGGCAGTTGCTGCAACGGTTGTTCTCCAGGCGCGTCCAGCGTGGCGTCTGGGCGGCTATCTCGGCGTCGTACTGGCGCTCCAGCTCGATGCGGTAACTGAACTCGTGCTCATCATCCAGGGTGATGCGGTACTCGATTGCCATTCGGCCATCCCTAACAGTCTTAGATCAGCGATACGCACGGGCACATCACCGGACCGAACGGATCACTCCTCCAGTTCGGCCCAGCGTTCGATCAATTGGTCCAGCTCCCCTTGCAGCGCCCCCAGGCGATCCAGCACCGCCTGCGCCTCGCTCGGCGGACGCTGGTAGAACGTCGGCGACGCTGTCTCTGCCTGCAGCGTGGCCATTTCCGTCTCCAGGGCCTCGATCAGCCCGGGAATGGCTTCCAGCTCACGCTGCAGCTTGTAGCTCAGCTTCTTCTTCGGCGCCGCCGCTTCCACCGCAGCCGGTGCCGCCACAGGCACTTCAGCGACAGGTGCGGCAGCGGGCTTATCGCCCTTCTCCTCACCCACGCCGAGCAACTTGGGCGAGCCGCCCTGGCGCAGCCAGTCCTGGTAGCCACCGACGAATTCGCGCACGCGCCCTTCGCCTTCGAACACCAGGGTGCTGGTCACCACGTTGTCGAGGAAGGCCCGGTCGTGGCTGACCATCAGTACGGTGCCATCGAAGGTCAGCAGCACTTCTTCCAACAGTTCCAGGGTTTCCACGTCCAGGTCGTTGGTCGGTTCGTCCAGCACCAGCAGGTTGGCTGGCTTGCTGAACAACTTCGCCAGCAACAGGCGTGCCCGCTCGCCACCGGAGAGCGCTTTCACCGGGGTCCGGGCGCGCTGCGGGGAGAACAGGAAGTCGCCCAGGTAGCTGAGGACATGGCGATTCTGCCCGTTGATCGTGATGAATTCGCGACCTTCGGAAATATTGTCGATGACGGTCTTTTCCGGCTCCAGCTGGTGACGCAGCTGGTCGAAATAAGCCACTTCCAGTCGGGTGCCTTCCTTGACGCTGCCCGAAGTCGGCTGCAGGTCGCCCAGCAGCAGCTTGAGCAGCGTG
This sequence comes from Pseudomonas sp. NPDC086581, assembly GCF_044746165.1. Lineage (NCBI taxonomy): Bacteria > Pseudomonadati > Pseudomonadota > Gammaproteobacteria > Pseudomonadales > Pseudomonadaceae > Pseudomonas > Pseudomonas sp. NPDC086581. The sequence goes on along the minus strand of NZ_JBIVBR010000016.1, from coordinate 57,794 downwards.
GTCTTGCCGGTGCCGTTGGCGCCGAGCAGGCCGATACGGTCGCCGCGCTGCAGCACCAGGGAAAAATCACGGATCAGCGCCGGGCCGCCCGGATGGGCGAAGCCGGCCTTCTCGACGACGATTACCTGCTTGCCGGACTTCTCGGCCGTCTCCATCTGGAAGCTGGCCTTGCCCTGGCGCTCGCGGCGTTCGGCGCGTTCGTTGCGCATCGCCTTCAGCGCGCGCACGCGGCCTTCGTTACGGGTGCGGCGGGCCTTGATGCCCTGGCGAATCCAGACTTCTTCCTGGGCCAGGCGCTTGTCGAACAGCGCGTTGGCTGCCTCTTCCGCCGCCAGTTCCTGCTCTTTATGGACGAGGAAGCTGGCGTAGCCGCCATTCCAGTCGATTAGGTGGCCGCGGTCCAGCTCGAGGATGCGGGTCGCCACGGCCTGCAGGAAGGAGCGGTCGTGGGTGATGAACAGCACGGCGCCGGGGAAGTCCGCCAGGGCGTTTTCCAGCCAGGCGATGGCGCCGATGTCCAGGTGGTTGGTCGGCTCGTCCAGCAGCAGCAGGTCGGGCTCGGCCACCAGCGCCTGGGCCAGCAGCACGCGGCGGCGCCAGCCACCGGAGAGCTCGGCGAGGGTCTTGTCGGCCGGCAGCTGCAGGCGGCTCAGGGTGGTGTCCACCAGTTGCCCCAGGCGCCAGCCGTCACGGGCTTCGAGGTCCTGCTGGACGTGCGCCAGCTTGTTCAGGTCTTCTTCGCTCTCGATGTGCATGCTCAGATGGTGGTAGCGCGCCAGCAGTTCGCCGACTTCGGCCAGGCCTTCGGCGACCACGTCGTAGACGGTGCGATCGTCGGCGCGCGGCAGTTCCTGCGGCAGCTCACCGATCTTCAGCGACGGGGCGCGCCAGATGTCGCCGTCATCGGGCTTCTGCTCGCCCTTGACCAGCTTGAGCATGCTCGACTTGCCGGTGCCGTTGCGGCCGATGATGCAGACCCGCTCACCGCGAGCGATCTGCCAGGACACCTTATCCAGCAGCGGAGTGGTGCCGAAGGCGAGGGACACGTCGGTTAACTTGAGCAGGGTCATGAGGGCATCTTCCGTAAAACAGGGCGCGCAGTTTAAGGGAAAGCGCGGAAAAGTCAGAGGGGTGCGGACAAAGTGCCGGGGCGAGACATTCGTCCGCCTTTGAGCCAGGCAGCCCTGGTGGCGCTTTCACCCCCCGCGCGCAACAGGCTAAGCTACCCGGCAGCGGGCGCGCGCCATCCAGCGCCCACCGATCATCTTCCCGGAAGAGCCATGCGCGGTCGCCTTTTCTCACTGTTTTCCTGCCTGATCCTCAGCCTGTCCGCTTCGACAGCCAACGCAGCGTCCCTGCCCCAGCAGCGCCAGATGTACGACGAGGCGCAGAAGGCCCTGGCACGCGGCGACAGCGGCCCGTACTTCAGCTACCAATCGGCACTGGCCGATTATCCGCTGCAACCGTACCTGGCCTACGACGAGCTGACCAACCGCCTGAAAAGCGCCAGCAACGCCGAGATCGAGCGCTTCATCGAGCAGCACGGGGACCTGCCGCAGATCAACTGGCTGAAGCTGCGCTGGATGCGCCAGCTGGCCGATCGCGGCGACTGGAACACCTTCGTCCGTTATTACGACCCGAAGATGAACTTCACCGAGCTGGACTGCCTCTACGGCCAGTACCAGTTGGGCCACGGCAACAAGGCCGACGGCTACGCCACCGCCGAGAAGCTCTGGCTGGTCGGCAAGCCGCAGCCCGATGCCTGCGACACGACCTTCGCCCTGTGGCAGGCCGACGGCCAGCTCACCGAGGAGAAGGTCTGGAAGCGCCTGAAACTGGCCGCCGAGAAAGGCAACTACAGCCTCGCCAGCGTGCTCTCCAAGCGCCTGCCGACCCTCGGCAGCCAGGGCGCGCTTATGGTCAACGTGGCGCAGAACCCTGCGCAGCTGAGCCAGACCACCCGTTTCGGCGCCCGTGACCACGCCACCGCCGACGTCGTCGGCCTGGGCCTGCGCCGCCTCGCCAAGCAGGATCCGGAAAAGGCCATCAGCCTGCTCGACTACTACAGCTCGGTGCTGCCCTTCTCCACCGACGAGAAAGTCTCCATCGCCCGCGAGATCGGCCTGAGTCTGGCGCGCCGCTATGATCCGCGCGCGCTGCCGATGATGGTCAAGTACGACCCGCAACTGCGCGACGACACCGTCACCGAATGGCGCCTGCGCCTGCTGCTGCGCCTGGGACGCTGGGAAGAAGCCTACGAACTGACCCGCGCCCTGCCGCCGTCGCTGGCCGAGACCAACCGCTGGAAATACTGGCAGGCACGCTCGCTGCAACTGGCGCAGCCGCAGAACAAGCAGGCCATCAGCCTGTACCAGCCGGTGGCCGGCGAGCGTGACTTCTACGGCTTCCTCGCCGCCGACCGGATCAACGCGCCCTACCAGCTCAACAATCGACCTGTTTCGCCCGATGCCGGCACGATGCAGCGCGTGCGCAACGCGCCGAGCACCCGCCGCGCCCTGGAGTTCTATGCCCGCGGCGAGATCATCAACGCCCGACGCGAGTGGTATCACGCTGCCCGCCACCTGAGCCACGACGAGCTGTTGGCCCAGGCGAAGATCGCCTACGACATGCAGTGGTACTTCCCGGCCATCCGCGCGATCAGCCAAGCCAAATACTGGGACGATCTCGATATCCGCTTCCCCATGGCCTACCGCAACACCCTGGTGCGCGAGGCGCGCAATCGCGGCCTGCACTCCAGCTGGGTGTTCGCCATCACCCGCCAGGAAAGCGCCTTCATGTCCGATGCGCGCTCCGGCGTCGGCGCCACCGGCTTGATGCAACTGATGCCGGCCACCGCCAAGGAAACTTCGCGCAAGTTCGGTATCCCGCTGGCCTCGCCGCAGCAACTCATCGTGCCGGACGTGAACATCCAGCTCGGCGCCGCCTACCTGAGCCAGGTGCATGGCCAGTTCAACGGCAACCGTGTGCTCGCCACCGCCGCCTACAACGCCGGCCCCGGCCGTGTGCGCCAGTGGCTGAAGGATGCGCGTCACCTGGCCTTCGACGTCTGGGTCGAGACCATTCCGTTCGACGAGACGCGCTCCTACGTGCAGAACGTGCTGTCCTACGCGGTGATCTACGGGCAGAAGCTCAACGCCCCGCAGCCCATCGTCGACTGGCACGAACGCTTCTTCGACGAACTCTGATCCACTCACCCGCCCGGCACCCGCCGGGCGGTCTTCATCCCCTCAAGGAAAAGGAAGTTCCCATGCGCAAGACCCTGCTTTCCGTCACCGTCCTGGCCGCCGGCCTGCTCAGCACAGGCCATGCCCTCGCCGCCTGCGAGAAGCCGCGCAACGCCTTCGACAGCGTGTACTGCCTGAGCACCGAATACGCCCAGGTGGACCGCGAGCTGAACAATGAATTCGGCACCCTGCGCAAGATGCTCAATGACGGCCAGAAGGCTGCGCTGAAGAAGAGCCAGATTGCCTGGATCAAGGACCGCGACGCCCAGTGCAGCTACGAGCGCGACGGCGGCTACTTCGTCAACCTGCAATGCGCGGTGGACAAGACCAACGAACGCCTGGCCGTGCTGCGCGAGCGTGAGCGCGAGTGCCAGAGCACCGGTTGCGTCGACGGCAAGCTGTAACGCCCTAGAGCTTCCTGTAGGAGCGAGGGGGACGCCATCGTTATTGCTCGCGAACGCTCCTCGCCTGACGCATTGGCCTCAAGCGGGTTCGCGAGCTCGCTCCTACTGGGAATCCCCCACCTACTCCAGGACTTCCACGTCCATGCCCACGCGCAGCACTCCGCCGTTCAGGGCAATCAGGTTCTGGCCGAACAGGGCTTCGCCATTGACGTTGCGATAGCTCAGCAGGGTCGCCAGCGGCTCACGGGCGGCATCGCGCTCGCCGGTGTGCGGGTCGATGGTAGTGAGGATGCAGCGCGAGCAGGGCTTGGCCACCTTGAAGCTGACCTCGCCGATGCGGATGCGCTTCCAGCCGTCTTCGGCGAAGGGTTCGGCGCCGGTGACCACCAGGTTCGGGCGGAAGCGCAGCATCTCCAGCGGGCGACCGACCTTGGCCGACAGATCATCCAGCGAACCCTGGCCGATCAGCAGCAGCGGGAAGCCATCCGCAAAATGCACCTGCTCACCGGGTTCGGCGTAGGCGGTATCCACCTGGCGCGCGCGCTGCTCGGGCATCTGCACCAGACGCACGTCGCGGCCGAGGAAGCTGCTCAGCCACTGCGCGGCCTCATCGCCGGCGTCCGGCACTTGCAGCATGTCGCGCCAGATCAGCACGCCGCGCAGGTTGTCGTCGCGGCCGGGCACATTCACCAGCAGGTCATCCATACCCGGCGCGCGAAGGCGCAAGGCGGCGAAGCCATCCTGCCAGCGCGCCTCGATGCGACCCATCTGCGGCAGCAGGCGCTGGGTCAGGAAGCGGCCATTGGACGCTTCCACCACCAACCAGCGTCGATCCCCTTCCAGGCCCAATGCGTCCAGGCGGACCGATTCCAGGGGCTCGTAGGCCGTGGATTTGACCGGGTAGCGGTAGAGCGCGCTCAGGCTGTACATGGGAAGCTTCCTTTCATGCAGGCGAAAGCGACCTTATACGGCGTGGGACGGGCGTCGAGCAATGGGCATTTCGGTCGCGGGCATGGGCCGCCCCTGCAGATACGCCTGACGCTGACGGAGCAGGAAGAAGGGATCTCGCGAAGATGCTCCGCTCCAATCTGGAAACCTCTGCGCTGGGAGCCCCTTTCCCCAGCCCTATCCCTTCAGGGAGAGGGCTGGGGAGAGGGAATGCAGGCACGAACTTTCAGAAGAAGACACTTGCTCCTACAAGAGCGGGACCGGCTTTTCCCTGTAGGAGCGAGCTTGCTCGCGAACCGCTTGATTCCTGTAAGTCCGGCGAAGTTCGTTCGCGAGCAAGCTCGCTCCTACGAAGAGCCGGGTTGAATCAGGCCGGGATTTTCTGCAATCGCCGACGCACCACTTCCACCAGTTGGTCCGGCTGGAACTTGGAGAGGAAATCGTCGCAGCCCACCTTCTTCACCATGGCGTCGTTGAAGCTGCCCGACAGCGAGGTGTGCAGCACCACGTAGAGGTCACGCAGGCGCGGGTCGTTGCGGATCTCGGTGGTCAGCCGATAGCCGTCCATTTCCGGCATCTCGGCGTCGGTGAAGACCATCAGCAGCTTGTCTTCCATGTCGTGGCCTTCGTCGGCCCAGCGCTTGAGCTGTTGCAGCGCGCGCAGACCGTCAGTGGCCACGTGCAGGCGCAAGCCGAGTTGGCCAAGTGTGTCGCGCAGTTGGGAAATAGCGACACTGGAGTCATCCACCACCAGCACTTCGCGACCGCGGGTCTGGCTGAGCAGCTTGTCGTCCAGGCGGTCGCTGGAGACGCGAGTGTTCATCGGCACGATCTCGGCCAGCACCTTTTCGACGTCGATGATCTCCACCAGGCGGTCTTCCACCTTGGTGATCGCCGTCAGGTAATGCTGGCGGCCGGCGCCACCGGGCGGCGGCTGGATCGACTCCCAGTTAAGGTTGAGGATGCGTTCCACCCCGCCCACCAGGAAGGCCTGCACCGAGCGGTTGTACTCGGTGACGATGATGGTGCTGCTGGCATCCGGGGTCAGTGCGCGCATGCCGATGGCGCGCGACAGGTCGATCACCGGCAGGGTCTGGCCGCGCAGGTTGATCACCCCGCAGATCATCGGGTGGCGCTGCGGGATCAGGGTCAGGCGCGGCAGCTGCAGCACCTCCTGCACCTTGAACACGTTGATCGCGAACTGCTGCCGCCCGGCCAGGCGGAAGACCAGGATTTCCAGGCGGTTCTCGCCTACCAGTTGGGTGCGTTGATCGACAGTGTCGAGAATACCGGCCATGCCTGCTCCAGATTCGGAATGAGTCGTGCGTGAACGCTATCGGCCGCATCCAGGCAAACTGGATAATGGCCGTGCGCCATCATGCCCGACTCACTTCATCGGGGCCAGCGCGATCAGCCCTTCGGCGTGCCGAGCCGCCCAGTGGCCGAGAGCAGCGGCGAATCCGCCGGCAGGTGCATCGAGAGCGCCGCCGGGCGCACCTCGAAGCGCAGCTTGCGGCCCTCCAGTGGCTCCCCGTCAAGGTTGACGTCCAGTCCCTCGCGGGCCTCCACCTCGACCCAGGGCAGGCGTGCGCGGACGAATACGTCCTGGGTGCCGAAGCCACCGCCGAGCAGTGCGCCGAGAGTGCCGACCATGTCCTGCGGCGTCGGCAGGATGCTCACATCCAGCAATCCATCGTCCGCCGTCGCCTGTGGGCAGAGCATATGTCCGCCACCGGCCTGCCGGCCGTTGCCGATGCCCAGAGCAAGGAACTCGCCTTCCCAGCTGAAGTCCGGCCCGGTGAATCGCCCCTGCGCCGCATGCACTTCTGAGAAGCGCGTCAGCCCGGTGAGCAGGTAGGCCGCGCCGCCGAGCAGCTTCTTCAGGTCTTCCGGGGTGTTGGCGGTGACCTTCGAACCGAAGCCGCCGGTGGCCATGTTGAGGAACATCTGTCCGTCCACTTCGCCCAGGTCGATGGGGCGCGGCGGCACGTCCAGCAGCGCCAGGGCGGCGGCCGGTTCCAGCGGCACGCCGGCGGCGCGGGCGAAGTCATTGGCGGTACCCAGTGGCAGGATCGCCAGGCTGGCCTTGCCGCCGGCCTGGGCCAGCGCCTCGGCAACATCGCGCACGGTGCCATCGCCGCCGCCGGCGATCAGCGTCGTGTAGCCCGCCGCCAGCGCCTCTTCCACCAGCCGCCGGGCGTCGCCGCCCTCCCAGGTCACCCTGACATCCAGCGCCCGACCCGCCTCGCGCGTGGCCAGCACTGCGGCGCGCACCTCGTCGTTGGCGGCTTGCTTGCCATGCAGGATCAGCAGGGCCTTGGGTTGCGTCATGGCGGTTTTCCTCCCGGTGAGTCCATTGGATATGGACTCAGACTAGCGCGAGGGGAATTCCTCCCACTTGATTTGCGACTCAGGCGGGGTAGCCGGTGATCTCCCGGATGCTCTGGTACAGCGGCTTGAGCTGCTTGTACATGCGCTGGTAGACCTCGCTGTAAAGCCGCTCGTAGGTGCGCTGCGCCTCAGGGTGCGGGTGGAAGACGTCACCGACGCGGGTCATGGCGGCGATGGCGCTGGTGAAGTCCGGATAGAGCCCCAGCCCCACCGCGCAATCGATGGCCGCGCCCAGGCCGGAAGCTTCGTAGACGTGCGGGCGCTCCGCCGGCAGGCCGAAGATGTCGGCGGTGAGCTGCATCGCTGCGTCACTCTGCGAACCGCCGCCAGCCACGCGCAGGCGCTGGATGCGGGTGCCGGAGCGCTTCTCGATACGCTCCTTGCCCTGGCGCAGCGCATACGCGAGCCCTTCGAGGATGGCGCGGTAGATATGCGCTCGGGTGTGCACGTCGCCGAAACCGATGATTGAGCCCTTGGCCTCCAGCCCTGGTTCGCGGATGCCCGGCGTCCAGTAGGGTTGCAGCATCAGGCCCATGGAGCCGGCGGGCACGCTGTTGACCAGTTCGTCGAACAGCTTCTCCGGCTCGACGCCCAGTTCCTGCGCACGCTGCATCTCGCGCAGGCCAAACTCGCGCTTGAACCAGCTGACCATCCAGAAACCGCGGTAGATCATCACCTCGGTGTTGAAGTGATCGGGAATCGCCGCCGGGTACGGCGGGATCAGCGGAATAGTCTCCAGGTAGCGCGAGCGGGTGGTGTTGATGGTCGCAGTGGTGCCGTAGGACAGGCACGCCACGGTCGGGTCGATGGCGCCCGCGCCGAGCACTTCGCAGGCCTTGTCGGCGCCGGCGGCGATCAGCGGCAGGCCTTCGGGAATCCCGGTCAGGCGGCTGGCCTCGGCGGTGATCTCGCCCAGCTTCTCGCCGGGCTTGAACAGCTCTGGCAACTGCTCGCGGCGCACATCCAGCACCTGCCATTTCCAGTCGCGCGGCGCGGCCCATTGCAGCTTCTTGTAGTCGAACGGCAGGTAGGCAACGCTGCCGGCGATCGAGTCCACGTAGCGTCCGCACAGGCGCTGAGTGAGGAAGCCGGAGAGCAGCAGCACCTTGTGCGTGCGTTGGTGGATGTCCGGCTGCTGCTGGGCAACCCAGTTCACTTCGGCCTGGGTGCGGAAATAATCCACCGCACCCTGCGCGCCCACCAGCTTGAACAGCCAGCCCCAGGGGCCCTTGATCGAGCCCTCCAGTTCGGCGCGGCGCTGGTCGAGCCAGATGATCGCCGGGCGCAGGGCCTGGCCTGCCTGGTCGACGTGAATCACTGTACCGCGCTGGGTCGTCAGCGAGACGCCACGGATACGGCTGCGGTCAATATCGACGCTGGCCCATAGACGTTTGCAGGCCTCGCCCAACTGTTCCCAATAATAGTCCGGGTGCTGCTCGGCCCAGCCGGGCTGCGAGGAGAAATAGGCTTCCAGCTCGACCTTACCCTTGCCCACCAGGTTGCCCTGGAGATCGAAGAGCAGCGCGCGCACGCTCTGGGTGCCGTTGTCGATGGCCAGCAGGTAGTTGTTGTTATCCATGGGGCTCTTGGTCAGTGGGGCTTCGGTCAGTTTGGAAGGCTGTAGCAGCGACGCCACAGCGCCAGATAGTCCTGTTCTTCACGTTTCCAGCGCGGGTCGTCCCAGCCCAGGCGTGGCTGGCACAGCGCGCGAATTCTCGGCAGTTCGTGGGCGCCGCCGTCGGCCAGCAGCAGGCCGACCCGGGTACGGCGCAGCAGCAGGTCGTCCAGGTGCAGCACCAACTCGCCTTCCGCCGCCCAGGCCAGTTCGGCCCAGAGTGAATCGGTATGGCCGATGCACTCGCTGCCCACGGTTTTCAGTACCCGCGCCAGCTCCGGCAATGCGCGACCATGACGACCGCGCAGACGGGTCTGCTGCGGCGGGGTCAGCCCGGGTAGATCCACTGCGTCGACAGGCTCGAAGACCTGTTCTCCTGCCGCCTCCAGCGAGCGCTCCAGCATCGGTGCGCAGGCGGCGAGCACCTCCAGCGCCAGCAGGCGGAAGGTGGTGAGCTTGCCGCCGGCCAGGGTCACGCAGCCGGGCTCGACCCACAGCGCGTGTTCGCGCTTTTCGTCCGAGGGCTTGAGCGATGGCGCGCCATCGCTGACCACCGGGCGCACGCCGGCCCAGGTGGAGCGCACATCCGCCGCGCTGATCTGGGCAGACGGGAATTGCTGCGCACAGGCGGCCAGCAGGTAATCCACTTCCTCGCGGCTGATGGCGGCGTCGTCGTCCAGCGTGTCGCGGTGATCGAGATCGGTGGTGCCGACCACGGTCGCGCCTTCCCAGGGAAAGACGAACACCGGGCGCTTGTCCTGCCCGTGCATGAAGCTGAAGGCGTGGGCGACCGGCAGGCGCCAGGCCGGCAGCAACAGGTGGCTGCCGCGCAGCGGGCGGATGTGCTCGCTACTGTGTTTCTGCCGCAAGGCATCGGCCCAGGCGCCGGTGGCCAGCGCCACGGCACGCGCGCGAAAGGTGAAGCGCTCGCCGCTTTCGCTGTCCTCGGCCACCAGCCCCTGGACACGGCCGGCGCGGCGATCCAGTTCGATCACCTTCAATCCGTTCAACGCTTCGCCGCCCTCGGCGCGCGCCTCACCGAGCACGCGCATCACCAGGCGTGCGTCGTCGGTGACTGCGTCCTGGAAGCGCGTGCCGCCGAGCAGGCGATCTTCCCTTAAGCCCGGCGCCAGGTAGCGCAGCTCCTCCAAGCGATGGAACAGGTGGTTGCGACGCCCCGCCAGCGCGTCGTACAGCGACAGCAGCGTGCCGAACACCCGCGGGCCGGGGAAGCCGCCCTGGTAGTGCGGCATGATGAAACTCAGCGGATCGACCAGCCCTGGCGCCTCGCCCAGCAGGCGCTGGCGCTCGCGCACCGAGTCGCGGGTCAGGCCGAACTGGCCCTTGGCGATGTAACGCAGGCCGCCATGGACCATCTTCGACGAGCGACTGGAGGTGCCCCAGGCGAAGTCGCGCTGCTCGACCAGCAGGCAACGCCAGCCGCGCCGTGCGGCTTCACGGAGGATGCCGGCACCGGTGATGCCTCCGCCGACCACGATCAGGTCCCAGTCGCGCTCCGCCAGCTCCGGCAGCGCCTTGGCGCGCCACGTCGCATTCCAGCCCATGGGCTCAGTCCTGCAGCAGGGTGCCGGGGTTCAACCGGCCGGACGGGTCGAAATGCCCGGCCAGCGCCTTGATCGCGGCCATGCCCAGCGGGCCCTTCTCCACCGGCAGATAGAGAGCGTGGTCCTTGCCCACGCCGTGCTGGTGGCTGATGGTGCCGCGATTGTTGGCGATGGTCTGGCTGGCGGCGTGCTTGAGCTTGCGCCAGCGCTCGTGGGTTTCCGCGTAGCTGGCCGCCGGGCGGAACACGTAGGTGGTGTAGATGCTCGAGCCCTCGCCGTAAACGTGCGACAGGTGAGTGAACACGTGCACGCGTTCGCCCTCCGCGGCCAAGCCCTCGCGCAGGCTGGCTTCGATGCGGCTCAGCAGGTTATCGACGTTGGACCAGTCGGTGGCGGTTTCCAGTGTGTCGACCGCGTAGCCGTTCTCCCACAGCGCCTCGCGCAGGTAGGGGAAGCGGAAGCGGTTCTGTGCCCACTTCCTGCCCAACAGGGTGCCGGTGAACACGCCGCCGAAGGCCTTGAGAATTCGCCGCGCGGCACGCAGCGAAGTCGCGTTCTGGGCGCGGTCGCCGGTGACGCCGAAGGTCAGCATGCACTTGCCCTCGGCCGCTCCGCGCAGCTTCAGGTAGCGCTCCAGCCAGGCGATCTGCCCCGGATGACCGGCCAGCGCGAGCTGGGTGGTGGTTTCCACGGCATTGGACAGGCGCAGCATGGACAGCGGTACACGCGCCTGGGTCAGGGTGCGGATGCCTTCCAGTGCCTGCTCCCAGGACGGCAGGAACACTGCGTAGAAGCGTTCGTCCTCAGCGATACGCGTCACCCGCACCTTCACCGAGGAAAGAATGCCGAAGCGGCCTTCGGAGCCCATAACCACTTCGCGCAGGTCGGGGCCGGCGGAAGATGCCGGGAAGGTCGGAATATCCAGGCTGCCGGCGAAGGTTTCCAGGGTGCCACCGGCGAACAGTTGTTCGATGCGCCCGTAGCGCAGCGACTGCTGGCCGCTGGAGCGGCTGGCGACCCAGCCGCCGAGGGTGGAAAGCTCCCAGGACTGCGGGAAGTGGCCCAGGGTGTAGCCACGGGCGCGCAGCTGGCTTTCCACCTGCGGACCGTTGGCGCCGGGGCCGAAGGTGGCGATCAGGCTTTGCTCGTCCAGTTCCAGCAGGCGGTTCATGTGCTCAAGGGAAACGGTGAGCACCGCCTTGTCGGACGACGGCGGGTTGATGTGGCCCGCCACCGAGGTGCCGCCGCCGTAAGGGATCACCAGGCAGTCCCAGAGCTCGGCGAATTTCAGCAGCTCGCGGATCTGCTCGGCGGTCTGCGGGTAGGCCACGCCATCGGGGAACACGCCGAAGTCGCCTTCGCGCATCGCCAGCCAATCCGGCAGGCTTTGGCCGCGGGCGTGCAGCAGACGGTCGCGGGCTTCGCGCACCACCAGTGGGTGCTCAGGCAGGCGCGAAGCCGGCACCCTGGCCAACACCTGTTCCAGCGTCGCGTCCGGCAGCGTCAGGCCGGGGCCAACCAGTTCGGCGAGAAATGCACGCCCGTTATCGGGCAATTCCACCACCGTCGTTTCTTCACCCCAGCCGTTCCAGCGTCGCATGCCCGCTCCTTTTATCCAGGTCTCTGTCTGCAATTTCGATTGCTATTTCGGTGCCGCTTGATGGCTGCCTATACTAGCCAGCCGCCCTGCCCTGTCACTGTCGGATCAAGACAGGCGCAGTTGCCGATCGAGACACCGAAAAACAAGAACTCACGCCATGCATTCCCTCGGCTATACATCCGTCCCCGCACTGCTGAAATACCTGCGCCACGCCGAGTCCCTCGGCATGGACCTGGACGTTGCCCTTCAGGCTGCGGGACTGGAGCGCTCGCAACTGAGCGACAACAGCCAGCGCCTGCCCAGCGAGGCCCACGAGCGCTTGCTGCAACACCTGTGCGCGCACTCAGGCGATGCGCTGTTCGGCCTGCACTCCGCACGCTTCGTGCAGCCGGGCTCGTGGAGCGTGCTGGGCTACATCACCATGAACTGCGCCAACCTGGGCGAAGCCATGGGCCGCATCATTCCCTACGAGAAACTGGTCGGCGACATGGGCGTCAGCCGCCTGGAGCCGGGCGAAGGCCACATCAAGCTGATCTGGAACTGCCGCCACGAGGCCGCGCAGATCCGCCGGCACATGGTGGAGAACGTACTGGCGTCCTGGCTGCTCTATGCGCGCTGGATCGCCGACACCAATGGCTCGCCGCAGGAAGTCTGGTTCGAGCACGCGCGGCCCGAAGGCACCGACGTCGCCGAGTACGAAGCGCTGTTCGGCTGCCCGGTGCGTTTCGAACAACCCTTCAGCGCCCTGCTGGTGCCCCTGCAATTGCTCAGCTACCCGCTGCGCCAGGCCGACGCCAACCTGCTGCGAACCCTGGAAGAACACGCACTGGCGCTGATGGCCGAATTGGACGACGACGAGCCGCTCCCCCTACGAGTGAAGAACGCCCTGCGCCTGCTGCTCAAGGACGGCCTGCCACGCAAGGAGCGCGTCGCCGAGCGCTTCGAGATGACCGTGCGCACCTTGCAGCGTCACCTGCAGCAGGCCGGCACCAGCTACCAGCTGATCCTCGACGAACTGCGCCAGGAACTGGCCGAGCACTATTTGGTGCACAGCGACCTGCCGATCCAGGACATCGCCCAGTACCTGGGCTTCACCGAGTCGCGCTCGTTCCACCGCAGCTTCAAGGGCTGGACCGACCAGACGCCCGGCGAGTATCGCCAGCAGCATAAAAAAACGCCGGTCTGAGACCGGCGTTTTTCATTGCGTTCCTGGCGCTCAGTCCAGCAGTTCGCTGAACGGAATGAAGGCCAGCCAATCGCCTTCGACCAGCGTCGTCCCCTCGCGCACTTCCGCCAGCCCCTCGGCCCAGGCCGCGCTGCGCAGCACACCGGAGCTCTGGTTGGCGTAAGGCACCGCACGGCCATTCTCCAGGCGCGCGCGCAGGTACTCGCGGCGGTTGCCCGGCTTGGTCCAGTTGAAGCCAGCGGGCACCTGCAGGCGCAACGGCTCGACCTTCTGCATGCCGAGGCGACGCATCAGGTAGGGCCGCGCCAACAGCGCGAAGGTCACCAGGGTGGAGGCGGGATTGCCCGGCAGGCCGATCACCGGCACCTGCTGGTAGTGGCCAACGGTCAGCGGCTTGCCCGGCTTGATCGCCAGTTTCCACAGTGCCAGCTCGCCCGCTTCACGCAGGGCCGCGCCAAGGAAGTCCGCCTCGCCGACGGAGACGCCGCCGGTGGAAAGGATCAGGTCCACATGCGACAGGCAGGACAGGGCAGCACGAGTGCGCTCCAGGTCGTCCGGAAGGATTCCCGCGTCCACGACCTCACAACCGAAGCGCTGCAGCCAGATACGCAGCAGGTGGCGGTTGCTGTTGTAGATCTGCCCGAGCGCCAGCGGCTTGCCCGGCTCGACCAGCTCGTCGCCGGTGGACAGCAACGCCACGCGCGGACGGCGGCGCACAGTCAGCTCAGGGTGACCGAGGGATGCGGCCAGCGCGATCTCGATCGGGCCCAGACGTGTGCCGGCCGGCAGTACGCAGTCGCCCTTGCGGATTTCCTGGCCTTGCGGGCGTACGTGCTGACCTATATTGAGCGCTTCGAGGAAACGCACGCGGCCGTCTTCCAGCACCTCGACGTTCTCCTGCATTTCGACGCAATCGGCGCCCTCAGGCACCGGTGCGCCGGTGAAGATGCGCACGCAGGTCCCCGGCAGCAGAGGTTCCCCCGCCTGTCCGGCGAAAATCTTCTGGCTGATCGCCAGCGGCTCGCCCCGCCAATCGGCTTGGCGCAGCGCGTAACCGTCCATGGCGCTGTTCGGCCACGGTGGCAGGTCCAGCCCGGCGAGCAGCGGCCCGGCGAGCACGCGGCCGTCCGCCTCGCTCAGCGGCAGGGTTTCGGTATCGAGGATCGGGGACTGCTCCGCCAGGCTCAGCAGGCGCGCCAGGGCATCCTCGACCGGCAGTAATCCAGGCTTGTCGCAGCAGCTCATCCGCGGCTCTCGCAGGGCGCCGCCTTCTTCAGGTGCGGCACGAAGTTGCAGGGGCGGTGGCTGGCGTCCAACTGCTCACCGAGGATGCCGTCCCAAGCGGTGCGGCAGGCGTTGGTGGAGCCCGGCAGGCAGCAGACGAGGGTGCCGTTGGAGAGGCCGGCCAACGCGCGGGACTGAACGGTGGAGGTACCGATGTCCGCCACGGAAATCTGCCGGAACAGCTCGCCGAAACCGTCCACCACCTTGTCCAGCAGGCAGGTCACGGCCTCCGGGGTGCTGTCGCGGCCAGTGAAGCCGGTGCCGCCGGTCACCAGCACGACCTGCACTTCGTCTTCGGCGATCCAGCTCGCGACCTGGGCACGGATGCGATAGAGGTCGTCCTTGAGCAGGACGCGGGCGGCCAAATTGTGGCCAGCGGCCTTCAGGCGGTCGACGAACAGTTGGCCGGAGGTGTCAGTTTCCAGGGTGCGGGTGTCGCTGACGGTGAGGACGGCAATGTTCAGCGGGACGAATGGCTGCTCGGCCTTGTGGCTCATGATGAGGGCCCTTGCTTGTGAGGTTGGAATGCGCGGTGTTATATCACAGGCCCGCCCCGGAGACCCTGACATGCCCAAAGCCCCGCTGCCTCCCTGTTCCGTCCTGATCCTCGCCGGAGGACGCGGCCAGCGCATGGGCGGCCAGGACAAGGGCCTGCTGGAGTGGCAGGGCCGCCCGCTGGTGAGCTACGCCGCCGCCCTCGCCCGGCCCTTCAGCGACGATCTGATCATTTCCTGCAACCGCAACGCGGACATCTACGCCGGCTTCGCCGACCGCCTTGTGCAGGACGACAGTGCGGACTTCCCCGGTCCACTGGCCGGCATCCGTTCAGGCTTGACCGCTGCGCGCCATACCCACCTACTGGTATTGCCCTGCGACACGCCACGCCTGGATGCCGACTTGCTGGAGCGCCTGTTGCGCGCATCCGCCACAGCGCCGGACATCGTGCACATGCTGCGCCGCGGCACTCAGTGGGAGCCACTGTTCTGCATCATCCCGGTGGCGCTGCGCACGCCGATAGAAGAAGCCTGGGATCAGGGCGACCGCAGCCCGCGCCATGTGTTCTCGAACCTGGGCCTGGAGGCGGTGGATTGCCCGGCCGACGACCCCCGCCTGGCCAACCTGAACACACCGGAGCTGCTCTATCGCGTCCGATAGCGACAGAGTCGAAAATTTTCCGGGAACTATGCTGCAAAGCCCCCGGTCAGACTTTTCGTACTTTTTTGTTCGCTCATCAGGAGATTCACCCATGAACAAACGGATGCTTCCCGCCTTCCTGCTCGCCCTGGGCTTTAGCGTGCTCGCTGGTTGCTCCACACCGTCCGTCATCACCCTGAACGATGGACGCGAGATTCAGTCGGTCGACAAACCCAAGTACGACGAAGAATCCGGCTTCTATGAGTTCGAACAGCTGGATGGCAAAACTGCCCGTGTGAACAAGGATCAGGTACGGACTGTCAAGGACCTCTGATTCTCCCGGTAGTGAAAACGCCCCACAGGCCTTGATCGGTCTGCGGGGCGTTCGCGTTTTCACGGGGGCGAAATAATTTTCAAAAATTTTTCGCTAACCCCTTGTGCATCAAAAGTTTTTCGGTAGAATGCGCGCCAACAAACGGAGCGTAGCGCAGCTTGGTAGCGCGTCTCGTTCGGGACGAGAAGGTCGCTGGTTCGAATCCAGTCGCTCCGACCAAATCCCGAAAACCCGCCTAACGGCGGGTTTTTTATTGCCTGCGATTCTTCCTCAAACGAAGAACTCGCAGGCACAAAAAAGCCCGTCCAGCAGGACGGGCTTTTTCATGGGCGGCTCAGAGCTGCCCGGACTTGCGCAGCGCCACCTGTGAAAGGGCGCTCCAGTCCAATTCGCCATCACCGTGGGCGATGGCTTCGAGCAGGTTATCGCGCAGGAGGCTGGCGAGCGGCAGCGGAACCCGCTGTTCATGCCCGGCCGACAGCGCCAGGCCGACGTCCTTGAGCCCCAGCACCAGACGGAAGCCAGCCGGATCGAAGCGCTGCTCGGCGATCTGTGCGCCGTAGTTGCGATAGACCGGCGCGTTGAACAGGGTGTTGCCCATGATCTCCATGAACTCGCCCGCGGCTACGCCGTAGGTCTTAACCAGCGCCGCACTCTCCCCCATCGCCTCGATGGCGCTGGCGATCATGAAGTTGCCGGCGATCTTCACAGCGACAGCGCGTAGCGGGTCGTGGCCTAGCGGCCAAGTCTTCTGCCCCAGTACGTCGAGTACCGGCTGCGCCTTGGCGATGGCGGCCTCGGGGCCGGCGACCAGGATGTTCAGCTTGCCGGCGACGGCGACATCGGTGCGTCCGAATACCGGAGCGGCGACGAATTCGACGCCTTGCTCACGGTGCCGCTGGATCAGTTCGTCGACGAAGGCTGTGGATAGCGTGGCCATGCTCAGGTGAACCAAACCTGCATTGGCCGAAGCCAGAGCGCCGCTTTCCAGCAACACGGCGCGGGTGGAGTTGTCGTCGGCCAGCATGGAAATCACCAGCTCGACATCGAAGGCCTGCGCGGGGTTGGCAGCAGCAATGGCGCCCAGCGCCACCAACGGCTCGGCCGCAGCCGGCGAGCGGTTCCACACGGTGACCTGGTGGCCGGCCCTGATCAGGTTGGCTGCCATGGCGGCACCCATGCCGCCCAGTCCGAGAAATCCTATCTTCATTGCAAAGCGCCTCGCATCGTTTAACAGATGAGCAGGAAAGCCGAAGACGAATCAGCGGCTGAGGAAGCTGGCGACCTGTTCGGTATCGAAAGGCCAGTTGAGCTCGGCGCCGGTATCGCAGCGGCGCAGCACGGGAATACTCAGGCCGTACTGTTCAACCCATTCGGCGTGGTCGGCAATATCCACCAGCTCGACCAGCAAGCCGTGTTCGACGAAGGGCATCAGCACCGCCTCGGCCACTTCGCAGAGGTGGCAACCGAGGGTGCCGAAAAGCTGGCATTCCGGGGGCATGGACGGGTCCGAGGTTGACGACATGAGTTCAGACTCCGGCGTGCTTGAGCAGCGTGTCAGCCACGGCGCGGGCCTCGCGACCTTGCTGCGCCGGGCCTTGCATGTGCGCCATCACCAGCACGCCTTCGAGCAGGTACTGCAGTTGGCGCGCCAGGGCTTCCGGCTCCGTCGCACCTAATCGCGCCAGTTGGGCCGCGAAGAAGCGGCCGAGAAACGCCTTGTGCTCGGCGGCCTGCTGGTGGATGGGATGTTCTCGGTCGTGGAACTCGCCGGCGGCATGGATGAAAGCGCAGCCGCAGAAGTCCGGACCGTTCAGCACTTCCTGCAGGCCGTCGAAGACCGCCAGGATCGCCTCGCGGGGCGCGAGAATGCGCTCGGCCACTTCCATGCGCTCGACCATGCGGGCGTGGCGCTCTTCCAGCGCCGCCATGATCAGCTCGTCCTTGGACTTGAAGTGCTTGTACAGCGTCATCTTCGCGACGCCCGACTCGGCGAGGATGCGGTCGACACCGGTAGCGTGATAGCCCTCGCGGTAGAACAGATCCTGGGCGGTGGCGAGCAGCAGCTCGCGTTTGCTGGATGCCATGGCATTACCTCCTGACCGGACATTATGCGCGAGGCTCGACGCCCTTGGGGAGCGGGAACGCTGCCGAGGCGATAGCGCCGATGCCGATTAGTGGATGGTCATTTCGCTTGAACTATACAGACCTGTCTGTCTAATATCTATTCCACGGCCCCACAACAGCCTTCCCACAACAACGGCAAAGGACTCCCGCCATGAAACTCCACGACGTCGCACTTTCCGGCAACTGCTACAAGATTCGCCTGTTTCTCGGACTCATCGGCCGAAAAGCCGAGCTGCTACCGGTGGACCTGATGGGCGGCGCGCACAAACGTCCGGCCTTCCTGGCGATCAACCCGCGCGGCCAGGTGCCGGCGCTGGAGGACGGCGAGCTGCGCCTGGGCGACTCACACGCCATCCTCGTCTACCTGGCTCGGCAATATGCCGAACCGCACTGGTACCCGCTGGACGCCACCACCCAGGGCCGCATCGCCAACTGGATGAGCTTCTCGTCCAACGAGGTGCAGCACGGCCTGGCGATGGCGCGGGTGATCCAGCTATTCAAGCGCCCAGGCGATCTGGCCGTGGCCCAGGCCAAGGGCCGCCATGCGCTGGAGCTGATGGACGCAACGCTGGCCGACCACCGCTGGCTGGCGCAGACGGACAAGCCGAGCATCGCGGACATCGCCGTCTACCCCTACGTCACCCTGGCAACGGAAGGCGGCCTGGAACCCTCCGGCTATCCCTATGTGCAGGACTGGCTGGCCCGCGTGCGCGCCCTGCCCGGCTACGTCGCTCAACCCGCTTTCTGACTCTCTCCTGATTGGCCGTGCCGCCGTCCATGCGGCGGCGCTTTACTGCGCTCCACGAAAAGGAAACTCCGATGCGTCTGCCAACCCTGCTGCTGGTCGCTTTGCTCGCCCTCACCAGCCTTAACGTCCAGGCCGCCGACCTGCGCTTCTCGCTGATCCGAACCTCCGGCATCACCACGCTGGATGCCTTCACCGTGGCTGGCGGCGACTGGACGCGGAAAGTCCCGATGAACCACACCGCCGTACTGGTCCAGCACCACGCCGCCACCTTGCTGTTCGACACCGGGCTGGGCAGCCAGGCGGACGCGCAGTTCAAGCAGGACATGCCCTGGTGGGACAAGCCGCTATTCCGGTACGAAGGCCTGAAACCGGCACGCGAGCAATTGCAGGGCAGCGGCATTTCCATCGATCGGATCATCCTGTCCCACGCCCACTGGGACCATGCCTCGGCACTATCAGACTTCCCTGAAGTCCCGGTCTGGGCCACTTATGACGAGATCAATTACGCCCATATCGCCCAGCCGCCGGCGGTGTTCCCCAGCCAGTTTCGCCATCCGGTGAAATGGGTACCCTTCCAGTTCGATTCGGGCCCCTTCCTGAGCTACGACCGCAGCCTCGACCTGTTCGGCGACGGCAGTCTGGTGCTGGTGCCCATGGTCGGCCACACACCCGGCGCGGTGGGTCTGTTCATCACTCTCGACGACGGACGGCGCTATTTCTTCAGCGGCGACACCACCTGGCGCCTTTCCGGGTTCACCGGGCCGCATGAGAAGTTCTGGGTGAGCCGCAACATGGTGGATAACAACCGCGAGCAGACCCTGGCCGAAGTGGCCCGTGTCCACGAACTGATGCTTGCCTATCCCAAGCTGACCGTGGTGCCCGCTCACGATGCCCTGGTGCAGGACAAACTCGGCTACTACCCCCACTGGATTCAGTGAAAGCCACGCCAGCCGTCACTCGACGCTTCAATAGCCAGCTCACTAATCAGCGACTAAGGTCTAAGAGTCGTCAACATTCGGTAATGATTTAGTAGATAGGCTGTAACAGATTGACATGCCGACCCTGATCCAGTCGGCATCATCAAACTGCCCCAAGCGCTCGAGGAGACAATAACAATGAGCAAGACCCCGATCGCCCGTGCCGTGGCTTTGGCCGCGCTGGGTACCAGCTTTATCCTTCCGACACTCGCCCACGCTGACTTCATCAAGGACAGCAAGGCCACCGTCGAACTGCGTAACTTCTACTTCAACCGCGACTTCCGCCAGGACAGCCCGGCCCCTGCCCAGAACAAGGCCGAGGAATGGGCCCAGGGTTTCATCCTCAAATATGAGTCGGGCTACACCGACGGCACCATCGGCGTCGGCGTCGACGCCCTGGGCACCCTGGGCCTGAAACTCGATTCCTCGCCTGACCGCAGCGGCACCGGCCTGCTGCAGCGTTCCTCGAGCGACAAGCGCGCCGAAGACAGCTACGGCGACCTGGGCGTTACCGCCAAGCTGCGCGCGTCCAAGACCACCCTGAAGGGTGGCACCCTGATGCCGAAGATGCCGGTAGTGCAGTTCAACGACACCCGCCTGCTGCCGCAGACCTTCAGCGGTTTCGCCCTGAACTCCGCTGAACTCGACGGTCTGACCGTCGACGGCGGCCGCCTCTACCAGGTCAACCAGCGCGACTCCTCTGACTACGAGGACATGACCATCACCGGCGGCGGCAAGCGCAACATCAAGCTCGGCGATAGCCTCACGTCCAACAAGTTCCTGTTTGGCGGCCTCACCTACAAGTGGACCGACAGCCTGAGCACCAGCTACCACTACGGGGGCCTGGAAGACATCTACAAGCAGCACTACCTGGGCCTGATCCATGTGCTACCGATCGCCGACAAGCAATCACTGAAGTCCGATATCCGCTGGGCCAAGTCCGATGACGATGGCGGCAGCAACGTCGACAACAAGGCGCTCAACGCCATGTTCACCTATGCCCTGGGCTACCACGCCTTCGGCCTCGGCTACCAGAAGATGAGCGGCGACACCGGCTTCGCCTACATCAACGGCACCGACCCCTACCTGGTGAACTACATCCAGATCGGCGACTTCGCCAACAAGGACGAAAAATCCTGGCAGGCGCGCTACGACTACAACTTCGCCGGCCTCGGCATCCCCGGCCTGACCTTCATGACTCGCTATGTGAAAGGCGACAACATCGACCTGATCACCACCGACGGCGAAGGCAAGGAATGGGAACGCGACACCGACATCGCCTACGTCTTCCAGGACGGCCCGCTGAAGAACCTCGGCGTGAAGTGGCGTAACGCGACCATGCGCACCAACTACACCAACGATTACGACGAGAACCGTCTGATCGTCAGCTACACCATGCCGCTCTGGTAATCCTCACGGCATGACGAAAAAGCCCGGCATCTGCCGGGCTTTTTCTTGCTCTTACGTCTGCTCTAGTCCTGGCTGAGCGCTCCGATCTTGTGGATCGACAGGTCGGCGCCGTAGTACTCCTCTTCCTTCGTCAGGCGGATGCCCACAGCCGCCTTCACCAAACCGTACACCAACAGGCCGCCGGCGAAAGCCACCGTCACACCGAACAGCGTACCGATCGCCTGGCTGGCCAGACTGACTCCGCCCAGGCCGCCCAGCGCCTGTTGACCGAAGATGCCGCAGGCGATGCCGCCCCAGGCACCGCAGAGGCCATGCAGCGGCCAGACGCCCAATACGTCGTCGATCTTCCAGCGTACCTGGGTCGCGGTGAAGGCCCAGACGAACAGCGCGCCAGCCACCATGCCGGTGGCCAGGGCGCCAATGGGGTGCATCAGGTCGGAGCCAGCGCAGACCGCCACCAGCCCGGCCAGCGGGCCGTTGTGCAGGAAGCCCGGGTCATTGCGACCAACCAGCAGCGACGCGACGGTGCCGCCAACCATCGCCAGCAAAGAGTTCACCGCCACCAACCCACTCGCGCCCGCCAGCGACTGCGCGCTCATCACGTTGAAGCCGAACCAGCCGACAATGAGAATCCACGAACCCGCCGCCAGGAACGGAATGTTCGACGGCGCAAAAGCGACCAATCGCCCCTCGCGATAACGCCCATTGCGCTGTCCCAGCAGTATCACCGCCGCCAGCGCCAGCCAGCCGCCAAAGGCATGCACCACCACGGAGCCGGCGAAATCATGGAAGGCTGCGCCGAACTCGGCCTTTAGCCAGGCCTGGAAGCCGAAGTTCCCATTCCAGATCAGCCCCTCGAAGAACGGATAGACGAAGGCCACGATCAACGCCGTGGCACACAGCTGCGGACCGAACCGCGCGCGCTCGGCGATGCCGCCGGAAATGATCGCGGGAATCGCCGCGGCGAAGGTCAGCAGGAAGAAGAACTTCACCAGCGCATAGCCGTTTTCGTGCGCCAGCGTCGCCGCCGGCTGCAGGAACGTGACGCCATAGGCGATCCAGTAGCCGATGAAGAAGTAAGCCAGGGTCGAGATGGCGAAGTCCGAGAGGATCTTCGACAGGGCATTCACCTGGTTCTTCAGGCGCACCGTGCCCACTTCCAGGAAAGCAAAGCCCGCGTGCATGGCCAGCACCATGACCGCGCCCATCAGGAGGAACAGCGTGTTGGAGCCGTGGACCAGCGTCTCTACGGCACTATTGAGGTTTTCCATCACTACAGGCAGCCCCGGAGGTCAAGGGGAAAGCACCAAAACGGCTCGCGGCAGCCCTGTGTCGCACCACACTGAAGCAGCGGCGCACCACAGAGGAGCCGAGCGCTGAACCAGAATGACCCACGAGCCATCCGACCAGCTTCGCAATTTCCTGTACTTCCTTATGTTTTTCAGTGGTTTGAGCTCATGTTCCCGGCCGTTCAATGCACCGGGAACGCCCCGCCGTGGGGCACTCGGCTCTCCATGCGCACCAGAGAAATGCAAGCGGCATACCACTGCAGCAGCATTCAGCGGCTAGGCTTCAACTCGCACGCGAGAGCGGCCTCATGATGAATTTATGAGAAACTTTCCAGCGACACTGGGGCTCGAAATCTAGGAACCTCAACCCGCACAAGGAGCATCACATGCCTCGCAAGACCGCAGTGAACGCCGCCAAGGATGAACTCCTGGCCGAATTCCAGGCCCTCGTCAGCGATACCGAGAAACTCTTGCAGAGCTCGGCTGACCTGGCTGGCGCCGAAGCCGACCAGATGCGCGCGCAGATCCACGAGAGCCTCAAGCGCGCCCGCGACGCCATCTATTCCACCAAGGATTCCGTGCGCGACCAGGGCAAAGCCGCCGTGGACGCCACCGAGGACTACGTCGGTGACCACCCGTGGCAGGCCGTGGGCATCGCCGCCGGTGTCGGCTTCCTCCTCGGCCTGCTGGTCAGCCGGCGCTGATCGATGAGCGACGGAATGGACGCCGGGCCGAAGTCCTCGGCCAACTCCCCTTCCCCGCGGCGCTTCGGCGCCGCGGTCCTTGGCCTGCTGCACGGCCACGTCGAACTGCTTGGCATCGAGTTGCAGGAACAGAAGACCCGCACGGTACAAATGCTGCTGATGGCCGGCCTCGCGCTGGTCTTCGCCCTGCTCCTGCTGGTCGCCCTGTCGGTGCTGGTGCTGATCCTCTTCTGGGACAGCTACCGCCTGCAGGCGGCCATCGGGCTGTGCCTCTTCTACGTGGGCGGCAGCCTGTTGTGTGCCTGGCGCCTGCACATACTGGTCAATGACGAGAGCTCGCCGTTCAGCGCGACCCTCGAGGAACTGGCCCGCGACCGGGAGCGACTGTTGCCATGAGCGAAATGCCCGACGCCCGCAACCTGACCCGCGCCGAATTGCGCAAGGCTATCGTCCGCCTGCGCCTGGAAATGCAGCGACAGCAGATCCGCCAGGAAAGCGAATTGCTGCTGCAGCCGCTGAAGCAGGCACGCAGCCTCGGCCAAAACCTACGCAGCGGCCTGAGTGGCAGCACCCCGTTATGGGGCGCTGGCGGTGCCGCGGCACTTGCGCTGCTCTTGGGCCGCAAACGCCGCTGGATTCGCCTGCTGCGCGTGGGTATCGCCCTCCTGCCGATCCTCCTGCAGATGCGCAGCAAGCCTGGGCCCAATGACCCGCCCGCCCCTTCGGCGCATCTCTGACGTCTAGACTGGCCACATTCTTGCTAAGTGACAGTGAGCTGCGCGCAAGCGCTTTCCTGTCACGCCACTAAGGATGTGTCCCTTGATCGACGGGCAACCCATCGCCTGCTTCCAGCCCTTCATCGATACCGCGACCGGACTGATCGCCGGTGTCGAGGCACTGGGCCGGCTGCGCCAGGACAACGGTGACCTGCAATCGGTCGGGCCGTTGTTCTTCAACCCGCGAGTCGGCCTTGCCGAACTGCGCCGTCTCGACCGGCAGATCCGCGACGCTGCCCTCGCCCGCATCCATGAAGCGCCCAAGGACTGGTTCCTCAGCCTTAACATCTCGCCGCGCTGGATCAGCCGCCTGCGCCCGAACCAGCCGCTGCCCAGCCTCAAGCAGCTACAGCAGCAAGGCGTGCCGCCGGAGCGCGTGGTCTTCGAAATCACAGAACTGGGCGGCGCTCACCAGCGCCTGCCAGAAGTGGTAGCGCGCTACCGCGATGCCGGCGCGCGCATCGCCATCGACGACTTCGGTGCCGGCTACTCACAACTGGACCGTGTGCTGGCGCTGCAGCCGGACATCCTCAAGCTCGACATGCGCCTGTTCCAGGAAGCAGCCCGCGGCGGCCCCAGCGGCGAGGTGGTAAAGGCCCTGGCGCAGATGGCAGAAAAGACCGGCTGCTGGATCATCGCCGAGGGCGTGGAAACCGAAGAGGAAATGGACTTCGCCCTGGAGTGCGGGGCACGCTACGTGCAGGGTTTCCTGTTCGCCAAGCCGGCCCTGGAATTCCCGGCCAGCGACGCCTTCCGCGACGTCTTTGCCCAGCGCCGCGACCACTATGTGCATCGAAAGCTGCAGGAGCGCTCCAACCTCATCCAACTGCGCCAGCAACTCTCCGAACTGATGAACATGCTGCGCCCTTGGGCCGAAGGCGGCGCCATGCTCAGCAGCCTGCCGCCGGCACCGGACTCCTTCAGCCGCCTGCTACGCATCTACCAGTGCGACCGCCACGGCACCCAGACGTCGCCAAACCTGGAATGGAACGGCCTGTTCTGGAAGGAGAATCGCCGCTACCTGGGCCACAACTGGTCCTGGCGCCCCTACTTCTACCAACTGCTCGCCGAGGGCTGGGAAGAGCGCCGCCTGACACTCTCCAACACCTACCGCGACGCCACCACCAACCAGTACTGCATGACTGCCGGCCAGTTCATCGACCAGGGACGACGCCTTCTGCTCATCGATATCGACGCCGAAGGCCTCTAGCGCCGCGATTGAGATTGCCAGCGCGAACGGCTAGCGTTGCCGGTAACTCTCTCGATTTCGGAAAGAAGAATGGATTGGCACACCCTGCTCCCCCGGGAGCGCCTCGGCAAACCGGTGCACAGCAGCGCCGAGCTCGGCCGCAGCGCCTTCCACAAGGACCACGACCGGATCATCTTCTCCGGCGCCTTCCGCCGCCTGGGGCGCAAGACACAGGTGCACCCGGTTTCGAGCAATGACCACATTCATACTCGCCTGACCCACTCACTGGAGGTCGGCTGCGTCGGCCGCTCGCTGGGCATGCGGGTTGGCGAGATCATTCGTGATCGCCTGCCGGAATGGTGCGATCCCGCGGACCTGGGCGTGATCGTACAATCCGCTTGCCTTGCCCACGACATAGGCAACCCGCCCTTCGGCCATTCCGGCGAAGACGCCATCCGCCACTGGTTCCAGCAGGCAGCCGGGCGCGGCTGGCTGGATGGAATGAGCGACGGAGAACGCTCGGACTTCCTGCATTTCGAAGGCAACGCCCAAGGCTTCCGCGTCCTCACCCAGCTCGAATACCACCAGTTCGACGGCGGCACACGCCTGACCTACGCCACCCTCGGCACCTACCTGAAGTACCCCTGGACAGCGCGTCACGCCGACTCCCTGGGATACAAGAAGCATAAGTTCGGCTGCTACCGCAGCGAGTTGCCGCTGCTGGAGCAGATCACCCAGAAGCTGGGTATGCCGCAACTGGAAGACGAACGCTGGGCGCGCCATCCGCTGGTCTACCTGATGGAGGCTGCGGACGACATCTGCTATGGCCTGATCGACCTGGAAGACGGTGTGGAAATGGAGCTGCTCGACTACAGCGAAGTGGAAGCGCTGCTGCTTGACCTGGTCGGTGACGACCTGCCGGAAACCTACCGCCAGCTCGGCCCGAAGGACTCCCGCCGGCGCAAGATGGCGATCCTGCGCGGCAAGGCCATCGAACACCTGACCAATGCCGCCGCACGGGCCTTCGTCGAGCAGGAGCCAGCCCTGCTCGCTGGCACCCTGCAGGGCGATCTGGTGGAGCACATGCATGGTCAGGCCAAGCGCTGCGTGCAGAGGGCGAAAGGCATGGCGCGGGAAAAGATCTTCCAGGACAAGCGCAAGACTCTGCATGAGATCGGCGCCTACACCACCCTGGAAATCCTGCTGAATTCCTTCTGTGGCGCCGTGCTGGAACAGCACCGCCAGAGCACGCCGTCGTTCAAGAACCAGCGCATCCTCGACCTGCTGAGTCACTACGCGCCGGACCCGAGCTGGACGCTCTATCGGTCCTTCCTGCGCGTGACAGACTTCATCGCCGGCATGACCGATAGCTATGCCACCGAAATGGCACGCGAAATGACCGGCCGCTCCAGCCCGAGCTGAGGCGGCCGCGGGCTAGGCGGCCAGCTTGCGCAATTGTTGCAGCAGATCGTCCTGCAACGCCGCCATTGCCTGCTCCACAGCCAGTGCTCGATTGCGCAACTCCTGGCTGTCGAGACCATCCCTGCAGCCAGCCTCGAGCTTGCTGCACAGATCCTGCAGCGAATCCGCATTGACCAGTCGCGCCGCCCCCCTCATACGGTGAGCCAGATCGGCCAGCCGCTTCCAGTCACCGGCCTCCCACAGCGGCCGGACCTGATTGATGTCGATCCGGTTGCTACTGTGCAACTCCTCCAGCAGGCGGCGAATCAGGCCAGGATTTCCGCCAGTCATCTCCCGCAGAGACTTCAGATCAAGGCCATCGACCTGCCTTTCCACAGACGCTTGATCGTCGCCGGCAGCTGACGTCTTCGGCACTGCGTCCAGCCGCACACGCAGGTTATCCAGGCCTATGGGCTTGAACAGGCAATCATTCATCCCGGCACGCCGGCAATTCTCGATCTCGTCCGGCTGGGCGTTGGCCGTGAACCCGAAGATCACGCAGGGCTCGGATTCCATCTCCTCTTCAAGCTCTCGAATTCGCCGAGCCAGATCATAGCCGTTGAGCACCGGCATATTGCAGTCGGTGATCACCAGATCGAAGTCACCCGGATGCCACAGCTGCAGTGCCTGGGAGCCGTCGGAAGCCACCTCGACCCGGTGCCCCAGATGTTCCAGCTGTTGAGTGAGCAGCATACGGTTGGCCGCATGATCGTCGACCACCAACACCTTCAGCGGATGGGTGATCCTCTGGACAACCACAGCCTTGACCATTTCGCTTTCGGGCAGGCATTCCAGGGCCTGCAGCAATAACCGAACCATGACCGTGGTACCTGCGCCCGGGCGGCTCTCCATGCGCACCGTGCCGCCCATCATCTCCGCCAGTTTGCGGCAGATGGTGAGCCCTAGCCCTGTTCCACCGCGACTCGCACTACCGCTACGGGCGATTTGACTGAAAGGCTCGAACAGCTGGCGCTGCTCCTCCTCGGATATCCCGATTCCACTGTCCTGTACGCTGACCTCAAGGGCAAGGCGTTCGCCCTCGACCCGCTCACCGTATACACGGATCTTCACATGGCCGAAGTCGGTGAACTTGATGGCATTGCTGACCAGGTTCGAGAGGATCTGTTTGAACCGCAGCGGGTCGATCAGCACATCGCAAGCCGCGTCCGCCTCGATCTCCATCCTGAGCTCCAACGCCTTCTGCCGAGCCAAACCATCGAATACGCGCGCAACGGACTCCACCAATTCTCGCAAGTGGGCGCGCTCCGGCATCAGCGTCAAGCGACCGGACTCGATCTTGGCCACGTCGAGAATGTCGCCGATCAGCGTCAGTAGTGAGCGTGCCGAATCGTACGCCACTTCCACCGGCTCTCGCTCCCAATGGCCCTGATCCGATCGGGTCAGCGCCAGCTCCAGCATTCCGATAACCGCGTTCATCGGCGTACGGATTTCATGACTCATGGTCGCCAGGAAGGTGCTTTTGGCACGACTCGCCTCCTCAGCCTGCTCCTTGGCGGTTTCCAGCTGGTGGTATAGACGCTCACGCTCGGTGACGTCTATCCAGCCCGTCACCACGCCAGAAATCTCCCCACCTGGGCCGCGGTAAGGCGTGGCCCAGTAATGGATTTTGCGCACATCATCGAGAACCGGCAGCACCAGATCGGAAGCCATGTTGCCGTCCGTGTCCATCGCCTGGCGGTGGATCAGCTCGAACATCTCCGCATCCTGCGCAGCCAGCCAGGAGCAATCCCCGACACGGGTGCCAGCAACCGTTTCACGGGACATGCCAGTTTCCCTCAGGAAGCCAAGGTTGCACGTGACCAGACGTCCGTCGCAATCGCGCACCGCCACTGGCTGGGGAATGCCATCAATCAGTGCTCGCTTGAATGCGAGCCGGTAGTTGAGTTCCCGCTCGGAGGCCAGGCGGCGCCGGACCTTCAACCACAAGCGCCAGTTCCACAGCAACAGCAAAAGGGAAATCAGTGCTGCGGCACAGGCAAGCTGGACGAATTGCAGGCGGTAGCCCTGCCAGATGCTGTCAGGTTTTTCAACACTGGCGGACCAGCGCGCAACGATGTTGCTCATGTCCTCGGGCGAGATGGCGAGAATCGCCTTATTCAGAATTCCGAGCAGCTCCGGATCCGCGCGAGAAACAGCAAGTGAGAATTGCCCCGGCTCCCGATCAAGGGCGAGTGCAACGCGAAGCTCTGGGTAGTAGCGGGAAATAAGGTAGTTTGCAGGCGACAGCATATGGATGCCCGCATCAATCTTTCCCTCGCTGATCATGGACAGGTCGTTGACGTGATTCTCGACCTCCACCAGTTCCACCTTGGGATGACGCTCACGCATGAACTCGGCGACTGCAGAATCCCTGGGCACGGCAACGCGTCGCCCGTCGAGATCATCCAGCGAGTGCAACCAGCCAGCGTTCTGGGACACGACAACAACGAAGGAGTTCGTCATATACGGTCGAGTGAAACCCAGCAACTCCTCGCGCCTTGCCGTCGGCGTCAGGGCCGCGATCACCTCGGCCTTGCCGGCACGGACCTGGCTCATCATGCCCGCCTCACTCGACTGCGGCCGCACCTCAAAATCGATGCCGACACGACTCTGGATAAGCTCAAGTACATCGGCGGCGATGCCACGAAACTTGCCATGGGCATCAAGGAAGGAGATAGGCGCCAGGGCTTGGTCAACCATGACCACCGGCCTGGGATGGCGATCCAGCCAGCGCTGCTCTCGTGGAGTCAGTATCAGGCGCTGGTCGGAGATCGAGTAGGCACCGCCCGGACTCCACCGACGCTGTACGGTGCTTTCCGCCGATCGGGGAATAGCGGCCAGTGTCCGGTCGAGTATGTCGCGCAACTCCGGCTCGGAAGCCCTCAGCGCGAAGCTGAACCCCGGACCATCGAAGCCGGCGAAATTAAGCACCTTTAGGCTGGCCAGGTTCCTCTGGCTGATCAGGTACTGTGCGGTGAAAACATCGCCTACATACAAATCGGCCTGGCCAAACGCCACGGCCTCCAGCGCCCTTAGCACAGAGTGATAACTCTTCTCCGAGGCGCCGCTGAAGTACTTGTCTCGCTCCTCAGCCGAGTAATAGTCGCTGACCACGGCAATGCGCTTGCCAACGAGCGGTCCGACGCTTTCCAGTCGGGTACCTTCCGGACCAACAACCACGGGCTGGTTTGAAAAATATGGACGGGACAGCACGATGCCGGGCCAAGCTGCCTCGTAATTGGTGGCACGGCTCAGCAGGTCTATGTCGCCGCGCGCCAGCGCCGCAATGGCGGAATCCCGATCAGGATAACGCCGAATCTCCACCCGGACATTGAGCGCGTCGGCAACCACACCCACGATATCGGCCGTGACGCCCTCCAGCTCAGTGCCGCTGGTGGTTATATCGAGCGGGGCATAGTCGGGAGCGGTGACCCCCAAACGGAGTGTCCGCTTGTCCCTCAACCACTGCCAACTCGAGTCGTCCAACACTACCTTGACCGATTCGTCCAACGGACGTGCCAGCAGGTTCATCGAGCTCCAGTCGTGCGGTTGCGCCGTCACCCATCCACAACAGATGAGCAGCAACGTGGCAACACACAGGCGCAAGCAGGACATCACGCGTCTCAAACCAGCGCGTTCCGCTTGGCAAACTCGATCAGATCGACCAGCGAATGCGCATTGAGCTTCAGCAACAGTCGGGTCTTGTAAGTGCTGACCGTCTTGTTGCTGATGAACATCTGCTCGGAGATTTCCTTGTTCGAATAGCCGTTGGCCAGGTACTGAAGGACAGCCATCTCGCGATCGGATAGCCGCTGGATGAGCTCATGATCGTCCATCTGCTCATTGTTGCGACGCGGCTGGCGCACAGCCTTGCTGGGGAAGTAGTTGTAACCGGCGACAACTGCATTGACCGCGCTGATCAATTCGGCCAGGCCGCCCTGCTTGCAGACGAAGCCCGAAGCGCCAGCCTGCATGCAGCGCATGGCGAACAGCGAGGCGCTCTGCCCGGTCAGCACCAGAACCTTGAGCGAGAGCTCGAGGGCGGAAATACGGCTGATCACCTCGAGGCCATCCAGCCGAGGAATGCCGATATCCAGCACGACGAGATCGGGAACCAGCTCCTTGACAAGCGAAAGCGCATCCACGCCGTTGTCGGACTCACCAACGATGGTATGGCCTTCCTTTTCCAGCAATACACGCATTGCCATGCGAATGACCGGGTGATCGTCAACGATAAGTATTTTGCTCACAGGGCTTCTCCAACTGGCTCATAAAAATGAAACATCCGCCAGCAAGATATATGCTGAGTCCATTCTGTCGAGATGACCCAGCTTAATTATCGACATTCAAGGGGAATTCCTACGAAACATCTAAATAATTCCTACAAACAAAACCAAAACCGTTGTTATCCTCAGTCGAGCGACAAGAAAACTCCGACATCTCGCGGTAAAGTTTCTGAATTAGTCACCGAACAACCCATTCCCGCATGCCTGACTAATACTCCGAAAGATGCCTTCCATCCGGCGACAAGAAATAGAGTGAAAATTGCGCAAGCAAGTCAAGCTGAGGATTTCGAAGAGGGAACCGTGGGCACCAACCCTTCCCCCCAGCGCCAGTAGCAAGACCTGGAGCCGATAACGACAAATTGAAATGAGCAGGAAAAAACTTTCCTGCAACTCGCGACGGGGCGATTTATTTCACTTTATTCACACATCAGGAACCGAGCAATTACCTACTTACGACCACACGAACCTTAACTTTCAGAAAGCCAAAACAAGAACCCAGGAAAACGGCAAGCTAACAATAAACCCACTTAAACTCCACACAGATAATCACAAGAAGCAAAGCAAACCATTACGAGAAACCAACTACAACAGAGGCAACGAGAAAGATCCCAAGACCAAACAATAAACCTTCAAAAAAGAATAAAGAAAATCACAAAACTTCCGAACAGGGGCCCTACCCCGAAACTCACCATTGGCAGCTGAGAAACTTAGAAAACAATTCTCAGATATCGACCCAACAGATCAAAAAACATGTGCCATGCAGGACAAAAATGAGAATTCCTGTAGCCGAAGACAATCCACTCCAGCTCAGTCCCAAAGAGCTTGGCGAGAATCAAGGGGGCCTACACATCAACTAGCAATTGCTCAAGGCGTGCGCCCCCGTACGGCCCCTCCCAGCCAATCTCCTCGCGCAGGTGCTGGGGCTCTTCAGGCGAACAAACGTCCGCCACTCAGCGAGGAGGCGAATTGACCGGCTGATCCGGATACCAGGCATCGATCAGGGGGCTGCCACTAACTCCCGCCAGTTCCGGCTGCTGCTTCAGCCACTCATCAATCAGCTCGCGCTGTTCCGCGCTCACTGAGCCGCGCCGGGCGAGACAGATGAACCCGTACTCGTCGCAACCGCTATAGACCAGATTGTTGGGCTCAACGGCGATGCCCATGAATCGCTTCATGAAAGCCCCAACAGCCTCTTCGTCTGTGCCTTCCTTGTACTGAAAACTCACTTCGAAGCCGAGTTCCTGGAACTCATCGACACACAACTTCTTGCGTAAACGACGGGAACGATGGGTAGCCATCCGTATCTCTCCTCAAGAGGGCTTTCGCCGCTCGGTGCACGAGCGCGTCCAAAATATTTCCGGGACCTGCGCGAACGATGTCCCGATAAGCTTCTCCGGGACGACTGGCATCCAAAGGCCAGCGCATCCTGGTACAGCTTGCGGCATAATGTGCCGCAGCTCCTGGTCCAGCAGGGAGTATTTCATCTGTAGTGTTGCGCTTTATCTTTTCATTTTTTCAAGTCAATGCCCGACCACTGGGATGTCATCTTTTCTATGTTCAATTCTCTGCGTGTCCTCGCTCTCGCCACCTTATTGCCCTTCGCCCTGCCTGCCGTTGCCCAGATCAACAGCACCCTGCCTGAACGCGTACAGAAAGCGCTGCGGGCCAGCAAGCTGACCGACGATGCCTTGTCGCTTGTGATGATTCCTCTGGAAGGCCCCGGCAACGCCACCTATTTCAACGCTGACGTCTCGGTGAACCCGGCGTCGACCATGAAACTGTTCACCACCTATGCCGCCCTGGAAATGCTCGGCCCAACCTACCAGTGGCAGACTGAGTTCTACACCGACGGCCAGCTCAAGGACGGCACTCTCAACGGCAACCTCTATCTCAAGGGCGGCGGCGATCCGAAGCTGAACCTGGAGAAGCTCTGGCTGATGATGCGCGACCTGCGCGCCAACGGCGTGAACAAGGTCACCGGCGACCTGGTGCTGGACCGCAGCTACTTCAACATCCCGCAACTGCCGGTCTTCAATGACGACGGCGGCGACGACAACAAGCCCTTCCTGGTCGGCCCGGATTCGCTGATGGTCAACCTGAAGAGCGTGCGCCTGGTGATCCGCACCGAAGGCAGCAAGGCCACCGTGCTGATGGACCCGCCGCTGGCGAACGTGCGCATCGACAACCAGATCCAGGTGAGCAAGGCTGCTGCTTGCCCCGCCTGGCCGAAACTTCGCTTCAACCCGGTAACCCAGTTCGACGGCACTTCGCTGGTCGCCACCGGGCAGATTCCGCAGGGTTGCAGCGCGCAGACCTACATGTCCCTTCTCGAGCACCCGGCCTACACCGCTGGCGCCGTGCGCGGCATCTGGCAGGAGCTGGGTGGCAGCATCCTCGGCAAGGACCGCGAAGGCACCGTGCCGAAGAACGCCACCCTGGTGGCTCGCGCCATGTCGCCAGACGTCGTGGAAATCATCCGCGACATCAACAAGTTCAGTAACAACACCATGGCCCGCCAACTATTCCTCTCGGTCGGCCGCCAGTATCGCAATGGCGCCGACGCGGACGACGCCCAGGCCGCCCAGCGGGTGATCCGCCAGTGGCTGGCGCGCAAGGGCATCACTGCGAGCCATCTGGTGATGGAAAACGGTTCGGGTCTGTCCCGTGACGAGCGGGTCAGTGCCCGCGAGATGGCTGCCATGCTCCAGGCAGCGTGGCACAGCCCCTACGCCGCGGAGTACATCTCTTCGCTACCGATCGTGGCGAAGGACGGCACCATGCGCAAACGCCTGCGCGGCACGCCCATGGCCGGCGAAGCCCATGTGAAGACCGGCACCCTGAACACCGTACGCGCGCTTGCCGGCTTCAGCCGCGACGCCAACGGCCGCACCTGGGTAGTGGTGGCGATCCTCAACAGCAACCGGCCGTGGGGCGCCTCGTCGATCCTCGACCAGGTGTTGCTGGACCTCTACAGCAGCACCAAGCGCTGATCCCCACGCAAACCCCGGCCAACGGGCCGGGGTTTGCCCATCAGGCCTCGACCCTCTCCAGACGATCCCGCCCCAGCCGCTTGGCACGATAGACCGCTCGGTCCACCTTGCGCATCAGGTCGTCCGCACTTTCGCCGGGGCACCAGGAGGCAACACCGAAGCTCGCCGTCACCACGCCGACGCCCTCCATTGGCTGCCCGCGCAAGGCCCTCCAAAGAGCCTCCGCCAGTTGCCAGGCCTGCTCCGTAGTGCTTCCCGGACAGAGCACAACCAGCTCCTCGCCACCGATCCGGCAGAACACATCGACCTTGCGCAGCCGCTGCGCGATGCGCTGACACAGGGTGACCAGCACAATATCGCCCGCCTCGTGGCCGAAGCGGTCGTTGATGTCCTTGAAGTGGTCGATGTCGAACATCACCAGCGACAACGGCTCGCCATTGCGGGCACAGCGCGCCATGGCCTGATCCAGTTGCTCCTTGAAATAGCGGCGATTGTGAATGCCCGTCAATGCATCAGTGACCGACAGGCGCCGCAACTCCATCTCCGCCTCCTTGCGCCGGGTAATGTCGGTGGCGATGCCCAGATAACCCGTGGTGTTGCCGGCCGAATCGCGCACGCCGGTAATGATCAGGTTGATCTTCAGTTGCCGGCCATCACGGCGCACGCAGGTCCACTCGTGCTCCTCGTGCCCCTCGCCCACCAGAGCACCAACAACGTCGAAGCCGCGAATCTCGCGTCCAAGGATGTTCGACAAGTCCTGCGCGCGGCGACGGATCTCGTCCTTGACGAAGACGTTCTCCGGTACCGGCCGCCCGATCACCTCGTGGGCGCTGTAGCCGAACATCCGCTCGGCGCCCACATTGAAGCTGCGTACGAAGCCGCGCAGATCGGTCGAGACGATGGCAACCTGGGTCGCCGCGTCGAGCAGGCCATGCAGACGACTGTTCACCTCTCCCAACTCCAGCTCGGCGGCCTTGCGCGAACTGATGTCGGTCTGGGTGCCGATCATGCGTCGCGGCGAACCGTCGTTGTCGCGTTCCACCACCTGGCCGCGGTCCAGCACCCAGAGCCAGCGCCCGCTCTTGCAGCGCAGCCGGTGCTCACTCTGATACAGCGAGGATTCGCCGCGAAGATGCCGGCGCAAGGCATCACAGCGCGCGTCCTTGTCCTCGGGATGGACCCGGCTCAGGCTCTCGTCGGTGGTCATCCCGACCTCGCTGTCGCGGTAGCCGAGCATGGCTTTCCAGGCATGGGAATAGAACACGTTGCCGGTATCCAGGCTCCAGTCCCAGACGCCGTGGCCCGCGCTATCCATAGCGAAGTGCAGGCGCGCCTGGTTCTCCTGCAGCTCCAGCTGGTTGGCCCGCAGTTCGGCGGTGCGCTCTTCCACCAGTTGCAGGGCGCGCTGGCGCTGACCCAGCAGCGCCAGCACATAGCCAGCCAGCAGCAGGGAAGTCAGCCCGCCAGCGAATGCCACCCAAAGCTGTGGGTGCCCCTGGTTACGCCGCAGGAAGTCGCTGGAAGGCTCCACACGCACCAGGTAGTCACGGCCGGCGAACGGCAGGTGCCGCTCGGCAACCAATCCCGCTGTCTGATCGGCCGCCACCGGGCTGCGATATTGCGGCACATCCGGACGCGGGTCGCCGGCATCACGCAGCGTCAGCGCCAGCTGCTCGCCGCGCGCCTCCGATCCCTGTTCGATGAGCAGGCGGTAACTGATCGCTGCCAACAGGATGCCCTGGATACCAACTCGGGTCTCGGCAGTCGGACTAGGCGTCGTGCTATTGCGATAGAGAGGCGCCGCCAGAAGCAAGCCAGTGGAATCCGCCGGTGGCGCGCCGGGCAGGACCACGGGCATCGAGGCGGCGACCGAGCGCGTCTTAATCACTCGCTGAGTCAACTCGCGCCCTGGGGGTGTCGAGTTCAGATCCAGCCCCAGGGGCATCTCCTCAAGGTACTCGGAGGCGCCATAGAGGACGGGAAAATAGCGCTCGCGAACCTGTGCCGGGACTGGCTGGTCCTGCAGGTCCAGCTCGAAAAGCATGTAGTCGAGCATGCCGGCATCATGGGCGCGGGCTTCGAAGGCTTCGCGCTGACGCTGGTCCACGCGCGGCAACCAGGCGTAACCCAGGGTGTCGCCCAGCAACGGACTGACGAAGCGCTCGAACTCCTCGCGGGAAACGTTCGCGGAATTCTCGAAGAAGCGCTGGATCGACTCCAGTTCGCTCTGCTGCATCGACAGCCGCTCGCGAACGCGCTCGATCCGCTCGTTGGCGGCGAGGGAAAATTGCTGCTCCAGAAAGGTGCGGGCATTGCGCCACACATTCCAGCCGAGCAGCGCCGTCAGTAGCAGGCCGGCCACCAGCACGACGCCGGCGGCGCGCAGGGCCTTCTTCTGGCTGGCGACTCCCTGAGCGACGGGCAACTGCTCGTAGGCCGGCAACTGAGTCATGCACTTTCCCAACTGTCAGGGTAACTCAGTTTTTATAGCAGCCGATGGCCATTTGCCCAGCTTTCACGCGACGCACGGCCCAGGCCGCGCGCCGCTCGGACATCAGCGTACGCTGATGCGCCAGGCGCGGTGGATCTTGCTGTTGCGGGTGAAGTCCTGGTCCAGCGTCTGGGCGCTGATTTCCTCGACCTGGTAACGCGCCGCCAGCCCCTCATCCAGTTCGAACTTGCGGAAGTTGTTGGAGAAGTAGAGCACCCCGCCCTTGGCCAGACGCGCCATGGCCAGGTCGATCAGCTCGACGTGGTCACGCTGCACATCGAATACACCTTCCATGCGCTTGGAGTTGGAGAAGGTCGGCGGGTCGATGAACACCAGGTCGTATTCGCCACGGTCCTCGCGCAACCACTCCATCACATCGCTCTGCACCAGGCGCTGCTTGTCGGAGAAGCCGTTGAGCGACAGGTTGCGCCGCGCCCAGTCCAGGTAGGTCTTCGACAGGTCGACGCTGGTGGTGCTGCGCGCATCGCCCTTGGCGGCATGCACGGTGGCCGTGGCGGTATAGCAGAACAGGTTGAGGAAGCGCTTGCCGGCTGACTCGCGCTGGAGGCGCAGGCGGATCGGCCGGTGGTCGAGGAACAGGCCGGTGTCGAGGTAATCGGTCAGGTTGACCAGCAGCTTCACGCCGCCCTCCTCGACTTCCATGAAGCGGCCTTCGGCGTTCTGCCGTTCGTACTGCTTCTTGCCGGTCTGGCGCTCGCGACGCTTGATCACGATGCGCTCGGTGGGAATGCCCAGCGCCTGCGGCAATGCGGCGAGCGCGTCGAGCAGACGGACCTGCGCCTTCTCCGGGTCGATGGACTTGGGCGCCGCGTACTCCTGCACGTGCGCCCAGTCGCGGTAGAGGTCCACCGCGAGGGCGTACTCGGGCATATCGGCGTCATACACCCGGTAGCACTCGATCTTTTCCTTGCGCGCCCACTTTCCGAGCGCCTTGACGTTCTTCTGCAGACGGTTGGCGAACATCTGCCCGCCTTCGCTCAGGCGAGCCTGTTCGATCACGGCGGCGCCCTGAGTCGGGGTGGCATCGCTGCGGTCGCCACGCTCGCCGGTCACGAACTGGCGCGGCTCCACGTCGAGCATGATCAGCTTGCAGGGCAGCGCGCCGTTGAAGAAGGCGTACTGCTTGTGGCTGCGGATGCCCATGCGCTTGCCGAGCTCCGGCGCGCCGGTGAAGATCCCGGCACTCCAGCCCAGGCAGCTCTGGCGCAGGCGTTCGCCCAGGTGCTGGTAGAGATAGAGCAGACTGGCTTCATCGCCCAGGCGCTCGCCGTAAGGCGGGTTGCAGATGATCAGGCCCTTCTGGCCCTTGTCCGGTCGCGGCTCGAAAGTGGCCAGCTCGCCCTGATAGATCTTCACCCACTCGGCTAGGCCGGAGCGTTCGATGTTGTTGCGCGCCGGCTGGATCAGGCGCGGGTCGGCCTCGTAGCCGCGAATCCACAGCGGAGTTTTGGCCAGACCGACTTCGGCACGCTGCTGGGCTTCCTCGATCAACTTCTTCCAGATCGCCGGTACGTGGCCCAGCCAGTTGCTGAAGCCCCAGCGCTCGCGCTTGAGGTTCGGCGCGACGTCGGCGGCGATCAGCCCGGCCTCGATGAGAAAGGTACCGACGCCGCACATCGGATCGGACAATGCGCCACCTTCAGCGGCGATCTTCGGCCAACCGGCGCGGATCAGCACGGCAGCGGCAAGGTTCTCCTTCAGCGGCGCGGCGCCCTGCTGCAGGCGGTAGCCGCGCTGGTGCAGGCTGTGGCCGGAAAGGTCCAGCGACAGCACAGCCTGGCCGCGATCCAGATGAAGATGCACGCGGATGTCCGGGTTGACCTTGTCCACGCTCGGCCGTTGGCCGAACTCGGCTCGCAGGTTGTCGACGATGGCGTCTTTCACCTTCAGCGCGCCAAAGTGGGTGTTGTCGATGCCCGAGCCCTTGCCACTGAATTCCACCGCCAGGCTACCGCCAGCCTCCAGGTGGTCGCCCCACGGCACGGCGTTGACGCCCAGGTAGAGGTCTTCTGCGTTGCTTACCGGGAAGCGCGACAGCACCAGCAGCACACGGTTGGCCAGGCGCGACCAGAGGCACAGGCGGTAAGCCGTCTCCAGGTCGCCCTTGCCGCGAATGGCCGAAACCTGGGCGCGCGCCTCGGTCAGCCCAAGCGCCTGGGCTTCCTCCAGCAACAGGCCATCGAGCCCTTTCGGGCAGGTGAGGAAGAGATCGTGCAAATCCGACATGCAAATAGTTCCCGGGCCGCAGCCCTTTCATCAAAGCCGCTAATGGCCTTGTCGGCCACCTCGGGTTCATCCGAACGAACCCAGGCGCCCCCTGTAATCATTTTCCGGGATGCATCGGCAACCGGCCTGCGGCCTCGCGTCGCACAATGTCATCCCACTCGTCGGAACGAGAGGTGGTCTCAATTAGACACACATTCCTCTTGATCCTTGGCAAGCTCCCGCCCCTGGTGGGTTATGCCGTACTGGCACTTTGCAAACCGACCGAACCTTATGGCCCAAACCCATAAGAGTTACGTCCTTATGACAAATTGGTCATTCACAGCCCCGGAACCTTTCGATAGAAATCGGGGTAATCCTTCACCGCAATGGTGTCGGGCGGGGCGCGTCACGCCGGCAATGCGCCCCATTGGCGGAACATTCCGCCCGGCCTCCCTGGGGGGCCAACGGGACATAACAGTCAACAAGTGAGGGCAACACCCTATGAGAAGACTTAAGCGTGATCCGTTGGAAAGAGCCTTTTTGCGCGGTTATCAGCACGGCATTACTGGAAAATCTCGCGACCTCTGTCCGTTTACCCATCCCACTACCCGGCAATCCTGGCTCAACGGCTGGCGTGAGGGCCGCGGCGACAACTGGGATGGTTTGACCGGCGCCGCCGGTATTCAACGAGTGAACCAATTGCAGCACGCAACAGGCTGAATCCAGGGTCACCCACGACTTCCCCAAGCCGCCCCATCCGGGCGGAAAAGGGCGCAAGCCCAAGGGCTCCGAAAGGAGCCCTACTTATTTCTGCTACTTGTATTTACGCCCGCTTGGCCGCCGCAATGGCGTCCACCGCTTCGCGGATCAGCGCCGGGCCCTTGTAGATGAACCCGGAATAGATCTGCACCAGGCTCGCCCCCGCAGCGATCTTCTCCGCCGCATGCGCGCCTTCGGTGATGCCGCCAGCGGCGATGATCGGCAGACGGCCGCCCAGCTC
Organism: Pseudomonas sp. NPDC086581; assembly: GCF_044746165.1. NCBI lineage: Bacteria > Pseudomonadati > Pseudomonadota > Gammaproteobacteria > Pseudomonadales > Pseudomonadaceae > Pseudomonas > Pseudomonas sp. NPDC086581. The sequence continues at coordinate 18,414 of NZ_JBIVBR010000016.1, read as the reverse complement.
ACCAGCCAGCACCTTGACGATATGGGTACTCTTCTCGCGCACCGGAGCGCCCGACAGGCCACCCGCCTCGTTGCCGAACGGCAGGTGCTCGACGCCTTCGCGACCCAGGGTGGTGTTGGTGGCGATCACCGCATCCATGCCCGACTCGATCAGCGCGGCGGCGACCATCGCGGTCTCCTCATCACTCATGTCCGGGGCGATCTTGATCGCCAGTGGCACGCGACGACCGTGCTGCACAGCCAGGTCTTCCTGGCGCAGGCGCAGCGCTTCGAGCAGCTGCTTGAGCGAATCGCCGAACTGCAGGCTGCGCAGGCCGGGGGTGTTCGGCGAGCTGACGTTGACCGTGACGTAGCTGGCGTGGGCGTAGACCTTGTCCAGGCAGATCAGGTAGTCGTCCACCGCGCGCTCGACCGGGGTATCGAAGTTCTTGCCGATGTTGATGCCCAGCACGCCCTTGTACTTCGCCGCCTTGACCCGCTCGATCAGGTGATCGACGCCGTGGTTGTTGAAGCCCATGCGATTGATGATCGCGGTGGCTTGCGGCAGGCGGAAGATGCGCGGCTTGGGGTTGCCCGGCTGCGGACGCGGAGTGACGGTGCCGATCTCGACGAAACCGAATCCGAGTTGGGCGAAGCCGTCGATGGCGTCACCGTTCTTGTCCAGGCCGGCGGCCAGCCCGACGGGGTTGGCAAACTCCAGCCCCATGACCTTTACTGGCAGGCTTTTGGGTGCTTGCGTCAGCAGGCCGTTGAGGCCCAGACGGCCACCGGCGCCGATCAGGTCGATGGACAATTCATGGGAAGTTTCCGGGGAGAGCTTGAAGAGGAGCTCGCGGGCCAGGCTGTACATGGTCGGGCATCGGTCGGCAAAATGGGGCGCTATTATAGCCAGCCCGCCCTCGCTCACGCGAGGCGACGCAGCGCCAGCAGCCGCCCGGAATCGTCGAATTCCAGCTCGAAGCTGCCGTGAACTCCGGAGTGAGTGACGAATGGACGCAGGTGATGCGCCGGCAGGTTGACCCGCCGGCCATCACGACTGGTCACCTGGACGCGGTTGGCATGCCCACGATAGAGGGCCTGCAGCCGGTCCGCCGACAGGGATATATCCAGCACAACGCAAGCCATGGAGGCCTCCAGCACGTGAAGGAAAGAATTTTGCCACAACGCATGCGCCCAACGGCGCCAGGGTTTTCTATGCTTAGGGCAATTCGCCGCGCATCGGGCCCGGCGCTTCCTGCACTGACCAGCCGGCCATCGGGAGTCTTGCGTCGTCCATGAGTCAACCACCTCGCCCCCGCAGCATGACCAGCCGGCTGGCCGCCCTCGCCCAGCGCCTGGGCATCGGCAGTGCCGATGGGCGTAACGTCGCCGAGCGCAGCCGGAGCCTGTCCCTGCCTTTCGCCCCCCTCCCCGACTGGCCTGCCGGCCTTGGCTGGCAATCCGGCGCGCCGCTCCACCGATTGATCGACCTGCCGCGTGGCGCGCTGTCCGGGCCGGTGCAGGAAGACAAGGCGCGCATCCACAGCGTTCTCAAGCGCCTGGTGGCCAACCACCGCGAAGAGCATCCCGCAGTCGACATTCGAAGCATCGACGGCCTCTGCTGTCGCAGCCTGCTCGACAGCCCCCTGGCAGGGCTCGAAGAGCTCTCCAACTGCGAGCAGTGCCGCAAGGTGCGAATCATCAGCTACAACGACTTCACCAAGGTGCTGGGCGTGGCACTGCCCGGCTTCGAGCGCAAGGCACCGTTGCAGTTGCGCACTGCCGGCTGGCACGGCGCGCGGTTGTTCTGGGATGACGACAATCACCCCTGCGAACTGGCCAATGCAGTGGTCTATGCGCGCCGCCGTGGACTGGAGATCATCCTGCCGGCGAGCATCCAGCGCTTCGAGCTGCAAACCCCTGTGCTGGATGAGCTGGAGCGCAACTTCCACATGCTGGCCATGCCAGCCAAGGCCTGGAGCGACGCGTCCTTCATGGAACTGTTGCTGGAGACCGGCATGCCCTATGCCCGCTTCGGCCTGTTCAATTCGGAAACCCCGGAGAGTCTGCTGCTGCCTCGGGACCATCCGCAGTCCGATGCCTTCGGCCAGGGCTTGCGTGAGGCTGGCGCGCCGGATGTGATCGCCTATCTGCGCCGTACCGGCAAGACGGGCTGAGCCTCGACGTCACTCGTCGAGCAATTCCTCGCCGAGCTGGTGCTCTTCCTCATTCAGGCTTTCCAGCACTTCATGATGCCGGGCTCGCCACTCTTCCAGGCTGAGCCCCAGGGTTGCCAGCAACTGAGGATTGCTTTTCACCAGGTACACCGCCGCGCGCTGGGCGGAATCCTCCACCTTCCAGTTCACCTCCGCCGAATCGATCGGCCCTTCATAGGTGATCCAGCGGGCGAAGTCCGGGTACACGCTGCAGACCTTCTGGAAATCCAGGTCACGCATGCGCTGGTTGCCGTACTCGATGTTCTCCACATCCTTGGCCTTCATGCCGACCGTCTCGGCAAAGGCGCGGCGCGACAGCCCCGTCAGCGAGCGAAGCGCCCGTAGTCTTTCTCCCGCGGAGAACAGGAAACGTTTCTTCATCATGTGTCATCCATCTCCGAGACCACCAAAGCCCGGAAAAACACCCTAACAGTTAGGATAAATTCACTATCCAGGCCACAGCAAAAGCCGTGGATCGAAGGGAAGGGATGGTGCGGGACACAGCATGAACGAGGAAAGCGAATTCAGCCCGGACCTGCTTGCAGGTGGCTATTACGTGACGGCCCAGCGCTTTGCACAGCTGGTCGGCCTGAACGATCGCCCCGCCATTGTGCAAGGCTGGATCGATCAGGGAGCGATACCGACGTGTCGCCAGGGCGGCCAGGTCATGGTCGATCTGGGCGCCCTGCTGCTAATGACCCAGCCGGATCAGGCCTGATCCGCTTGCTGGGCGCCCTGCAGCGCCGGAACGGCGGGAATGCCGATGTCCACGCAGAGTGCCAGGACGCGCTCCAGGTCATTGCGGTAGACCAGCACGCACTGCAGTTCGGTATCCAGCGGCTCGCTGAAGTCCACCAGCACGTAGCCACCCTTTTCCGGATAGAGCGCGCCGAGCTGGGTCTGGATGCGGTTCAGCGCGGCCAGCGGCTCGGTCTTGCGCAGTTGCTTGGCCTGCAGCACGAAGCTCACGCTCGGGTCGAAGGAGGCGCGGATCTCGCCGAACAGCTCCTCGTAGCTGTCACCCATGAACAGCACGATTTCCGGCAGGCTGCCCACCACCACCCACTCACCCAGCGGAATGGGGAAGTCTTCGTCGTAATTGATGTCCGGATTGGCGGCGAGAAAGGCCGCCGGATCGGCGTAGGCCTGCGAAGCTTCGTCGGCGATCTGCTGGATCTCCTCTTCGCCCAGGCAGCCGGAGCTGATCAGCGTAAGAAGTTCGGCAAGTTGCGCTTTCATGGAGAGGTCCTGCAGAGAGATGAACAGCCGGAAAGGATATCCCTATTCGCTGTAAAACGCCGCAGTCGGGAACTTTCTGTCAGACAAAGACGTCCGAAGTCGCCAGAAACGATACCCACTATCGAACGGGATGATTTCTGCTCGCTTCGAGCGGTTGATAGCCTGACCACCATCCCGAACCAGCCTGCGTGTGAAAACCATGAACCGTGCCCTCGCCCTTCTCTCCCTGACCCTGCCTTTGTGGCTGGTGGGCTGCGCCAGCCAGCCGGCGCCGCAGCAAGAGCCCTACAGCGATGAGCAAGTGAAGTCCTTCGCCCTGAAGATGCTGGGCGCCAGCAAGATGTCCGATGAGCTGTACGCCAAGTACCGTCGGGCGCTGACCGAGCCTCGCGAGGATGGGCGGAGCGGGAGCTGATCCTGCACCTCCGTAAGATCTATCACCCTCGAATCTCCGCGAAACCGATCGCAGCGTTTTTTCGATCCCCTCTAAAAATCCCGACGTCCCACGCTCCCTTGTAGGAGCGCCGTCGTTTCCGTACGCCCATGCGCTGCGAATCACAGGAAGGAATACGACGCGTGCTCGCCGCAAACCCGAGCCGAAAAAAAGCCCCGCACGAGGCGGGGCTGGAGCATCAAAAGGGTTTAAAGGCGTAGAGCGTCAGACCGGGCAAGCGCCCTGCTGGTTGCTCTGCGCCAGGTCGAGCAGTTCGCGGTTGGCTACGGCGTACATGGCGTAGTCAGTGCTCGTGGAGGCACGCAGTTCAACGAGCATGGCGCGCCAGCGGGCCACGATTGGGGCGTGCTGGTCCAGCCAGAGCGCCACGCGCGCATCGATCTCAGCCGGGCCGTCCTGCATCTGCAGCACGGAGACGGTGATCGCCCGCTGCTGCCAGTCCAGGTCGTCGCGGAAGGCTTCGCGGGCCAGCGCCTGCCAGTTGTTCTCCACCGGCAGGGAGCTGATCTGCTGCAGGTACCAGGTCAGTTCCAGCTCGCTGCCCAGGGCGAAGTAGGCGCGCGCCACATCGGCCGGGTCGCGACCGGTGACGTCCGCCGCTTCGATGATCGGCAGCAGGGTGTAGAGGTGGCTGGTACCGGCGACCATGCGCGCCAGCAGCTCCGGCACGCCAGCGTCGACGTAAGCCTGGTAGCGCGCCTGCCACAGCTCGCGGGTCGGGCCTTCGAGCAGTTCGTTGAGTTTCAGGCCCAGGGCGGCGATACGCGGGCCGAAGTGCGCGACGTCACGGGCGGCATCCTGCTCGTTGCGACGGCTGCGCAGGAACCAGCGGGTCGCGCGGCGGCCCAGGCGCATCAACTCGTCCATCAGGGTCAACTGCACTTCCGCCGGCACCTGGTAATCCAGTGCCTCGATCTGGCGGAACCAGTGCGGCAGATGGAAGACATCACGCACGATCACGTAGGCACCCGCCACGTTCGCCGGCGTCATGCCGGTGGACTCCTTCAGGCGCTGCACGAAGGTGATGCCCATGTGGTTGATCAGGTCGTTGGCGATCTGCGTGCTGACGATCTCGCGCTTCAGGCGGTGCTTGCGCATGGCCGGGCCAAAGGTGTCGACCAGGGTCTGCGGGAAAGCCGTCTCCATGTCGCGGGTCAAGTAGTCGTCGTCCGGCACCAACGAGCCCAGCAGCTGTTCCTTCAGATCGATCTTGCTGTAGGAAATCAGCACGGCCAGTTCGGCGCGGGTCAGGCCCTGCCCGGCGGCGATGCGCTCGGCGAGGCCTTCGTCGGTGGGCAGGAATTCCAGCGCGCGGTCCAGCTTGCCGCGGCCTTCCAGATCACTCATCAGGCGCTTGTACTCGGCGATGCGCTCGCGGGCGCGGCGCTCGGCCAGGGACAGCGCCTGGGTCTGCTTGTAGTTGTTGCCCAGCACCAGGTCGGAGACCTGGTCAGTCATTTCCGCGAGCAGCTTGTTGCGCTGCTTGCTGGTCATGTCGCCGGCGGTCACCACCTCGTTGAGCAGGATTTTGATGTTCACCTCGTGGTCGGAGCAGTCCACACCACCGGCGTTATCGATGAAGTCGGTGTTGCACGCGCCGCCATTGAGGCCGAACTCGACCCGCGCCAGCTGCGTCATGCCGAGGTTGCCGCCCTCGCCCACCACTTTAACCCGCAGGTCGCGGCCGTCCACGCGCAGGCCGTCGTTGGCCTTGTCGCCGACGTCGGCGTGGGTTTCATCGCTGGACTTCACGTAGGTGCCGATGCCGCCGTTCCACAGCAGGTCCACCGGAGCCTTGAGCAGCGCGTGGATCAGCTCGGTCGGGGTCAGGCGCTCGGCATCGATGTCGAAGCGTGCGCGCACTTCCGGAGTCAGGGTGATGCTCTTGGCGCTGCGCAGGAAGATGCCGCCACCGGCAGAGATCAGCGACGCATCGTAGTCCGCCCAGCTGGAGCGTGGCAGGTTGAACAGGCGCTGGCGCTCGGCGAAGCTCGCCGCCGCATCCGGGTTGGGGTCGAGGAAGATGTGCATGTGGTTGAACGCGGCAACCATCTGCAGCTTGTCGGACATCAGCAGACCGTTGCCGAACACGTCGCCGGCCATGTCGCCAATACCGATGACGGTCACGTTGTCTTTCTGCACATCGATGCCGCGTTCGCGGAAGTGACGCTGCACCGAGACCCAGCCGCCACGGGCGGTGATGCCCATGCCCTTGTGGTCGTAGCCGGCGGAACCGCCGGAGGCGAAGGCGTCGCCGAGCCAGAAGTTGTAGTCGGCGGAGATGCCGTTGGCGATATCGGAGAAGGTCGCGGTGCCCTTGTCCGCCGCCACCACCAGGTAAGGATCGTCCGGGTCGTGGCGCACCACGTTGGCCGGCGGCACGATCTGGCCTTCCTTGATGTTGTCGGTGATGTCGAGCAGTCCGGAGATGAAGATGCGGTAGCAGGCGATGGCCTCGGCCTGGATTTCATCGCGGCTGCCGCCAACCGGCAGGCGCCGCGGGATGAAGCCGCCCTTGGCACCGGTGGGGACGATCACCGCGTTCTTCACCTGCTGCGCCTTCACTAGGCCCAGCACTTCGGTGCGGAAGTCTTCCTCGCGGTCGGACCAGCGCAGGCCGCCGCGGGCCACGTCGCCGAAGCGCAGGTGCACGCCTTCCACGCGCGGGCAGTAGACGAAGATTTCGAACTTCGGCGTCGGGCGCGGGATTTCCGGAATCGCCTTGGGGTTGAACTTGAAACTGAAATAGCTCTTGTTCTGCCCGGCCGCGTCCGGCTGGTAGAAGTTGGTGCGCAGGGTGGCTTTGATCAGGTCGAGGTAGCGCCGCAGGATGCGGTCCTCGTTGAGCACCTGGACATCGTCCAGGGCGGTGAGGATGGCCTGTTCGAGCTTCTGCTGCTTGTCTTCCAGGTCCTCGGCGGTGAGCTTGCGGGCCAGGTAGAAGCGAGTCTTGAACAGACGCACCAGTTCGCGAGCGATGTCCACATGGGCGTTCAGCGCGCTGGCGATATAGCCCAGGTCGAAGCCCAGGCGAATCTGCTTGAGGTAGCGGGCGTAGGCGCGCAGCAGCGCCACGTCGCGCCACGGCAGGCCGGCGGTCAGCACCAGGCGGTTGAAGGCGTCGTTCTCGGCATCGCCGTTGACGATGTGGACGAAGGCATCCTGCAGGGTCTCGTTGAGTTCCTGGATGTTGACGTCCAGGCCTTCGGCATAGGTGAAGGCGAAGTCATGAATCCAGTATTCGCGGCCGTTGGTGTGGCGCAGGCGGTAGGGGAACTCCCCGAGCACGCGCAGGCCGAGGTTCTCCAGGATCGGCAGGACGTCGGACAGCGCCAGCGGCGTATCGGCGTGGTACAGCTTGCAGTGCAGCTGCTGCTCACCCTGGGCCAGCGGCTGGTAGAAGCTCATCACCAGCGGGCGGCTATCGGACAGGCTGGACAGATGCTGCAGGTCCACCACCGCGAAGTGCGGGGCGAAACGCTCGCGGTAGCCGGCCGGGAAGCCTTTCGGGAAATCTTCCAGCAGGTTGTTGCCCTGCCCTTCGCCGAAGTTCTCCAGCACCAGCGCGGCGTAGTCGTCCTGCCAGGAGCGACAGGCCTGGATCGCCTCCTGTTCAAGCTGGGCAGCGTCGACGTCGATGCGGTTCTTCGGGTCGACGCGCAGGATGAACTGCACGCGGGCCAGGGTGGACTCGGAGAAGAAGGTCCAGAACTCGCAGTCGCTGGCCTTCAGGCGCTCCATCAGCACCTGCTGGATCTTCATCCGCGTTTCGGTGGAATAGATGTCGCGCGGCACGTAGGCCAGGCAGTAGGCGAAGCGGCCGTACGGGTCTTTGCGCAGGAACAGGCGGATCTTGTTGCGTTCCTGGATCTGCACAATGGACATGGCGGTGTTGTACAGCTCGTCCACCGGGGTCTGGAACAGGTCGTCGCGCGGCAGCACCTCGAGGATCTGCGCCAGCTCCTTGCCCAGGTGCGCCTTGCTGTCGAAGCCGGAGTTCTTCAGCACCGCGGCGACCTTGCCACGAATGAACGGGATGTCGAACACGCTCTCGGCGTAGACCGCCGAGGTGTACAGGCCGAGGAAGCGGAACTCGCGGACGACCTTGCCCTTGGCATCGATCTCGCGGATCGACACGTAGTCCGGGTAGGCCGGGCGGTGCACACGGCTGGGCTGCGAGGCCTTGGCGAACGACAGCAGTACCGGCTCGCGCAGATAGGCTACCGCGTAATCCTCGATGTGCAGGTCGTCCTTGTTCAGGCCGGCGCGCAGGGTGCGGGTCAGGCCGAGGAAGGCCTTCTCGTCGTACACCAGGTGGCCCCCGTCGGCCTCCTCCTGCACAGTGAATTCTTCATAGCCGAGGAAGGTGAAGTGGTTGTCCAGCAGCCACTCGAGGAAGGCGCGCACCTCGGCGGTTTCTTCCGCGCGGGCCTTCACCTTGGATTTGCCCAGCCAGGCCAGCAGCTCTTCGGCCTTGGTGCGCATGGCCGGGAAGTCGGCGACGGCCAGGCGGACTTCGCCGAGCACGTCCAGCAGGGCCTTCTCCAGAGTGCGCAGTTCGCCGGCCTGGGAGACACGATCGATCTCCAGGTACATCAGCGATTCCTGATGCACGTCCTTGCCAGTGCTGTTCTTCGGCAGAATTTCCAGCAGCTCGCCCTTGGCGTTGCGGCGCACGCTGAGCACGTTGGTCTGCAGGGTGTGGATGCTGTAGCCGCGGCGGTTCAGCTCCATGCGTACCGAGTCGACCAGGAAAGGCTGGTCCGGGTGCAACACCTGCACAGCGGTGTGGGTGGACTGCCAGCCGTGCTTTTCGTAATCGGGGTTGTAGACCGCCACTTCAGGCTGAGTGGGGTCGAAGCGTTCCAACAGGCGCCAGGAAGACAAGGTGCAGCCGACCAGGTCGGACAACCTGCGCTGGGTCAATTCGTCGAGGGAGATGAAGCCGAAGAACTGCTCGGCGAACAGGGCCACTTGTGGCAGACCCTTGTCGTCGACGTGCTGCGCCAGGGCCGCTTTCAGTTGTTGCTGGAAGTCGGCTTTGCTGGCTGCGGTGAAGAACGCCATGTTGTTACTCCGCTGGGCTCGTTTTGTTGGATTGAGCGTAGAACGCATATCGTCTTGTGTCGGGCCACAGGTATAGACGGGCAGTGTGACCCTCGATTGACAGCCCCGACCGGGCGGTCACCGATCCCACCGAGCTTATCGGGAGTCACCCGGCGCTGGCTTACGGGGCTGCGACATATTCGGTCAACGGCATGCAGGCTCATCGTCCACGCGAGGACGACCGATTTCGCAGTACGATCGTTCCGTATCTGCCGCCAGAAATATCAAAGCGCTATCATGGCAATTCCTGATCTGGAACGGACGCCATGCAACGCCACCCGCCCCTGCACCGCCCGCTGCTGCGCCACCTGGACAACCTGCTGGTCACCCTGCTGGGCGTGGCATTGCTGATGCTGGCCTGGCTGTTCCTCGACGAGGCCGTACGGCCGCTGCTGATCGGCGCGGTGCCGGTCTATCTCGGCGTGCTGTTGCCGCGCATCGTCGGTCGCGATGAGCGCCTTCGCCGTGTCGAAGCCGCGCGCGAGCGCTCGGTGCGCGAGTGGGGCTTCTGCAGCCGCGATCGCAACGGCCCGTGGATCAACTACATCGACTTCCCGCTGGTCTGCGAAGACCCGGTATTCGACGGCCGCTTCTTCTATAGCGAATGGCTGGTGGTGCACGACGGGCGCCTCATCATCAACCCCGGCCCCGCCAGCGTGGACCTCGCCGCCGGTACCGTGGGCTACGACTTCGGCTGCACCCGCACCTATGCCTGGGACGGCTGCTCGCCGAAAGTGCCGTTCTTCTGGATCGCCACCCTTGGCACGCCGGACTGGTGGGAACACCTGGAAAGCGTGCAGTGCCTGCGCCACGGCCAGCAGAAGGAGCGCGTGATGTTCTGGCCGGTGGCGCACCACGCCAGTCTGGTGCACGACGCGCTGTATCAGTTCCTCAACGTTGCCCCGGTGAGCAAGGCCGAGGCGGACCAACTGTTCCACCGCATGCTGCTGCGCGCCGGCATGCCGCGCCTGGTGGCCTGGGTCTACCGCTTCGCGGTGGTCCATGGCGGCGCGCGCGACATGCGCCGCCAGCGCAACCCCAATACCTCGCTGCGCTGCCTGACCCCACTGCCCGGCCTCGAAGCCCTTCGGGAACCACTAGCGCCGCACAAGGCTCGAAGCGCAGCGCTGCAAGAGTGACGGCCGATGCAGTAAAGTAGGCGGCCCGACAGCCCCACCCTTCGTCCAGGAAATCCACGCGATGGAACATCGTGAGTCGCTCCTTGCACTGCGCCAGTATCTCTCCAGCCAGATCCTCGGCCAGGAAAAGCTCATCGAGCGGCTGCTCATCGCCCTGATTGCCGACGGCCACCTGCTGGTGGAAGGCGCACCGGGGCTGGCCAAGACCAAGGCGATCAAGGACCTGGCCGAAGGCCTGGAGGCCGAGTTCCACCGCATCCAGTTCACCCCCGACCTGCTCCCGGCCGACATCACCGGCACGGAGATCTATCGCCCGGAAAACGGCAGCTTCGTGTTCCAGCAGGGGCCGATCTTCCACCACCTGGTGCTGGCCGACGAAATCAACCGCGCGCCGGCCAAGGTGCAGTCCGCCCTGCTCGAAGCCATGGCCGAGCGCCAGGTCAGCGTGGGCCGCAGCACCTATGACCTGCCGCCGCTGTTCCTGGTGATGGCGACGCAGAACCCCATCGAGCAGGAAGGCACCTACCCGCTGCCCGAAGCCCAGCTCGACCGCTTCCTCATGCACGTGAAGATCGGCTACCCGGAAGCCTCCGTGGAGCGCCGCATCCTCCAGCAGGCCCGAGGCGAAGCGCTGCATGGCGAGACGAAGCCGGAGCGCCGGGTTACCCAGGAAGCCATCTTCGCCGCCCGCCACGAAATCCTTGGCCTGTACATGGCCGACGCCGTGGAGGAATACCTGGTGCAGCTGATCATGGCCACGCGCACCCCGGCCAAGTACGACGCCGAGCTCGCCGAGTGGCTGTCCTACGGTGCCAGCCCGCGCGGCTCCATCGCCCTGGACCGCTGTGCACGCGCCCATGCCTGGCTGGCCGGACGCGACTTCGTCAGCCCCGAGGACATCCAGGCGATGCTCTTCGACGTGCTACGCCATCGCCTGATCCTCACCTTCGAGGCGGAAGCCGCCGGGATCGACCAGGACCGTGTGGTCCAGCGCATCCTCGACGTGGTCGCCGTCGCCTGACATGCACAACGTCCTGGCGCCCGGCGTGGCCGTCTCGCTCGGCGAGCTGATCGAGATCCGTCACCGCCTGCGCGAAGTCCAGCTGTTCTCGACGCCCTCGCGGCGCAGCCCGTTGATCGGCCTGCACCACTCGCGCCTGCGCGGCCGCGGCGTGGACTTCGACCAGGTGCGCGTCTACCAGGCCGGCGACGACGTGCGAACCATCGACTGGCGCGTCACCGCGCGCACCCAGGAGCCGCACACCAAGCTGTTCCATGAGGAACGCGAGCGTCCGGTGTTCGTGCTGGTCGAGCAGAGCGCCCGGCTGTTCTTCGGCTCCGGCCTGTGCTTCAAGTCCGTACTCTCCGCGCGCGCCGCCGCCTTCGTCGGCTGGGCCGCGCTGGCGCACAATGACCGCATTGGCGGGCTGGTGTTCACCGACAGCGAATGCCACGAGATCAAGCCACGGCGCAGCAAGCAGAGCCTGCTGCAGTTGTTCAACCTGATCGTGCGCGCCAACAACGCCCTGCTCGCCGGCTCCAACCTCAGCCACACTGGCGACGGCTTCGGCATGGCCCTGCGCCGCGCCCGCGAGGTGCTGCGCCCCGGCAGCCTGATCATGGTGATGTGCGACGAGCGCGCGCTCAGTGACGTCGCCGAGCAACAGCTGTCCCTGCTGGCGCGCCACACCGACCTGGTGATGTTGCCGGTGTCCGACCCGCTCGACCATGCCCTGCCCGCCGCCGGCCTGTTGAGGTTCGCCGAGGGTCAGGCGCAGCTGGAACTGGACACCCACATCGACGAGCAACGCCTGGCCTACCGCGCCCTTGGCGAAGCGCGCCGCGAACGCTGGCAGCGCCTCGCCCTGCGCCTGGGCGTGCCGCTGCTGCCGCTGACCACCCAGGAAGAACTGGTGGAACAACTGCGCAATCTGCTGGAACAGCACCAGCCGGGCTACGCGAAATGAATCCCCTCGACCAGCTGCAACCGCTGATCGAACCCGCCGCGGTGCCCTGGTGGCCGCCGGCGCCGGGCTGGTGGCTGCTCGCCGCGCTGGTGCCGCTGCTGCTCTGGGGGCTCTGGCGCAACCGCCAGCGCTGGCTGCCCAGGCGCAAGGCCAAGGTGGTTGCCGAGGTGGCGCTGGACCCGCTGCGCGAAGCCGCGCTGGAGGAACTCAAGCGCCTGCCACGCCCTTACGACCGCGCGCCGGCCGGCCCCTGGCTGCAATCGCTCAATGGCCTGCTCAAGCGCCTGTCTCGCGCCCGCTGGCCGGAGAGCCACAGCCATACCCTGAGCGGCCGCGCCTGGCTGGCCTTCCTCGATACGCGTTGCCCGGCCGCCGGCCTGACCCGCTGGATGATCCTGGTGGAAGGCGGCTACCGCGCCGAGTGCAAGCTGGACGACAAGGCCATCGACGGCCTCGCTGCATCGGTGGAAACCTGGGTGCGCAAGCATGTTTGAGTTCGCCTGGCCCTGGATCTTCCTGCTCGCCCCGCTGCCCTGGGTGATGCGCTTCATCCTGCCGCCGGCCGACAACGGCGAGGCGGCGATCAAGGTCAGCTTCCTCAAGGAACTCGAAGGCCTCGCCGGCCGCCGAGCCCGCGCACGCCTGCCGGCGTGGCGCCAGCAGGCGCCCTTCGCCCTGCTCTGGCTCTGCCTGCTGCTGGCCGCCGCACGCCCGCAGTGGGTCGGCGAGCCGCTGCCGATCCCGGCCACCGGCCGCGACCTGCTGGTGGCGGTCGACGTCTCGGGCTCCATGGATTACGCCGACATGACCTGGGACGGCGCGCCAGTCAGCCGCCTCGACCTGGTAAAGAAACTCTTCGGCGACTTCATCGAGGGCCGCCGGGGCGATCGTGTCGGATTGATTCTGTTCGGTACCCGCGCCTACCTGCAGGCGCCCCTGACCTTCGACCGCCACACCGTGCGCATCTGGCTGGACGAGGCGCTGATCGGCATCGCCGGCAAGGACACCGCCCTGGGCGACGCCATCGGCCTGGCGGTCAAGCGCCTGCGCCAGCGCCCGGCCGAGAGCCGCGTGCTGGTACTGATCACCGATGGCGCCAACACCGCCGGCGAGATTTCCCCGCAGACCGCCGCCAAACTCGCTGCCGAAGAACAGGTGAAGGTCTACACCATCGGTATCGGCGCCGATCCCAAACAGGGCGGCGTCGCCGGGCTGTTCGGCCTCAATCCGGGGCTGGACCTGGACGAACCGACGCTCAAGGCCATCGCCGAAAGCACCGGCGGCGAATACTTCCGTGCGCGCAACGGTGAAGAACTGCAACGCATCTCCGACAGCCTCGACCAGCTCGAACCGGTGGAACAGAAGCCGACCCAGGCACGCCCGGCCATCGCGCTGTACCGTTGGCCGCTGCTGCTGGCCCTGCTGATCAGCGCGGCGCTGGTCGTCGGAACGTTGTGGCCGCCCGAGGACTGGCGCTGGCCGGCCTGGACGGCGCGTCTGCAGAAGGAGCGCCGGCCATGAGCCACGTCTGGCCGCACCTGCTGCACCCGCTCTGGCTGATCCTGCTGCTGCCGCTCGGCTGGCTGCTGTGGAAACTCTGGCACCGCGAACGCCGCGCCGGCCGCTGGCAATTGCTGCTGCCACCGGCCTTCCATCCGTGGCTGCTGTCCGGCGGCAGCGGCCGCCATGAGCGCCGCCCATGGATCTACCTCGGCATCGCCTGGCTGCTGGCCGTGCTCGCCCTGCTCGGCCCAAGCTGGGAGCAGGTGGAGCAACCGACCATGGAGCGCAGCGACCCCCTGGTGGTGGTGCTAGAACTCACCCCGCAGATGCTCGCCACCGACCTCAAGCCGACGCGCCTGGAGCAGGCCCGGCACAAGCTGCTCGACCTGCTGCAGAGCCGCAGCGACGCGCAGACCGCCATCGTCGTCTACGCCGGCAGCGCCCACACGCTGGTGCCGCTGTCCAATGACCTAGGCACCGCGCGCAATCTCATCGACGCCCTGAAGCCGTCGATCATGCCCGAGCCCGGCCAGCGCGCCGATCTTGCCGTGGCCCAAGCGCGCCGCCTGCTGGACAACGGCGCCGAGGGCAACGGCCGCATCCTGCTGATCACCAGCGCGCTGGACGCCCGCGAACGCCAGGGCATCCGCCAGGCCCTCAAAGGCAAGGGCAAGGACCTGCTGCTGCTCGCCGTCGGTACCCCCGGCGGCGCGCCCATCGCCCAGGAAGACGGCACCTTCCTCAAGGACGACCAGGGCAACATTCTCGTGCCGCGGCTAGACGAAAACTCGCTGCGTGCCTTCGCCACCGACATGGGCGGACGCTTCCAGCGCCTGCGCGCCAACAGCAGCGACCTGCGTTCCCTCGGCTTGCTGGACAGCACCCAGGGCCTGCAGGTGAGCGAAGAAGATGCCCTGCTGCGCCTGCAACGCTGGGCCGACCAGGGCTACTGGCTGCTGTTGCCGCTACTGCTGCTCGCCGCCTGCGCCGGCCGTCGCGGCTGGCTGTTCAGCCTGCCACTGTTGCTGCCGCTGCTGTGGGCGCCGCCGCAGGATGCCAACGCCTTCGAGTTCAACGACCTCTGGCTGCGGCCGGACCAGCAGGGCCAGCGCCTGCTCGATGCAGGGCACCCTGCCGAAGCCGCCGAGCGCTTCGACGACTTCCGCTGGAAAGGCTTGGCGCTGTACCGCGCCGGCGACTACGTCGACGCCGCCCAGGCCTTCGCCCAGGGCGACGCGGCCGCGGACCACTACAACCGCGGCAATGCCCTGGCGAAACAGAACGAACTGGAAGCCGCCATCGACGCCTATGACCAGGCGCTGGAGCGCGACCCCGAGCTGGAAGCCGCCAAGCGCAATAAGGCGCTGCTCGAAAACCTGCTGCGCCAGCGCAAGGACAACCCCTCGGGCGATGGCAGCGACCAGCCGCCGCAGCAGAACCAGAACCCCGCCCAGAGCAGCGATCCCCAGGCCGCCAAGCCGCAGGACCAGCAGCAAGAGGAAGAACACTCCAGCGAACGCGACTCGCAGCCGGCACCGGCAGCGAAGAACCCTTCGCAGGAAGCCGACCGTCCCTCCGCCAGCCAGAGCGACAAGCCCGGCGAGGACGCCCGCGAAGAACAGGAAACCAACCCGGAAGATGCCGGTCCACTGGGTGACGAGCGCCGTCAGGCCCTGGAACAGTGGCTGCGGCAGATTCCCGACGACCCGTCCGAGCTGTTGCGCCGCAAGTTCTGGTATCAGCAACAGCAGCAGCGCCAGGAACCCAACCCATGAAAAGGCTGATCTGCCTGACCCTGCTCTGCCTCGCCGCCTTCCGCGCCGAGGCCAGCTTCACCGCCAGCGTCGACCGCGCGCGCCTGAACCAGGGCGAGAGCGTCGAGCTGACGCTGGAATCCGACGACCCCACGCTGTTCGGCAAGCCAGACCTGAAGCCGCTGGACGAGCAGTTCGTGGTGCTCGGCACCCGCCAGGTCAACCGCCTGACCACCCTCAACGGCAAGTCCCAGGCCACCACGCGCTGGATCATCACCCTGCAGCCGCGCAACGAAGGCAAGGTGGAAATCCCGCCGATCCACCTGGGCGGCAACGCCAGCGAACCGATCAGCCTCGAGGTGCTCAAGGCCGAGGACAGCGCCGAGGGACAGAAGCTCGCCCCGGTGTTCATCGACGCCAGCGTCGACCGCGAGGAAAGCTGGGTGCAGGCCCAGGTGATCCTCACCCTGCGCATCTACCACTCGGTGTCGCTGTACGACGACAGCAGCCTCAGCCCGCTGCGCATGAACGACGCCCGCGTCGAGCAGCTGGGCGAGCCTCGCACCTACGAGAAGGACATCAACGGCGTACGCCACGGCGTGATCGAAGTGCGCTACGCGATCTTCCCGCAGACCAGCGGCACCCTGGAAATCCCCGGCCAGACCTTCAACGCCACCCAGGTCGCGCAACGCCGCAATGATGACAACCCTTTCGGCCCGCCGACGGGCAAGCAGATAAGAGTGGTTTCGCCGAGCATCCCGCTGCAGGTCGATCCCAAGCCGGCCGATTACCCGAAAGACGCACCATGGCTACCCGCCCGTTCGCTCAGCCTGACCGAGACCTGGAGCCCGCAGCCCGAGGAAGCCAAGGCCGGCGAGTCGCTGACCCGCAACATCATGCTGCGCGTAGACGGTCTCTCCAGCGCCCAGCTTCCGCCGTTGCCGATCATCCTGCCCGAGGGCCTGCGCCATTATCCGGACCAGCCGCAGCTGGCCAACGAGGCCAGCGACCAGGGCATGATCGGCAGTCGCGAAGAGCGTGAAGCGCTGATCGCCGACAAGGCAGGCCCGGTGGAGCTGCCGCCGGTGGAAATCGTCTGGTGGAACACCCAGGAGCGCCGCGTCGAACGCACCAGCCTGCCCGCGCGCACGCTGCAGGTTGCCGCAAACGCGCAGCTGGAAGAACACACCGAGCCCCCCGCCGCGCCCAGCGAAACAGTGGTCAGCGATACGCTGCTGTGGCCCTGGCAGCTCGCCTGCGCGTTGCTCAGCCTGACCACCCTGCTCGGTTTCGGTCTGTGGTGGCGCGCGCGTAGCCAGCCGGCGGTAATCCGCGTGGCGCAGGCCGGCCCCAGCACCCGCACGCTGCTCGACGAACTGCGCCGCGCCTGCCAGGCCAACGACTCCCACGCCACCCGCCAGGCGCTGGACGCCTGGGCCCGCCAGCAGCCGCAAACCCTGGCCGACATGGCAGCGCGCTTCGTGCCGCTGTCCGATGCGCTGGACGGCCTCAACGGCGCGCTTTACAGCGACAGCGAAGGCGGTCGCAACTGGCAGGGCGAAGACCTCTGGCGCGCCATCCGCACCCTTCCCGGCGCCGATCCGGACGCACCGCCAGCGCCGGAAGCCAGTAGCCTGCCACCGCTCTATCCACGCTGACGGCTATGCTGGAGGCATCCCCGCCAGAGGTGCCTCCATGCCCGCCCACCGGCTGATTCCAGCGCTGGCCGCCGGCCTGCTGCTGATCTGCAACCTGCTCCAGGCAGCCCCGCTGAGCGCTGCCGAGGTCCTGCCACCGTCCCAGCCACTGCAGGGCCCCGGCGGCTCGAACTATGCCCACGCCGACGTGCGCCAGTGGCACTTCACCACCGACGGCAACGAGTACTGGGTGTTCACCCCGGACCGCCCAGTCCCGGCCACAGCCCCCGTCGTGGTCTTCACCCACGGCTGGAGCGTCATGCAGCCCGACCTCTACCGCGCCTGGATCGAGCACATCGTCCGGCGCGGCGCCATCCTCATCTACCCACGCTACCAGGCGACACTGAAGACGCCGGCGGCGGAGTTTCTGCCCAACGCCGCTGATTCCGTGCGCCGTGCCCTCGCCGATCTGCAGGCGGGCACGCTGGGGGTGAAGCCGGAGCTGGAG
Organism: Pseudomonas sp. NPDC086581; assembly: GCF_044746165.1. NCBI lineage: Bacteria > Pseudomonadati > Pseudomonadota > Gammaproteobacteria > Pseudomonadales > Pseudomonadaceae > Pseudomonas > Pseudomonas sp. NPDC086581. The sequence goes on along the minus strand of NZ_JBIVBR010000016.1, from coordinate 913 downwards.
CACGTCGCCTATGTCGGCCATTCGGCGGGCGGCCTGATCGCCAGCGGGCTGGCAGCCTCCTGGCAACGCCTCGGCGTGCCACAACCGCGCGCGCTGATGGCAGTTGAGCCGGGCAAGAGCAGCGGCCCGCGCTGGCGGCAGGTGCCACTGGAACCACTGGCAAACATTCCCGCCGGCACCTTGTTGCTGGCTGTTTGTGGTGATGAGGACGAACGCGTCGCCTGCGATGACGCGCGACGCGTCTACGCGGAGAGCACCCAGGTCGCATCGCGCGACAAGGACCTGCTCCTGCTGCGCAGCGACCGCCACGGCAGCCCGCCGCTGCTGGCCAATCACGCAGCGCCGACCGCGCCGCGTTTCGATCCGCGCTACCCGCCCAGCGACTCTTCCAGCTGGCTGCTCAACCGCGTGCAGGAACGCGTGAAGCAACGGCTCAAACAGGGGCAACCCTCGGCGCACAACGCGCTGGCCACCGATGCGATGGACTGGTTCGGACCCTGGAAGCTGTTCGATGCACTGTACGATGCAGCCTTCTACGGCCAGGACCGCGACTACGCGCTGGGCGGCGGGCCGGCGCAGTTGTCCATGGGGCGCTGGAGTGACGGAACGCCGGTGAAGGCGATCCTGCGGTTATCCCAAGCCAGCCCCTGATGGGTCGGACACATGGCGGGTTGGCGAGCAAGGGCTAGGCGCCCCCCTCGGTCCTACGAAGAGCACTTGCCCATTCAATTACCCAGCTTTGGCTTTGGCTCTTGAGTCTTCCAGAGCCATATCCGCACGCGCCGAATGCCCCGTTCAGGAGGCCTCGTTGAAGCGGAGTTTCAGGGGTCGAGCGACATGGATGTCGCGAGAGCTGCGATGGGCCAGGGATGGCCCTTCGCAGCGGGCCCCTGAAACTCCGCTTCGACGAGGG
>NZ_JBIVBR010000015.1:0-135081 GCF_044746165.1 Pseudomonas sp. NPDC086581 | reverse complement strand
CGGCGCGCATCGCCCGCGTGCTGACCAACGACCCAGGCACCGGCGTGATGCGTCACGCCGACGCTGGCTACCAGATCGCCATCGACTGCGCGAAGCAGCAGGGCCTGAACCTGCCGATGATCACCGGCAAGTAATTCAGCAGTCCAGGACCAGGGAGAGGGCCGCCGCACGGCGTGGTGCGGCGGCCCGGTCCGTACCGCAGCAGTACATCGACAGACAAGAATTCCCTTCGGGAGAACAATAACGATGTCCCAGGCCAGTGATAGCTCCAAACCCCTGATCGAAGTGCGTTCGATCAACTACATCCCCGAGGCCGAGCGCCACGGCAAGCTCTACAGCCAGTTCACCCTGTGGCTGGGCGCCAACCTGCAGATCACCGCCATCGTCACCGGCGCCCTGGCCGTGGTGCTGGGCGGCGATGTGTTCTGGTCGCTGATCGGCCTGCTTATCGGTCAGTTGCTGGGCGGCGGCGTCATGGCGCTGCACGCTGCCCAGGGGCCGAAGCTCGGCCTGCCGCAGATGATCTCCAGCCGTGTGCAGTTCGGTGTCTATGGCGCGGCTATTCCGATTGTGCTGGTGTGCCTGATGTACCTGGGCTTCACCGCCACCGGCACCGTGCTGTCCGGCCAGGCGCTGGGCCAGCTGTTCGGCGTCAGCGACAGCGTCGGCATCCTGATGTTCGCCAGCGTCATCGTACTGGTGACCGTCCTCGGCTATCGGGTGATCCATGTGATCGGCCGCATCGCCAGCGTCATCGGGGTGATCGCCTTCGTCTACCTGTTCAGCCGCCTGATGAGCCAGACCGACGTCAGCGCGCTGCTGCAGATTCGTCACTTCAGCTGGAGCAGCTTCCTGCTTGCGGTGTCCCTGGCGGCCTCCTGGCAGATCGCCTTCGGCCCCTACGTCGCCGACTACTCGCGCTACCTGCCGAGCAAGACGTCCTCGCTGAAGACCTTCCTCGCCGTAGGAGCGGGTTCGGTGATCGGCGCGCAGGTGGCGATGATCTTCGGCGTGTTCGCCGCCGCCGGGGCCAACGGTCAGTTCGCCGGCCATGAAGTGGCCTACGTCGTCGGCCTGAGCGGCAGTGGCGCCGTTGCCGCGCTGCTCTACTTCAGCATCGCTTTCGGCAAGATCACCATCTCGACACTGAACTCCTACGGCAGCTTCATGTGCATCGCCACCGTGATCAGCGGCTTCCGTGGCCACCTGGAAGTGAGTCGCTTGCAGCGCCTGGTGTTCGTCCTGCTGATCGTCGGCGCCGCGACCCTGATCGCGCTGCTCGGCCAGCACTCGTTCCTCGGCGCGTTCAAGTCCTTCATCCTCTTCCTGCTGGCCTTCTTCACTCCGTGGAGCGCGGTCAACCTGGTTGATTACTACTGCATCACCCGCGAGCACTACGACGTGCCGGCGCTGGCTGACCCCGATGGCCGCTACGGCCGCTGGAACGTGCCCGGCATCAGCGTCTATGTGATCGGCGTCCTGGTGCAATTGCCGTTCATTTCCACCAAGTTCTACACCGGCCCGCTGGTCGATGCCCTGGGTGGCGTGGATATCTCCTGGATCATCGGCCTCGTGGTTCCGGCCGTTCTCTATTACCTGGTCGCCCGGCGCGTCACGCGGGCAGTACCGGACCGGCTGATCCTGCCGGCCCGCACCTGAACAGACCGGCCCGGCCGCGCGGCCACAAGCAGGCGCGGCCCTTGCACTGCCCCAACCTCATTCACGTTTAGGAGCATCAGATGAACAACACCAAGAAGACGCTGCTGGGCCTGTTCCTTTCCGCCGGACTGCTGGGCGGCAACCTGGCATCGGCCCAGGCCGCCGGCTGGTGCGAGAGTGGCAAGCCGGTGAAGTTTGCCGGGCTGAACTGGGAGAGCGGCATGCTGCTCACCGATCTCATGCAGATCATCCTGAAGAACGGCTACGGCTGCGAAACCGACAGCCTGCCGGGTAACTCCATCACCATGGAACAGGCGCTGGCGAACAACGATATCCAGATCTTCAGTGAAGAGTGGGTCGGCCGCAGCGACGCCTGGAACAAGGCCGCCGCCGCGAACAAGGTAGTCGGCGTGGGCGCGCCCATCGTCGGCGCCACCGAGGGCTGGTACGTGCCACGCTTCGTGATCGAGGGCGACAAGGCGCGCAACATCGAAGCCAAGGCGCCGAACCTGAAGGCCGTGACCGACCTTGCGCAGTACTCCGAAGTCTTCCGTGACCCGGAAGAGCCGGGCAAGGGCCGCTTCTACAACTGCCCGGCCGGTTGGACCTGCGAGCTGGAAAACTCCGAGATGCTGAAGAAGTACGGCCTTGAGGACAAGTACACCAACTTCCGCCCCGGCACCGGCCCGGCTCTGGATGCCGCCGTGCTGTCGAGCTACAAGCGCAAGGAGCCTATTCTCTTCTATTACTGGTCGCCGACGCCGCTGATGGGCCAGGCCGACCTGGTAAAGCTGGATGAGCCGGGCGTGAACAAGGACGTGAAGATCCAGGTCGGCCTGTCCAAGGCGTTCCACGAGCAGGCCCCGGAGCTGGTGGCCGTGCTGGAGAAGGTCAACCTGCCGATCGACCTGCTGAACCAGAACCTGGCGAAGATGGCCAAGGAGAAGCTCACTTCCGAGCAACTGGCCAAGGCCTTCCTCAAGGAGCACCCGGAGGTGTGGACCACCTGGGTCAGCGAGGACGCTGCGAAGAAGGTCCAGGCAGCGCTCTGACGCCGCCGAACCCGGAAGGAGCCCTGGCTCCTTCCGGTGATGCCCACTCCTGACGAGTACGTGCCATGTTTCCCGAACGCTTCACTTTCTCCATCGCCGACTGGGTCAACGGTTGGGTCGATGCCCTGGTTACCAACTACGGCGACGTGTTCCGCCACATCTCCGACACCCTGCTGTGGGCCATCGTCAACCTGGAGAGCGTGCTGCGGGCCACTCCCTGGTGGCTGATGCTGGCCATCGTCGCCGGCATCGCCTGGCACGCCACCCGGCGCATTCTGCCGACCGTGGTGATCGTCGGGCTGCTGTTCCTGGTAGGCGCCGTGGGGCTGTGGGACAAGCTGATGCAGACCCTCGCGCTGATGATGGTCGCGACCATCATCTCGGTGCTGATCGGCATCCCGCTGGGCATCCTCGCCGCGCGTAGCGATCGCTTCCGCGCCGTGCTGCTGCCGATGCTGGACATCATGCAGACCATGCCCAGCTTCGTGTACCTGATCCCGGTGCTGATGCTGTTCGGCCTGGGCAAGGTGCCGGCGATCTTCGCCACCGTGATCTACGCCGCGCCGCCGTTGATCCGCCTCACCGACCTGGGGATTCGCCAGGTCGACCGCGAGGTGATGGAAGCCATCACCGCCTTCGGCGCCAACCGCCGCCAGCAACTGTTCGGCGTGCAGCTGCCGCTGGCGCTGCCGAGCATCATGGCCGGCATCAACCAGACCACCATGATGGCCCTCTCGATGGTGGTAATCGCCTCGATGATCGGCGCCCGTGGCCTGGGCGAAGACGTGCTGGTGGGCATCCAGACGCTCAACGTCGGCAAGGGGCTGGAGGCGGGTCTCGCCATCGTCATCCTCGCCGTGGTCATCGATCGCATCACCCAGGCTTACGGCCGCTCGCGCCACCATGAGGCCAGCAAATGAGCAAGATCCAGGTCAAGAACGTCTACAAGATCTTCGGCGCCAAGGCCGACACCGCCCTGGCAATGATCCGTCAGGGCAAGAGCAAGGCCGAGGTACTGGCCGCCACCGATTGCGTGGTCGGCGTCAACGACCTCTCGCTGTCCATCGAGGCCGGGGAAATCTTCGTCATCATGGGCCTGTCCGGCTCCGGCAAGTCGACCCTGGTGCGCCACTTCAACCGCCTGATCGACCCCACCAGCGGGCAGATCCTGGTGGATGGCGAGGACGTGCTCGCCTATGACTCGGCCGCGCTGGAGAACTTCCGCCGGCGCAAGATCAGCATGGTGTTCCAGAGCTTCGGCCTGCTGCCGCACAAGAGCGTGCTCGACAACGTCGCCTACGGCCTGAAGATCCGTGGCGAGAGCAAGGCGCTGTCCCAGGAACGCGCGCTGCACTGGATCGCCACCGTGGGCCTGAAGGGCTACGAGAAGTCCTACCCGCACCAGCTCTCCGGCGGCATGCGCCAGCGCGTCGGCCTGGCCCGCGCACTGGCCGCGGACACCGACATCATCCTTATGGACGAAGCCTTCAGCGCCCTCGACCCGCTGATCCGCGCGGACATGCAGGACCAGCTGCTGGAGCTGCAGAAGACCCTGCACAAGACCATCGTCTTCATCACCCACGACCTCGATGAAGCCGTGCGTATCGGCAACCGCATCGCCATCCTCAAGGACGGCCAGTTGATCCAGGTGGGCGCGCCCGCCGACATCCTGCACAAGCCCGCCGACGAGTACGTCGACCGCTTCGTCCAGCGCCGCGTCGCCGCGCTGTAACACCATTCGCCGGCGGGGAAGGGGGCTTCCCCGCCTACAGGAGTTCCGCATGTCGTCCTCTTCCACCATCACCTTCGGCAACGGCCCGCTGCGCTGGCAGGACCTGGTCGCGGTGGCGCGCCAGGGTGCGCGCCTGCAGCTGTCGACGGCCGCCTGGGCACGCATCGACAACGCCCACGGCATCGTCGAGCGCATCGTCAGCCGGGGTGAGCGGGCCTACGGCATCAGCACCGGCCTTGGCGCGCTGTGCAACGTGGTGCTGCAGGGCGAGCAACTGGCGCAGCTGTCGCGCAACACTCTGCTCAGCCATGCCTGCGGCGTGGGCGAGCCGCTCAAGGACGAACAGACCCGCGCGATCATCGCCGCCGCCATCGCCAACTACACCCACGGCAAATCCGGCCTGCATCGCCGCGTGGTGGAAGCGCTGCTGGCGCTGCTCAACCACGGCATCACTCCGCGTGTGCCGGCGCAGGGCTCGGTGGGCTACCTGACCCACATGGCCCACGTCGGCGTGGCGCTGCTGGGCATCGGGGAGGTGAGCTACCGCGGCGAAGTCGTTCCCGCTGCCCGCGCCCTGGCCGCCGAAGGCCTGGAGCCGGTGCAACTGGGCGCCAAGGACGGACTTTGCCTGGTCAACGGCACGCCGTGCATGACCGGCCTGAGCTGCCTCGCCCTCGACGAGGCGAGCCGCCTCGCGCAGTGGGCCGACGTGATCGGCGCCATGAGCTTCGAAGCCCTGCGCGGGCAGATCGACGCCTTCGACGCCGAGATCATCGCGCTCAAGCCGCACCCGGGCATGCAGAAGGTCGGCGCCAACCTGCGCGCGCTGCTCGAAGGCAGCGAAGTCATCGCGAGCAGCAAGGGCATTCGCACCCAGGACGCCCTGAGCATCCGCTCCATGCCGCAGATCCACGGCGCCTGCCGCGATCAGCTGGAGCACGCGGCGAAACAGATCGAGACCGAACTCAACTCCGCTACCGACAACCCGCTGGTGCTGGGCACGCCGGACGACTACCGGGTGGTGTCCCAGGCCAACCCCCACGGCGAATCCGTGGCCATGGCCGCCGACCTGTTGGCGATTGCCGTGGCCGAGCTGGGCGGGGTTTCCGAGCGCCGCCTGGACCGCCTGATCAACCCGCTGGTCAGCGGCCTGCCGGCCTTCCTGGTCAGCCAGCCGGGCGTCAATTCCGGGATGATGATCGTGCAGTACGTCGCCGCCTCGCTGGCCGGTGAGAATCGCCAGCTGGCACAACCGGCGGTGGTGGACAACTTCGTCACCTCCGGCCTGCAGGAAGACCACCTGAGCCTGGGCACCAGCGCCGCGCTCAAGCTCGGCCGCGCCATCGACAACAGCCGGCGCATCCTTGCCATCGAATACCTGCTGGCCGCCCAGGCCTTCGAATTCCTCAAGCCGCAGCGCTTCGGTGCTGGCACCGACTGCGCCTGGAGCCTGCTGCGCGAACAGGTGCCGGCCTATGACAGCGACCGCTGGCTGGCGCCGGATATCGCCCGCGCCGCCGACCTGCTGGCCGACCCGGCAGCGCTGCACAGCGTTGGCGCGAGCATCGGGAGGCTGCAATGAAACACCTCTGGCAGCACTGCCACGCCGCGACCATGAAGGACGGCCGCTACTCGATCATCGAGGACGCCGCGATCATCACCGAAGGCGAGCGCATCAGCTGGATCGGCCCGCGCGCCGAACTGCCCGAGCGCCCGATCCAGAGCACCGACCTGGGCGGCGCCTGGGTCACGCCGGGCTTCATCGACTGCCACACTCACCTGGTCTTCGGTGGCGACCGCAGCGGCGAGTTCGAGCAGCGCCTGAACGGTGTCAGCTATGCCGAGATCGCCGCGGCCGGCGGCGGCATTGCCAGCACCGTGCGCGCCACCCGCGAGGCCAGCGAGGATGAACTGCTGGCCAGCGCCATCAAGCGCGCCCGCCCGCTGCTGGCCGATGGCGTGACCGTGCTGGAAGTGAAGTCCGGCTATGGCCTGGACCTCGACAGCGAGCGACGCATGTTGCGCGTGGCCCGCCGTCTGGAGCAGGAGCTGCCGGTGACGGTGCGCACTACTTGCCTGTCCGCCCACGCCTTGCCGCCGGAATACACCGGCCGCGCTGACGAGTACATCGAGCAGGTCTGCAATCACATCCTCCCGGCGCTTGCTGACGAAGGACTGGTGGACGCGGTGGACGCCTTCTGCGAACACCTGGCGTTCTCCCCGGCGCAGGTCGAGCGGGTGTTTCAGGCTGCTCAGCGCCTGGGCCTGCCGGTGAAGCTGCATGCCGAGCAATTGTCCTCGCTGCACGGCTCCAGCCTCGCCGCGCGGTATGGCGCGCTGTCCGCCGACCACCTGGAATTCATGGACGAGAGCGACGCCATCGCCATGGCCGAAGCCGGCACCGTCGCCGTGCTGCTGCCGGGCGCCTTCTTCGTCCTGCGCGAAACCCAGCTGCCGCCGATGAATGCCCTGCGCAAGCACGGCGTGCACATCGCCATCGCCAGCGACCTCAACCCCGGCACCTCGCCGGCGCTGTCCCTGCGCCTGATGCTGAACATGGCCTGTACCGCCTTCCGCCTGACCCCGGAAGAAGCCCTCGCCGGCGTCACCCTCAACGCCGCGCGCGCACTGGGTATGGCCGACAGCCACGGCAGCCTGGAAGCGGGCAAGGTCGCCGACTTCATCGCCTGGGACATCCAGCGCCCCGCCGAATTGAGCTACTGGCTCGGCGGCGATTTGCCCAAGCGGGTCATTCGTCATGGCGAAGAGCTGTGAGCCTGCTCTTCGTAGGAGCGAGCTTGCTCGCGAACAGCCCCGCTGCGGAGCCCAGTTCGCGAGCAAGGACTGGGCGTCCCCCTCGGTCCTACAGACATTGCAGACATCTCGCCCTTACTGGAGATAGCACCCCATGAATAACGTTCTCACCTTCAAACGCGGCCAAGTCCCGCTGCTGATCAGCATGCCGCACCCCGGCATCCGCCTGACCCCCGCCGTGGAAGCCGGCCTGGTGGATGAGGCCCGCGAACTGGCCGACACCGACTGGCACATCCCGCGGCTCTACGCCTTCGCCCAGGAGCTGGGCGCCAGCACCCTGGCCGCCAATTACTCGCGCTACGTCATCGACCTGAATCGCCCGGCCGACGACAAGCCGCTCTACAGCACAGCCACCACCGGCCTCTACCCGGACACCCTGTTCGACGGCCGCCCGCTGTTCAAGGACGGCCAGACACCGTCGCCCGAAGAGCGCGCCCGGTACCTCGCGGAAGTCTGGACGCCCTACCACCGTACCCTGGCCGACGAGCTGGCGCGCCTGAAGGCCGAGTTCGGCTACGCGCTGCTGTGGGATGCCCACTCCATCGCCTCGGTGATCCCGCACCTGTTCGACGGCAAGCTGCCGGACTTCAACATCGGCACGAACAGCGGCGCGAGTTGCGATGCGGAACTGGCCGAGCGCCTGGTCGCCGTCTGCGCCGACGCCCCGGCCTACCGGCACATCCTCAACGGCCGCTTCAAGGGCGGGCACATCACCCGTCACTACGGCCAGCCGCAGGACAACGTGCACGCCGTGCAGCTGGAGCTCGCCCAGTGCAACTACATGGATGAGCACGCGCCCTTCGGCTACCGCGAAGACCTCGCCGCACCCACCGCCCAGGTACTGCGCCGGATGCTGGAAACCTTCATCGCCTGGGGCCGCGAGCACTACGGCCGCTGAGTTTTACGCAGCCTCCTGCCGCGCCGGGACTGTCGGCACGGCGCCGCCGGACCACGCATCCCGGTGGCGCTTCCCCTAGTGGCAGGGGCTGTCTTTTTCTCGAAAGGTTGCCCCGCCCCTGAGGTGACTACACCGGCCATCGAGTGCCCTGCTAGCTATCAGTCGGAGCTGACGCAGAACAGCGAAATGGCTGACTGGGTGAACACGTCCCCGGTTGTTCAGATACGGCTTCCTATTGGACAAGGAAGCCACCATGTTCGAGTCATTGCGCGATCTGCTCGACAGCCTCAAGGATGAGTTCCGCCGTAGTCGAGGCGAAACCAAGCCACTCCCGCTGCCTCCCAAACCCCCAGCCGCTTCCAGGCCGACGCAGCCCGTGCCCTCCCGGCCCAACCTACCGCCTGCGGGGCCGGTGGACAGTGCTCTGGCTCCGCTCAAGAACTGGGCCCACCCGCTGGGCGACAAATCCAATCCCCTCGTGCAACTGACCAACCTCGCCAGAGCAGTCGGGGGGTACTACCCGCTGGGCCGTAACGGCCTCTGGCACGGAGGCGTGCATTTCGATGCCGGTACGGCAGGCATTGTGGGCATTGATCAACCCAATGTGCATTGCCTCGCCGATGGCGAAGTCGTTGCCTACCGGATCGACTCGCGATACCCGTTCAATACCTTTTATCTTGCGGATCAGTCCCCTCGTGAGTCGCCCTTCGCCACAGGCTTTGTGCTTGTCCGTCATCGTTTGCAGGCGCCCGCCATCGAGGGCAACGAAAGTGCGCCGCCTGCTCTGACCTTCTACAGCCTCTACATGCATCTACAGAGCTGGGAGGAATACGAGAAAAGCCCTGGGCAGGCGCGACCGGTGTTTTGGAAAGCCGGTACTTATCGCGTCAAAGCCAACGTTGCCGATCCGGGCCCCCTGGGATTGCCGGTCCACAGAACGGATCGGCCACGGAGCGACATACTGACCGTACTGCCCCGAGGCACAGTGGTCACCATCAATGGCCAGCGAGGAATCGTCAAGCTGACCAGCGCGCAAGGCATCGATCTGCCTCGGCTCCACGCATCGAGCAGCACGCTGGGTTATGTGAAGTTTGATGCCCTCGAAGCCTGGGAGGGCGCCTACCGGGTGCGTGACAACGCCATCGGCGAAACTCCCGGCGTCCATCTCAATGTCCAGGCGGATGCCTCCAGAGCCAGCAGCGTCATCGCCACCCTGCCTCGCGGTACAGAAATCGTGATCAGCGGAGAAGGGGACTATCGCAAACTGGAAATGATCCAGCCTGCCGGTACCGGCCAGGACAGTGAAGCCACCAACGATGCCCCAGACGCAGAAGAGAGCGATGCTCCGCTGCCGGATAGCCCGCCCGGCCCACCGCTTGAAGAGAACCCGTGGGACGGAACCGACTTCAAAAGCCCGAGGGGCTATGTGCGCTTCTCCGCTCTGGAACCAATACCGGCCCCGCAACAGTTCGACCGTATCGTCATTCCTGACTCGCCGATTCCCATCAAGGCAGGCCAACTGATCGGCCACATGGGCAGCATCCAGGAGGTCAAAGACGCCAGCCCACATCCCCTGCTGCACCTGGAAGTGTTCAGCGGTGACAGAGTGGACGCTTTCGTCCAAAACTGCCGCGCCTGGGCGTTGAACCTCCCCGCCAGCAGCAGAACGTGGCTGAAGCTGGCCAAAGGCACCCCGGTCATTAAGCATCAGGAAGGCTTCAAGAAGGCAACGCCGCCGACCCTGCAATCCCCAGGAACGCCAAGCGGCCACGATTTGCTGATTCCCCGCAGCCTGCTCGATGGCCTGCGCTCCGAGTGCTGCATTCAGGTGCCCACCACCAATGGCGCCAACGCACTGAACTGGTATCGCCTGGAAGGGCTGCTCAATAGCGCCAACTACACCCCGATTGATGGCTGGGTGTGCGAGGAAGTTGGCGTCACACCCTGGGTCAGCCCCTGGTCGTGGGAAGGCTTCGAGCTGATTTACAACGAATCTGTGCCACGCGAAAGTCTCGCCTACTCCATGCGTGCCGGGAATGAGTTCAATGAGGAGCAACTGAAACGCTATCAGCCGCTGATTGAAATGCAGGAAAAAGACCGGCTGCAAAAACGCCTCTACGACCTCATTCCAGATGGTGACTGCGATGGAAAGATGTCCGCCGAAGAGCTGCGAGCTGGCCTGCGCTTACCCGCCATTGCTCAGGCCATCTCACAATTGATCATTCATTACGAAAGCGAATGGATCGACAACTCAGGGAAGTGGGACTCGCTAGATGAAATGTTAGGGCATAACAATTCAACACCAAACTTCAACTGGGTGGCCAGTAAAGAACGGATGCGCATGTACAGTTGGTGGCGGGAGGTGGCGAAGAGTGTGGGGTTGCGGGAGAGTGGGGAGGTTTATCACTTTCATCCGATTGGATTTATGGGATGGATGGAGTTTAAGAAGGTAAGAGTTACAAAGGAGATGCTAAAGAGAGTCTTTGAAGGCTTGACGGATAGTTCTCGTAAGGATGATCTGCTTCAAGGTATGGCCGACGAACTCAGTGAAAATTCTGAGCGCTATAAGCTAGACACAGTGTTACGGCTTAGCCATTTCTTTGCGCAAGTTAGGCAAGAGGTAGGTGCTACGCTTGAAGTTGAAGAAAATAGCTTCATCTTTAGTGCTCACTATCTGAGGCAGAATTTTAAGTATTTTATTGATCATCCGGCTGAGGCAAATATTTACGGCTATACAAATGTTAAGGCGTCACTCCCGCTAAGCAGGAAGATTGAGCTGGCAAACAGGATGTATTGCAATAAAATTGGAAACGGTGGCGTTGAGTCAGGAGATGGCTGGAAGTATAGAGGTCGTGGGCTAAAACATTTGACTGGAAAAGAAAATTACAGAAAATTCCAACGATATCATCGTGATTTTTGGGGTCAAGATGTTGGGTTTCTAGAGGACCCTGATCTTGTGCACCAAAATCCAATGTACGTACTTCGTTCTGGAGTTTTTTTCTGGCTAGAGAATGGGCTTTATGAACTGGCAGATAATGGGGGAAGTCCCGTCAATGTAGACTCCATAACTGAGAGGGTAAATTTACATACAGACAGCTATGGCGATAGGCGCAAAAATTTCAAAAGGATATTTGCTGATGAGGCTATTTTTAGTGATATTTAGTTTGGCTTTTTTTGTTGTTTCAAATTTAAGCTACGCGGCTGATAGAAAATATGTCGAATTTCCTCACCCCGCAATTCTAGCTGAATTGGATGGAAAGAGAGCTATCGTATTTTTTGTTAAGAATGAATATTCCGAAGCAGTAAATTCTCTAGGAGGAGAGGGGCATGTTCATGCTATAGACGTTTATAGCGTTCCGCAGGGCGGTGGGCCGGTGAGCTATGCTGGTTCTGCTCCGCTCGGAGACATAATTTCAGTTTTCTTTTTTACCACAAAACACGGTGAAAAATATCTTTATGTATTGTCCTCGGAAGATGGGCGGGATAGAGGTTTAGAGGGAAGGGTGTTTAATGCTATAAATTACTCAATGAGTATAATTGATGGGGAGCTTGTTGTTCGTGATTATCCTGGAGATCTCCAGTATTTTGATTTAAGTGGCTGCTTTGATGGCCGAGATTTGAAATCAGGAAAGATGATGCACTGCCCCTTTCATGACGTGCAGACCACTAAGGTTTACTTAAAGAGTTTGGAGCAAGGAGGTGCCTCTTTTCAAGGTCTCGATAGGCCCTAGACAAGGAGGGAGGGGCGGGAGAAAAGGGGGGATTTATTTAAGAATACCAACTCTGACTCGTCTAGCCATCTAACGAAATACTGAAATGGGTGATCGTCAAAAATACAAAGGGAAAGGGTTGATTCAACTGGCGTGGAAAAACATCTATAAATCCTACTCCGGTTACAGTGGTGTTGATTACACCGCTTTCCCATTATTGGTTTCTGAGGATATGCATGCGGCTATAGATGTTTCTTGCTGGTACTGGAGAAATAAGGGGAGTATCTATAAAAAGTACGACGCCAAGGGGGATATAAATATATTGATTGAAAATGAGCCATGTAATGTTGATTTGATTACATTGGCTGTAAATGGTGGGTCAAATGGGTTGGAGGAAAGAAAGAAGATTTTTGCAGAAATAGCGAAAGAGTGGGGGATGAGTTGTGCCTAATAGAAAAGTCAATGTGGCAATTATATTGCTCCTTGTGGGTCTTGCACAGGACGTAGCTGCCTCTCAATTAATAATGGATTCGGAAAATCCATTGTCAATATCTTTTTCTGATAATAATGGAAATAAATCTATCAATATCCCGGAAAAATTTTTCAATGAGACAGATGAGGTATACACGAAGGTTCATTTAGAAAAAATAGACAGCGACGATATCGATGAAGTTGTAATGACTTTGGATGGCGAAACCAATAGTTGCTTCAAGGTCTACAGATATGACAGGGATTCAAATTTGCTTGTGGAGATAAAGTTTAGGAATGGAGATATATGTAACTATAGGAAGGAAGGCAATTACCTTGTGAGCTCATATAGGGCTGGTGCAGCATGGAGGGAGGATATATATTATGAGAATGGGCATGAGTTTCAGCTAAGATACGAAGATGTTTGCATCGGCTGTGGAGAGGTATCAAGGATAGAGTTTGGCTTGGGTGGAGAAGAATCTGAATATTTGGTTACAGATCGAGAGGATTTTAAAGATCGGAATCTGTTGATGTTAGAGGTTTCTTCAAGAAAAGCAAAAATATACAGGGAGTCTGCAGTTCAGTCGGGTTCCAATAAGTATTTAATAAAAGGTGATAGGGTCCAGGTAATGAGGTTTTCTACAGTTGGTGATATAAGGTGGGCTAACATTAAGTAGCTCGGTAAGTCTACTGTCATTGGCTGGTTGCGATGCAGTGATCTAGCGCAATGCAATACACCATAAATAATATTAAATATTTGTGGAGTGCCTGACGGGTACTTCAAGGAACTGACCCCGATACGCTCTACGCGTCATGGGACTAACTCTCTATTCGAAGCGATGCTGCGCCAGTTGCCCCTCGGCATGCCGCACCAGCATTTCCAGCAACAGCGCTTGGGTATGCGGCGGTGTTTCGTCGGCGCGGGTCAGGGCGTAGAGCGTCACCTTTACGGTGGGTGACAGGTTGCGCTGCACCGTCAGGCGTTCGTCCGCGCCCAGGGCGGTGAAGGGATCGACCAGCGCCAGTCCGGTTCCGGCTTCCACCAGCGTGCGCGCCAGGGCGTAGGTCTGCACCGCGATCCGCACGCGTGGTGGTGGTTCGATGTTGGCCAGATGGCCTTCCAGCCGCGCCGACAGCGGGTCGGAGGTGGACAGGCCGATCATCGGTTCACCCGCCAGTTCGGCCAATGTCAGCGGCAGTCCCAGCCGTTCCTCGGGCCAATGCCCGCGCGGCGCCAGGGCCACCAGTGGACCGCTGGCGATGGGCTGCGAGCGCAGGCCGGGGTGGTCGGTCTGTTGCAGGGTCAGGGCGAGGTCGAGTTCGCGCATCAGCAGGTTCTGCACCAGCTCGCGGGAGTGCTGGGTGGTCAGTTCGCAACTGCTCTGCGGGTAGCGGTCGGTCCATTCGCGGATCACTGGCGGTAGCAGCGACAGTGCCATGGCCGGCGTGGCGCCCACGCGCAGGCGGTTCTCCGGCTGGCCGCGCAGGCTCTGCGCGAGGCGCCTTACGCCCTGCAGGCTTTCGCTGACCTTGGCCACTTCGCGCTCCAGCTCCAGCGCCTCGGGCGTGGCCTGCAACTTTCCGCGAACACGGAGAAAGAGCGGGAAGCCCAGATGCTGCTCGGCATGCTGCAGCACCTTGGTCACTGCCGGCTGCGAAACGTGCAGCAACTGCGCGGCGCCGCTGACCGAGCCGGTCTCGCGGATGGCCTGGAACACTTCGATATGGCGCAGGCGCATGTGCCTCTCCCGTTGTGTGGAAACCGCTGCGTATAACGCAAGGTTATGGGTTGCCCATGTTTATTCATTGTTCGCCGCCTGTCACCCGGGCCTAAGGTCGGGGCCAGGATTGAAAGGGCAGTGAGGCGGCAATGGCACAGCGGGTATGCATCATTGGCGCGGGCGTGGTCGGACTGGCCACGGCGCAGGCGCTGGTCTTCGAAGGATTCGATGTCACCGTGCTGGAGGCGCGGGATCAGGCCGGGCTGGAAACCAGCTTCGCCAATGGTGGCCAGCTGTCCTACCGCTATGTCGCGCCGCTGGCCGATGCCGGTGTGCCGCAGCAGGCGCTGGGCTGGCTGCTGCGCGGGGATTCGCCGCTGCGCCTGCGCCCGCGCCTGGACCCGGCGCAATGGCGCTGGTTGCTGGAGTTCACCGCCGCTTGCCGGCGCTCAGTGAACCAGTCCAGCGCGAAACACCTGCTGCGCCTCGCGCTGTTCAGCCAGACCACCCTGGCGCAGTGGCGCGAGGCCGGGCTGGACGGCTTCGACTGGCGGCGCAACGGCAAGCTGGTGGCCTTCCGCGACGAAGGCAGCTTCCGCAGCGCGCGGCAGAACCTGTCCGATCCTTCCGCTCAATTCGTGCTCTCGGCGCAGCAATGCCGCGAGCTGGACCCGGCGCTGGAGCGCGCGCCATTCGTGGGCGGCATCCATACGCCAGATGAGGAGGTCGCCGACTGCTTCCTGTTCTGCCAGCGGCTGGCCGAGCGGCTTCAGGCATCCGGTCGCTGCCGGATTCTCTATGGTCACCCAGCGTCCCGGCTGATCCAGCGCAACGGCGCCGTGGTCGGAGTGGAGGCGGGCGGGGCGGCTGGTGCGGAAAGCTTCGAGGCTGATCACGTGGTACTCGCCGCCGGCTACCGCAGCGCCGCGTTGCTGACGGGCGGGCTGCGCCTGCCGCTCTATCCGCTCAAGGGCTACAGCCTGACCGCGCCGATTCGTGCCGGTGATCAAGCGCCGGATGTGAGCCTCACCGACTACGACCGTAAGGTGGTCTACGCGCGCATCGGCGAGCGCCTGCGTGTTGCCGCCATGGTCGACATCGTCGGCTTCGACCCGAGCCTGGAGCCCAAGCGGCTGGCGCTGATCCGCCAGCAGGCGGCGGACACCCTGCCCGAAGCCTGCGATTACGGCGCCGCCATCGAATGGGCCGGCATGCGCCCGGCAACGCCCACCGGCGTGCCGTTGGTGGGCGCCTGCGGGCCGCGCGGGCTTTGGCTGAATCTCGGTCACGGCGCTCTCGGCTTTACCTTGGCCTGCGGCAGTGCAGAGCTGATCGCCGCGCAGATCAGCGGGCGCAAACCCGGCATCGACACCAGCGGCCTGACGCCCGAACGGCTGGCCGGCTGATTCCATCGGATAGGGAGACACACCATGCAACTCACACGCATCGCCACCAACGATCGCCTTTCCGCCGCTATGGTCTTCGGCTCGCTGGTGTTCCTCTCCGGGCAGGTGCCCGGTCAGGCCAGCGATATCCAGGGCCAGACCCGCGAAGTGTTGGCGAAGATCGACGCACTGTTGGCCGAAGCCGGCACCGGGAAGGCGAACATCCTCAGCGCGACCATCTACCTGAAAGACATCGCCGCGGACTTCGAGGCCATGAACGGCATCTGGTCCGCCTGGCTGCCCGAAGGCTGCGCGCCGACCCGCACCACGGTGCAGGCGCTGCTGGCGCGGCCGTCGGTGCGGGTGGAAATCACCGTGATCGCAGCGCGGCCCTGACTTTCAACCCGACTCTCAACCCGACTTACAACAACAAGAGGGATCGAACCCATGAAACGACTCGCACTGGGAATGCTGGCGGCGTCCAGCCTGGTCTGCGCGCTGGCGCAGGCGAACGAAGCGCTGGATGGCACGCTGAAGAAAGTCGCCGATCGCGGCATGATAACCCTGGGTTATCGCGACGCCTCGGTGCCGTTTTCCTACCTGGGCGACAACAGCGGCCAGCCCATGGGCTACTCGGTGGAGCTGGCCGGCAAGGTGGTCGAGCGCATCAAACAGAAGCTCGACAAGCCGGACCTCAAGGTGAAATACAACCTAGTGACCTCGCAGACGCGCATCCCGCTGGTGCAGAACGGCACGGTCGACTTGGATTGCGGCTCCACCGGCGTCACCGCCGAGCGCCTGAAGCAGGTCGCCTTCTCCTACGGCTTCATCTACGTGAAGGGCCAGTTGCTGACCGCCAAGGACAGCGGCATCCAGGGCTTCGACGATCTCAAGGGCAAGAACGTGGTGACCACCGCCGGCACCACCAACGAGCGCTACCTCAAGGCCTACAACGCCGAGCACAAGCTGGGCATGAACGTGGTCAGCGCCAAGGACCACGGCGAAGCCTTCCTCATGCTGCAGTCCGGCCGCGCCGTGGCCTTCTACATGGACGACGCGCTGCTCTACGGCGAGAAGGCCAAGGCTCGCGATCCGCACCGGTGGGTGGTGGTGGGCGAGCCGCAGTCGCGGGAAATCTACGCCTGCATGGTGCGTAAGGACGACCCGCAGTTCCTCGCCCTGGTCAACCAGACCCTGGCCGACCTGTATTCGTCCGGCGAGATCAAGGGCATCTACCAGCGCTGGTTCGAGCAGCCGATTCCGCCGAAGAACCTCAACCTGGAATTCCCCATGACTGCCGAGCTGCAGGCGATCATCGCCAAGCCCACCAGTGAACCGGTGCAGTAACGCCGCTAGCGTTGCAGGCCGAGGTGGCGGATCAATGGCTGCGCCTCGGCCAGGCGCTCCCAGACGTCGTCGAGCAATTCGGCGGGGTAGTAGGAGGGCAGGCGTGGCAGTTCCTGGCGCGGCACCCATGCGACCTCGCGGATATCGAACTCGTCGCCGCCCAGGCCGCGCAGGTTGTCCAGGCTGACCTGGCCCTCCCAGGTATCCACCCGGTAGAACAACTCCATGTGGAAGCGTCCAGCCAGTGGTTCGGCGAACTCGCGTACGTAAACCAGCGGGCCGACTTCCACCGTCAGGCCGGTTTCCTCGCGGCACTCGCGGCGCACCGTGTCGCGGGTGGAGTCGTCCTTGTCCGACTCGAAGCCGCCGCCGGGCGGAATCCAGTACAGTTCGCCGCCAACCTCGTGGCGCACCAGCAGGATTTCATCGTTGCGCAGCAGCAGGCCGGCGGCGCGGATGCGGTGTTGCAGGGGCGGATTCATTGCCAGTCGAGCCTCGCCAATTTCCATTCGGAGCCGTCGCGCCACCATTCCAGCTTCACGGAGTAGTGCCCGGCGCTGTCGGGGATGAGGTTCTCGGCACCCGTAAGGGCAACCTGCGCGTCAGTATGGCCGCGATTGGCGTAGGTCGGGTCGACCCGGCTCTGGCTACTGAGCAGGATCACCTTGACCTGCTGGTGGCGCAGGAACATCAGCGTCATGGTGCGCTTGGCCCAGTCGCGGTCGAACTCGCCGTTGGCGCGGAAATCGCCGGCCAGCTGATCGATCACGGCCCCGCTATTCTTGGCTTCGAGGTTGTCCTGCAATTGTTTGACGGCGGCGTCCAGTTGCGCACGTGGATCGTCCCGGCCACAGCCGGTCAAGGTGAGCAGCAGCAGGAACAGAGAAAGAAACAACTTCCGTGGCATGGCTCACTAACTCCCTTATGGGTTTTTCGCTGGCCCGAGTATCATGCCCGACACCGTGGGGGCCGAAGACTTTCGATGGAAGTCGCGCCGCGGCAACGCGACTTTCTATTGGGTGGCGACAGGCCCTAGGATGGTTACTGGTCCGGAGCGACCGTACGCACTGATCCAGGAGCGAGCCATGCAAACTTTGTATCCGGAAATCAAGCCTTACGCGCGCCATGAACTGGCCGTCGAGGAGCCGCACGTTCTCTATATAGACGAGAGCGGTACGCCCGACGGATTGCCGGTTCTGTTCATCCATGGCGGCCCAGGCTCCGGTTGCGATGCCATGTCGCGGCGCTTCTTCGATCCGAATATCTACCGCATCGTCACCTTCGACCAGCGCGGCTGCGGCCGCTCCACGCCCTACGCGAGCCTGGAGAACAACACCACCTGGCACCTGGTTAAGGATATCGAGCGCATCCGCGAGCACCTGGGCATCGACAAGTGGGTGCTGTTCGGCGGCTCCTGGGGTTCGACGCTGTCGCTGGCCTATGCCCAGACCCACCCCGAACGCGTGCTGGCGCTGATCGTGCGTGGCATTTTCCTCTGCCGCCCGCAGGAAATCCGCTGGTTCTACCAGGAAGGCGCGAGCCGCCTGTTCCCCGATTACTGGGAGGATTACCTGGCACCGATTCCCGCCGACGAGCACGACGACCTGCTGCACGCCTTCCACCGCCGCCTGACCGGCCCGGACCAGATCGCCCAGATGCACGCTGCCCGCGCCTGGTCCACCTGGGAAGGCCGCACCGCCACGCTGCGACCGAACCCGGCGGTGGTCGAGCGCTTCGCAGACCCGCACCGTTCGCTGTCCATCGCCCGCATCGAGAACCACTACTTCGTCAACGACGGCTTCCTCGAACCCGACCAGTTGCTGCGCGACATGCACAAGATTGCCCACCTGCCGGGCGTGATCGTCCATGGCCGCTACGACGTGGTCTGCCCGCTGGACAACGCCTGGGCGCTGCACAAGGCCTGGCCCAACAGCGAGCTGCAGATCGTCCGCGACGCCGGTCACGTGGCCGGCGAGCCGGGCATCACCGATGCACTGGTGCGCGCCACCAACGAGATCGGCCGGCGCCTGCTGAACCTGCCGCCGGAGGCTGAATGAAGGGACTGATCCAGCGGGTGCGTGGCGCCCGCGTCGAGGTCGACGGCGAAATCGTCGGCGCCATCGACCACGGGCTGCTGGCCCTGGTGGGGGTCGAGCCACAGGATGATGAAGAGTCAGTGAACCGTTTGTTGCACAAGCTGCTTAACTATCGAGTGTTTGGCGACGATGAAGGTAAAATGAACCTTTCACTGAGCGATGTCGGCGGCGGCCTGCTGCTGGTCTCGCAGTTCACCCTGGCCGCGGATACCCGAAAGGGGCTGCGGCCGAGCTTTTCCAGCGCGGCGCCACCTGAAAAGGGCGCCGCGTTGTTCGATCTACTCGTGGAACAGGCGCGAGAGCGTCATCCGCTGGTCGCCACTGGCCGTTTTGGCGCCAACATGCAGGTCCACCTGGTCAATGACGGTCCGGTGACCTTTCTACTGGAGGCTTGAACGCGCGGCAGCTTGTCATATCGCCGTGGGATGATGGTTAGGGCTTATGCACTTAGAACAATGCGCCTCCGGGAGCCCGAAGTACCCGTGGAAAAAATCGGGGAATCATTCAGGCTCACCGGGGTCGGAACTCAATCGCCAGCAGATTGGCATCGCCTTTGCTGGCTTTAATCGTTTTGTGTTCACGGACGAGGGGGACTCGTGATTTTCCGTTCCGTTCAACAACCGCTTTCGCGCCAAATCCTTCGCGGACTGGTCGGCTCCGCCCTGTTGGCGTTGAGCGCTACCCATGCCTGGGCCTTCAATCTCGACGACGTTGGCGAAAAGGCCAAGGCGCTGGCTGCAGAGAAGTACAGCGCACCGACGAGCAACCTGCCATCGGAATTCAGCGAAATGAAGTTCGCCGATTACCAGCAGATTCGCTTCCGTAACGAGAAGGCCTACTGGGCCGACGAGAAGACCCCCTTCAAGATCAGCTTCTATCATCAGGGCATGCACTTCGATACCCCGGTGAAGATCAACGAAGTCACGGCGACCGACGTCAAGGAGATCAAGTACGATCCCTCCCGTTTCGACTTCGGTTCCCTGAAGTTCGACGCCAATGCCACTAAAGACCTGGGCTACGCCGGCTTCCGCCTGCTGTACCCGATCAACTCGCCTGACAAGCAGGACGAGATCGCCACCTTCCTGGGTGCGAGCTACTTCCGCATCATCGGCAAGGACCAGTGGTGGGGCCTGTCCGCCCGTGGCCTGGCGCTGGACACCGCGCTGCCGTCGGGTGAGGAATTCCCGCGCTTCCGCGAGTTCTGGATCGAGAAGCCCAAGCCCAAGGACAAGCACCTGGTGATCTTCGCGCTGCTGGATTCGCCCCGTGCGACCGGCGCGTACCGCTTCACCATCCGTCCGGGCAATGACACCGTGGTCGATGTGAAGGCCCGCGTGTTCCTGCGCGATAAGGTGACCAAGCTGGGCCTGGCGCCGCTGACCAGCATGTTCCTGTTCGGCTCCAACCAGCCTTCGGCGGAGCACAACTTCCGTCCGGAGCTGCATGACTCCACTGGCCTGCAGATCCATGCTGGCAACGACGAGTGGATCTGGCGCCCGCTGAACAACCCGAAACACCTGTCCGTCAGCGCCTACAGCGTCGAGAACCCGCGTGGCTTCGGTCTGCTGCAACGTGGCCGTGAATTCTCCCGCTACGAAGACCTCGACGACCGCTACGACCTGCGTCCTTCCGCCTGGGTCGAACCGCAGGGCGACTGGGGCAAGGGCACCATCGAGCTGGTAGAGATCCCGACTCCGGACGAGACCAACGACAACATCGTTGCCTTCTGGAACCCCGAGAAGCGCCCGGAAGCCGGCGAGCCGCTGGACTTCGCCTACCGCATGCGCTGGACCAAGGACGAGCAGGCCCTGCACGATCCGAAGAACGCCTGGGTCATGCAGACCCTGCGCTCGGTCGGTGACGTGAAGCAGAAGAACCTGATCCGCCAGCCTGATGGCAGCGTCGCCCTGGTCGTCGATTTCGTCGGCCCGACTCTGAAGGCGCTGGCAGGCGATGCCCCGGTGAGCACCCAGGTGAGCACCGACGACAACGCTGAAGTGAAGGAAAACAGCCTGCGCTACAACGCAGTGACCCAGGGCTGGCGTCTGACCCTGCGGATCAAGGTCAAGGATCCGAAGAAGCCGACGGAAATGCGTGCTGCCCTGGTAAACGGTGGCCAGACCATTTCCGAAACCTGGAGCTACCAGCTGCCTGCCGATGAATAACTCCACCGCTACCACCGCGCCGGTGGCCGACTACCTCGCGCACCTGCCCCTTTCGGCGCAGGAGCGTGAGCGGCTGGCCAAGGCCGGTTCCTTCAGCGAGTTGCACGAGCAACTCGCTGGCGATGCCCTGGGTGACGACGCTGCACTGGCTTCGGTTGGTGCGCGTCTGCGCCATGGCTACGGCCAGGATCTCGACGATGCCCAGATGCTGGGCATGGACGACAACGGCCGCACCTACCTCAAGGCCGCGCCGCCGATCCAGCGCACCAAGGTGATCCCCGAACCCTGGCGCACCAACCCGATCATGCGCGGCTGGCGCCGCCTGACGGGGCGCAGCAACCCGGCCAAGCCCGCCCGTGACCTGCCCAAGGCGCGCTGGCAGCGCGTCGGGTCGCTGCGCCGGTTCATCCTGGTCCTGCTCATGCTCGGCCAGACCAGCGTCGCCACCTACTACATGAAAGGCATCCTGCCCTACCAGGGCTGGGCCTTCGTCGATCTCGAAGAGATCAACCGCCAGACCTGGCTGCAGACCCTGGAACAGGTGCTGCCCTATGCCATCCAGTTCGGTGTGCTAGCGCTCTTCGCCATTCTCTTCTGCTGGGTCTCGGCAGGTTTCTGGACCGCCCTGATGGGCTTCTGGGAGCTGCTCACCGGTCGCGACCGCTACCGCATCTCCGGCAGCAGCGCGGGCAGCGAGCCGATCGCCGCCGATGCGCGGACCGCCATCGTCATGCCGATCTGCAACGAGGACGTCCCACGCGTCTTCGCCGGCCTTCGGGCGACCTACGAGTCGGTGGCGGCCAGCGGCGAGCTGGATCGCTTCGACTTCTTCGTGCTCAGCGACACCAACCAGCCCGACATCGCCATGGCCGAAGAAAAGGCCTGGATCGAGCTGTGCAAGGAAGCCCTGGGCTTTGGTCGCATCTTCTACCGCCGCCGCCGCCGCCGGGTGAAGCGCAAGAGCGGCAACATCGACGACTTCTGCCGTCGCTGGGGCGGCCAGTACAAGTACATGGTCGTCATGGACGCCGACAGCGTGATGAGCGGCGATTGCCTGACCAAGCTGGTGCGCCTGATGGAGGCCAACCCCGAGGCTGGCATCATCCAGACCGCGCCCAAGGCGTCGGGCATGGACACCCTCTATGCGCGCATGCAGCAGTTCGCCACCCGCGTCTACGGCCCGCTGTTCACCGCCGGCCTGCACTTCTGGCAGCTGGGCGAATCCCACTACTGGGGACACAACGCGATCATCCGGGTGAAACCCTTCATCGAGCACTGCGCCCTGGCGCCGTTGCCGGGCAAGGGTTCCTTCGCTGGCGCGATTCTCTCCCACGACTTCGTCGAAGCCGCGCTGATGCGCCGCGCCGGCTGGGGCGTGTGGATCGCCTACGACCTGGAGGGCAGCTACGAGGAATTGCCGCCCAACCTGCTGGACGAGCTCAAGCGTGACCGCCGCTGGTGTCACGGCAACCTGATGAACTTCCGCCTGTTCCTGGTCAAGGGCATGCACCCGGTGCACCGCGCGGTGTTCCTCACCGGCGTGATGTCCTACCTGTCGGCGCCGCTGTGGTTCTTCTTCCTGGTGCTGTCCACCGCGCTGCTGGCGGTGCACCAGCTGATGGAGCCGCAGTACTTCCTGGAGCCGCGCCAGCTGTTCCCGATCTGGCCGCAGTGGCACCCGGAAAAGGCCATCGCCCTGTTCTCCACCACCCTGACCCTGCTGTTCCTGCCCAAGCTGCTCAGCGTCATGCTGATCTGGGCCAAGGGCGCCAAGGGCTACGGCGGTGTGATCAAGGTGACCCTGAGCATGCTGCTGGAGATGTTCTTCTCCGTGCTGCTCGCCCCGGTGCGCATGCTCTTCCACACTCGCTTCGTGCTGGCCGCGTTCCTCGGCTGGGAAGCCCAGTGGAAGTCGCCGCAGCGTGACGACGACGATACCCCGTGGAGCGAGGCGATCCGCCGCCACGGCCTGCAGACCTTGCTGGGCCTGTGCTGGGCCTTGCTGGTCGCGTGGCTGAACCCGCGCTTCCTGTGGTGGCTGTCGCCCATCGTCGGCGCCCTGATGCTGTCGATCCCGGTTTCGGTGATCAGCAGCCGGGTCAAGCTGGGCCTGGCCTCGCGCGACGAGAAGCTGTTCCTCATCCCCGAGGAATACGACACTCCCCGCGAGCTGCGCGCCACCGACGAGTACACCTACCAGAATCGCTGGCAGGCTCTGAAGGACGGCTTCGTCCGTTCCGCCGTCGACCCGGTACTGAATGCCCTGGCATGCGCCATGGGCACTGCCCGTCACGGTCAGTCCGCCGCCATCGAAGCGACCCGCACTGCACTGGTCGAGAAGGCGCTGGAAGCCGGCCCCGAGCAGCTCGACGGCAACCGTCGCCTGGCGCTGCTGAGCGACCCGGTGGCGCTGTCGCGCCTGCATCTGGCGCTCTGGCAGGGTGACAAGGAGCAGTGGATCGGCCCTTGGCGGCAATCGCTGAAGGCCGACGCCCATGCCCCGGCGGTGCCCTTGGCGCCGGTCGCGGAGCAGGGCGCCATGGCACTACCCGCCGCGCAATCCTGACCCAGCGCCTCCCTCGTCCCGTCCCGTCCGGGGCGAGGGAGGCGTGGCGGTTTAGCCTGTTTTCCCCACGCACCGCTGCTGGTACCCTTCGCCAGCTATCCAGAAAAGATTGAGATATCCGCCGCATGGGGTACGCTTCGCACCCTTCTGTGCCCGGCATGCCTGGTCGCGCGCGATTCGATCGCTGGAAAAAACAACAAGTTCTTTCACTTGCTTGGGAGTATGGGGATGAAAAAGTACCTGGCATCGCTGGTGATGGGCGTCTGCGCCCTGGTCAGCGTGAGCGCGGCTCAGGCCGGCGCCATCGATGAAGCGGCCAAGCGCGGCACGCTGCGCGTGGGCATGGACCCGACCTACATGCCGTTCGAGATGACCAACAAGCGCGGTCAGATCGTCGGTTTCGAAGTGGACCTGCTCAAGGCCATGGCCAAATCCATGAACGTCAAGCTGGAGCTGGTCTCCACCGCCTATGACGGCATCATCCCGGCCCTGCTTACCGACAAGTTCGACATGATCGGCTCGGGCATGACCCTGACCCAGGAACGCAACCTGCGCCTGAACTTCTCCGATCCCTTCATCGTGGTCGGCCAGACCCTGCTGATCCGCAAGGAACTGCAAGGTGAGATCAAGTCCTACAAGGACCTGAACGACGCGAAATACCGCATCACCTCGAAGATCGGCACCACTGGCGAATTCGTCGCCAAGAAGCAGCTGTCCAAGGCCCAATACCATGGCTTCGACAACGAGCCCGAAGCAGTCATGGACGTGGTCAACGGCAAGGCCGACGCCTTCATCTACGACTCGCCCTACAACGTCGTCGGCGTGAGCAAGTTCGGCGCCGGCAAGCTGGTGCACCTGGATCAGCCGTTCACCTACGAGCCGCTGGCCTTTGGTCTGAAGAAGGGCGACTACGACTCGATCAACTTCATCAACAACTTCCTCAAGCAGATCCGTGAAGACGGCACCTACGATCGCATTCACGACAAGTGGTTCAAGAACACCGACTGGCTCAAGGACATGGAATAATCCGCGTCTGACTCAGATCGACCCGACGCGCAGGCCCCAAGCCTGCGCGTTCGCATTTTCACGGTAGAGATTCGTGGCTAGAACGAAACGCGCAACCTGGCCCTGGCACGGGCTGACCGGACTGATCCTCCTGCTGATCGGCCTGGCCCTCTGGTACTCCACTTCGCTGATTTCCTACGAGTGGCGCTGGAACCGCGTCCCGCAGTACTTCGCCTACCAGGCCGAAGAACCGCAGCGTGCGGACAGCATCTCGCGGGTGGAAAAGATCGAGGATCAGGGCGACAAGGCCCGCGTCACCCTGGTGGACGACGACGGCAAGCAACAGGTGCTCACCGTGGCCGCCGACAGTCTGCAGTTCGCCGAGAACGACGACGTCGCCGAGGGCGATGTGGTCGGCGCGACCCGTTACTGGGCCGCCGGTCCGCTGGCCTGGGGCCTGTGGACCACGGTCTGGATTTCCTTCGTTTCTGGCGCGCTGGGCCTGTTCATCGGCCTGTTCACCGGTCTCTGCCGCCTGTCGAAGAACCCGACCCTGCACGACCTCTCGACCCTCTACGTCGAACTGGTGCGCGGCACGCCGCTGCTGGTACAGATTTTCATCTTCTACTTCTTCATCGGCACCGTGCTGAACCTGTCCCGCGAGTTCGCCGGGGTGGCCGCGCTGGCACTGTTCACCGGCGCCTACGTCGCTGAGATCGTCCGCGCCGGCGTGCAGTCCATCGCCCGTGGTCAGGACGAAGCCGCGCGCTCCCTGGGTCTGAACGCTGCGCAGTCGATGCGCCACGTGATCCTGCCGCAGGCCTTCAAGCGCGTGCTGCCGCCGCTGGCCGGGCAGTTCATCAGCCTGGTCAAGGACACTTCCCTGGTCTCGGTGATCGCCATCACCGAGCTGACCAAGAGCGGCCGCGAGGCGATTACCACCTCGTTCTCCACCTTCGAGATCTGGTTCTGCGTCGCCGCGCTCTATCTCGTGATCAACCTGCCGCTGTCGCATCTGGCGGGGCGCCTGGAGCGGAGGCTCGGCCAAAGTGATTGAAGTGCGTAACCTGACCAAGGTCTTCGACACTCGCGGGCAGGTCGTGCGCGCGGTGGATGACGTCACCACCGGCGTGGCCAAGGGCGAAGTGGTGGTGGTGATCGGGCCGTCCGGTTCGGGCAAGTCCACCTTCCTGCGCTGCCTCAACGGCCTGGAAGAGTTCGACTCCGGCTCGGTGAGCATCGACGGCGTCGACCTTGCCAACCCGAAGACCGACATCAACGCCTACCGCCGCGAAGTCGGCATGGTGTTCCAGCACTTCAACCTGTTCCCGCACATGACCGTGCTGGAGAATCTGTGCCTGGCGCAGAAAGTCGTGCGCAAGCGCGGCAAGGCCGAGCGCGAGGCCAAGGCCCGTGCGTTGCTGGACAAGGTCGGCATCGGCCAGAAGGCCAACGAGTACCCGTCGCGGCTCTCTGGCGGCCAGCAGCAGCGTGTGGCGATTGCCCGTGCGCTGTGCATGGAGCCGAAGGTGATGCTGTTCGATGAACCCACCTCAGCGCTCGACCCGGAGATGGTCGGCGAGGTGCTGGACGTGATGAAGACCCTAGCGCTGGAAGGCATGACCATGGTCTGCGTGACTCACGAGATGGGCTTCGCCCGTGAAGTGGCGGACCGCGTGCTGTTCTTCGATCACGGCAAGCTGTTGGAAGACGCCGCTCCGGCGGAATTCTTCGCCCAGCCCAAGGATGCGCGCGCGCAGAGCTTCCTGCGGCAGGTACTGTGAGTTTCATGCACTGCTCAAAAAGCCGCCTTCGGGCGGCTTTTTTGTGCCTGCCCGGAGGGGAAGTCTGTTCTCTGTGATCAGCCGCTGGCACCCGTAGGGTGAATAATCCGGAACGGGTTATCCGCCAGGGCGGCGCATAGCGCCGTAGGCGTTATGCGCCCTACGCGGGCAGGTGAGGTGCAGGGCTTTTGTAGGATCACAGGGTGTATCGGCGACAAATCGCGGGCAAAAAGAAACCGCCCCGGAGGGCGGTTTCTTCTACAGCATCACTCGCGGTTGCGGGTCAGCAGCGCGGGACGCTCGGTCTTGCGGCGCGGTTCCAGTTCTTCCAACTGCTCCGGCGTCGGGAAGCGGTCGGTGCGAACCAGGTCGCGCTTGTTGATCACTACCGGCTGGCGGGTCGGCTTGGCGGCGCCGTACTCGCTCGGCTCGCGCAGCGGGGCGTCGTTCATGCGCGAAGCCGGAGCCTTGCCGCCACGCTTGCGCTGGCCTTGCCCCTGCCCCTGTTTGCCCTGGCCGTTGCCGCCCTGGCCTTGTCCACGACCGCCGGCGCCAGGCTTCTTGGCAGCACGGCCCTGGCCTTGTCCTTGACCTTGGCCCTGGCTGCGGCCTTGACCGCTTCCACCCTGGCCGCCGCCCTGACCACCCTGGCCGCGGGCGCGTTGCTGACCCTGGTTCTGGCCCTGACCTGCGCCTTGCCCCTGACCGCCACGGCGGCGCTGGCCGCGTTGCTGGTCCTTGTCCGGGAACGGGCTGACGTAGTCGGCGCGGTTGCCGAAGTTGTCGAAGTCGTCGTCGAGGAATTCTTCCGGGTCGCGGTTGCCGTCGGCTTTCGGTGCGCGAGCCGGCTTGGCCTGCTGCTGACGTCCCTGGCCCTGCTGGTCTTGCTGCTGGCGGGGCTGGCGCGGTTGACGGGGTTCGCGCGGCTCACGAGCCTGAGTGTTGGCGTTTGGTTGAGCGTCGCCGCCCTGGCCGTCGCCCTTCTTCTTGCCGCGACCGCCGCGACGGCGGCGCTTGCCGGCGGGTTTGTCGCCGTCGGCGGCTTCGCCTTCAGCGGCGGGGGCGGCGTGCTGTTGTTCTTCGCCCTGGGCCTGCTGCGGCTTGTCCTTGTTGCGGTCCTTGCGCTCGCCGCGCTTGGCCTTGTCCTTGCGCGGCTGGCGCTGCGGGGCTTCCTTCGGCTCGGGCTGCTGGACTTCCGGCAGCACGGTATCAGGGTCGAAGCCCTGCATGTCGCCATCGGGGATGCGCTGCTTGGTCAGGCGCTCGATGGCCTTGAGCAGCTTGTCCTCGTCCGGCGCCACCAGCGAGATGGCTTCACCGGTACGACCGGCGCGGCCGGTACGGCCGATGCGGTGAACGTAGTCTTCCTCGACGTTGGGCAGCTCGTAGTTGACCACGTGGGGCAACTGGTCGATGTCCAGGCCGCGGGCGGCGATGTCGGTGGCGACCAGGATGCGCACGTCGTTGGCCTTGAAGTCGGCCAGCGCCTTGGTGCGCGCGTTCTGGCTCTTGTTGCCGTGGATCGCGGCGGCCGGCAGGCCGTGCTTGGTCAGGTACTCGGCCAGGCGGTTGGCGCCGTGCTTGGTGCGGGTGAACACCAGCACCTGTTCCCAGGCGCCCATGGTCACCAGGTGCGCCAGCAGCGCGCGCTTCTGTACCGACGGAATGCGGAACACACGCTGCTCGATACGCTCGACGGTGGTGTTCGGCGGGGTGACCTCAATGCGCTCCGGGTTGTGCAGGAGCTTGTTGGTGAGGTCGATGATGTCTTTGGAGAAGGTCGCCGAGAACAGCAGGTTCTGGCGCTTGGCCGGAAGCTTGGCGAGGACCTTCTTCACGTCGTGGATGAAGCCCATGTCGAGCATGCGGTCGGCTTCGTCGAGGACGAGGATTTCCACGCGGGACAGATCGACGCTGCCCTGGCCGATCAGGTCGAGCAGCCGGCCGGGGCAGGCGACCAGGACGTCGACGCCCTTGGACATGGCCTGCACCTGAGGATTCATGCCGACGCCGCCGAAGATGCAGGCGCTTTTCAGGGGCAGGTCACGGGCGTAGACCTTGAAGCTGTCGTGCACCTGGGCAGCCAGCTCACGGGTCGGGGTCAGTACCAGGACGCGGGCCTGGCGCGGGCCGTGGCGGTGCTCGCGGTCCGGGTGGCCTTCGGGGAACAGGCGTTCGAGTACCGGGAGGGCAAAGCCGCCGGTCTTGCCGGTGCCGGTCTGGGCGGCAACCATGAGGTCGCGGCCTTGCAGTACGGCGGGGATGGCGCGTTCCTGAACGGGAGTGGGGCGCGCGTAGCCGGCGGCTTCAACGGCGCCAGCCAGGGCCTCGGAGAGACCGAGGGAAGTAAAGGACATGCGGGGTTCCTGTAGGCCGGCGACCTGCCGGCTCGAGGGCGCGTGATTTCAGGCTCGGGGCGAGCGCTCAGCCGATGGCTGGAAGCACCCCGTCCACGATACGCCGGCGTTGCGCTGGCCGGGATCGCGGACGGTAAGCCCGGAGCAATGATCCTCAGCGGGGGAGCTTGAGGTTGTTCCAGAGCGCCAGGCTGGGTTCAGCCTGGTTCAGGGTGTAGAAATGCAGACCGGGTGCGCCGCCTTCGAGGAGGCGTTCGCACATGTCGGTGATGACCTGCTCACCAAAGGCCTGGATGCTGGCGATGTCGTCGCCGTAGGCTTCCAGCTGCTTGCGAATCCAACGGGGGATTTCCGCGCCACAGGCGTCGGAGAAGCGGGCCAGTTTGGTGTAGTTGGTGATCGGCATGATACCCGGTACGACCGGAATGCTGACACCGAGTTTCTCCGCACGCTCGACAAAATGGAAGTAGCTGTCGGCGTTGAAGAAGTATTGTGTGATGGCAGAGTCGGCGCCGGCTTTGACCTTGCGCACGAAATTCGCCAAATCATCCTCGAAATTGCGCGCCTGCGGGTGAACTTCCGGATAGGCGGCAACTTCGATGTGGAAGTGATCGCCGGTTTCGGCGCGGATGAATTCCACCAGTTCGTTGGCGTAGCGCAGCTCGCCGCTGGCCATGCCCATGCCCGAGGGCAGGTCGCCGCGCAGGGCGACGATGCGACGGATGCCGGCATCCTTGTAGTGGGCCAGCAGGGCACGCAGCTCGGGCTTGGTGTCGCCGACGCAGGACAGGTGCGGTGCGGTCGGCACCTTCACTTCGCCATCCAGCTGCAGCACGGTGGTCAGGGTACGGTCGCGGGTGGAGCCGCCGGCACCATAGGTGCAGGAGAAGAAGTCGGGCTTTTTCGCGGCCAGCTGGCTTGCGGTGGCCAGCAGTTTTTCATGGCCGGCTTCGGTCTTGGCGGGGAAGAACTCGAAGCTGAAACGGCGTTCTTTCTGACTCATGGTCGTTCCTTCGGCGCCCCGTCATCGCGTGGCTGCCGGCATGTGCCGTCGACTTCAGAAGTAACGGCGGTAGTTGTCTATCTTCGTGCGCAGTCGCTCGGCGCTGGGCTCGTGCGCATGGCCGAGGACGGCCAGGATGCGCTGCGACTGAACATGGTATTCGGCGATCTTGCTCCGCGCCCAGGTCGAGGGTGGCGGCTGCAGGTTGGTGATCCGGTCGCACAGCTTGACGATCGCATACTGCGGCGCGCCGGTCGCCAGCCTTTCGAGGTAGATGTCGAATGGCAGTTTCTCGCCATTCACCATCTTGCTCAGGCGCTGGGCGCCGTCGGCGACGAACTCGCCGAAACGCGTCTGCAGTTCCTCGAAGGGCACCGGGGTGTCTTCGAGCACGTCGTGCAGCAGGGCGATCTGGACGGTTTCCGCCAGGCGCTGGATGGGCGCTTCGCGGTCGGCCGCCATCACTTCATTGGCTACCATCGCCAGGTGGACTGCGTAGGGCAGCGACGAGGCGGTCAGCGTCTGCCCGGCGTGAGCGCCGGTGGCGAAGAGCCAGGCCTGGTTGTAGCTGTCCTGCAGATCCATGGGGCACCAGATGGCAAAGAGGGCAGACGATTGCTCGTCTGCCCTCCGGCACATCAGTAGCGGTAGGTGTCCGGCTTGAACGGGCCTTCCACGGTCACGCCGATGTACTCGGCCTGTTTCGGGGTCAGCTGGGTGACCACACCACCGAAGCCTTTCACCATTTCCAGGGCCACTTCTTCGTCGAGCTTCTTGGGCAGTACTTCGACGGTCAGACGTTCGGCTTTTTTCTCGGCGGAGAGGTCGGCGTACTTCTGCTCGAACAGGAAGATCTGCGCCAGCACCTGGTTGGCGAAGGAGCCGTCCATGATGCGGCTCGGGTGGCCGGTGGCGTTGCCCAGGTTCACCAGGCGGCCTTCGGCCAGCAGGATCAGGTAGTCATCGTTGGCCGGATCGAATTCGCCGGCGCCGGTGCGGTGGATCTTGTGCACCTGCGGCTTGACCTCTTCCCAGGCCCAGGTCTTGCGCATGAAGGCGGTGTCGATCTCGTTGTCGAAGTGACCGATGTTGCACACCACGGCGCGCTTCTTCAGCGCTTTGAGCATGCCGGCGTCGCAGACGTTGACGTTGCCGGTGGTGGTAACGATCAGGTCGATCTTGCCCAGCAGGGCGGCGTCAACGCTGGCTTCGGTGCCGTCGTTCAGGCCGTTCTTGTAGGGGGAGACCAGCTCGAAGCCGTCCATGCAGGCCTGCATGGCGCAGATCGGGTCGATTTCCGACACTTTGACGATCATGCCTTCCTGACGCAGGGACTGGGCGGAGCCCTTGCCCACGTCGCCGTAGCCGATCACCAGGGCCTGCTTGCCCGACAGCAGGTGGTCGGTGCCGCGCTTGATGGCGTCGTTCAGGCTGTGACGGCAGCCGTACTTGTTGTCGTTCTTGCTCTTGGTCACAGCGTCGTTGACGTTGATCGCCGGGACTTTCAGGGTGCCGGCCTTGAGCATGTCGAGCAGGCGGTGCACACCGGTGGTGGTCTCTTCGGTGACGCCGTGGATGCGCTCGAGCATCTGCGGGTATTTCTTGTGCAGGATTTCGGTCAGGTCACCGCCGTCGTCCAGCACCATGTTGGCGTCCCACGGCTGGCCATCCTTGAGAATGGTCTGCTCGATGCACCACTCGTACTCCTGCTCGGTCTCGCCTTTCCAGGCGAATACCGGGATGCCGGCGGCGGCGATGGCGGCAGCGGCCTGGTCCTGGGTGGAGAAGATGTTGCAGGACGACCAGCGCACTTCGGCGCCCAGCGCGGTCAGGGTCTCGATGAGTACCCCGGTCTGGATGGTCATGTGGATGCAGCCGAGGATCTTCGCGCCTTTCAGCGGCTGGCTGGCGGCGTACTTGCGGCGCAGGCCCATCAGAGCCGGCATTTCGGACTCGGCGATGATCAGCTCGCGGCGGCCCCAGGCGGCCAGGGAAATGTCGGCGACTTTGAAGTCGGTGAAACCGGCAGGCGTCATGACAGCGCTCATGCGTAACTCTCCATTCGTTGTCTGCGAATGGGCGCCGTTGATGCGTTTGGCGATCGGCGGATGCCGACCGTGACGCGCCCCATCCGAGCCTGACATGTCGAAGCGAATCGACCTGCTGCAGCGCCCCTCGGACAGGTGGCGGGAACAGCCGGACAGCGCCGGCCATTATTGAAGCTTGCGGATTATAGCCATGGCGCATGACAAGCCAAAGGCTTTTGGTCGCGTTCGCGCACTGGATCGCGGCCGGGATCCCCGTCGCGCCCGCGCCAGGGGCCGTGAAAACCCTGGCGCGGGCGTCGTGGCGGGGATCGTTGGGCGCCCGCGGGAGCGGGCACCGGCTGTCAGTTGGCTCAGATCACGCCGTCGTCGCGCAGCTTGCCGATGGCCGCCTGGTCCAGGCCCAGCACGCCTTCGAGGATTTCCTGGGTGTGCTGGCCGAGGGTCGGCGGGGCATTGCGGTATTCCACGGGGGTCTCGGACAGGCGGATCGGGCTGGCCACCTGCGGCACGCTGCCGGCCAGCGGGTGCGGCAGGTCCACGCGCAGGCCTCGGGCGATCACCTGCGGGTCGGCGAAGACCTGCGCCAGGTCGTTGATCGGGCCGCACGGCACGCTGGCCTGTTCCAGCACGGCGATCCACTCGGCGGTGGTGCGCATGACGGTGGCCTGGCGGATCAGCGGGATCAGCACCTCGCGGTGCGCCACGCGCGCCTGGTTGGTGGCGAAGCGTTCGTCGGTGGCCCATTCCGGGTGGCCCGCCACTTCGGCGAACTTGCGGAACTGGCCATCGTTGCCGACGGTGAGGATGAAGTCGCCATCGGCGGTGGGGAAGTCCTGGTACGGCACGATGTTCGGGTGCGCGTTGCCCAGGCGACGCGGCGGGTTACCGGTAGTCAGGTAGTTCAGGGTCTGGTTGGCCAGGCAGGCGACCTGCACGTCCAGCAGCGCCATGTCGATGTGCTGGCCGATACCGCTGACGTCGCGGTGGGCGAGGGCGGCGAGGATCGCGGTGGACGAGTACAGGCCGGTGAGGATGTCGGTCAGTGCGACGCCGACCTTCACCGGGCCGGCGCCTTCCTCGGCGTCGGAGCGGCCGGTCAGGCTCATCAGGCCGCCCAGACCCTGGATCATGAAGTCGTAGCCGGCGCGCTTGGCGTAGGGGCCGAACTGGCCGAAGCCGGTGATCGAGCAGTAGATCAGCTTCGGGTTGAGCGCTTTCAGCGACTCATAGTCCAGGCCATAGGACTTCAGGCCGCCGACCTTGAAGTTCTCCAGCACGATGTCGGCCTTGGCGGCGAGCTCGCGTACCAGGCGCTGGCCTTCGGGCTGGGTGAAGTCGATGGTCAGGGATTTCTTGTTGCGGTTCGCCGACAGGTAATACGCCGCTTCGCTGGTGTCGCGGCCATCGCTGTCCTTGAGGAACGGCGGGCCCCAGGCGCGGGTGTCGTCGCCGCTGCCGGGGCGCTCGATCTTGATCACTTCCGCGCCGAGGTCGGCGAGGATCTGTCCGGCCCAGGGGCCGGCGAGAACGCGGGAGAGGTCGAGGACACGGATGTGCGAAAGGGCGCCGGACATGCAATCACCTGCAACGTGAATAGGGGCGGGGAGGGCGCAGTGCGGGGACGCCACGGTCCTCCCCGGGGCCTCTCGGGCGAGAGGTAAACGGTCGCCAGCCCGGCCCTCGATGAGAGCCGGGCTGGAGTGAGGCGTTTAGAAGAACGCCTGGATGCCGGTCTGGGCGCGGCCGAGGATCAGCGCGTGGACGTCGTGGGTCCCTTCGTAGGTGTTCACCACTTCCAGATTGACCAGGTGGCGGGCGACGCCGAACTCATCGGAGATGCCGTTGCCGCCGAGCATGTCGCGGGCCAGACGGGCGATGTCCAGAGCCTTGCCGCAGCTGTTGCGCTTCATTATCGAGGTGATTTCGACGGCGGCGGTGCCTTCGTCCTTCATCCGGCCCAGGCGCAGGCAGCCTTGCAAGGCGAGGGCGATGTCGGTCTGCATGTCCGCCAGTTTCTTCTGGATCAGCTGGTTGGCGGCCAGCGGGCGGCCGAACTGCTTGCGGTCCAGGGTGTACTGGCGAGCGGTATGCCAGCAGGCTTCGGCGGCGCCCAGGGCGCCCCAGGAAATGCCGTAGCGGGCGGAGTTCAGGCAGGTGAACGGACCGCGCAGGCCGCGCACGTCCGGGAAGGCGTTCTCTTCCGGGCAGAACACGTTGTTCATCACGATCTCGCCGGTGATCGAGGCGCGCAGGCCGACCTTGCCGTGGATCGCCGGGGCGGACAGGCCTTCCCAGCCTTTCTCGAGGACGAAGCCGCGGATCTGGCCTTCGTCATCCTTGGCCCAGACCACGAAGACGTCGGCGATCGGGCTGTTGGTGATCCACATCTTGGCGCCGGTCAGGCGGTAGCCGCCGTCGACCTTCTTGGCGCGGGTGATCATCGAGCCCGGGTCGGAACCGTGGTCCGGTTCGGTCAGGCCGAAGCAGCCGATGTATTCGCCGCTGGCCAGTTTCGGCAGGTATTTCTGCTTGGTGGCTTCGTTGCCGAATTCGTTGATCGGCACCATCACCAGGGAGGACTGCACGCTCATCATCGAGCGGTAGCCGGAGTCGATGCGCTCGACTTCACGGGCGATCAGGCCGTAGCACACGTAGTTCAGGCCGCTGCCGCCGTACTGTTCGGGGATGGTCGCGCCGAGCAGGCCGGTTTCGCCCATCTCGCGGAAGATCGCCGGGTCCGTCTGCTCGTGGCGGAAGGCTTCCAGCACGCGCGGGGCCAGCTTGTCCTGGGCGAACTGCTGGGCGCTGTCGCGCACCATGCGCTCTTCTTCGGTGAGTTGCTGATCCAGCAGCAGCGGATCTTCCCAGTTGAAGCTTGCTTTGGTCGCCATGGAGAAACCTCGAACGCAGAC
This sequence comes from Pseudomonas sp. NPDC086581, assembly GCF_044746165.1. Classification (NCBI taxonomy): domain Bacteria; kingdom Pseudomonadati; phylum Pseudomonadota; class Gammaproteobacteria; order Pseudomonadales; family Pseudomonadaceae; genus Pseudomonas; species Pseudomonas sp. NPDC086581. The sequence goes on along the minus strand of NZ_JBIVBR010000015.1, from coordinate 100,359 downwards.
AGTGAAAGACCCGCACAAGTCTAGGCGGGTTGGGTGTGGGTCATCCTAGTCAGCCGTCGGGAAGCCGGGCAACCGACTAATTCGCACGCTGTTGTGCTATTTTGTCACTCCGTAACTGCCGGGTTGCTGAGAAACTGTGGGCTTGAGCCTCTATTTCAGGTATTTCTGGCGAATCCTGCGCATCTCGATATTCCGAAGAGGCATTCGATGCGACGCAAGATCCCGACCACCGCGGCGCTGGTGGCCTTCGAATCCGCCGCTCGCCACGAGAGCTTCACCAAGGCTGCCGACGAACTGTCGCTGACCCAGAGCGCCATCTGTCGGCAGATCGCCACGCTGGAGGAATTCCTCGGCGTTGAGCTGTTCCGCCGCTCGCGGCGCGGCGTAAAGCTGACGGAGGCGGGGCTCAACTACAGCCGTCGCGTCGCCCAGCGCCTGGACGCTGTGGAGCGCGATACCCTGGCGGTGATGGGGCAGCAGGGCGGCGGCACGCTGGAGCTGGCGGTGGTGCCGACCTTCGCCACCCAGTGGCTGTTGCCGCGGCTGAAGGACTTCAAGCGCCTGCACCCGGAAGTCACGGTCAACCTGACCAACCGCACCCGGCCGTTCCTCTTCGCTGACACCGAGTTCGACGCCGCGCTGTATTTCGGCGATGGCGTGTGGTCCGGTACGGTCGCCAACTTCCTCATGCATGAGAACCCGGTGCCGGTGTGCAGCCCCGGGCTGCTGGGTGGGCAACGGGAGTTGTCCGCGGCGCAGATCGCCGAGCTGCCGCTGATGCAGCAGACCACCCGGCCCTACGCCTGGCGCCAGTGGTTCGGCTCGCTGGGGATGAGCGTGGCGCACGACATGAGCGGCACCCGCTACGAACTGTTCTCCATGCTCGCCCAGGCAGCGATGCACGGCATGGGCGTGGCGCTGATCCCGCCGATGCTGATCCAGCAGGAGCTGGCCGACGGCCGGCTGATCGTGCCGATGCAACATGCCTATTTGAGCGAAAATGCCTATTACCTGATGATTCCCGAACGCAAGGTGGAGTCGGCGACCCTAGGTGCGTTCCGCGACTGGCTGGTGGATGAGGCCGCCCGTTATCGCGCCGAAGCCGGCCTTGGCTGAGCCATGACAAGCAGACAGGCGCCGGCCGGGTCCAGACTTGCATAGCTGGCGGGGCTTTCCCCGTCATCGCGCTCACGAGGCGCAACCTCCCAAGAAGGAGCTTCCATGAATTTCCATACCCGCAAATGGGTCAAGCCTGAAGACCTCAACCCGAACGGCACCCTGTTCGGCGGCAGTCTTCTGAAGTGGATCGACGAAGAAGCGGCGATCTACGCCATCGTCCAGCTGGGCAACCAGCGCGTGGTCACCAAGTTCATCTCGGAGATCAACTTCGTCAGCTCCGCGCGCCAGGGCGACATCATCGAACTGGGCATCACCGCCACCGAGTTCGGCCGCACCTCGATTACCCTGAGCTGCGAAGTGCGCAACAAGATCACCCGCAAGAGCATCCTCACGGTCGACAAGATGGTCTTCGTCAACATCGGCCCGGACGGCCAGCCGGCGCCCCACGGTCGCACCGAGATCCTCTACATCAAGGACCAGTTCAAGGACGACGCCATTCCCCAGCCCTGATGGATGACTCGCCGAGGTGATTGCCAGCGTGCCCGGAGCCAAGCCGAACGGCGGCGAAAACCTTTGCATTTGCGCCGATTGAATGTGAGCCTGTGCCCGCCCACGGCGGGCATGGGCCGACGCACGCTCCCCGCCGATCCAGCAGCACGCATTCACCGGAATGTGCCTGCAAAACAATGACCGGGGAGAGACCATGCACACCACCTTCGCATCCGCGCTGCGCCAACTGGCAGTGGCCACCTGTGCCAGCCTTCTGCTGACTGGCGTCGCGCACGCCGCAGCGATCAAGGCCGACACCAAGCCCGAGGCCGGCACCTTCAAGATGGGCATGCAGCCCTGGCTGGGCTACGGCCAGTGGTATGTCGCCGAACAGGCGGGCGCCTTCAAGGCCAATGGCCTGGAGCAGGTCGAGCTGGTCAATTTCACCGAAGACAAAGACATGAACGCCGCCCTGGCCAGCGGCCAGATCGATGGCGGCAACCTCGCCACCCACACCGCCATGGCCATGGTCGCCGCCGGCCTGCCGGTGAAGATCGTCCTGCTGCTGGACCAGAGCACCAGCGCCGACGCGCTGATCGTCGACCCGTCGATCAAGACCCTGACCGACCTCAAGGGCAAGCAGGTCGCCTACGAAGAAGGCACCACCAGCGACATCCTCCTGCACAGCGCCCTGCGCAAGGCCGGCCTGACCATCGCCGACGTGCAGCCGGTGCCGATGCCCGCCGCCAACGCCGGCAGCGCGCTGATCGCCGGCCAGGTTCCGGCCGCCGTGACCTACGAGCCCTACTTGTCCGCCGCCAAGCAGCAGAACCCCAAGGTCAACCTGCTGTACAAGGGCTCGGATGATCCGGGCATCATCAGCGACGTGTTCGTGGTCCGCGACGAGGTCCTGAAGGAGCGTCCCGGCCAGGTGCTGGCGCTGATCAAGAGCTGGGAAGCAGGCCTCAAGCACTACAACGAGAAGGGCGCCGAAGGCCGCGCCGCCATCGCCAAGGGCGTGGGAGCCGACGAGTCCGAGCTGACCAGCGCCTTCGACGGCGTGCATTTCTACTCGGTGAAGGAAAACCAGGCTGAGCTGAAGGGCGCCTTCCAGAAGGGTTCGTTCGAGCACATCCAGAAGGCCGCCAGCGAAGCCGGCATCCTGCAGCAGCCGGTCACCCCGGCGCAGGCCATCGACGCGCGCTTCGTCGAGGCGCTCTGATCCTCTGATTCATTGATCTTCCGAGACACGGCGCGCGCCGGCCCTGAGCCGGCGCGCGTCTTTCTCCGTTCGACGAGCCCGACATGAAAGTCCGCAAATCCAACCCGCTGTTCACCATCGGCAAACCGATCGCGCAGCGCCACTTCCTGCTCATCGGCGGCGCCGTGTTCGTCCTGCTGGCACTGCTCTGGTGGCTGGCCGGCGCCAGCGGCGCGGTACCGAAGATCTTCCTGCCGGCGCCCGGCGACGTCTGGGCGCGCATGCTCAAGCTGGCCGCCGACGGCACCTTGTGGTCGGACCTGAAGGTCAGCGTGTACCGCATCGCCGTGGCCTTCCTGGTGTCTTCGGCGATGTCCATCGTGATCGGTGTGTTCGCCGGCTGCTACGGCTTCTGGAAAGCCGCCACCGAGCCGCTGGTGGACTTCGTGCGCTACATGCCGGTGGTCGCCTTCGTCCCGCTGACCATCCTCTGGGCCGGCACCAGCGACTTCCAGAAATTCCTCATCATCTGGATCGGCACCTTCTTCCAGCAGGTGCTGATGGTGATGGATGCCATCAAGCGCGTGCCGGCGGACTTCGTCGGCCTCGGCCGTACCCTCGGCATGCCGGACCGCCGCATCCTCCTGAGGATCGTCCTGCCCAGCGCCCTGCCGGGCATCTGGGACGCGCTGCGGATCAGCCTCGGCTGGGCCTGGACCTGGCTGGTGCTGGCCGAACTGGTGGCCGCCACCTCGGGCCTGGGCTACCGCATCACAGTGTCCCAGCGCTTCTTCCAGACCGACACCATCATCGGCTACATCCTTCTGCTGGGCTTCCTCGGGCTGGTCACCGACCAGGCCATGCGCGCCGGCGAGAAGGTCCTGTTCCGCTACAACCGGAGACGCAGCTGATGGCGACTTTGGAAATCTCCGGCCTGAACAAGAGCTTCGCGGTCGGCAAGGAACGCCGCGAGGTGCTGCGCAACATCGACCTGACCCTGGCGGACAACGAGTTCGTTTCCATCGTCGGCACCTCGGGCTGCGGCAAGAGCACGCTGCTGTCCATTGCTGCCGGCCTGGAGGAATTCGACAGCGGCAGCGTGAAGGTGGACGGCGTGCCGATCACCGGTCCCGGCCTGGACCGTGGCGTGGTGTTCCAGTCTTACACCCTGCTGCCCTGGCTCACTGCGCGGCAGAACGTCGAGTTCGCCCTCAAGGCGGCCGGCCTGTCCCGCGCGCAGTGCCGCGAGATCGCCGATGAGCACCTGGAACTGGTGAAGCTGACGAAGTTCGCCGAGGCCTATCCGAACGAACTGTCCGGCGGCATGAAGCAGCGCGTGGCGATTGCCCGTGCGCTGTCCTACCGGCCGAAGATCCTGCTGATGGACGAGCCCTTCGGCGCGCTGGATGCGATGACCCGCCACCAGATGCAGGAACTGCTCACGCGCATCTGGGAAACCCACCGGTTGACCGTGATGTTCGTCACCCATGACGTGGAGGAGGCGGTCTACCTCTCCGACCGCATCGTGGTGATGGGCCTGGGGCCGGGCCGGATCAAGGCCACCTTCGATGTGAAGCTCGGCCGCCCGCGCCACGAGGACATGGCTGCCAGCGCCGAGTTCATCGATCTGCAGCGCCAGGTGCTGCGCTCGATCCGCGAGGAAGAACAGGGCGTCGCCGCCCTGTAGTTCTCAGCGGTAGTTGCGCTTACCAGCGGCCGGAGGCCCCGCCACCGCCGCTGGAGCCACCACCGCCACGGAAGCCACCGCCACCGCCGCCACGCCCACCACCGCCACGGCTGATCGAGCTGATGATCATCAGTAGCAGTTGCAGTACGCCCGAGGTCAGCCACATCGGCGGCAGGAAGAAGATGTACAGCACTAGCGGGATCGAGAAGGAGCCGATCATCTGCTGCTGCAGGGCTTCGGGGTTGGCTTCGCTGAACAGCAGGACCGCCGAGGCCACGCCGCCGACCAGGGCGCTGCACAGCAGGTAGCGGCCCATGCTGCGCTGGCGCAACCACTGCACCGGGAACAGCAGGCACAGCAGCGGCACACCCACCAGCAGAGCGAGCAGGCCGAGCAGACGCGCAGGCGGGATTTCCTCGGCAGCGCCGGCGTTGCGGTTGGAGTAGGCGTCGCTGTAGCCCGTCACCGGCCCCGTCTGCGGCAGCTGATCCGCTGCGCCCGCATCGGGCTCGGCAGGGGCCGCCGCTGGCGGTTCTATCAGCGTTACCAGGCTGTCCACGCCGGCCTGGATGCCGCCGGCGAAGTCACCGCTCTTGAAGTGCGGGACTATGGTGTCGCGGATGATGCGCCCGGCCTGCACGTCGGTGATGGTGCCTTCCAGGCCGTAGCCGACTTCGATGCGCAGCGCGCGGTCATTCTTGGCGACTACCAGCAGCACGCCGTCGTCCACGCCCTTTCGGCCCAGCTTCCACTGTTCGAAGGCGCGGACCGCGTAGTCCTCGATGCTGTCCTCGCCGGTACTGGGGATCAGCAGTACGGCGATCTGCGCGCCCTTGCGCTGCTCCAGGCCGGCGAGCTGGCTTTCCAGCTGCGTGCGCTGGCCCGCGTCGAGGGTCTGGGTGAGATCGGTGACACGGGCGCTGAGCGGCGGGATGGCGACCGGCGCCGCCTGCAGCAGGCCCGCCCAGCACAGCAGCAGGGCGGCCAGCAGCCAGCGCGGCAGGGTCATTGCGCGGGCTGCGCCGGCGCGTTGCCGAAGTCCACTTTAGGCGCGGTGGAGATGGCGGCTTCGTTCTCGACGCTGAAGTTGGCCTTGGGCTGGTAGCCGAAGATCTTCGCGGTGATCACCTGCGGGAACTGGCGAATCATCACGTTGTATTCCTGCACCGACTTCACGTAGCGGCCGCGGGCGACGGTGATGCGGTTCTCGGTGCCTTCGAGCTGGGTCAACAGATCCTTGAACAGGCCGTCGGCCTTGAGCTGCGGGTAGTTCTCGGTGACCACCAGCAGGCGCGAGAGCGCCGAGCTGAGTTCGCCCTGGGCCTGCTGGAAACGCTTCACGGCAGCCTCGTCGCCGAGCTGGTCGGCGTTGAGCGTGGTGCTGCCGACCTTGGCACGGGCCTCGGTCACTTGGGTCAGCACGCTGGCTTCATGGGAGGCGTAGCCCTTCACGGTGCTGACCAGGTTGGGGATCAGGTCGGCGCGGCGCTGGTACTGGTTGAGCACTTCCGACCAGGCGGCCTTCACCTGTTCGTCGCCGGCCTGCATGGCGTTATAGCCGCAGCCGGAGAGCAGGGTGACCAGGATGTAGCCGGTAAGGAACTTGATCAAACGGGGCATGGCAGGCGCTCGTGCTGGCGAAAAGGCCCAGTCTAGGCCAGTTCCGGCTGACGAGTCAGATGGAAATGTCCGAATCAGCCGATGCTTGCCGGCCATGGGGTGGCTCGGGGTAGAATCGGCTTGGTCTATACCAGGAGTTCGTTTTCGTGCTCGCCACTACCCTGGTGCTGCTGGCCGCCCTGCTGCACGCTACCTGGAACACCCTCGTCAAATTCAGCAACGACCGCCTGCTGGTAGTCGCCTGCATGGATATGGTCGGCCTGACGGCCGGCCTGGCCCTGCTGCCCTGGATCGAGATTCCACCCGCCGAGGTCTGGCCTTGGCTATTGGCCGCCGTGTCGCTGCAACTGGTCTACCGGGTTCTACTGATCCAGGCCTACAAGGTCGGTGACCTGGGGCTGGTCTACCCGCTGATGCGCGGATTGTCTCCCCTGGTGGTGCTGGCGCTGACGCTGACCTTCGGCGGCGAGCACCTGACCGACAGGCAGATCCTCGGCATCCTGCTGATCCCGGTCGGCATGCTGTTCCTGCTCAAGGGTGGGGGCGGCTCGAAGCTGCCGTGGATCGCCTATCCCACCGTGCTGCTGATGGGCGTTTGCATCGGCAGCTACACCTGGACCGACGGCAACGCACTGAAGCTTTGGCCCAGACCGCTGGACTACCTGGTCTGGCTGTCGCTGCTGTCTGGCCTGCCGTTTCCGCTGGTGGCGCTGGTTGGGCGAACGCGGGCCTTCGCCAAGTTCTGGATCAACGACTGGAAGCTCGGCCTGAGCGTCGGTTTCTGCGTGCTGCTCAGCTACGGGCTGGTGCTCTGGGCCATGCAGATGGGCTCCATTGCCGAGGCCGCCGCGCTGCGCGAGACCAGCGTGCTGCTGGTGGTGCTGTTCGGCATGCGCTTCCTCAAGGAGCCCTTCGGCCTGCCGCGTCTGGCCGCGTGCAGCCTGGTGCTGGCGGGGATGTTGGTGATGAAGCTCTGAGGATTGGCCCCGGCTACGCCACGCGTCGCCAAGCCGGTCAAGGACGTGGTGTGGGGCGATGGCCTAAGCTGCGCGCTTTCCCCTCGACGAGACTTCCCCATGCCCATTGCCTTCTGGTGCGTCCTGATCGCGATCTTTCTGCCCTACGTCGGCACCAGCATCGCCAAGTTCACCGGCGGTGGCTTCGGCCCCCGGCAGAACCACGACCCGCGTACCTTCCTCGCCACCCTGGAGGGCTATCGCAAGCGCGCCAACGCCTTCCAGATGAACAGCTTCGAGGTGACCCCGGCCTTCGCCGCGGCGGTGATCATCGCCTACGTGGTGAACAACGCCGAGCCGGCCACCATCGACCGCCTGGCCATCGCTTGGGTCACCAGCCGCCTGCTCTACCTGATCTTCTATATCGCCGATCTGGCGCTGCTGCGCTCGCTGGTCTGGTTCCTCGGCATGGGCCTGATCATCGCAATCTTCGTCGTCTCGGCCTGATCCGTGCGCGCCTGAACGGCGGCTGAACGAAAGATGCACGGCTGCGGCGGATGGCCGCAGCTGCTTGGGCGTGGTCTGGAACATTCGGAAATCGGGGCGGATAATCCGGCGCTTCCGTGAATAGCCGTCCTACAAGAGTCCCCCATGAAGTTGAAGACCCTGCTCGTTCTGCTGCTCGCCGGCACGGCGCTCGCCGGCTGCCATCGCCAGGACCCCAACTCGCCGGAGTACAAGCGCCAGGCGGTGTTCAAGGAGATGCTCAAGACCAGCGAGGATATGGGCGGCATGTTGCGCGGACGCATCCCCTTCGATGCGGACAAGTTCCGCGCGAACTCGACCAAGCTCGGCGAGCTGGCCGACAAGCCCTGGCAGTATTTCCCCAGCACCCAGCCGCCGGCTGACCAGGTGGAAAGCGACGACACCCGCGCCAAGGCGGAAATCTGGCAGCGCCAGCTGGAGTTCCAGGCCGACGCCAAGACCTTCCAGCAGGCCGTCCGCGCGTTGGGCGAGAACACCCGCAATGCCGCGCCGACGCCTGAGGGCGTGCGCAAGGACTTTGCCGCGGTGGAAGACGCCTGCGAAGCCTGCCACAAGAAATTCCGCGCGCTCTAACGCCGTAGTCCTTTGTAGGAGCGAGCAGGCTCGCTCCTACAGTCAGCGTGACCCGCCAAATAGGGCTTTACTCCTCCAGCTCGCGCTTGGCCTGCTCCAGTTCGGCGCGGGCCTCGGCCAGCTTGTCCTTGCGCTTCTCGATCTTGTCCGCGTCGCCCTTGTTCATCGCCTTGCGCAGGTCCTTTTCGCGCTGGGCGACGTCCTTCTCCGCGTCCAGCACGTTCTGCTTGCGCTCCTGCGTAAGGCTGGCGTCGGTGCAGTAGGTCTTTACCTTCTCCAGGGCGGTCTGCAGGCCGGCGACGCGGTTGCCGTTGCCCTGGGCCTTGGCCTGCTCGAGCTGGGTTTCGATGGCGGCGCGCTTGGCGGCGCAGCCGGTCAGTGGCTGTTTGGCGGCCTCGGCGGCAAACAGCGGGCTTGCGCAGCCGAGGGCGAGAGCGGCGGCCATCAGGGCAGAGCTTCGGAACATTTTCGGAGTCCTTGGTTACCAAACACTATGACGTTGGAGTCAACGGCTAGAGTTTGCCATGGACGGTGCGGCGAGGGGCTGCCCCAGGACAATCGCCCTCGTTCGATTGCCAGGAGAAAGCCGGGACTCGCAAGGCCCGCCAGGCGGGCAAGGAGAGGCGGTATGCGGGTGGCGATGCGGATCGTGCAGGCACTCATCGCGCTGCTGGTGCTGGCGCTGCTGGTGGGCGGCTGGTGGTACGTGCCCGGTGAGCTGAAGCTGCAGCCGGTGCTGACCGGCAGCAGCGAGGATGCCTCGGTGCGCCAGGGCGAACGGCGCCGCAGCTATGTCCTCTACGTGCCGCAGAAACTGGCCGTGCGCCCGGCGCTGCTGGTGGTCCTGCACAGCTCGCAGAGCAACGGCGAGCGCATGCGCCGTGACAGCGGCTACCGCTTTGATGCCCTGGCTGATCGCGATGGTTTCCTGGTGCTCTATCCCGATGGTTTCGAAGGGCACTGGAACGACTGTCGACGAGTTGCTTCCTACAGCGCGCGACGCCTGAACATCGACGATGTCGGTTTCCTCTCGCAGATGATCGATAGCCTTCAGCGCGAGCGTGGCGTCGACCCCGAGCGGGTGTTCGTCACGGGGTACTCCAACGGCGGGCAGATGGCGTTGCGGCTGGCGGCCGAGGCGCCGGACAAGGTTGATGGCGTTGCCGCCGTGGCCGCCAGTCTGCCGGCCACTGACAACGACGCCTGCCATCCCGCCGAAAGGCCCAAGGCGGCGCTGTTGATGAACGGCACACGGGACCCCATCAATCCCTACGCGGGGGGCAGAGTCACGCTGTTCGGCTTCGGTGATCGCGGCAACGTGCTCTCCGCCGAGGAATCTGCCCTCGCGCTGGCGCGGCGAAACGGGCAGGGCGGCGAGCCGCAGGTGGACAAGCTGACCCAGCCGGGGCCGGTGTGGACGCAGCGGCAGCGCTGGGCCACCGGCGACGGGCCGCCCGTGGAGCTGGTGACGGTGTTCGGCGGCGGGCACCTGATTTCGCAGCCGCTGTACCGGCCGCCGCGCCTGCTTGGCCAGGTCGACCCGCAGTTGGACGGGCCGGCCGAGATCTGGCGCTTCTTCAGCGAGCTGGCGCCTGCCGAGCCGCCACGCATTGAGCCGCCGTTCTAGAGTTCGATCACCCGACAGGGATCGAAGCCGCTGTCCTCGCCGGGGTAGGCGCCGGGGTTGGCGATGATCCGACCCTGGCCGACCTGATAGTCCAGGCACTCATGCACGTGCCCGTGAATCCACAGGTCGCAGCGTTCGACCAGGCCTTCCAGGTTTGAGGCGAAGGCGGGCGACAGGGCGTCGCCGACGTAGTGTGAGGGAATGGAGCGAGCGCTGGGCGCGTGGTGCGTCACCACCACGGTCTGGCCGGCGAAGGGTTGATCCAGCTCTGCCGCCAGCCACTCGCAGCTGGCGCCGCAGAGTTCGCGGCTCATCTGCGGTGTAAAGGGCTGGGCGAAGTAATCCACCGTAGTGAAATCGGGCATCAGCAATTGCGCCTGCTCGCAGGCCAGTTCCGACGCGTGTTCGCCGTAGAGCTGGAAGTCCGTCCACAGGGTGGTGCCGAGGAAACGCACGCCGCCGAGGATCACCGCATCCTTCTCGAGGAAGCGGATATCCAGCACCTGTGCCAGGTTGCGCATGGACTGCGTCAGTTCGGGCAGGTCGGAATTGTAGAACTCGTGGTTGCCGGCGACGTAGATGATTTCACTGTCCGGGAACTCTTCGCGCGCCCAGTGCAGGCCTTGCAGGTGCTCGTGAATGTCGCCGGCCAGCACAACGACATCCGCGGATGCCCGCGGTAGTTCGCGGCGGCCGTTGGGAAAGTGTTCGTGGTGGAGGTCAGATAGGACTCGCAGACGCATGGCATGTCATTGGTCTAAGGAGGATGTTCCGAGCATAACGAAGGACAATGCTTTTGACATAAATCATGGCATCGCCGTTGCCCGCCTAAAGACCTTTCGAAATTAAGGGATAATTCAGAAGGTTCCTTCAGCTTCCGCTTGGGTTCGCTGCTTTGGCGCCCCAAGGAGGACTCATGAAACTTATCTGGATCGTACTTCTGGCCGTCGCGGCCACCTTTGGCCTGGCGCTGTTCGTCGACCCGCCGGCAACCCTGGACATCTGGGTTCTGCGCAAGCAGGCGATACTCTTTACCGGCGTCGCATCCTTCGCGCTGATGTCACTGATCATGCTGCTGGCGGTGCGCCCGGTCTGGCTGGAAAAGCCGCTGGACGGCCTCGACCGCATGTACCGCGCGCACAAGTGGGCGGGCATCCTGGCCATCGTGCTGGGCCTGTTGCACTACCTGATGGAACTGGGCGGGCCGCTGCTTGCCGAGTTCATCGCCAAGCCGGCCAAGGGGCCTCGGGTGGAAACCTTCCTCGACGAGTTCCGTGGCTCGGCCAAGGAGTTGGGCGAGTGGTCCGCCTGGCTGCTGGCGGCGATGCTGGTCATCACCCTCTGGCAGCGCTTCCCTTACCACCTGTGGCGCTACGTCCACAAAACCCTCGCGGTGGTTTACCTGGTGCTCGCCTTCCATGGCGTGGTGCTGGCGCCAGCCGGCTACTGGGCTCAGCCGGTGGGCTGGCTGGTGGCCCTCTGTGCAGTGGTGGGCAGCCTCTGCGCGCTCTGGGCGCTGACCGGGCAGATCGGCCGCCGGCGCACCCATGAAGGCGTCGTCGTAGCGATCGAGCGCCCCGGCGAGCGCATGCTGGACGTGACGTGCAAGCTGCAGGGCCGCTGGCAGCACCGTGCCGGGCAGTTCGCCTTCCTCACCTGTGATCGCCTGGAGGGGCAGCATCCCTTCACCCTCTCCAGCGGCGATCAGGGCAACGGCGAGGTGCGCTTCAGCATCAAGGCGCTCGGCGACTACACGCAGCGTCTTCAGGATGCCCTGAAGGTCGGTGATCCGGTGAAGGTGGAAGGCCCCTACGGCCGCTTCGACTTCCGCCGCGACAAGGGCGAGCGGCAAGTGTGGATCGCCGGTGGTATCGGCATCACGCCATTCCTGGCCTGGCTCGAGTCGCTCCAGGCGCGGCCGGAGGACTGCCCGGAAGTGAGGCTGCTGTATTGCGTGCGCTCGCCCTCCGATGCCATCTACGCGGGCCGGCTGCGTGAGTTGTGCGCGAAGTTGCCGCGCATCGATCTGCGCGTGCATTACAGCGAAAGCGAGGGTTACCTGCAGGCGGCGGACCTTGGCCTGCAGCCCGGAGCGCAGGGGCGCTGGCCGAGCGTCTGGTTCTGCGGTCCGCAGGCGCTTGCCGAACTGCTGCGCCGCGACCTGCGCCGCCAAGGCATGCCGGGCAGCCGCTTCCATCAGGAAGCCTTCCAGATGCGCTGAGGCGCTCAGAAGCCGGCGACACCGAGGTCGTGCAACCGCTCGCGTAGTTGCACGACTTCCGGCGCCTTGAAGAAGGCTTCCAATTGCGCCGCGCGGATCTTGCCGACGCCCGGTTGCTCCTGCCATTGCGGCGCGCTGCGGGCGGCCAGTGCGGACCAGTCCTCTCCCGCCGGATGGGCGCTCGGGGAGGGAGCACCGAGAGCGCGCAACCAGACAACCAACGAGCGCTGGCGAGCCAGTTGGAACTGCTGGTGCAGGCTAGCGGCGCTGCGCTCGCCCAGGCCGGGCACCTGGCTCAGTTGTTCCGGGGTCAGCGTCATCCAGTCGAGCAGTCCCGACAGCAGGCCGGCTTCGTGCAAGCGCCGCCAGGTGCCCGGACCGACGCCCGATAGTCCCAGACCGTTCTTGCTGCTCAGCCATTGCAGGCGGGCGAGAAACTGTTCCGCGCAGCCCTCGGTGGGCTGCCAGCAGGAGAGGGCGTTGAACTGTTCGTCCGCCGGCACAACCATCTCGGGGCGAATTGGCGAGCGCCAGACCACGCCGTCCAGGCGAGGGATGGTCAGTCCGGCGAGGGCGACGGCGACCTGATCGCCGGGGCGGATGTCGAGACTGCGCCAGCGCTTGAGCGAGCCGGCGCCGACGCGCTGGATGGTCCGTCCATCCAGCTCCACCGGGGCGAGATGCAGCACTGGTGTAACCCGCCCGCTGCGGCCGACCTTGAACTCCACGCGCCTCACTTCGGCCAGTGCCTGTTGATGGGCGTACTTCCAGGCCACTGCCCAGCCAGGTGCCTGTGCGCTCCAGGCCTTGCCCGGTGGCCGGCGGCCCTGGCGGATGACGATGCCGTCGCTGGCAAACGGTAGGGGCTGGCGATACCAGCGTTCGCGCCAGGCTTCGATTTCGGGTCGCCCCGCCACCGCCTTGGTCAGCTCGGCGCTGTCGCCGAATCCCAGTTGGCGCAGGCGTGCCAGGCGCTCGGCCATCTCCAGCGGTCCGTCTGGCAATTCCCAGATGAACAGGCCGATCTGCGTGCCCTCATCGCCAAGCTCCTTGCGCGCCATCAGTCCGGCGACCTTGCCGCGTGCACCCGCTCCGCCCTTCAGCGCCTGCACATGCTGTGGCAGGCGCCAGTAAAGCTCGCCTTGCAGGACCAGCGTATCGCGTGTGTCGGGTAGTTCCTTGGGGATTGCGGCGATCCGTTGTGCATTGGCGGTCCAGTCCTGCCCGCGTGTACCGTCGCCGCGGCTGATCGCCCGGGTAAACCGGCCGTTGCGGTAGATCAGCGTGACCGCCACGCCGTCGACCTTGGGCTGCACCCAGAGATCGCTGCGATTGGCCAGCCAGGTATCTACGGCCGAGGCGTCGGGAAGTTTGTCGAGGCCGGTGTGGACGAAGGGGTGCCGAACCTCCCCAGTGCTATTGGCCAGCGGTGATTCGGGGGCGGAAACGACCTGCGGGAAACACGCCTGCCATTGACGCAGGCGCTCGCGGGCCTGGTCGTAAAGTTCGTCGGCGACCGGTGATTGGCCGTCACGATGGTAGGCGTTATCCCACTGTTCCAGTTGTATGCGGAGCGCGTCGACCTGACGGAGGACCTGCTCGGCCGGCCAGTCGGGACAAGCGTTGGCGACGAGGGGAAGGCTCAGCAGGAAAACTAGGGCGAGGCGAGGCATGGCGAGCGTCCGGATGGCGGAAACCCGCAAGGCTAGGACCGGAAAGCAGCGCTCGATGCCGAGAAGGACATGGATTTTTCGCGAGGTTTTGTGGGAGAACAGAAACGAAAAAGCCCCGCCGAGGCGGGGCTTTTCCTGCTGCCGGGTCTTACACGCCGGCGGCGTCACGCAGGGCGGCAGCCTTGTCGGTGCGCTCCCAGGTGAAGGCGGTGAAGGTGTCGTCACCGTAGGTCATCTCGAACGGGTTGCGACCGAAGTGGCCGTAAGCCGCGGTCGGCTGGTACATCGGGTGCAGCAGGTCGAGCATCTTGGTGATCGCGTACGGACGCAGGTCGAAGTGCTCGCGGACCAGTTGGATGATCTTGTCATCGCTGATCTTGCCGGTGCCGAAGGTGTTGATCGAGATGGAGGTCGGCTGGGCCACGCCGATGGCGTAGGACACCTGGATTTCGCAGCGCTCGGCCAGGCCGGCGGCAACGATGTTCTTGGCCACGTAGCGGCCGGCGTAGGCCGCGGAACGGTCGACCTTGGACGGGTCCTTGCCGGAGAACGCGCCGCCGCCGTGACGGGCCATGCCGCCGTAGGAGTCGACGATGATCTTGCGACCGGTCAGGCCGCAGTCGCCCACCGGGCCGCCGATCACGAAGTTGCCGGTCGGGTTGATGTGGAACTGGGTGTCCTTGTGCAGCAGTTCAGCCGGCAGCACCTGCTTGATGATCAGCTCCATCACGCCTTCGCGCAGGTCCTTGTAGCTGACTTCCGGGTTGTGCTGGGTGGACAGGACGATGGCGTCGATGCCGACCACCTTGCCGTTCTCGTAGCGGCAGGTGACCTGAGACTTGGCGTCCGGGCGCAGCCACGGCAGCAGGCCGGATTTGCGGGCCTCGGCCTGGCGCTCCACCAGACGGTGGGAGAAGCAGATCGGCGCGGGCATCAGTACGTCGGTTTCGTTGCTGGCGTAGCCGAACATCAGGCCCTGGTCGCCAGCGCCCTGGTCTTCCGGCTTGGCGCGGTCGACGCCCTGGTTGATGTCCACCGACTGCTTGCCGATGATGTTCAGCACGCCGCAGGTGGCGCCGTCGAAGCCGACGTCGGAGCTGTTGTAGCCGATGTCGATGATGACCTTGCGCACCAGGTCTTCCAGGTCGACCCAGGCAGAAGTGGTGACTTCACCGGCGATGATCGCGACACCGGTCTTCACCAGGGTTTCGCAGGCCACGCGGGCGTATTTGTCCTTGGCGATGATGGCGTCGAGCACGGCATCGGAAATCTGGTCCGCGATCTTGTCCGGATGGCCTTCGGAGACGGATTCGGAGGTGAAAACAGAGTATTCGCTCATCTAACGGTTCCTATCATTTACCGGTGGGTGAGGACGCTTCGCGAATCCGGTTTGGCGAAGTGCCGTACCTGGATCTGAAAGCCATTGCGTAAACCGATGTACACACTTTCGCCGGACGCGAGCCCGGCGGCGTCGGCCCAGCGGGCCAGGTCTTCCTGTTCGAACCCCAGCCAGAGATCACCACAGGCCTCGCGCGCCCAGCTCTGGTCGTGGTTGCAGAGTTCGGTCACCAGCAGGCTGCCACCGGGTTTCACCAGGTGGGCCAACTGCTTCACGGCCTCTGCCGGTGCGGCGAAATGGTGCAGCACCATGTTCAGCACCACGCAGTCCGCCGCGTCGTCGACGTCCTGCAAGGCATCGCCCAGCCGCAGCCGGACGTTGTTCAAACCTGCGCTGGCGCAACGTTGCCGCGCCATCTCGAGCATGGTCTCGCTGTTGTCCAGCGCCGTGACCTGATCGAAACGCCGGGCCAGCTCGGGGAGGAATCCACCGTCGCCGGGGCCGACTTCCAGCGCCGTAGCGCCAGGGGCGAAGCTCAAGGCATCGAGCACCGCCAGCACGCTTTCGCGGTATTGCGGCAGTCCTGCGATCAGGTCCTGGGTCGCCTGGAACTTCTCCGCGCTGCGGGCGAAAAAGTCGCGGCTGACGGCGGCACGCTGGGCATGTACGCCATCGATGCGGGCGCTGACGTCGTCGGCCAGCGCCAGTTCGTCCACTTCTTCGAGCAGCGCACCGTGCAGCGTGCCACCCAGGCTTTCGCCTTGGGGCAGGGCGCGGCGATAGAAGATCGCGTTGCCTTCGCGGCGCGTGGCGACCAGGCCGGCCTGGGCCAACACCTTCAGGTGGTGGCTCATGCCCGACTGGCGGACACCGAAGATATGCGCCAGCTCCAGGACTCCGAACGAATCGTTGGCCAGCACCCGCAGCACGTTCAGCCGCAGCGGATCGCCGCCGGCCTTGCACAGGGCAGCCAGTTGATCGCAATCGTCGTGGCGTATTTCGGGCAGGCGCAGACTCATAGGTCGCGCAGTCTAGTCGCGGCTTTCAGGGTGGGCAATAGCTGTATCAAAAAGTTTTGATATTGGCTGATGAGTGGTTTTTGACCAGTTGCACCCCCCAAGCGCGTGCCTTGCATCAGGCATCTGCCGATCTGTCATTGCCCCGCGGGGCCCGGCTGGGCGAAAATACCGGCCTTTTTTCATTCCCTTCGATCTTTCGAAGCAGCCCCCGCAGGAGATTAGCGATGCCCAGCCGTCGTGAGCGAGCCAACGCCATCCGCGCACTGAGCATGGATGCCGTGCAGAAAGCCAACAGCGGCCATCCCGGCGCCCCCATGGGCATGGCGGATATCGCCGAGGTGCTTTGGCGCGACTACCTCAAGCACAACCCGAGCAACCCGCAATGGGCCGACCGTGACCGCTTCGTGCTGTCCAACGGCCACGGCTCGATGCTGATCTACTCGCTGCTGCACCTCACCGGTTACGACGTCACCGTCGATGACCTGAAGAACTTCCGTCAGATGCACTCGCGCACCCCGGGCCACCCGGAGTACGGCTACACCGCCGGCGTCGAGACCACCACCGGCCCGCTGGGCCAGGGTATCGCCAATGCCGTGGGCATGGCGCTGGCCGAAAAGGTGCTGGCTGCCCAGTTCAACCGCGACGGCCACAGCATCGTCGACCACTACACCTACGCCTTCCTGGGCGACGGCTGCATGATGGAGGGCATCTCCCATGAAGTCGCCTCGCTGGCTGGCACCCTTCGCCTGAACAAGCTGGTCGCTTTCTACGACGACAACGGCATCTCCATCGACGGCGAAGTCCACGGCTGGTTCACCGATGACACCCCCAAGCGCTTCGAAGCCTACGGTTGGCAGGTGATCCGCAACGTCGACGGCCATGACGCCGACGAGATCAAGACCGCCATCGAGACCGCCCGCAAGAGCGACGTGCCGACTCTGATCTGCTGCAAGACCATCATCGGCTTCGGCTCGCCCAACAAACAGGGCAAGGAAGAAAGCCACGGCGCCGCCCTGGGCGTCGACGAAGTAGCCGCCACCCGCGCCGCGCTGGGCTGGAACCACGCGCCGTTCGAAGTCCCGGCGGACATCTACGCCGAGTGGAGCGCCAAGGACATCGGCGCCACCCGTGAAGCCGAGTGGAACAAGCGTTTCGCCGCCTACCAGGCTGCGCACCCGGAACTGGCCGCCGAGTTCGAGCGCCGTGTTGCCGGTGAACTGCCAGCGGACTTCGCCGAGAAGGCCGCCGCCTACGTCGCCGATGTCGCCCTGAAGGGCGAGACCATCGCCAGCCGCAAGGCCAGCCAGAACGCCCTGAACGCCTTCGGCCCGCTGCTGCCGGAACTGCTGGGCGGCTCCGCCGACCTTGCCGGTTCCAACCTGACCCTGTGGAAGGGCTGCAAGGGGGTGACCGCCGACGATGCCAACGGCAACTACATGTTCTACGGCGTACGCGAGTTCGGCATGAGCGCCATCATGAACGGCGTGGCCCTGCACGGCGGCTTCATCCCCTACGGCGCGACCTTCCTGATCTTCATGGAGTACGCCCGTAACGCGGTGCGCATGTCCGCCCTGATGAAGCAGCGCGTGCTCTACGTGTTCACCCATGACTCCATCGGTCTGGGCGAAGACGGCCCGACCCACCAGCCGATCGAGCAACTGGCCAGCCTGCGCCTGACCCCGAACCTGGACACCTGGCGCCCGGCCGACGCCGTGGAATCCGCAGTGGCCTGGAAGTACGCCATCGAGCGTGCTGATGGTCCGTCCGCGCTGATCTTCAGCCGCCAGAACCTGCCGCACCAGCCGCGCGACGCCGCCCAGCTGGCCGACGTGGCCCGTGGCGCCTACGTGCTGAAGGACTGCGACGGCGAGCCGGAACTGATCCTGATCGCCACCGGCTCCGAAGTCGGCCTGGCCGTCCAGGCGTTCGACAAGCTCAGCGCCGAAGGCCGCAAGGTGCGCGTGGTTTCCATGCCGTCCACCAGCGTCTTCGACCAGCAGGACGCCGGCTTCAAGCAGGCCGTGCTGCCGGTGCAGGTCGGCGCGCGCATCGCCATCGAAGCCGCCCACGCCGACTACTGGTACAAGTACGTCGGCCTGGAAGGCCGCGTCATCGGCATGACCACCTTCGGTGAATCGGCCCCGGCCCCGGCGCTGTTCGAGCACTTCGGCTTCACCGTCGAGAACGTGCTGGAAGTCGCCGCCGAGCTGCTTGAAGCCTGACGAGCGCCCGAACCTGCCGGGGCACCAAGCCCCGGCAGCGATCACCAAGGGATAACAATGTCCAAGCGCCCTTACCGAGTTGCCCTCAACGGCTACGGCCGTATCGGCCGCTGCGTGTTCCGTGCCCTGCACGAACGCGGCGCCAAGGCTGATTTCTCCATCGTCGCGCTGAACGACCTGGCGGACTTGGCCAGCCTGGAATACCTGACCCGCTTCGACTCCACCCACGGCCGCTTCCCCGGCGAGGTGAGTGTGGCCGACGGCTGCCTGCACGTGGGCGGCGACTGCGTGAAGGTGTTCCGCGAAGCCGAACCCGAGGCCATCGACTGGCGCGCCCTGGACATCGATCTGGTGCTGGAATGCTCCGGCGTCTACAACACCCGCGCCGACGGCGAGCGCTTCCTCGGTGCAGGCGCGCCGCGGGTGCTGTTTTCGCAGCCGATGGCCAGCGAGGCGGACATCGACGCCACCGTGGTCTTCGGCATCAACCAGCAAGGCCTTTCCGGCGCTGAGATGTTGGTATCCAACGCCTCCTGCACCACCAACTGCAGCGTGCCGCTGCTCAAGCTGCTGAACGAGGCCGTGGGCATCGAGTACGTCTCGATCACCACCATCCACTCGGCGATGAACGACCAGCCGGTGATCGACGCCTACCACCACGAAGACCTGCGCCGCACGCGCTCGGCCTTCCAGTCGGTGATCCCGGTGTCCACGGGGCTGGCGCGGGGCATCGAGCGCCTGCTGCCGGAACTCGCCGGGCGAATCCAGGCCAAAGCCATTCGGGTGCCGACGGTGAACGTCTCGGCCCTGGACATCACGCTGCAGGTCTCCCGCGATACATCCGCCGAGGAGATCAACCGCGTGCTGCGCCAGGCCGCCACCGAAGGCCCGCTGAAAGGCCTGCTGGCGTATACCGAGTTGCCCCACGCCAGCTGCGATTTCAATCACGACCCGCATTCGGCCATCGTCGATGGCAGCCAGACCCGCGTTTCCGGCCCCCGCCTGGTGAACGTGCTGGCCTGGTTCGACAACGAGTGGGGGTTCGCCAACCGCATGCTCGACACCGCAGGGCACTTCCTGCGGGTCGCCGCTACCGAACGTTAATCAAACAGCCCCAACAGGACTGACTGTCATGACCGTGTTGAAGATGACCGACCTCGACCTCCAAGGTAAGCGCGTACTGATCCGCGAAGACCTCAACGTTCCGGTGAAGGACGGTGTGGTCAAGAGCGACGCGCGCATCCTGGCCTCGCTGCCGACCATCAAGCTGGCCCTGGAGAAGGGCGCGGCGGTGATGGTCTGCTCGCACCTGGGCCGCCCGACCGAAGGCGAATTCTCCGAAGAGAACAGCCTGCAGCCGGTCGCCGATTACCTGTCCAATGCTCTGGGCCGCGCCGTGCCGCTGGTCAAGGACTACCTGGGCGGCGTCGAAGTGAAGCCGGGCGAAGTCGTGCTGTTCGAGAACGTGCGCTTCAACAAGGGCGAGAAGAAGAACGCCGACGAGCTGGCCCAGCAATACGCCGCCCTGTGCGACGTATTCGTTATGGACGCCTTCGGCACCGCCCACCGCGCCGAGGGCTCGACCCACGGCGTAGCCAAGTTCGCCAAGGTCGCCGCGGCTGGCCCGCTGCTGGCTGCCGAGCTGGAAGCCCTGGGCAAGGCCCTGGGCAACCCGGCACGCCCGATGGCGGCCATCGTCGCCGGCTCCAAGGTCTCGACCAAGCTCGACGTGCTCAACAGCCTGGCGCTGATCTGCGACCAGCTGATCGTCGGCGGCGGCATCGCCAACACCTTCCTCGCTGCGGCGGGCCATAAGGTCGGCAAGTCCCTGTACGAAGCTGATCTTGTCGACACCGCCAAGGCCATCGCCGCCAAGGTCAGCGTTCCGCTGCCGGTGGACGTCGTGGTTGCCAAGGAGTTCGCCGAGACCGCCGTTGCCACCGTCAAGGACATCGCTGACGTGGCCGACGACGACATGATCCTGGACATCGGTCCGAAGACCGCCGCCCAGTTCGCCGTGCTGCTGAAGACTTCGAAGACCATCCTGTGGAACGGTCCGGTCGGCGTGTTCGAGTTCGACCAGTTCGGCGAAGGCACCAAAACCCTGGCCAAGGCCATCGCTGAAGGCACCGCCTTCAGCATCGCCGGCGGTGGCGACACCCTGGCGGCTATCGACAAGTACGGCATCGGCGAGCAGATCTCCTACATTTCCACCGGTGGTGGCGCCTTCCTCGAGTTCGTCGAGGGCAAGGTCCTGCCGGCCGTGGAAGTGCTGGAGCAGCGCGCCAAGGCCTGATCCTGGCGACACCGCCGGGCGACAGTAAAGCAAACCTCTGCGGCATCCCCGGGTCACAAGCCTTGTACGGATGTCAAGGAGAACGGTCATGCGAGCTGTCGTCCCTCTGTTGTCGTTTTGCCTCGTGCTGGTCGGCTGTGCCGGAAGCGGTGGAGCTCCCAGTACCTGTGAAGTGATGAGCCCGCCTTCGGTCATGGTGCCTTCGGACCAGAACCGCGAACGGGTGGATAGCCAGAGCAGCGGCGATCCGACGCCCGACCAGAAGCCGGTGAACTGTCCCTGAGACAGGGGTGGCCGGTCGGGATAACGATCCGAGAGTGCCGCCTGTGCGTGAGTACAGGCGGCACTGGCGTTCCTGCGGCGGGACGGGCAATCTGGCGTATTGGATATCCGGCGGCGCGTCCGCCCGAAGGAGAGTCGCCCGATGCTGCGTTATCTCGTCCCGACCCTGGCGCTTGCGCTGGTGGCGGGTTGTTCCAGCCACTCGACAGGCGGCAGCACTGCCTCAAAGGGCAGTTGGAACCACTGGGTCTGCGACAGCGAGGCCGAGGTGCGATGGCGCTACGTCGACCCCAGCAAGTCGGTCGTCGACCTGAAGCTGGGTGAGGACGACGTGGTTCATCACCTGGAAGAGGAACCCGGCGGCTCCGGCGCTTTCTATAGCGACGGGCTGATCGGCTTGAGCATCAAAGGTGACCAGGGCCTGGTCTACTGGGTCGAGAGCAACGACCTGATTGGTCGTGGTTGCCAGGCGCGCTGAGCGCCGACTGTCCGGCATGCGCCGGAAGACTTGAACACGGCCTGCCCCTGCGGCAGGCTTCCAAACATGTATTTAAGGGGCTCGTGTAACCGAGCCTGACTTCTGGGAGAAGCGAAGACCATGGCACTCATCAGCATGCGCCAAATGCTGGATCACGCCGCCGAGTTCGGCTACGGCGTTCCGGCTTTCAACGTCAACAACCTCGAGCAGATGCGCGCCATCATGGAAGCGGCCGACAAGACCGATTCCCCGGTGATCGTGCAGGCCTCCGCTGGTGCCCGCAAATACGCCGGTGCGCCCTTCCTGCGCCACCTGATCCTCGCGGCCATCGAAGAATTCCCGCACATCCCGGTGTGCATGCACCAGGACCACGGCACCAGCCCTGACGTCTGCCAGCGCTCCATCCAGCTGGGCTTCTCCTCCGTCATGATGGACGGCTCGCTGAAGGAAGACGGCAAGACCCCGGCCGACTACGAGTACAACGTCCGCGTCACCCAGCAGACCGTTGCCTTCGCCCACGCCTGCGGCGTGTCCGTGGAAGGTGAGCTGGGCTGCCTCGGCTCCCTGGAAACCGGCATGGCCGGCGAGGAAGACGGCGTTGGCGCCGAAGGCGTGCTGGACCACAGCCAACTGCTGACCGACCCGGAAGAAGCCGCCGACTTCGTCAAGAAGACCCAGGTCGACGCCCTGGCCATCGCCATCGGCACCAGCCACGGCGCCTACAAGTTCACCAAGCCGCCAACCGGCGACGTGCTCTCCATCGAGCGCATCAAGGAAATCCACAAGCGCATCCCCAACACCCACCTGGTGATGCACGGCTCCTCCTCGGTGCCGCAAGAGTGGCTGAAGGTGATCAACGAGTTCGGCGGCGACATCAAGGAAACCTACGGCGTGCCGGTCGAGGAAATCGTCGAAGGCATCAAGCACGGCGTGCGCAAGGTCAACATCGATACCGACCTGCGCCTGGCTTCCACCGGTGCCATCCGCCGCATGATGGCCGAGCAGCCGAGCGAGTTCGACCCGCGCAAGTTCTTCGCCAAGACCATCGTCGCCATGCGTGATATCTGCATCGCCCGCTACGAAGCCTTCGGCACCGCCGGCCATGCCTCGAAGATCAAGCCGATCTCCCTGGAAGGCATGTTCCAGCGTTACGCCAAGGGTGAGCTGGTCGCGAAGATCAACTGATCCCGCTACTGCTTTGTCCCTGAAGAGCCCCGCCCCGCGGGGCTCTTTCGTATCCGCCAGAAGGAAGCCGCCGATGCTGCGTGCCTTGCTTTGTGTCCTGCTGCTGACGCTCGCCGGTTGCTCGCTGCGCCCGACCGCGCCTGTCGCGCCGCCTTCCAAGCCGCCGGTGGACCTGCCGGTGGACGCGCAGAACTGCCTGACTCACCAGGAATGCACGTTGAAGACCTCGCGCACCCTGCTGTTCGTCTTCGACTATGCCGAGGCGGGCGCAGCCCTGGTGGAAAACGAGAACCGCGTGCTCAGTACGCCGGAGAAGGCACCGAAGAAAGGCTGGCCGGCGATCCGCATCCAGTTGGCCGATCCGGATGGTGGGCGCTTCGAGTTCTCCAGCGAGTGCCGGCAGAAGCGCTGCCGTATCAAGGAATCGCGTCTGCTCAGCTGCTACCGTAGTTACCTTGATGGAAAGACCACTCTCGACGGCAAGGCCTGCCGGTTCCGCTGAGCGCTGGTGCTCGAGGCGGGCCGGACCGGCTCTGGAGGCAAGATGACGGATGTACATGGCAGTGCGCAGGAAGGTTTCTCCCGCGAGGCGAAGGCCTACGCCCACGGGCGCCCGGACTATCCCGACGAGCTGCTGGGCTGGCTCGGCGAGGAGCTGGGCATAGGTGCCGACACGGAAGTGGTCGACCTCGGTGCCGGTACCGGGAAGTTCACTTCCCTGTTGCTGCGCACTGGTGCGCAGGTCACGGCCATCGAGCCGGTGGCGGCCATGCGGGAGCAGCTCGGTGCTTCCTTGCCCGCTGTGAAGGTGCTCAACGGCACGGCCCAGGCGATGCCGCTGGTGACGGAAAGCGTCGATGCGCTGACCTGTGCCCAGGCCTTCCACTGGTTCGCCGACGAGCGGGCGCTGGAGGAAATCCATCGCGTGCTGCGACCGGGCGGCCATCTCGGGCTGGTCTGGAATGTGCGCGACGAGCGTGTCGACTGGGTTGCCCAGGTGACGCGCATTCTCGAACGCTACGAAGGCAGCACGCCGCGCTTCCACACCGGGCAGTGGCGCCGCGCCTTTGCCGGGTCGCGCTTCGAAGACCTGCGCCTGCGCGAATTCAGCTACCAGCACATCGGCCCGCCGGAGCAGGTGATTGTCGCGCGTACCCTGTCGGTGAGCTTCATCGCGGCGTTGCCCGACGAGCAGAAGCAGCGGGTCGCCGAGCAACTTCACGAACTGATCGCCACGCACCCGGCGCTGAAGGGGCGCAGCGAAGTCGCCTTCCCCTATCGCACCGAGGCCTACAGCACCCGCGCGCTGGCCTGACCGGGGAATGCGGTAGACTGGCGGACGCTTCCTCCGCCAGTCGTATCCCATGCAGCCGCTTCGCTATCTCCAGGCCTATCCGCCACAACTTCAGGATCAGGTGCGCCAGCTCATCGAGCAGGAGCGCCTCGGCGAGTACTTGGAGCGCCGCTATCCGGGTCGTCATGACGTGCAGAGCGACAAGGCGCTGTACGGCTACGCCATGGACCTCAAGCAGCAGTACATGCGCACCGCTCCCGCGGTGGACAAGGTGCTCTACGACAACAAGCTGGATGTGGTGCAGCGCGCGCTGGGCCTGAACACGGCGATCTCCCGCGTGCAGGGCGGCAAGCTCAAGGCGAAGAAGGAAGTCCGCGTCGCCTCGCTGTTCAAGGACGCGGCCCCCGAATTCCTGCAGATGATCGTCGTCCACGAACTGGCGCATCTGAAGGAGCGCGATCACAGCAAGGCCTTCTACCAGCTCTGCGAGCACATGCTGCCCGGCTATCACCAGCTGGAGTTCGACCTGCGTGTCTACCTGACCTGGCGCGACCTGCCTCAGAAGTACAGCCGCCCCAGGTAGAGCAGCCCCAGGCACCACGGCAGCAGCAGGGCGAAGCCCAGATAGCGCAGCGCCGTGCGCGGGCCGCTCTCGCCCCGGTTCAGCCAATTGACGCCCGCCAGCACCAGCGCATAGGTCGCCAGGCCTGCCAGCAGCCATTCGTACTGCTCCGTCGTGGGCGAAACCGGCCCGAGGTGGGTATGGGTGAGGTGCCATGCGCAAAGAGCGATTGCCGGCACCAGGAGCGCCAGTGCGGCCAGGATTCGCCCGGCCAGGTGCAGCAGGAAGGCGATCAGCAATCCCGTCAGGCCGGCGCTGGCGATCAGTACCGAGAATAACTGATCGAGATAGACGAGATCGGGTGCGGGTTCGAGCGAGCGGGGTTGTGCGAGCAGGCGCAGCAGGGGCGCGCCAAGCAGAAGGGCGATCAGGCAGAACAGCCAGCCGGGCAGGGCGCGTGGCATCCGAACCTCCTGATGAAGTTGCCGCGGGAAGCCCCTGACGCGCCGGATGGGGTCGGTCGCCTGGGGTTGTTCGCCGCCGCAAAGCCCAGATTAATCAATGACTTGGCTAAATGCCATAATTTTGTCGGGAACGATTCCCGAAAATGAGAAGGCCCCTCCGGGGAGGGGCCTTTCTGTCAGAACAGATCGATCGGCGCTTCTTCGTCTGCCGGCATGCCGCTACCGGGGGCGCTGCCGGGCGCCAGTTCGTTCATCGACGGCGGCGTGTCTTCGTTCTTGAACAGTTCGAAGTACGCGCCCGGGGTGCCAGGAGGCGCCGCACGGCCGGTGACCGGATCGATGCGCAGGCTGACCAGGCCGGGCGGCTCGGGCAACAGGTGCGACGGCTTGTCTTTCAGCGCTGCTCCCATGAAGCGCATCCAGATCGGCAGGGCGACGTTGCCGCCGTATTCGGCGCGGCCGAGGCTTTCCGGCTGGTCGAAGCCCACCCAGACGGTGGTCATGAAGTCGGCGTTGAAGCCGGAGAACCAGGCGTCCTTCGATTCGTTGGTGGTGCCGGTCTTGCCTGCCAGGTCATCGCGCTTGAGCGCCAGTGCGCGCCGCCCCGTGCCGCGCTTGATCACGTCCTGCAGCATGCTGGTCATGATGTACGCAGTGCGCGCATCGAGGACGCGCTCGGCCGCCGCTGGCTCGATGGTGGTTTTGGCCTGGCTCGGGTCGTCGTTGCCGAAGGCGTCGGTGGCGGCCGGTTGTGGCTGCGCCTGCGCCTGTTCCTCGTTCTGCGGAATGCTCGGCGGGTTGGCCTGGTACAGCACTTGCCCGTCTCGGCTTTCGATGCGCTGCACGATGTAGGGCGCAACCTTGAAGCCGCCGTTGGCGAAGACGGTCCAGGCGCTGGCGATCTCCATGGGAGTCAGAGTCGCGGTGCCAAGGGCCATGGACAGGTTCGGCGGGAGGTCGTCCTTGTTCAGGCCGAACTTGCTGATGCAGTTGCGTGCGCGGTCGACGCCCAGGGCCTGGAGGATGCGGATCGACACCATGTTGCGTGACTTGTACAGCGCCTCGCGCATGGGGATCGGGCCGAGGAATGTGTTGGTATCGTTCTTCGGCCGCCAGACCTTGTCCAGGTACTCGTCGTAGAACACCACAGGCGCGTCGTTGATCAGCGAGGCGGCGGTGAAGCCGTTATCCAGCGCACAGCTGTAAATGAACGGCTTGAAGCTGGAGCCGGGCTGGCGACGTGCCTGGGTGGCGCGGTTGTAGTTGCTCTGTTCGAAGGAGAAGCCGCCGACCAGCGCCATGATCGCGCCGTCCTGCGGGTTGAGCGACACCAGGGCGCTTTGCGCGGCCGGCACCTGGGTCAAGCGCAGCGAGCCGTCATCCTTGCGCTGCACGCGGATTACGTCGCCGGCCTGCACCACATCGCTGGGCTGGCTGGGCATGCGCCCCATGCTGTTGTTGCTCAGGTAGGGGCGGGCCCACTTCATGCCGTCCCAGCTCAGGGCTTCTTCCTTGCCGTCGCGGGTCATGACCATGGCGCCGCTCTTCTCGACCTGGGTGACGATGGCCGGTTCCAGGCCGCCGAGCGGGCGCTGCTGCGCGATAGCCTGGCGCCAGGCATCACGAGTCTTGCCGGGGAGGCGCGTCTCGGGGCCGCGATAGCCATGTCGCTGGTCGTAATCCTGCAGACCTTCGCGCAGGGCGGTGTTGGCGTCTTCCTGCAGATCGCTGCGCACCGTGGTGTAGACCCGATAGCCCTCGGTGTAGGCGTCGCCACCGAAGCGGCCGACGAGTTCGGCGCGGGCCATCTCGGCGATATAGGGCGCTGCCAGTTCCGGTGTCTGCACGTGGTAGGACGCACCAACCGGCTCCTGGATGGCGGCCTGATATCGCGGCTGGTCGATGAAGCCGAGCTTGAGCATGCGCTCGAGAATCCAGTTGCGACGTTCCAGGCTGCGTGCGGCGTTGGCCAGTGGGTTGTAGCGCGACGGTGCCTTGGGCAGGCCGGCGATCATCGCCATCTGCGCCAGGCTCAGGTCCTTGATGGACTTGCCGTAATAGACCTGGGCGGCGGCTTCGACGCCGTAGGCGCGGTTGCCCAGGTAAATCTTGTTGACGTAGAGCTCGAGGATCTCGTCCTTGGTGAGCGAGCGCTCGATCTGCAGAGCCAGCAGGATCTCGTTGATCTTGCGGGAGAAACTCCGCTCGTTGGTGAGGAAGTAGTTCTTCGCCACCTGCATGGTAATGGTGCTGCCGCCGGTCTGGATGTGCCCGGTCTTCAATAATTGCGCGGCAGCACGCATCAGGCTTTTGACGTCCACGCCATAATGGTTGGCGAAATTGTCATCTTCAGCCGATAACAGTGCGTGGGTGAAATCCGGGGGGATTTCAGCAAATCGAATCGGCGTTCGGCGCATCTCGCCAAACTCTGCTATCAATTTGTTATCAGCACTGTACACGCGCAGCGGCATCTGCAATCGCACGTTGCGCAAGGCCTCCACGGACGGGAGGTTCGGGCTGAGGTACAGATAGGCGCCGCTGAAACTGAGCAGCACTCCACAAATAATGGTGACGCATGTCCACCACAGAAACTTCAGCAGGCGCATCGGGAAGGTCTTGGATTTCCAGGGAAAAGAAAGAGTTAAGCGGATGGCGCGGTAAAAAGGGAAAAGCTGATCACATTATAAGCAGTTTTTTTGCTGGCGAGCCATTTGCGAAGCTGTCAAGTCTGGTATCTAATGTGGAAAAACATAAATCGTCCGTAAGTCTCGGATGCTGATAGGAAATCAGTCGTGCTAGGGCTCTTCAATAAGAAAGCGAACACGCTGCTGGGGATAGACATCAGTTCGACTTCGGTCAAACTTCTCGAATTGAGCCGCTCTGGAGGCCGCTACAAGGTAGAGGCCTATGCTGTCGAGCCGCTCCCGCCCAATGCAGTGGTAGAAAAGAACATCGCTGAGCTGGAGGGTGTCGGCCAGGCGCTGTCACGTGTGGTCGCCAAGGCGCGGACCGCAGTGAAAACGTCTGCGGTCGCGGTTGCCGGCTCGGCGGTCATCACTAAAACCATCGAGATGGACGGCGGACTCTCGGACGACGAGCTGGAAAATCAGCTCAAGATCGAGGCTGACCAGTACATCCCCTATCCCCTCGAAGAGGTCGCGATCGACTTCGAGGTACAGGGCACGTCCGCGCGCAACGCGGATCGCGTCGATGTTCTTCTCGCCGCGTGCCGGAAGGAGAATGTCGAGGTGCGCGAAGCTGCGCTGGCGCTCGCGGGCCTGACGGCCAAGGTCGTCGACGTCGAAGCCTACGCGCTGGAGCGGGCGTTCAGTCTGCTGGGAGACCAGTTGGGTGGCAATGCCGACGAGCTCACAGTTGCTGTGGTCGATATCGGTGCCACCATGACTACGCTGAGCGTCCTGCACCATGGCCGCACTATCTATACGCGTGAGCAGCTGTTCGGCGGGCGTCAGCTCACCGAGGAGATCCAGCGTCGCTATGGGCTGTCGGTCGAGGAGGCTGGTCTCGCCAAGAAGCAGGGCGGTCTTCCGGATGACTACGACAGCGAAGTTCTGCAGCCGTTCAAGGACGCCGTGGTTCAGCAGGTGTCGCGCTCGCTGCAGTTCTTCTTCGCGGCCGGCCAGTTCAACGATGTGGACTACATCCTGCTGGCGGGGGGCACTGCGTCCATTCCTGACCTGGATCGCCTGATCCAGCAGAAGATCGGTACTCCAACCCTGGTGGCCAACCCCTTCGCCGACATGGTGCTCAGTGGCAAGGTCAACGCTGGTGCGCTGGCCAGTGATGCGCCCGCGCTGATGATTGCCTGCGGTCTGGCGATGAGGAGTTTCGACTGATGGCACGCATCAACCTATTGCCGTGGCGGGAGCAACTGCGCGAGGAGCGCAAGCAGCGCTTCCTGGTGATCCTGGGTGCCGTTCTTCTGGCTTCCGGGGCGATCGTTTTCCTGGGTGATCAGTACTTCAATTCGGCCATCGAGAACCAGACTGCGCGCAACGACTTCCTGCGCAAGGAAATCGCCGTGCTGGATGCGCGCATCAAGGAGATCAGTGAGCTGAAGACCCGTCGCCAGCAACTGCTGGAGCGGATGAAGATCATTCAGGACCTGCAGGGCAACCGCCCGATCATTGGCCGGGTGTTCGACCAACTGGTCCGCACCCTGCCCGATGGCGTCTTCTTCACTCAGTTGAAGATGACCGGGAAGTCCATTGCCATTGCCGGCGCGGCCGAGTCCAACAACCGCGTTTCGAACCTCATGCGCAATCTCGACTCGTCGGAGTGGCTGACTTCGCCGAACCTGACCGAAGTTAAAGCGGTTACCCAGGGCGCGCTGGATCAGGCGAACGTCTTCCAGTTGACGGTGCAGCAGACCCAGCCCGGCAGCGAGGAGCAGGACAAGCAGAACACCCCGCAAGGAGCCAAAAAATGAGTCTGGCCAGTTCTCTTGAGAGCTTGCGCAAGATCGATATCAACGATCTTGACCTGAACAACCTTGGTTCCTGGCCGGCAGCCGTCAAGGTCATCGCCTGTATCCTGCTGATGGCCGTGGTTCTGGCGCTTGGCTACAACTTCCATCTGAAGGACCTGCAGGATCAGCTCGACCGAAACCGCGAGGAAGAACAGACCCTCAAGCAGCAGTTCTCGACCAAGGCCTTCCAGGCGGCGAACCTGGAAGCCTACAAGGGGCAGATGAAGGAGATGGAAGAATCCTTCGGCGCCCTGCTGCGCCAACTGCCGAGCGATACCGAAGTGCCCGGCCTGCTGGAAGACATCACCCGCACTGGGCTGGGTAGCGGCCTGGAGTTCGAGGAGATCAAGCTGCTGCCGGAAGTGACCCAGCAGTTCTATATCGAGCTGCCGATCCAGATCAGCGTCGTAGGCGGATACCATGATCTGGCGACTTTCGTCAGTGGCGTGGCCAGCCTGCCGCGGATCGTCACGCTGCATGACTTCGATATCAAACCGGCGAGCTCCGACAGCACCTCCAAGCTGCGCATGAGCATCCTGGCGAAAACCTATCGCTACAACGACAAGGGCGTGAAGGTTACTGCCCCGGCGGCTGGAGCGAAGACAGGAGCTAAGAAATGAGGGGGCGCCTGATCATTTGCAGTTTCCTGCTCCTGACGTTGAACGGTTGTGGCTCGGGTAGTGATTTTGCCGACCTGCAGGGTTACATGGACGAAGTCCGCGCTCGCCCGAAGGGGACGATCGAGCCGTTGCCCAAGTTCCAGAGCTACGAGGCCTTCACCTATAGCGCTTCGTCCCTGCGCAGTCCCTTCCAGCCACCGGTGAAGATCGACCTGGCGATCAAGCAGAAGGGCAACAGGGTCATCAAGCCCGATGAAACTCGGGTCAAGCAGTTCCTCGAAGGCTTCAACATCGAAACCTTCGAAATGGTCGGCACCCTGGCCAAGGACAGTCAGGTATTTGCTCTCGTGAAAGGTGCAGGTGGGGTGCATCGGGTACGAGTGGGTGACTACCTTGGGCGCAACGACGGCAAGATCGTTGCGATCAACGAAGCCAAGATCGACGTGATTGAAATCGTTCCTGATGGTGAGGGTGGCTGGCTGGAGCGTCCGCGCAGTCTGACTCTCAAGGAACGCTCCTAAGGGCGGGGATGAACATGGATAACAAACAGCAGTCTGCACGACGGATTCAGACGATGAATAGAAAGCTTTCCCGCCTCGGCATTTCCGTGCTCGCGGCCGCATTCGCGCCGGCTCTGCTGGCTGCGAACCTGCAGAGTGTCGATGTGGCGGCACTGCCGGGCGATCGCGTGGAGCTGAAGCTGGGCTTCGACGAGCCGGTGGCCGCGCCGCGTGGCTACACCATCGAGCAGCCGGCGCGTATCGCGCTGGATTTGCCGGGAGTGCAGAACAAACTGGGCAGCAAGAACCGCGAACTGGGCGTGGGCAATGCCCGCAGCCTGACCGTGGTCGAGGCGAAGGACCGTACTCGTCTGATCGTGAATCTGGCGACCCTCGTGCCCTACAGCACCCGTGCGGAAGGTTCGAACCTGTACGTCGTGGTCGGCGCAGGCGCAGCGACTTCCAGCTCCTACGCCTCCGCGGCGCCGACTTCGGAACCGGCGGCCAAGCCTGCGGCGCCCAAGCCTTACGTCCCGGTTGGCAAGGCGATCCGCAACATCGACTTCCAGCGTGGCGAGCAGGGTGAAGGCAACGTTGTCATCGACCTGTCCGATCCGACTGTCAGCCCGGACATCCAGGAGCAGGGCGGCAAGATTCGCCTGGACTTCCCGCGTACCCAGTTACCGGACAATCTGCGCGTCCGCCTGGATGTGAAGGACTTCGCTACCCCGGTACAGCTGGTCAACGCCTCCGCGGTGGGTGACAAGGCCAGCATCACCATTGAACCGACCGGCCTATACGACTACCTCGTCTACCAGACTGACAACCGCATGACCGTCAGCATCAAGCCGCTGACCCAGGACGATGCCGAGAAGCGCAAGAAGGACACCTTCGCCTACACCGGTGAAAAGCTGTCGCTGAACTTCCAGGACATCGACGTGCGCTCGGTGCTGCAGCTGATCGCTGACTTCACTGACCTGAACCTGGTGGCTTCGGACACTGTGCAGGGCAACATCACCCTGCGCCTGCAGAACGTGCCGTGGGATCAGGCGCTGGACCTGGTACTCAAGACCAAGGGCTTGGACAAGCGCAAGGTCGGCAACGTACTGCTGGTCGCGCCGGCTGACGAGATCGCCGCTCGCGAGCGTCAGGAGCTGGAAGCGCAGAAGCAGATCTCCGAACTGGCTCCGCTGCGTCGTGAGCTGATTCAGGTGAACTACGCCAAGGCGGCGGACATTGCCAAGCTGTTCAGCTCCGTGACCGGCAGTGGTGGTGGCGCTCCGGGCGTTGCGGCGGCTGCGCAGGGCGACAACCGCGGCTCGATCACCGTGGATGACCGCACCAACAGCATCATCGCTTACCAGACCCAGGATCGCCTGGACGAGCTGCGTCGCATCGTCGCCCAGTTGGACATCCCGGTGCGCCAAGTGATGATCGAGGCGCGCATCGTCGAAGCCAACGTCGACTACACCAAGGAGCTGGGTGTGAACTGGAGCGGCTCGCTCTCCGGTCACGGCAACTTCGATGTCTCCGGCGGCACCAACAGCACCGGCAACACCTTCGTTGACCTGGGTACCTCCAATACCACTCCGACCTCGGGCATCAGCATCGGCTTCACCACCAACAACACCATCCTGGATCTCCAGCTCAACGCCATGGAGAAAACCGGTAACGGTGAAGTGGTGTCGCAGCCGAAGGTGGTCACCTCGGACAAGGAAACCGCGAAGATCCTGAAGGGCTCGGAAATTCCTTACCAGGAAGCCAGCTCCAGCGGCGCAACCTCGGTGTCCTTCAAGGAGGCGGCACTGTCGCTGGAAGTGACTCCGCAGATCACTCCTGACAACCGCATCATCATGGAAGTGAAGGTCAACAAGGACGAGCCGGACTACGCCAACGCCCTGAACGGCGTACCGCCGATCAAGAAGAACGAGGTGAACGCTAAAGTGCTGGTCAACGATGGTGAAACCATCGTGATCGGTGGCGTGTTCTCCAACACCCAGACCAAGTCCACGGCCAAGGTGCCGTTCCTGGGCGATGTGCCGATGATCGGCCGCCTGTTCAAGAACGACTATGTGACCGACAGCAAGAATGAGCTGCTGGTTTTCCTTACCCCGCGGATCATGAATAATCAGGCCATTGCCATCGGCCGTTGATCAATGTCGTGTCCAATTTGATTCTGGTAGGCCCGATGGGTGCTGGTAAAAGCACCATCGGGCGTCTTCTCGCCAAAGAGCTTCACCTCGTCTTCAAAGATTCGGATAAAGAGATCGAGCAGCGCTGCGGAGCCAACATCCCCTGGATATTCGATGTCGAGGGCGAGGCTGGCTTCCGTGAGCGTGAGCAGGCGATGCTGGCCGAGCTGTGCGATGAAGGGGGCATGGTCATCGCCACGGGCGGCGGCGCCGTCATGCGCGACGCCAATAGGCTCATCCTCAAAAGCGGCGGCAAGGTGATCTACCTGCACGCTTCAGTCGAGCAGCAGATTTCCCGCACGGCGCGCGACAAGAATCGCCCGTTGCTGCAGAAGCCCAATCCGGAGCAGATCCTTCGTGATCTCATGCAGATGCGCGACCCGCTTTATCGCGAAATTGCCGATGTGATCATCGAAACCGACGAGCGGCCTCCGCGGCTCGTCGTGCTGGAGATCATCGAGCGCCTGCGTGAGCTGGAGCGCCATTAACGGCGCTGCAATCTGCGGTATCCTAGTCCCCTTTCCTGTCCGGGGGTTTCATGCGCACACTCAACGTCGATCTGGCCGATCGCAGCTACCCGATCTATATCGGCGAGGGGCTGCTGGACGATCTGCACTACTTCGAGCCGCACATCCGCGGCCGTCAGGTAGCCATCGTCACCAATGAAACCATCGCGCCGCTGTACCTGGATCGACTGCAGAAGACCCTGGCCGGCTACAAGGTCACCACGGTCGTGCTCCCCGACGGCGAGGCCTACAAGCAGTGGGAAACCCTGCAACTGATCTTCGATGGCCTGCTGACTGCGCGCCACGACCGCAAGACCACTCTGATCGCCCTCGGCGGCGGCGTCATCGGCGACATGACCGGTTTCGCCGCGGCCTGCTACCAGCGTGGCGTCGACTTCATCCAGGTGCCGACCACCCTGCTGTCCCAGGTGGATTCCTCGGTGGGCGGCAAGACCGGCATCAACCACCCGCTGGGCAAGAACATGGTCGGGGCCTTCTACCAGCCCCAGGCCGTGGTCATCGATACCGCCACCCTGAAGACCCTGCCGGCGCGCGAGCTGTCGGCGGGCCTGGCGGAAGTGGTCAAGTACGGCTTCATCTGCGACGAGCCTTTCCTCACCTGGCTGGAAGCGCACATGGATGCTCTGTTGGCGCTGGAAGCGACAGCGTTGACCGAGGCCATCGAGCGCTCCTGCGCGGCCAAGGCCCGTGTGGTCGGCGCCGACGAGAAGGAGACCGGCGTGCGCGCCACCCTCAACCTGGGTCATACCTTCGGCCACGCCATCGAGACTCACATGGGTTATGGCGTCTGGCTGCACGGCGAAGCCGTGGGTGCGGGAACCGTGATGGCGCTTGAGATGTCGCATCGGCTGGGATGGCTGACAAAGGCCGAACTCGATCGCGGAGTCCGCCTGCTCGCCGCGGCGAAGCTACCGGTGGTCCCGCCGCAAGAAATGAGCGCCGAGCATTTTCTCGAGCACATGGCCGTCGACAAGAAAGTGCTCGATGGCCGTCTGCGTCTGGTACTGCTCCAAGGGCTGGGGGGCGCGGTCGTCACTGCCGAATTCCCCCGTGAGATTCTGGAAGAAACACTGCGCGCTGACTACCAGACACTGGTCGGTCAGGCAGGAGAACACTGAGGTCCCATGTCCAGCTTGCATGCCGATGAGGCCTTCCTGGCCCACTACCAGTTCAGCCACGATCCGTTCGCACCGCGGGTTCCGGGGTTCAAGTTCTTCCCGGCGCAGCGCAAGCCCGTACTGGGGCAGCTGCACCACCTGGCGCGTTACAGCCAGCTGCTGCTGGCCGTCACCGGTCCGCTGGGTAGCGGCAAGACCCTGTTGCGCCAGGCCCTTGTGGCCAGTACCAACAAGGACGCCGTCTCCAGTGTGGTGATTTCCGGTCGCTCAGTGACCGATGAAGCCACTCTGCTGCGCCAGCTCGCGCAAGGCCTGGGCATCACCCAGACCAGCATCGAGGCGATCC
The DNA here is from genome assembly GCF_044746165.1 of Pseudomonas sp. NPDC086581. Classification (NCBI taxonomy): domain Bacteria; kingdom Pseudomonadati; phylum Pseudomonadota; class Gammaproteobacteria; order Pseudomonadales; family Pseudomonadaceae; genus Pseudomonas; species Pseudomonas sp. NPDC086581. The sequence continues at coordinate 65,714 of NZ_JBIVBR010000015.1, read as the reverse complement.
TCGCCAAGGTCGCCCAGCTGGCGATCACCGGCCAGGACGTCTACCTGCTGGTGGATGACGCCGAGCAACTACGCGACGACGCCCTCGAAGTCCTCCTGCTGCTCGCGGCTGGCAACTCCGAAGCGCGCCTGCACGTCTTCCTGTTCGGCGAGCCCGAGCTGCTGTCGCGCCTCGAAGTGCTGTCCGAAGGCGAGGAGCGCTTCCACGCAATCGAGCTGCAGCCATACGGCGAGGAAGAAACCCGCGAGTACCTGGCGCAGCGCCTCGAGGGTGCGGGGCAGGGCATTGAGCTAATCTCGGCCGACCTGCTGGCCGACATCCACGAGCAATCCGGCGGCTGGCCCGGCACCATCAACCAGACCGCCCGCGACGCCATGATCGAGGCGATGTTGGCTGACCGCAGTGGCGAGCGCAAAGCCGCCGGTGCCGGCTTCAAGCTGCCGAAGAAGCACTTGGCGATCCTCGGCGTGGTCGCCATTGGCGTCATCGCTGCCTGGTTCATGCAAGGCAAGACCACCAAGCCGGAGACGGCGAACAACGCCGCCGCGCAGACTTCGTCGCAATTGCCGCTGGGCGGCACCGCTGCTCCGCAGCCGCAGCCGGATGCCCAGGGCAATGGCCCCTCGGTGGAATTCGCCGGCTCCAACCAGCCGCTGCCGCTGCCGCTAGTAGGTGAAAGCCAGCCGGTGATCCGTGAACCCATGGCCCAGGCCGGTGGCCAGGAAGATGCTGACGAAGGCGCCATGCCCTCTGCCGCCATCCCGCCGACCGTGACCACCACCGCGCCGCCGGTGACCCCGCTGGCGAACAATGGCCCGAAACCGCTGAACCCGGTGCCGGCGGCTCCCGTCCAGCAGCAGGTCGCGATCCAGCCAGCCCCGACGCCTGCGCCCACGCCGCGTCCGGAGCCGGTCAAGCCTGCCGCCACCGCGCCGGCCAAGCCCGTCCAGGCTGCCAAGCCGGCTGCGACCAAGCCCGCTACTACCGTTGCCAGCGCCAAGCCGGCAACCGCTGCCAGCAAACCTGCGGCTGCGACCGGTGGCAGTGCCGGCGGCAGCAGCTGGTACCAGGCCCAGTCCGGTTCGCGCTATTCGGTACAGGTGCTTGGCACCGGCTCCGAAGCCAGCGCCAAGGCCTTCATCAGCCAGCAGGGCGGTGGCGACTATCGCTACTTCCGCAAGAACCTGCAGGGCAAGCCCTTCTATGTGGTGACCTATGGCAACTTTGCCGACCGCACTGCTGCGCAGGCTGCGATCAAGAAGCTGCCGGCGAAGATCCAGGCCTCCAAGCCCTGGGCCCGTCCGTTCTCCAGCATCCAGCAGGACATCGCCGGGGCGCGCTGAAAGGTCGCACTGCCGCAATCCTGAAAAAGCCGAGCCCCGTACCACGGGGCTCGGCTTTTTTATTGGCTTGTGTCTTTTGCTGCGTTCTTATAAAAATGCGACATCGGGTGTCAGCAGTGCGTCAAAAAAAACAGTGACGTCGCTTTCCCCATGTGTACAATGACCTCCCTTTGCCTATCGGAAACTTGCCGCTTGAGCGAGTAGACAGGCGAAGTGCTTGAAGAGGGTCTGCTGACGTTTCGTCATGGCCAGGGCCGGAACCGCCGCCACGTTGGGTAAGACGTGGCACCTCGCGCGGAACGGTCATTCCAGGTGAACCAGGGGCTACAACGGCGCTGCACGATAGATGCGGCCCGAGCCTTTGGGGTGCGCGGGAAACGAGCCTGCACGGCGAAACAGGGCGATGGCGAAACGTCAGCAGACCCTGGAATTTATAAAAGTTTTGCCGGTGAGAGTTCCCTATGAAAGCAGGTCTGTACCATCCTGAGACGTTCAAGGATAACTGCGGATTCGGTCTGATCGCCCATATGACGGGCGAGGCAAGCCACGAACTTCTGCAAACCGCCATCGAAGCACTGACCTGCATGACCCACCGAGGTGGGATCAACGCGGACGGGAAAACCGGGGACGGCTGTGGGCTGCTGATCCAGAAGCCCGACCAGTTCCTGCGCGCCGTGGCCCAAGAGTCCTTCAGCGCCGAGCTGCCCGCCCAGTACGCCGTGGGCATGGTCTTCTTCAACCAGGACCCGGTGAAAGCCGAAGCCGCCCGCGCGAACATGAATCGCGAGATCGAGCGCGCCGGCCTGAAGCTGGTCGGCTGGCGCAAGGTGCCGATCGACACCAGCGTCCTGGGTCGCCTGGCGCTGGAGCGCCTGCCGCAGATCGAGCAGGTGTTCATCGGTGGTGAAGGCCTGTCCGACCAGGAATTCGCGGTCAAGCTGTTCAGCTCCCGTCGCCGCTCCTCCGTGGCCAACGCCGAGGACGCCGATCACTACATCTGCAGCTTCTCGCACAAGACCATCATCTATAAGGGCCTGATGATGCCGGCGGACCTCGCCGCCTTCTATCCGGACCTCTCCGACGAGCGCCTGAAGACCGCCATTTGCGTCTTCCACCAGCGCTTCTCGACCAACACCCTGCCGAAGTGGCCGCTGGCCCAGCCGTTCCGCCTGCTGGCGCACAACGGCGAGATCAACACCATCACCGGCAACCGCAACTGGGCCCAGGCCCGTCGCGCCAAGTTCGCCAACGAGTGGATGCCCGATCTCGACGAGCTCGGCCCGCTGGTCAACCGCGTGGGTTCGGACTCCTCCAGCATGGACAACATGCTCGAGCTGATGGTTACCGGCGGCATGGACATGTTCCGTGGCCTGCGCATGATCATTCCGCCGGCCTGGCAGAACGTCGAGACCATGGACGCCGACCTGCGCGCGTTCTACGAGTTCAACTCGCTGCACATGGAGCCGTGGGACGGCCCCGCCGGCGTCGTGCTGACCGACGGCCGCTACGCCGTCTGCCTGCTCGACCGCAACGGTCTGCGTCCCTCGCGCTGGGTCACCACCAAGAACGGCTACATCACCCTCGCCTCGGAAATCGGCGTGTGGGACTACAAGCCTGAGGACGTCATCGCCAAGGGACGTGTCGGCCCGGGCCAGATCCTCGCGGTGGACACCGAGACCGGCCAGCTGCTGCAGACCGAGGACATCGACAACCGCCTGAAGTCGCGCCACCCCTATAAGCAGTGGCTGCGCCAGAGCGCGCTGCGCATCCAGGCCACTCTGGACGATGACCAGGGCGTTGCCAGCTACGACGGCGACCAGCTCAAGCAATACATGAAGATGTTCCAGGTCACCTTCGAGGAGCGTGACCAGGTGCTGCGCCCGCTCGCCGAGCAGGGCCAGGAAGCTGTCGGCTCGATGGGCGACGACACCCCGATGGCAGTGCTGTCCAAGCGCATCCGCTCGCCGTACGACTACTTCCGTCAGGTCTTCGCGCAGGTCACCAACCCGCCGATCGACCCGCTGCGCGAAGCGATCGTGATGTCCCTGGAAACCTGTCTGGGCATCGAGCAGAACATCTTCGAAGAGTCCCCGCACCACGCCAACCAGGCGATCCTGACCACCCCGGTGATCTCCCCGGCGAAGTGGCGGACCCTGATGAACCTGGAGCGTCCGGGCTTCGACCTGCACCACATCGACCTGAACTACGATGAGTCCGTCGGCCTCGAATCGGCCGTGCGCAACATCGCCGATCAGGCCGAGGAAGCCGTGCGCGCCGGCAAGGTGCTGCTGGTGCTGTCCGACCGTCACATCGCCCCCGGCAAGCTGCCGGTGCATGCGGCCCTGGCCGTCGGCGCCGTGCATCACCGCCTGGTGCAGACCGGTCTGCGTTGCGACTCCAACATCCTGGTGGAAACCGCCACCGCCCGTGACCCTCACCACTTCGCGGTTCTCGTGGGCTTCGGCGCGTCCGCGGTTTACCCGTACCTCGCCTACGAAGTGCTGGCCGACCTGATCCGCACCGGCGAAGTGCTGGGCGATCTCTACGAGGTCTTCAAGTACTACCGCAAGGGCATCTCCAAGGGGATGCTGAAGATCCTCTCGAAGATGGGCATCTCCACCATCGCCTCCTACCGTGGCGCCCAGTTGTTCGAAGCCATCGGCCTGGCCGACGAAGTCACCGGCCTGTGCTTCCCGGGTACCCCGAGCCGCATCCAGGGGGCGCGCTTCCTCGACATCGAGAACGAGCAGAAGCTGCTGGCCAATGAAGCCTGGAACAACCGCAAGGCGATCCAGCAGGGTGGCCTGCTGAAGTTCGTTTACGGTGGCGAGTACCACGCCTACAACCCGGACGTGGTGAACACCCTGCAGGCCGCCGTGCAGCAGGGCGACTACGCCAAATTCAAGGAATACACCGCGCTGGTCGACCAGCGCCCGGTCTCCATGCTGCGCGACCTGCTCAAGGTGAAGACCAGCGAGCAGCCGCTGAGCCTGGACGAGATCGAGCCGCTGGAGTCCATCTTCAAGCGCTTCGACGCTGCCGGCATCTCCCTCGGCGCGTTGTCGCCGGAGGCCCACGAGGCCCTGGCCGAAGCGATGAACCGCCTGGGCGGCCGCTCCAACTCCGGTGAGGGTGGCGAAGACCCGGCGCGCTACGGCACGCTGAAGAGCTCGAAGATCAAGCAGGTGGCCACCGGCCGCTTCGGTGTGACCCCGGAATATCTGGTCAACGCCGAAGTCCTGCAGATCAAGGTGGCCCAGGGCGCCAAGCCTGGCGAAGGTGGCCAGCTGCCCGGTGGGAAGGTCAACGGCCTGATCGCCCGCCTGCGCTATGCAGTGCCCGGCGTGACCCTGATCTCGCCGCCGCCGCACCACGACATCTACTCCATCGAAGACCTCGCCCAGCTGATCTTCGACCTCAAGCAGGTCAACCCGCAGGCGCTGGTATCGGTGAAGCTGGTATCCGAGCCGGGCGTTGGCACCATCGCCGCCGGCGTGGCCAAGGCCTATGCCGACCTGATCACCATCTCCGGCTATGACGGCGGTACCGGCGCATCGCCGATCACCTCCATCAAGTACGCGGGTTCCCCGTGGGAGCTGGGCCTCGCCGAGGCGCACCAGACCCTGCGCGGCAACGACCTGCGCGGCAAGGTCCGGGTGCAGACCGACGGTGGCCTGAAGACCGGCCTGGACGTGATCAAGGCGGCCATCCTCGGCGCTGAGAGCTTCGGCTTCGGCACCGCGCCGATGATCGCCCTGGGCTGCAAATACCTGCGCATCTGCCACCTGAACAACTGCGCCACCGGCGTGGCCACCCAGAACGACAAGCTGCGCAAGGACCACTTCATCGGCACCGTGGACATGGTGGTGAACTTCTTCACCTTCATCGCCAGCGAAACCCGTGAGTGGCTGGCCAAGCTCGGCGTGCGCAGCCTGGAAGAACTGATCGGCCGTACCGATCTGCTGGAGATCCTGCCGGGCGAAACGCCCAAGCAGGGCAACCTCGACCTCACGCCGCTGCTGGGCAGCGACCTGATCCCGGCCGAGAAGCCGCAGTTCTGCGAAGTCGAGAAGAACCCGCCGTTCGACCAGGGCCTGCTGGCCGAGAAGATGGTCGAGCTGTCGCGTTCGGCCATCGAAGGCGCCAAGGGCGGCGAGTACGAATTGGACATCTGCAACTGCGACCGTTCCATTGGCGCACGGATTTCCGGTGAGATCGCCAAGGTCCACGGCAATCAGGGCATGGCCAAGTCGCCGATCACCTTCCGCTTCAAGGGCACCGCGGGCCAGAGCTTCGGCGTGTGGAACGCCGGCGGCCTGCACCTGTACCTGGAAGGCGATGCCAACGACTACGTCGGCAAGGGCATGACCGGCGGCAAGCTGGTCGTCACTCCGCCCAAGGGCAGCCCGTTCAAGTCGCAGGAATCGGCCATCGTCGGCAACACCTGCCTGTACGGCGCCACCGGCGGCAAGCTGTTCGCCGCCGGCACCGCGGGCGAGCGTTTCGGCGTGCGCAACTCCGGCGCCCATGCCGTGGTTGAAGGCACCGGTGACCACTGCTGCGAATACATGACCGGCGGTTTCATCTGCGTACTGGGCAAGACCGGCTACAACTTCGGCTCCGGCATGACCGGCGGCTTCGCTTATGTCCTCGACATGGACAACACCTTCGTCGACCGCGTGAACCATGAGCTGGTGGAAATCCAGCGCATCAGCGGCGAAGCGATGGAGGCCCAGCGCAACCATCTGCGCAAGGTGCTGGTCGAGTACGTGGCGGAAACGGCGAGTGAGTGGGGCGCACATCTGCTGGAGAACCTCGACGACTACCTGCGTCGGTTCTGGCTGGTGAAACCGAAGGCCGCAAGCCTCGGTTCCCTGCTGACCAGCACTCGTGCCAACCCGCAATAAGCGCCTGAAGTTTGATGAGGTCTGAAAATGTCTGAACGTCTTAACAATGACTTCCAGTTCATCGAAGTCGGGCGCAAGGATCCGAAGAAGAAGCTTCTTCGCCAGCGCAAGCGCGAGTTCGTGGAAATCTACGACCTGTTCAAGCCGCAGCAGGCGGCTGACCAGGCCCACCGTTGCCTGGGCTGCGGCAACCCGTACTGCGAGTGGAAGTGCCCGGTACACAACTTCATCCCCAACTGGTTGAAGCTGGTCTCCGAAGGCAACATCCTCGCCGCCGCCGAACTGTCCCACCAGACCAACACCCTGCCGGAAGTCTGCGGCCGGGTGTGCCCGCAGGACCGCCTGTGCGAAGGCGCCTGCACCCTGAACGACGGCTTCGGTGCGGTCACCATCGGCTCGGTGGAGAAGTACATCACCGACACTGCCTTCGCCATGGGTTGGCGCCCTGACATGTCCAAGGTCAAGCCCACCGGCAAGCGCGTCGCCGTCATCGGCGCGGGCCCGGCGGGCCTGGGCTGCGCCGACGTGCTGGTGCGCAATGGCGTGGCCCCTGTGGTGTTCGACAAGAACCCGGAAATCGGCGGCCTGCTGACCTTCGGCATCCCCGAGTTCAAGCTGGAGAAGCAGGTGCTCTCGCGCCGTCGTGAAGTCTTCACCGGCATGGGCATCGAGTTCCGCCTGAACACCGAGATCGGCAAGGACGTCACCATGGAGCAGTTGCTCGATGAGTACGATGCCGTGTTCATGGGCATGGGCACCTACACCTACATGAAAGGCGGCTTCCCTGGCGAAGACCTGCCCGGCGTGCACGATGCGCTGGACTTCCTGATCGCCAACGTGAACCGTAACCTGGGCTTCGAGAAGTCGCCGGAAGACTTCGTCGACATGAAGGGCAAGCGCGTCGTGGTACTGGGCGGTGGCGACACCGCGATGGACTGCAACCGCACCTCCATCCGCCAGGGCGCCAAGAGCGTGACCTGCGCCTACCGCCGTGACGAAGAGAACATGCCCGGCTCGCGCAAAGAGGTGAAGAACGCCAAGGAAGAAGGCGTGAAGTTCCTCTTCAACCGCCAGCCCATCGCCATCGTCGGCGAGGACAAGGTGGAAGGCGTGAAGGTGGTCGAGACCCGCCTCGGCGAGCCGGACGCCCGTGGCCGTCGCAGCCCCGAGCCGATCCCGGGTTCCGAGGAAATCATCCCGGCAGAAGCCGTGCTGATCGCCTTCGGCTTCCGCCCGAGCCCGGCCCCGTGGTTCGACCAGCACCAGGTGGAAATCGACAGCCAGGGCCGCGTCATCGCCCCGGCTGCCTCGCAGTTCAAGCACCAGACCAGCAACCCGAAGATCTTCGCGGGTGGCGACATGGTCCGCGGTTCCGACCTGGTGGTGACCGCGATCTTCGAAGGCCGCACCGCCGCCGAAGGCATCCTGGACTACCTGGGCGTCTGAGTGCGATCCACGAAGGGCGGGTAACGCCTCTGGCGTTATGCGCCCTTCGTGGATGACGCAGCGACAAACTGTCGCGATAGACAAAAGGCACGGCACCCGCCGTGCCTTTTCTTTTGGGCTTTGCGAAAATACCCGCACTTTTTTGCCGGATGCCGTTATGACTGCCTTGAAGAACGATCGCTTCCTCCGCGCCCTGCTCAAGCAGCCCGTCGATGTCACTCCTGTCTGGATGATGCGCCAGGCCGGCCGCTACCTGCCGGAGTACCGCGCCACCCGCGCCAAGGCCGGTGACTTCATGAGCCTGTGCATGAACCCGCAGATGGCCTGCGAAGTGACCCTGCAGCCGCTGGATCGCTACCCGCAGCTGGACGCGGCGATCCTCTTCTCCGACATCCTCACCATCCCCGACGCCATGGGCCAGGGTCTGTACTTCGAGACCGGCGAAGGCCCGCGCTTCAAGAAGGTCGTCAGCAACCTGGCCGACATCGAAGCCCTGCCGATCCCTGATCCGGAAAAGGACCTTGGCTACGTGATGGACGCCGTGCGTACCATCCGCCGCGAACTGAACGGCCGTGTGCCGCTGATCGGCTTCTCCGGCAGCCCCTGGACCCTGGCCACCTACATGGTCGAAGGTGGTTCCAGCCGTGACTTCCGCAAGACCAAGGCGATGCTCTACGAAAACCCGCAGGCCCTGCACGCGCTGCTGGACAAGCTGGCGCAGTCGGTCACCAGCTACCTGAATGGCCAGATTCTCGCGGGCGCACAGGCGGTGCAGATCTTCGATTCCTGGGGTGGTGCGCTGTCGGCAGCGGCGTACCAGGAATTCTCCCTGGCCTACATGCAGAAGATCGTCGACGGCCTGATCCGCGAACATGAAGGGCGCCGTGTGCCGGTGATCCTCTTCACCAAGGGTGGCGGCCTGTGGCTGGAGTCCATGGCCAATACCGGCGCCGAAGCGCTGGGCCTGGACTGGACCTGCGACATCGGCAGCGCTCGCGCCCGCGTCGGCGACAAGGTGGCCCTGCAGGGCAACATGGACCCGGCGGTGCTCTACGCCAGGCCGGAAGCCATCCGCGCTGAAGTGGCGCGTATCCTCGGTTCCTTCGGTAATGGCAATGGCCACGTGTTCAACCTTGGCCATGGTGTCACCCCGGAAGTCGATCCTGCCCATGCCGGCGCCTTCTTCGAGGCGGTGCACGAGCTGTCGGCGCAGTACCACTGAGCCTGATGCTTGATTGAAAAAGTCCCGTATTTGCGAGGCTTTTTTGTATCTAGTGCAGGCCTGCGAAGTGGGCTTTCTGTAGGAGCGGAGCTTCTCCGCGATGCTTTTTGCGTTGGGTTTGGAGTTTCAGCGCCGCTTCGACGTGCGTGCGGACGCTGTATTTCGCCCCCTCGGGCGACCTACTTTGGCAAACGCCCCAAAGTAGGCAAAGGTCTTGCCCGGACATCCGGTTTTTCGCCTAGGCGAAAAATACCCTCGTTGAAACGAAGTTTCAGGGGCACGCGCTTACGGGCCATCCCTGGCCCGACAGCGCTCTCGCGACATCCATGTCGCTCAACCCCTGAAACTCCGCTTCAACGAGGCCTCCTGAACGGGGCAGTTGGAGTGTGCGGGTGTTTCTCTGGAAGACCTTAAGAGCCAGAGCTAAAGCAAAGCGGGGCATCGGCTATTCGTAGGAGCAAGGGGGACGCCATCGTTATTGCTCGCGAACCGCAACGCACGAGGTTCCACGACGCAATGAAAAAGCCCCGCTCTGCAGCGGGGCTTCTTCATTCCCTCAAGGAGCCTCAGGCCCCTTCAGAGTGCATCACGCAGCATCGCCCACCAGGCCGGCGGCGCGCTGGGACTTGCGGCGGTTGGACACCAGCAGGCCGGAGCAGACCACCACGACGGTCAGCAGGGTAGTAGCGACCACTTCCATGCGGTGGTCCGGGCGGATCAGCATGATCACCAGAGCGCCGACGATGAAGAGGATCACCGCCCAGGTCAGCCAGGGGAACAGCCACATCTTCAGCTTCAACTGGTGGCCCTGGGCGAGCAGCTTCTTGCGCATGCGCAGCTGTGACATGGCGATCACCAGGTACACCAGCAAGGCAATGGCGCCGGAGCTGGCCAGCAGGAAGTTGAACACTTCGGCCGGGGCCAGGTAGTTGGCGAAGGTGCACAGGAAGGCCATGGCGGTGGACAGCAGCACGGCGTAGACCGGGGTGCGGCTGGCGCTGGTCACCTGGGCGATCTTCGGCGCGTCACCGCGCTTGCTCAGGGAGTACATCATGCGCGAAGCGGTATAGAGCGCCGAGTTCAGGCAGCTGGTCACCGAGACAAGCACGATGATGTCGACGATCAGCTTGGCGTAGGGGATATGCAGGTGTTCCAGTACGGTCTGGTAGGAGCCCATGCTCACCAGGCGCGGGTCGTTCCACGGCACCAGGCAGACCACGATCAGGATCGACAGCAGGTAGAACAGCGCGATACGCCAGATCACCGAATTGGTAGCGCGGGTGATCTGCTGCTCCGGGTCCTTGGATTCGGTGGCGGCGATGGTGACGATTTCCGAGCCCATGAAGGAGAACATGGTGGTCAGCAGGGCGGCGAGCACGGCGCCCCAGCCCTTGGGCAGGAAGCCTTCGCTGGTCAGGTGGCCGATGCCGGAGACTTCGCTGTTGGGCGAGAAGCCGAAGATGGCCGCACAGCCCAGCACCAGGAAAGCGATGATCGAAACGACCTTGATCAGCGCCAGCCAGAACTCGAACTCACCGTAGTTCTTCACGCTGAACAGGTTGGTCACGGTTAGCGCCGAGGTGATCAGGAAGGCCAGTACCCAGATCGGGGCGCCGGGGAACCAGGCATGGATGATGGCCGCGGCGGCGTTGGCTTCCAGCGGAATAACCAGGACCCAGAACCACCAGTACAGCCAGCCGATGGTGAAGCCGGCCCAGTGACCGATGGCGCGGTCGGCGTAGGTGGAGAAGGAGCCGCTGTCCGGCTGCGCGACGGCCATTTCGGCCAGCATGCGCATCACCAGGACCACCAGCAGGCCGGCGACCAGATAGGAAATCATGACGGCCGGGCCGGCTTCGGCGATGGCGTGGCCGGAGCCTACGAACAGGCCTGCGCCGATGGCGCCGGCGATCGAAAGCATCGTGACGTGACGATTTTGCAGGCCCTGGGAGAGCCCGGAGGTTGGGGTGCTGCTCATGCTTTACCTACAACTACGGAGGGAATTGCGTACTGCGGGAGTCGAGGTCCGTTTCAGGATTCCAACAAGTCGTTCGACATTGTGAACGCAAGGATCGCGCCACACTTTGTTACGACTTAAGTCGTAGGTTGGGAATTTATCCTACAACGCCCGCCTGGCAGGCGTTGTCGGATATGAGATTAATGTCTTTGCACGACAGTTCCATGTCGTTTTCAGGCATGCACGATGTCGTGTGTGTAGAAACTACCCAGCTTTGTTGAGTCCAGGAAGGTCGCACGGTAACACTGGCAGGCGTGCCAGGTGCAGGGCCACCAGCAGGCCGATGCCCAGCAGGCTGGCGATGAACAGGCCCACGCCGTTCCAACCGTACTGGTGCCAGAACAGCCCGCCAGCGGTGCCGGCGACGCTGGAGCCGACGTAGTAGCTGAACAGGTACAGAGAGGAGGCCTGGCCTTTGGCTTTCAGAGCGCGGCGGCCGATCCAGCTGCTGGCCACCGAATGCGCGCCGAAGAAGCCGAAGGTGAAGATCAGCAGACCGACCAGGACCACGGCCAGCGGTTGCAGCAGGGTGATCAGCACGCCGCCGAGCATCAGCGCGATCATCGCCCAGAGCACCTTGCGCCGGCCCAGCTTGTCGGCCAGCGAACCGACCCACGCCGAGCTGTAGATGCCCGAGAGGTAGACCAGCGAGAGCACGCCGACGATGGCCTGGCTCAGGTGATAAGGCTCAGCCAGCAGGCGATAGCCGATGTAGTTGAACAGGGTGACGAAGGCACCCATCAGCAGGAAGGCTTCGAGAAACAGCCAGGGCAGGCCGGCATCGCGGAAGTGCCCGGTGAAGCCCTCGATGAGCCGGCGCGGCTTGAGCGGTGCCGGGCGGAAGTTCTTCGATTCGGGAAGGATGCGCCAGAACAGCAGGGCCGCGGCCAGGGCGAGCACGCCCAGGGTGGCTAGCGCCACGTGCCAGTTCACGTAGTCCACCAGCACACCGCTGATCAGCCGTCCGCTCATGCCGCCAATGGCGTTGCCCCCGATGTACAGCCCCATGGACAGCCCGATGTGCTGCGGGTGGATTTCCTCCGACAGGTAGGTCATGCCCACCGCCGCCAGGCCGCTGAGGGAAAGGCCGAGTAGCGCGCGCATGGCCAGTACGCCGTGCCAGGTCGGCATCAGCGAGCTGCCGATGGTGAACAGCGCCGCGAAGATCAGCGAGGCGACCATGATCGATTTGCGACCGATGGCGTCGGAGATCGGGCCGGTGACCAGCAGGCCGAAGGCCATGGTGATGGTGGAGATCGACAGCACCAGGCTGCTCTGCGCGGCGGTCAGGCTGAACGCCTTGGACAACACCGGCATCATCGGCTGCACACAGTAGAGCAGGGCGAAGGTGGCGAAGCCGCCGGAGAACAACGCAAGCGATGTGCGCATGAATTCCGGGGTGCCTTTCTCGATGTAGGTTTCGATCTCTTCGACGGCGCGCACCACGTCGTCGTTGGCTTCACGCGCGCTTTCGCGCAGGTCAGGCAGCACCTCTACCGGATCGTTGGCGGCGGACGGCTCTTGGATGACAGCCGGTTCGGCCGCCATGGAATGTTCTTCCCGCAAAGCCCGCAGGGCAGGTTGACTCACGACACACCTCAGGTTGGTAAAAGCAGGAGGGCCTGGAATGGCGGCAAAGGCCCGCGCGGCCAGGCAGAGAGCAGGTTGGTAGTCGTTATTGGGCTTGTGTGGAAAGGATAAGGAGCGGGATTTATTATTTCCAATATATTAATCGACACGTTTGAGTCGTTTTACGAATCATTGATGGCGGGGGCCGGATGGAGCTGCGACACCTGCGTTATTTCATCGCCGTGGCGGAAGAATTGCACTTCGGCCGCGCCGCCGAGCAGCTGGGAATTTCCCAGCCGCCCCTCAGCCAGCAGATCCAGGCGTTGGAGGAAGAGATCGGCGCGCGCTTGCTGGAGCGAACCAACCGCCGTGTGGCGCTCACCGAGGCCGGCAAGCTGTTTCTCGACGAAGCGCGGCAGGTGCTGCAGCAGGTGGATCGCGCCGTCTTGCTGGCGCGGCGTGCGCATCAGGGCGAGATCGGCGAGCTGAAGGTCGGCTTCACCGCCTCGGCGCCGTTCACCTCCAGCATTCCGCGCGCCATCCTGGCGTTCCGCCAGGCCTACCCGGATGTGCATCTGGACCTGCAGGAGCTGAGCAGCGGCCAGGCAGTGCAGGCGCTGCTGGAAGAGCGCGTGCAGGTCGGCCTGATCCGCCCGATCCCGCTGCCGGAAACCCTCGAAGCCGTGGAGCTGTTCAGCGAGCCGCTGGTGGCAGTGCTGCGTGCCGATCACCCGCTGGCGCAGGCCAGCCAGGAGGGTCTGGAGTTCGCCTTGCTGGCGGACGAGCCGTTCGTGTTCTTCCCGCGCAGCTATGGCACGGGCCTCTACAGTCAGCTGATGGCGCTGTCGCGGCAGGCCGGCTTCAGCCCTCGCATCGCCCAGGAAGCGGGCGAGGCGATGACCATCATCGGCCTGGTGGCCGCAGGGCTCGGCGTCTCGATGCTACCGGCGTCGTTCCGTCGGACGCGGGTGGATGGCGTGGTCTATCGCACCCTGAGCGATCCGGGCGCGACCAGTTCGGTGTGGTTGGTGCGACGGCGCAACGAGACGTCGCGCCTGGCGCAGTCGTTCTTCGACCTGGTGACCCAGGAAGTGACAGCCCTCCACAGCGGACCAGGCGCCGTCGGTCTCGAGATCAGGCGCTGAAACCTTGGTTGGCCACTGTTGGGACGCTGGTATGAATGGTCAGGAGCCGCCGAGCGGTCGTGTGGCGAAGGGTGCTCGCCCTTGTCATGGGCTTTGCATAGAATCCCGAAGTCTTGAATGGTTCTGGAGGGATGGCTCATGCGGCGCGTGGTGTTCAATCAGAAGGGCGGGGTCGGCAAGTCCAGCATCGCCTGCAACCTGGCGGCAGTGAGCGCAGCGGAGGGCTATCGCACCTTGCTGGTGGACCTGGATGCCCAGGCCAACTCCACGCACTACCTCACCGGCCTGACCGGCGAGGACCTGCCGGTGGGCATCGCCGACTTCTTCAAGCAGACGCTGTCTTCCGGGCCTTTCAGTCGCAAGGGCAAGGTCGATATCTACGAGACGCCCTTCGACAACCTGCACATCGTCACCGCCAGCCCGGAGCTGGCGGACCTGCAGCCCAAGCTCGAGCAGAAGCACAAGATCAATAAGCTGCGCAAACTGCTGGACGAGCTGTCCGAAGACTACGATCGCATCTACCTGGATACCCCGCCGGCGCTGAACTTCTATACGGTTTCTGCGCTAATCGCCGCTGATCGCTGCCTGATCCCCTTTGATTGCGACAGTTTCTCCCGTCAGGCGCTTTACGGCCTGCTGCAGGAGATCGAAGAGCTGAAGGAAGACCACAACGAAGAGCTGGAAGTCGAAGGCATCGTGGTCAACCAGTTCCAGCCGCGCGCGACCCTGCCGCAGCAACTGCTGGATGAGCTGGTGGAAGAGGAACTGCCGGTGCTGCCGGTGTACCTGATGAGCTCGGTGAAGATGCGCGAGTCGCACCAGGCCTGCACCCCGCTGATCTTCCTCGAGCCGCGGCACAAACTGACCCAGCAGTTCGTCGAACTGCACAGCCTGCTGGAAGCCTGAACGCTTACTGGCTGATCAGCACATCGCAGGGCGGCCGGCGCAGGAAATAGCGCGTCGAGCTGCCCAGCATGGCCTGCTCGATGGCGCCGCGGCTGCGGCTGCCGAGCACCAGCAGGTCCGGCGTCCATTCCCGTAATGCCGTTTCCAGCGCCTGCTGGGGCGTGCCCTGCTGCACTGCGCAAAGCAATTGCGGTCCGGCGGCCGGCACCTGCGTGCGCTCATCCTGCAGCGCCTGGCGTAGCAGTTCGCGCTGGGTGTCGAGGTGGCTGTCGACGCGCCCGGCCCTCTTGCCTGGCTGGTAGGCATTGAGCGCCAGCAGCTCGGCGTCGGGCGCGAGCAGTCGGTAACCGGCGCGCCAGGCCTGGCAGGCGCAGTGCGACAGGTCCAGGCCGGCAAGAGCCTTCGCGTAAGGTTTGGCCGATTCGTCCACGGCCAGCAGGATCGGCGCGCGGCAATGTCGGGCGATGCGCTCCAGGGTGGTGCCATCGAAGCGCTCCAGCAACTGCTGATGGTGCGCACCGATCACCAGCAGGTCGGCGTTCAGTTCCTGCACTGCCTGGGTGACCGTATTCGCCGCGCGGCCCTGGCGGATCACCAACTGGTAGTCGGTGATGTCACTGGCGCGGGCCGCATCGCGCAGCGCCACTTCGGCGGCTTCGCGCACCGTGGTCATCATGCGGTCGGGAAAGAATTCCTCGATGACGTGCAGCAGCGTGACGCTGGCACCGTGCTGGCGGGCCAGCTGGGCGGCGCGGCGCACGGCGATATCCGCCTCGACGCTGAGGTCGTGGGCGACGAGCAGGTTCCTGTACATGGTGGGCTCCCTCTGTGGCGCCTCCACTGTCGCGCCACGTAGGAAATTTCACCTTGATGCAGGGCAATGGCCCGGATTCAGCGGCTGCGCAGCTGATAGATGGCGTGGCTTTCGGCGACGACGTTGCCGTCTTCGTCCTTCAGTTGCAGGTCGAGGACGAATTCGGCCTTGCCGAGGTTCGTGGCTTCCTCGCCGATACGCTGGATGTCCTCTTCGCTGAGCCGCGCCTCGACCGTCACGTCGCTCGCTGCAGGGCGCAGGAAACGCAGGCCGGCTTCCTTGACGATGGGATAGAAGTGCCGGGCGTCGAAGCTGGTCAGCATCAGCACGCCGCCGGGCAGTTCGGCCACGGTAAACAGTGCGCCGGCGTACATGTTGCGCAGGTGGTTTTCGTTGCCCTTGAGCGGCATGCGCAGGCGCACGAGGCCCGGTTCCAGCACCTCGGCCTTTAGGCCGGTGCGCTTGACGAAGGCGATGTGCTCTTCGGTGAGTTGACGGATGAATTCCAGGTTATGACGCATGGGCGCGCTCCGATTCGCCAGCGGGGTGTGCACCCAAGCCTAGCCACACCACGCGGCCTGGCAATGACCGCGTGGATTGACCGAAACGCTCGCCTTCAGATGCCCTGGCGGGATAGCCAGTCGAGCAGTTGCGGCAGCGGCATCGCACCGCTCTGGCGCGCCACTTCCTGGCCATTGCGCAGCAGGATCAGGCTCGGGATCGAGCGGATGCCCAGACGCGTGGAGAGGTTCGGGTTGGCGTCGCTGTCCAGCTTGGCCAGACGCACCTTGCCCGACAGCCGCGCGGCGGCCTGCTCGAACACCGGCGCAAAGCCCTTGCACGGCCCGCACCAGTCGGCCCAGACGTCCACCAGCAACGGCAAGTCGCCCTTGGCCTGGGCGGAGAAGCCGGCCTCGTCAAGGTCGAACGGCGTATCCAGCACGATCGGTGACTGGCAGCGCCCGCAACTGGGCGAATCGTTCACCCGCGTGGCGGGCACGCGGTTCAGGCCGTTGCAGTTGGGGCAGGGGATGATCAGGGAATCGGACATGGCGGGGCTCCAGAGGCTATGAAGCAAAGATGGAGTCTCGGAGGTCCGATCTCAACGGCACCTTGAATGCTTTTCCGAAGATGGGCCGACTTGGATGTCGGCCCATGTGCATCACACGCGGAAGTGACTGACCAGTGTCTGCAGTTGCCCACCCAGGCGGGCAAGCTCGACGCTGGACGCGGCGACTTCTTCGTTGGCCGAGGCGGTCTGCTCGGAGACGTCGCGGACGTTGACCACGCTGCGGCTGATTTCCTCGGCCACTGCGCTCTGTTCCTCGGCGGCGGTGGCGATCTGCTGGTTCATCGCCTGGATGTTGGAAACGGTACGGGTGATCTCGCCGAGGGACTCACCGGCCTGGCGGCTCAGGGCGACGCTGCTGGCGGTGAGTTCGCGGCTGCCGAGCATGACGCTGGAGACCTGGCGGGTGCCGCTCTGCAGACCGGCGACCAGTGCTTCGATCTCTTCGGTGGACTGCTGGGTGCGCTGGGCCAGGCCGCGCACTTCGTCGGCGACCACGGCGAAGCCGCGCCCGGCCTCGCCCGCGCGGGCGGCTTCGATGGCAGCGTTAAGGGCCAGCAGGTTGGTCTGCTCGGCCACTGACTTGATCACGTCCATGACCTTGCCGATCTTCTCGCTTTCCTGTTCGAGGCGCTGCATGGCCTCGGCGGAGCGTTCCACTTCCTCGGCCAGGCGCTCGATCTGTTCCACGGCCTTGTTCACCACGCGGTCGCCGTCCTGGGCCTGGTGGTCGGCGGCGGAGGCGGCCTGGGAGGCTTGCTCGGCGTTGCGCGCGACTTCCTGCACGGTGGCGGACATCTCGTGCATGGCGGTGGCGACCTGGTCGGTCTCGACCTTCTGGGTGTTGGCGCCGGCGCTGGTCTGCTCGGTGACGGCGGAGAGTTCTTCTGCAGCGCTGGCAATCTGGGTGACGCCGTCGCGAATGCCGCCGATCAGCTCGCGCAGGCTCTGGCTCATGCGCTGCATGCTCTGCTGCAGGCGGCCGAGTTCGTCGCGGCGGCTGACCTGGATGGTCTGTGACAGGTCGCCGGCGGCTATGCGGTCGACCACAGCCATGGTGTCGTGCAGCGGGCGGGTGATCTGGCGGGTGATGATCAGCGCAGCGATGCTGCCCAGTACCAGCGCGAGCAGGGTCACGAGGGTTTGCAGGCTGCGGGCCTTGGCGCTTTCGACGTCGCGGCGATCGAGCTGCAGCTGGTAGAGATTTTCGCTGATCTTGACGATGTCCTGGCCCTGGGCGGTCATTTCCTTGCGCGCCTGGACGATCGCGGCCATGTTCTGGCGCAGGGTCTGCACGGCGTCGCGGTAGGTGCGCAGGGCGCTGCCGAGCTGCTGGATGTACTGCGCTTCGGCGACGCCGAGCACGTTTTCCAGGGCCGGCAGGCCGGCGATGCTTTCGTCGAGGCCGCGAGTCACGCCGTCGCCGTTGCTGGTGAGTGCGGTGGCAAGATAGTCGCGCACGTCGTAGCGGGCTTGCAGCAGGTCCTCGCGGGTGCCGGTGATGGCCTGGAAGCGGGTGGCGCGCTCTTCGTCGGCCGGGGCCTTGAGGATGTCCTGCTGGATCTGAGCGGTCAGCTCGTTGGCGCGGGCGGCGTTGTCCTGCAGGATGCGGCGGGTGATGCCGGCGCTCTGGTAGCCGGCGCGCATGGCGGCCAGGGATTTCTCGTAGTCACCGATGATGCCGCCGAGCTGATCGAGCATGCGCACGTTCTCGGGGCTGACGAAGGACGCGCGCAGTTTCTGCTGCTGCGCCTTGAAGTCGGCCAGGGTGCTCATGACGTTGGCGGCTTCCTGCTCGGCGCCGTCGGCGATCATGTACTGCAGGCGAGTGATGCGCAGCTTGGTGAGGCGCGAGTTCAGTTCGGTGATGTCGCTCATCCAGTTGCTGCGGTCGATCAGCGAGCCCAGGCCGACCCAGCTGACGATGGCGAGGATGGCGGTGAAGGCGAGGACCAGGCCGAAGCCCAGGGCCAACTTGAGATTCACGCTCAGGTTGGAAATCCAGCTGTTCATTGACGATCTCCAGGAAAGGTTGTGTGAAGTCAGGCCGTTCGGAGATTGTTCTTGTTGGGGGCCAGGCGGGAGTACCGCGCTCAGTCGCTATCGGCAGCGTTCGGCAGAACCGTATGGTCGAGGCGAAAAAAAACGCCGACCTGCTGCGCAGCAGGTCGGCGGTTCGGTTGAAGCGAGCGGGAAGCGGGTGTCAGGCTCCGGCGGCGTCCAGCGCCTGAGCCAGATCGGCGAGGATGTCGTCGATGTGCTCGATGCCGATGGACAGACGCACCATGTCGCGCGGCACGCCGGCCTTCTCCAGTTCTTCGTCGTTGAGCTGGCGGTGTGTGGTGGAGGCCGGGTGGCAGGCCAGGGACTTGGCGTCGCCAATGTTCACCAGGCGCACCACCAGGTTCAGCGCATCGATGAAGCGCGCGCCGGCTTCCTGCCCGCCCTTGATGCCGAACGAGAGGATCGACGCGGGCTTGCCGCCCATGTAGCGCAGCGCCAGTTCCTGCTCGGGGTGATCGGCGAGGCCGGCGTATTTCACCCAGCTGACTTGCGGGTGGTCCTGCAGGTATTGCGCGACTTTTACCGCGTTCTCGCAGTGGCGCTCCATGCGCAGGGCGAGGGTTTCCAGGCCTTGCAGGATGAGGAAGGCGTTGAACGGTGAGAGCGCGGCGCCGGTGTTGCGCAGCGGCACGACACGGCAGCGGCCGATGAAGGCGGCGGGGCCGAAGGCTTCGGTGTAGGTGACGCCGTGGTAGGACGGATCCGGCGTGTTGAGCAGCGGGAAGCGCGCCTTGTTGTCGGCCCAGGGGAATTTGCCGGAGTCGACGACGATGCCGCCGATGCTGGTGCCGTGGCCACCGATGTACTTGGTCAGCGAGTGCACGACGATGTCCGCGCCGTGCTCGAACGGGCGGCAGAGGATCGGCGTGGCGACGGTGTTGTCGACGATCAGCGGCACGCCGTGGCGGTGCGCGGCATCGGCCAGGGCCTGGAGATCGACGATGTTGCCCGCCGGGTTGCCGATGGATTCGCAGAACACCGCCTTGGTGCGTTCGTCGATCAGCGCCTCGAGGGCGGCGATGTCATCGTGCGGCGCGAAGCGGGTCTGGATGCCGAAGCGCGGCAGGGTGTGGGCGAACAGGTTGTAGGTGCCGCCGTAGAGCTTGGCCACCGAGACGATGTTGTCGCCGGCTTCGGCGACGGTCTCGATGGCGTAGGTGATGGCGGCCATGCCGGAAGCCACCGCCAGCGCGGCGACGCCGCCTTCAAGTGCGGCCACGCGCTCCTCCAGCACCGCGTTGGTGGGGTTCATGATGCGCGTGTAGATGTTGCCGGCGACCTTCAGGTCGAACAGGTCGGCACCGTGCTGGGTGTCGTCGAAGGCGTAGGAGCTGGTCTGGTAAATCGGCACGGCCACGGCCTTGGTGGTCGGGTCGGGGCTGTAGCCAGCGTGGATGGCCAGGGTTTCCGGTTTCATTGTTCGAGCGTCCTTGTGGCAGAAAGCCCCGAGGATGCTGGCGGCGCCCGGCCCCGGTCAATGACCGGGAGCAATGCTGGCCGGGCGCCGCTAGATCGCTTTTCGCTGAGCTTATAACCGCCTCAGGACGAGCAGCTGATCTCCAGGTGACGGCCCCAGTCCGGCGGGCGCCGAGTGAAGACCTCGGCGTCTGGCTGCTCGTCGAAGGGTTTGCCGAGCACTTCGTGCAGGCGGCGCACCAGGCTGAAGTCGCCTTGCTCGGCGGCGCTGATGGCTTCCTGGGCAAGGTAGTTGCGCAGCACGTAGAGCGGGTTGACCGCGTGCATGCGGGCGCGGCGCTCGTCCTGGCTGCCGCCTTCGCGTTCTGCGCGGGCCTGGTAGTCGGCGGCCCAGGCGTCGAAACCGGCGAGGTCGACGAAGTCTTCCCGCACCACGGCCAGCGCCTGCTCCGGTGCCTGTTCGCCAAGGCGGCGGAAGAACAACGAGTAGTCCACCGCGCCTTTCTGCATGGTCTGCAGCAGGCGCTGCACCAGCTCCAGGTCGCCCTCTTCGGCAGTGGTGAGGCCGAGGCGGCGGCGCATCAGGTCCAGGTAGCTGGCCTGGTAGAGCGGCAGGAACAGGTCCAGCGTGGCGCGCAGGTCGTCCACTTCGACGAAGGGCGTCAGCGCCTGGCCGAGGGCGGCGAGGTTCCAGTGGGCGATGGGCACCTGGTTGCTGAAGGAGTAGCGGCCGGTGTCGTCGGAGTGGTTGCAGATGTGGTTGGCGTCGAAGTCATCGAGGAAGGCGTAGGGGCCGTAGTCGAAGGTGATGCCCAGGATCGACATGTTGTCGGTGTTCATCACCCCGTGGCAGAAGCCGTAGGTCTGCCAGTAGGCAATCATCTCGGCGTTGCGCTCGACCACTTCGCGGAAGAATGCGAGGTAGGGCTTCTCGTCATCCAGGCACTGCGGGTAGTACGACTGCAGGACGAACTCGCCGAGGGTGCGCAGCTGGTCTTCCTGCTTGGTGTAGTAGAAGTATTCGAAGTGGCCGAAGCGCACGTGGCTGGGCGCCAGGCGCAGCAGCATGGCGCCGGTTTCCTTTGACTCGCGCCACACTGTGGTGCTGGAGCCGATGACGCACAGCGCACGGCTGCTGGGGATGCCCAGGGCGGCGAGGTACTCGCTGGCGAGGAATTCGCGGATCGACGAGCGCAGCACGGCGCGGCCATCGCCCATGCGCGAGTAGGGCGTCTGTCCGGCGCCTTTCAGGTGAAGGTCCCAGTGCTCGCCGGCCTCGTTCACCACTTCACCCAACAACAGGCCGCGGCCGTCGCCCAGGCGGGGGTTGTAGGAGCCGAACTGGTGCCCGGAATAGACCATCGCGCGCGGATCGGCTTCTTCCCAGAGCTTGTGGCCGGCGAAGATTTCCGCGAACAGCGGGGTGTCTGCCTCGCTCGGGTCGAGGTCGAGCAGGGCCATGGCGGCGGGGCTGGCGACGACCAGGCGCGGGTCGGCGATAGGATCGGGCAGGACCTGGGTGGAAAACACGTCGCCCAGGCGGGCGAAGCGGTTATCGAAGGTCAGTTCGTCGAGCTTTTTCACAGGCTAACTCCGGACAAGTCCGAGCATTGTGCTCGGACTTGTCCGAAGGCGTCCACCCTCAGGCCTTGTCGCCGCCGGGCTTGTCGGTGCCCTGGGGGGCGCTGATCTTCACTGGTGTGGCGGCGGGCTGCTGCCCGACGATGACCTGGGCTTCCTGGCCCTGGAAGTTCTTCAGGAACACATCGACCTGGTTGAAGGCCATGTCGATGCCGGCTTCGCGGAAAGCCAGGGCGATGCGCGTGAGGGTCTCGTCCACCGCCGGGTTGCGGTCGCCCAGTTCGCGCACGTGGAAGCGCAGCTCGTAGTCGAAGGTGCTGGCGCTGATGGTGGTGAAGTACAGCACTGGTTCCGGGTCGCGCAGGATGCGGGTGTTGGCGTGGGCGGCGTCGAGCATGATCTTGCGCGCCAGGGGCAGGTCGCTCTCGTAGGCCAGGCCGATCTTGATGGTCACCCGCGTCACCGTATCGCTCAGCGACCAGTTCACCAACTGGCCGGTGATGAAGGTCTGGTTGGGGACGATGATTTCCTTGCGGTCGAAGTCGGTGATGGTGGTGGCGCGGATGCGGATCCGGCTGACGGTGCCGGACAGCGTGCCGATGGTCACCACGTCGCCGATCCGCACCGGGCGCTCGAAGAGGATGATCAGGCCGGAGACGAAGTTGGAGAAGATCGCCTGCAGGCCGAAGCCGAGGCCGACCGACAGCGCGGCCACCAGCCATTGCAGCTTGTCCCAGCTCACCCCGAGGGTGGACAGCGCGCTGACGAAGCCGATGCCGCTGATGGTGTAGGACAGCAGGGTGGTGATGGCGTAAGCGCTGCCCTGGGCCAGGGTCAGGCGTTGCAGCACCAGCACTTCGAGCAGGCCGGGCAGGTTGCGCGCCAGGGCGACTGTAACGGCGGCGATGACCAGCGCCATGAGGAAGTCGCTCAGGCTGATCGGCGTGGTGGACGCCGCGTCGCCAGTGCCGCTGGTGTACTGGTAGAGGGTCACATTATCGAGGTAGGAAACGACGCTGATCAGGTCGGCCCAGACCCAGTACAGGGTGACCACGAAGCCGATCAGCAGGCCCAGGCGGATCAGGCGCATGGATTGTTCGTTGATCTGCTCGATGCCCAGGGTCGGCTCTTCGACCACCTCGGTGCCCTCGATGCCTTCCTTGGGCGCGCTCTGGCGGTTCTTCAGGGCGCGCTGGTAGGCCAGGCGGCGGGCGGCGACGCCCATGCCGCGGACGAAGGTGGCTTCCACCACCATCCAGAACATCAGCAGGAACAGGGTGTCGATCAGGCGGTCGGTGAGCTTGAGCGCGGTGTAGTAGTAGCCGAAGCCCACGGCCAGGAACAGCGCCACCGGCAGGGCGGTGAAGCCCAGGCCGACGATCATCTTGATCATCGACGGGCGCTCGCTGGACGGGCTGTTGAACAGCAGCTGGGCGAGCAGCCAGGTCATGGCGCCGTAGCCGAACAGCACCACGGCAATGCCGATCACGTCATCGGCCAGCGAGGCCGGTGCGTGTTCGGCGACGGTGACCACCGCGACCAGCGACATCACCACCAGACCCAGTCGGCGCATCAGCTTGCCGAGGAACTGCACCTGCGGCTGGCTCCAGTGGAAGTGCCGCTCGGCGATGCCGCCCGGACGCAGGATGCGGTGCGCGGTGTAGAACACCAGCCAGACCTGCGCCATCTCCAGTAGCGCGCTGCCCAGGGTGGCGTTCTGTCCGCGGGCGTCGAGCAGCAGGGCGAGGCCGGCGATGGCCAGGGCCAGGGTGCCGGGCAGCGCCAGCAGTACGGCGAGCAGCAGGGCCAGCGGGGTGTGGGCCTGGCTGTCACGCTTGAAGTGGCCGATGTCGTCGTTCAGCGACTCCAGCTTGTCGTAGAGGAACTTGCGCTTCCACAGCAGGGCGGCGACCAGCAGGAGCAGCGGCAGGAACAGGAAGGGCCGGTCGATCAGGCCTTCGCCCAGCTCCTTCACCCCCGAGCCCCAGGGCACTTCGGCCAACTGGTGGTGCAGCAGGGTCGGGGTCATCTTGAACCACGACAGGTCCAGCGGGCGGTTGCTGGGAATCCAGAACATCTGCTCGTCGAGGGTGGCGCGCAGGCTGCTGCTGGTTTCCTTGAGCTGCTTCTGGTTCAGCTGCAGGGTGATGGCTTCGTTGAGTAGCGCGTTCAGCTCGTGGTTGAGGCGCTCCATCAGTTCCAGACGGGTGTCGACCAGCTCGGCCAGGTCGTGGCGCAGCTGCGGGGTGATGCTTTCCTGCGATTGCTGGGCCAGCAGGTTGTCGATATAGACCTGGGTGTTGTTGATCTCGTCGCGCTTCTGGTTCAGCTCGAACTGGTACAGGCGCAGGTCAGCGATCTCGTCGGCGAGGTCCTGGTCGGTCTTGATGACAGGCAGCGACTGCTTCTGCTGGTAGAGGATCTTCGACAGCAGCAGGCTGCCGCGCAGCACGTTGATCTGCTCGTCGAGGGCTTGCTCGCCCTGGGTCAGGTTGTCCAGCTGCTGCTTGGTTTCCAGGTTGCGCCTGGTCAGGGTGTTGAGGCGATCTGTGGTGCGCAGCAGGTAGTCGGAAAGCTTGAGGTTGGCGGCGTTCTCCTGGCTGAGCAGGCTGTCGGTCCCGGCGGCCTGGTCGGCGTCCTTGGACAGCTCGGCGACGGTCTTCTCGGACTGCTCGCGGCGCTTGTCGCTGATCATCGCCTGCAGCTCGAGGGTTTCGCGCTCTTCGCGGCCGATGCGCTCGGCCAGCAGGTCGCGCTGGCTGGAGGCGAGGTCGAGCAGCAGGTTGTTGCCGGCCAGTTGCTTGCGCAGCAGCAGGTTCTGCGCGGTCAGTGCAGCCTGTTCGGCGAGCACCTCATTACGGCGCTCGTCGGTCAGGGGCTTGGCGCCTTCCTTGCCAGCCTTGAGGGCGGTGCTGATCTCCAGCAGGCGCTCCTGGTTCTTGCTCAGGTCGGCCTGGGCGCGCTCGGGGCGGGTCTGCGCGGTGAGGATCTCGCTCTTGGCGTCGATCATCTCCTTCTGCCAGGAAGCCAGTTGAGTGGATTGCTCGTTGAGGAGCATTTCCAGCTGGGTGGCGTTGTAGCCGCCGTAGCGCTGGGCGGCGGGCTTGTCCGCGCTGCCCTTGAGGCGACTGAGGGCCTTCTGGTTCTCGCTGATCAGCTTGGGCGCATCGGCCAGGCGGCCGTTGAGCTCGCTGAGCTGCTTCTCGCTGTCATCCTTGGCCGCCAACAGCTTGAGGGTGTTCTCCAGGCTGGCCTTGAGCGGCTTGGCTTCGGCATCGCTGAGCTTGCGGTCGGCCAGACCGTCGAGGCTCTGCTGCACCTTCTCGGCGCTGGGGACGGTGGTATCGGCGGCCAGAGCGGGCAGGCCGGTGAGCGAGCCGCCCAGGAGGGCGGCAGTCAGGAGAGTACGCAGCAGGAATGACATGGTCGCGTTCAGCGGCTCGTGCAAAAAAGTGGAGTGAGGGTAGTTCTGGCAGGCCGGCACCCGCAAGCGGGTGCCGGTGGGCGGTCAGAGGAAGAGCCCGGGGCCGGGGCGGCCTTCGGGAAATTTGACCCCGACCTTGCGGATCTTGTTCCCGTCCAGGGCGGCAACGGTCCAGGTCAGGCCGTTCCATTCCACCTGGTCACCGATGATCGCCTGACCGCCGATTTCGTGGGCGATGAAGCGGCCCAGGTTCTGTTCGCCATCCACGCCTTCGAGCTTGAGGCCGTAGAGCGAGGCCACGGCGGACAGCTGGGCATCGCCCTCGAGGACGAAGTCGCCGAAGAAGCGCGCGCTCAGGCCGCGGTCCGGCGCCTGGCTGAACAGCTTGCCGAGCGCGGAGAGATCATGTTCGTGGCCGATCACGCAGAGGATGTCGTCCGCTTCGAGGATGGTACTACCCGAGGGGTGCAGCAGCTGGGTGCCGCGGAACAGCGCGGCGATGCGGGTGCCCTCGGGCATCTTCAGTTCGCGCAGGGCGGCGCCGATGCACCACTTTTCCTTGCTCAGGTGATAGACGAACAGCTCCCACTCGCTGGTCGGGTGGACTTCCAGGCCGGCGCGGGAGATCGGCGCCGGGTCCGGCGGCACCACCACGCGCAGCAGCTTGGCCGCCCAGGGCAGGCTGGTGCCCTGCACCAGCAGCGAAACCAGCACGATGAAGAAGGCCACGTTGAAGAACAGCTGGGCGTTCGGCAACCCGGCCATCAACGGGAACACCGCAAGAATGATCGGTACGGCGCCGCGCAGGCCGACCCAGGCGATGAACGCCTTCTCGCGGGCATGGAAGGCGCGGAAGGGGAACAGGCCGACCAGCACCGACAGCGGGCGGGCGAAGAGAATCATCCACAGCGCCAGGCCCAGCGCGGGCAGGGCGATGGGCCACAGATCGTGGGGCGTGACCAGCAGGCCCAGCACCAGGAACATGCCGATCTGTGCCAGCCAGGCCATGCCGTCGAGCATATGCATGATGCCGTGGCGCGAGCGGATCGGCTGGTTGCCCAGCACCAGGCCGCACAGATAGATGGCGAGGATGCCGCTGCCGTGCACCGCGTTGGCCAGGGCGAAGATCAGCAGGCCGCCGCTGATCGCCAGCAGCGGGTAGAGGCCGTTGGCCAGGTGGATGCGGTTGATCACCTGCAGCAGCAGCCAGCCGCCGGCGAGGCCCAGGATGGAGCCGATGCCGAACTCGCGCAGGAAGTGCCAGAGGAAGCTCCAGGACAGACCGCTCTCGCCATGGGCGAGCATGTCGATGAGGGTGACGGTGAGGAACACCGCCATGGGGTCGTTGCTGCCCGATTCGATTTCCAGGGTGGCGGTGACCCGCTCGTTCAGGCCCTTGCCGCCCAGCAGCGAGAACACCGCCGCGGCGTCGGTGGAGCCGACGATGGCGCCAATCAGCAGGCCTTCCATCCAGCTCAGCTTGAACAGCCAGGCGGCGGCAATGCCGGTGAGGCCGGCCGTGATCAGCACCCCGGCAGTGGCCAGCGACAACGCTGGCCAGAGGGCGACGCGGAAGCTGGACACCCGCGTGCGCAGACCGCCATCGAGGAGGATCACCGCCAGTGCCAGGTTACCCACCAGGTAGGCCATGGGGTAGTTGGAGAAGCCGATGCCGCCGGGGCCGTCGGTCCCTGCGATCATCCCTACAGCGAGGAAGATGACCAGGATCGGGATGCCTAGGCGCGAGGACAGCGAGCTGACCAGGATGCTCATGCCGATCAGCACCGCAGCGATCAGGAAATAGCTGTTGATGGCCACGGCATCCAAGGTGTCGACCTCCTGGGGAATGGGGGGTGGCGACGCTACTCAAGGATCAGGATGCAGGCCGCATGCCAATCGATTCTAACCTGCGGATTTACAAGGCTGTCAAAGGTTTGTTGCGGACCGTGCAGCGGCGCTTTCCGGCCACGGCCCGCGGGTGGCCCAGGTGGGAACCAGACTCGGCGAGGCCAGCTCGTCGGGCGCCCAGACGACGGCCTCGTCCAGGGGCGGCCGGACTGCTTCGAGGCAGGCCAGGCGGTCGCGCTGCAAGGTGGTGCGGGCCTTGCTCATCTCGCCAGCGCTGTTCGCTGCGCCGCTGGCGGCGCGGATCTGCGTGTGCCAGAGATGGCGGGCCGAGCTGCCTGTCGCGCCGCAGCTGCCCAGCGGGTCGTAGTAGGACGAGCCGAACTGGGCGTAGCCGGCGTTGACCAGGGCGTTGAAGTAGCGGCTCTGCGAGGCGATCGACTTGCCATCGCCGTCGCGCAGCACCTCGAGGCCATTGGCCATGGCCTTGTCGATGCTCAGCAGGAAGTCGTCGGCGTGCTGGAAGGCTTCCGCGCTGGGGGCGCTGAAGATGGGCTGCGCATTCAGCGACAAGGCTGCGTTGCTGAGGGAAGCATCCTTGGGCAGGGCGTCTGCCGGGCCGGTGTTGAACAGGCAAAGCACCAGGCCCAGCGCCGTCGTGACGGCGAGCAGCGGCAACAATTGAAGGAAACGCTGTGAGGCGATAGCGGGGAAAGAGGTATAGGTGGCCATGGTCATGAAGGCGAAAAGTTGCGCGGGCGCCATTCAACGGCAAATGGCCCTGGCTTCGCTGTCAGCCTGGTCAGGTGTTGGTGTCTGAAAATTCCTTCAATTCAATCGGCAGCTCTGCTGCGTCGCGGCGGTTTATCCGCGGGCATAAAAAAGCCCCGGACGTGACCGGGGCGCAAGAGTCATGCAGGAACCTAGAACCAAGCGTCCTGCATGGTGGAACAGGTATCGTCGCGGGCTTCGAGAAGCGTCAGGTCATGGTGGCAGGACGGCACTTCCCAGGTCAGGAAGTATCGCGCGGCCTGCAGCTTGCCGCGGTAGAAGTCGGTGTCGGCAGCGTTGCCGGCTGCCAACCCTTCCTCGGCGCGAATCGCCTGCTCCAGCCAGCGCCAGCCGATCACGGCGTGGCCGAAGACCTTCAGGTACAGCGCCGAGTTGGCCAGCCCCTGCGCCACGCGGCCCTGCATCAGGTCGCCGAGCAGGCTCAGGGTGGTGGCGGACAGGCGCGCCATCAGTTGCTCCAGCGGTTCGCGCAGCTTGTCCAGCGACGGGTGCGCGCTGGCGCGCTCGCAGCACTGGCTGATCAGGCGGGTCAGCTGCTTGAGGCCGGCGCCGTTGTTCTGCGCCAGCTTGCGGCCGAGCAGGTCCAGCGACTGGATGCCATGGGTGCCTTCGTGGATCGGGTTGAGGCGGTTGTCGCGGTAGTACTGCTCCACCGGGTATTCGCGGGTGTAGCCGTGGCCGCCGAGGATCTGGATCGCCAGTTCGTTGGCCTTCAGGCAGAACTCCGAGGGCCAGGATTTGACGATCGGGGTGAGCAGGTCGAGCAGCTCGTGGGCCTGCTTGCGCTCTTCTTCGGTGGCCAGCGTCTCGCAGTCGTCGACTAGGCGCGCGGCGTACAGGCCGAGGTCGAAGGCACCTTCGACGTAGGCCTTCTGGGTCAGCAGCATGCGGCGCACGTCGGTGTGCTCGATGATCGAAACCGGCGCGGAGGTCGGGTCCTTGGCGTCTACCGGGCGGCCTTGCGGGCGCTCGCGGGCGTACTCCAGTGAGTACAGGTAACCGGCGTAGCCGAGCATGATGGCGCCCATGCCGACGCCGATGCGCGCCTCGTTCATCATCTGGAACATGTAAGCCAGGCCGTGGTGCGGCTTACCGACCAGGTAGCCGACGCACTCGCCCTTGTCACCGAAGTTCAGCGCGGTGGAGGTGGTGCCGCGCCAGCCCATCTTGTGGAACAGACCGGCCAGGGTCACGTCGTTGCGCGCGCCGAGGGAACCGTCGTCGTTTACCAGGAACTTGGGCACGATGAACAGGCTGATGCCCTTCACCCCGGGCGGGGCGTCCGGCAGCTTGGCCAGCACCATGTGGACGATGTTGTCCGACAGTGGGTGGTCGCCGCCGGAGATGAAGATCTTGTTGCCCTTGATCCGGTAGCTGCCATCGGCGGCGGGTTCGGCGCGGGTGCGGATGTCGGCCAGGGACGAGCCGGCGTGGGGCTCGGTCAGCGCCATGGTGCCAAACCAGCGGCCTTCGATCATCGGCTGCAGGAACAGGCGTTTCTGCTCCTCGCTGCCGAAGGTCTCGATCAGATGGCTGGAGCCCATGCTCAGCATCGGGTAGGACGAGGTGGCGATGTTGGCTGACTGGAAGTGCGCGAAACAGGCACGCGACAGCAGGTGCGGCAACTGCATGCCGCCTTGTTCGAAGCTGCGCGAGGCGTTCTGGAAGCCGGCCTCGTTGAAGGCGTCCACCGCCGGCTTCACTTCCGGGATGAGCACCGCAGCGCCGTCGACATACTGCGGTTCGTGCTCGTCGTTCTTGCGGTTGTGCGGGGCGAACAGTTCCTCGGCGATGCCGCGGGCAGTGCTCAGGGCGGCGTCGAAGGTCTCGCGGTTGTGGTCGGCGAAGCGTTCGCGCTGGGTCAGGGCCTGTGCGTCGAGCACTTCGTAGAGTTCGAAAGCGAGGTTGCGGGAGCTGAGCAGAGTCTCGGACATGGATCGACCTCCGTGGGAATCGGCGCAGTCTAGTCTGGTGAATGAAGCGCGCACAGAATCATCCATGAGCGTGATAAAGGGCTAAAACACCTGGCCTCCCGGCGAGCCCAGGCGACGGCGGACTCGCACCGCACCCGCCCAGGACCTAAACTGCGCGCCTTGAGGAGTCCGCTATCCATGAACTACCGCCATGCCTACCACGCCGGCAACCATGCCGACGTGCTGAAACACATCGTCCTCGCCCGCATCTTCGCGCTGATGGCGCGCAAGGACACGCCGTTCGCCTACCTCGACAGCCATTCCGGCATCGGCCTGTACGACCTGCTGGGCGACGAAGCCAGCCGCACTGGCGAGTGGGAGTCGGGCATCGGCCGCCTGTATGAGCGCGATGACCTGCCGGAGCTGTTGCAGGATTACCTGGACGTCGTCCGCGCGTTGAATCCCGATGGCGGCCTGGAGTTCTACCCAGGCTCCCCGGAGCTGGCGCGTCGCCTGACCCGCCCGCAGGATCGGGTGATGCTCAACGAGCTGCATCCGGAAGATGGTCGCCTGCTCAAGGCCAACATGACAGGCGAGCGCCGCATTTCGGTGCACCAGGGCGACGGCTGGCTGCTGCCCCGTGCCTTCCTGCCCGTTTCCGAGAAGCGCGGCGTGCTACTGATCGACCCGCCCTTCGAGCAGCCGGACGATCTGGAGCGTTGCGTGACCGCACTGGACGAGGCCATCGGCCGCATGCGCCAGACCGTGGTTGCCATCTGGTACCCGATCAAGGACCGCCGCCAGCTCAAGCGTTTCTATCAGCGCCTGGAGAAAAGCTCGGCGCCGAAGATGCTGCGCGTGGAGCTGTGCGTGCACCCGGCCGATACGGCTGACCGTCTGAATGGCTCCGGGCTGGTCATCGTCAACCCGCCCTGGCCGCTGGATGAGGAACTGCGTGGCCTGCTCCCGTGGTTGGCGCAGACGCTGGCGCAGAGCGAAGGCAGCAGCCAGGTGGACTGGCTGATCGCCGAATGAAAAAAGCCCCGGCACTGCCGGGGCTTTTTTGTGGTGCGGCTCCGATCGTGAAGTCTTTATGTAGGAGCGAGGGGGACGCCATCGTTCTTGCTCGCTAACAGATTCACTGTGAGGCCGGTTCGCGAGCAAGCTCGCTCCTACAAAAGCAGGCTCAGGCCGGCAAGCAGACGCCGGTGCCGCCCAGGCCGCAGTAGCCGTTGGGGTTCTTGGCCAGGTACTGCTGGTGGTAGGCCTCGGCGTAGTAGAACGGCGGTACCTCGCGGATTTCCGTGGTGATCTCGCCGTAGCCCTTGGCGCTCAGTTCCTTCTGGAAGGCGGCGCGGCTGGCGTCGATAGCGGCTTTCTGCGCCTGATCGAACCAGTAGATCACCGAGCGGTACTGAGTGCCGGTGTCGTTGCCCTGGCGCATGCCCTGGGTCGGGTCGTGGGATTCCCAGAACACCTTGAGCAGCGCATGGATGCTGGTTTCGCGTGGGTCGTACGCCACCAGCACCACTTCGCTGTGGCCGGTCAGGCCGGAGCAGACTTCGTCGTAGGTCGGGTTCGGCGTGTAGCCGCCGGCATAGCCCACCGCGGTGACCCACACGCCCGGCTGTTGCCAGAAGCGCCGCTCGGCACCCCAGAAGCAACCCAGGCCGACAACGATCTGCTGTACGCCGGCGGGGAAGGGCGCGGTCAGCGGGCGGCCATTGACGTAATGCGCTTCGGGTACCGGCATCGGGCTTTCGCGCCCTGGCAGGGCCTGGGCGGAGCTGGGCAGTTCCAGCTTGTGGGCAAGTATTTGCGAGCGCAGGGTCATGGCATTCGTCTCCTCTGAATAGGGGCGGCAATAGACTCGGGTACTCGCCGAAGATTACAGCGTTTTTTCCAGGAGCGGGGATGGCTGCGGGCACGCCGTGCCGGCGCGGCTCAGTGCGGACGGCAGGGGTAGCGCTGCAGGCTGGAGGAGAGGTCGTGGCTGGGGATGGGCTTGTCGAACAGGTAGCCCTGGCCGATGTCGCAGCGATTGCGCCGCAGGAACGCCAACTGAGCGGCGGTCTCGACGCCTTCGGCGACCACCTGCAGCTTGAGGTTGTGGGCCATGGCGATCACCGCCGAGGTGATTTCCATGTCGTCCTGGTTGTCCGGGATGTCCTTGATGAAGCTGCGATCGATCTTGATTACGTCGATGGGGAACTTCTTCAGGTAGCTCAGCGACGAGTAGCCGGTGCCGAAGTCATCCATGGCCAGGGTCAGGCCGAGGCTCTTCAGGCGCTCCAGCTGCTGGCGGGTGTCGTCGGTGGCATCCAGCAGCAGGCTTTCCGTGAGCTCAAGCTCGAGCTGGCTGGCCGGGATGCTTTCCTCGTGGAGGATCGCGGCGATGGAGCCGACCAGGTCCGGATCGCTGAACTGCTTGGGCGACAGGTTGATCGCCATGTGCAGCTCGCCCAGGCCCTTGGCGGCCAGCTCGCGCACCTGGCGGCAGGCCTGGCGGATCACCCACTTGCCGATGGGGATGATCAGCCCGGTTTCCTCGGCGACGCTGATGAACTGGTCCGGGCGGATCATGCCCTTCTCCGGGTGCTGCCAGCGCAGCAGTGCTTCCAGGCCGAGTAGCGCGCCACTGCGCAGGCACAGCTTGGGCTGGTAGTGCACCGCCAGTTCGTCCTGCACCAGTGCGCGGCGCAGGTTGCTCTCGACGAACAGCTTGTAGCTGGCCTCGGCGGTCATCGCTTCGGTGAAGGTCTGCACCTGGTGCTTGCCGTTGGCCTTGGCCTTGTGCAGCGCCAGGCCGGCATGCTTCATCAGGGTCTGCGGGTCCTGTCCGTGCTGCGGCGCGTAGGCGATGCCCACGGAGCCGGTGATGCTGATCAGCTGGTTGTCGACGAACAGCGGCTTGTCGAGCACGTCGAGGATCTGCGCGGCGATCTTCTCGCCACGGCCGGCCACGGACTCCTCCAGCAGCACGGCGAATTCGTTGCTGGCGAAGCGCGCCAGGGTGGCGCTGTCGCTCAGGCTGCTGCGCAGGCGGCGGGCAAGGTTGGCCAGTAGCTTGTCGCCGGTCTGGTGGCCGAGGCTGTCGTTGATCCGCTTGAAGTTGTCGATGTCCACCAGCAGTAGGCTCAACGAATGTTCGCTGCCCACCTGCAGGCGTTCTTCCAGGGCGTTGATGAAGAAGTGCCGGTTGGCCAGGCCCGTGAGGTTGTCGCGGTAGGCGAGCTTCTCGATGTGCTGCTGGGCCAGCTTGCTCTGGGTGATGTCTTCGTAGATGCCGATGTAGTGCGTCAGCTCGCCCTTGTCGTCGTAGACCTTGGACAGCGACAACTGGCCCCAGTAAGGCTCGAGGTTCTTGCGCCGGCTGCGGAACTCGCCCTGCCAGCTGTTCTGCGTGACCAGCGTGGAGCGCGCGTCGAACAGCAGCTCGCTGAGGTTCGCCAGCGCCGGCAGCTCCGGCAGGCGGCGGCCGCGCACTTCGTCGGCGCCGTACTGGGTGATCGCGGTGAAGCTTGGGTTGACGTATTCCACCAGGCCGTCGCGGTCGATCAGCAGGAAGGCGCTGGCGCTCTGCTCGACGGCGCGCTGGAACAGGTGCAGGGCGCTGGAGACGTTGCGCCGCTCGTGATTCATCAGCACTTGGGCGTACTGGTCGGCTAGTTCGCCAGCAAAGGCGATCTCGTCGCTCTGCCACATGCGCACTTCGCCGACGTGTTCCAGGCAGAGCACGCCGACCACTTCGCCGCCGACGCGGATGGTGGCGTCGAGCATGGCGCTGATGCCCTGCGGGCGCAGGTAGCGCTTGGCCAGTTCCTGGGTGCGCGGGTCCTGCTGGGCGTTGTGGGCGTCGATGGCGCGGCCGCTGTGCACCGCGTCGAGGTAGTTGGGGAAGTGGCTGGCGTCGATGTCCTGTGGCTTTTCGTACTGGTCGGTGTCGCGGCGGTAGATAGTCACCGCTTCCAGGCGGTGGTCGGTGTGCAGGCGCCAGATGCCGGCACGGGCCACGTCATAGGCCTCGCAGGCCGCCTGGGCGATCAGCTGGGCCGCTTCGAGCAGCGGGTCGCTGGACAGGTAGCGGTGCCGCGCCAGGCGCACGATCAGGTTCTGCTGGGTGCGCGAACGCACCAGATGCTGCAGGTGTTCGTCCTGGGAGCGCTGGTACATCTCCAGGGACATCTTCAGGCGGATGTTCTGGGCTTCCAGGTCCAGCAGGCGCGGGTCCAGCTCGCTGCTCTGCTCGTTGCCCTCGTCCTGCAGGATGTAGCCGTGGAGCAGTTGGCGACCGTGCTGCTGGAAGCTTTCGCCGACCTCCAGCACGTTCAGCGTGCCGCGCGGCGAGTGGAGCAGGTAGCGCACCCGGTAACGGCCGTCCTTGAGCAGTTGCTGCTGCACCTGCTCATGCAGGCGATGGCGCGCTTCGGGCTCCATCAGGCTGGCGTAGGGGGCGTCGAGGATGCCGCAGAGGTCCTGGGCCGGCACGCCGATCTGGCGTTCGCAACCGGGGTCCAGGAACAGCAGGGTCCAGCTCGGTTCGTTCAGACGCTCGAAGCGCAGCATCCCAAGCCTCGAAGGGACGGGAAGCTGCGTGACAACCTCGGCCGCCTGACGGCTGGCGGCATCGGGATGACTCTTCATGCGCGGGAGATTTCCAGGGTGCTGGACGAGGTACATGGCCCCGCCCGACTTCTATGGGCGTTGGCAAGATTTGCATGAGGCACGGGGCCATGACAAGCCAAGACTGTATCGGCCGTCACAGAGCTAAGTTGAGGCAGTGCCGGGAGCGGGGCGTGACCGCCGGTCCGGACAAAAAGAAGCCCCGCCATCCGGCAGGGCTGGAGAGAACGAGCGTGGCGTGCTCGTCGAGAGGAAGGGGCAGGCTGGGCCTGCCCTGTACAACACTTACAGCTGCCGCACTTACAGGAGCAGGGTGCGGATATCACCCAGCAAGTCGGACAGGCGCTTGGTGTAGCGCGCGGCGGCCGCCCCGTTGATCACGCGGTGATCGTAGGACAGCGACAGCGGCAGCATCAGGCGCGGCTGGAAGGCCTTGCCGTCCCAGACCGGCTGCATGGTTGCCTTGCTGACACCCAGGATCGCCACTTCCGGCGCGTTGACGATCGGCGTGAAGCCGGTGCCGCCAATGTGGCCGAGGCTGGAGATGGTGAAGCAGGCGCCCTGCATGGCGTCGGCGGAGAGCTTCTTGGTGCGCGCTTTCTCGGCCAGTTCGGCGGCTTCGGCGGCGAGCTGCAGGAGGCTCTTCTGATCGACGTTCTTGATCACAGGGACCAGCAGACCGTCCGGCGTGTCCACGGCAAAGCCGATGTTCACGTACTTCTTGCGGATCAGCGCCTTGCCGCTGGGGGCCAGCGAGCTATTGAAGTCCGGCATTTCCTTGAGCAGGTGGGCGCAGGCCTTCAGCAGGATCGGCAGAACGGTCAGCTTGACGCCGGCCTTCTCCGCGACGGCTTTCTGGGCCACGCGGAAGGCTTCCATCTCGGTGATGTCGGCCGAGTCGAACTGGGTCACGTGCGGCACGTTCAGCCAGCTGCGGTGCAGGTTGGCGGCGCCGACCTGCATCAGGCGGGTCATGGCCACTTCTTCCACTTCGCCGAACTTGCTGAAGTCGACTTCCGGGATCGGCGGGATACCCGCACCACCGCTGGTGCCAGCCGGCGCGCCGGATTTGGCGCGTTGCAGTTGCTCCTTGACGAACGCCTGCACGTCTTCTTTCAGGATGCGGCCTTTCGGACCGGTGCCTTTGACTTCACCCAGCTCGACGCCGAACTCGCGGGCGACCATGCGCACTGCGGGGCCTGCGTGGACTTTGGTGCCGTCACGGCTGGGCGCGCCCACCGGCGCGGCTTCCGGTGCCTTGGCAGGAGCCGCGGCAGCCGGTGCGGGAGCTGCAGCAGGAGCGGCAGCGGCCGGAGCAGCAGCCGGAGCTTCGGCGGCGGCCGGGGCAGCAGCACCCGCGACCTTGAGCTTGAGGATCAGGTCGCCGGTGCCGACTTCGTCACCGACCTTGATCGACACGCTTTCCACCACGCCGGAGGCCGGCGAGGGGATTTCCATGCTGGCCTTGTCCGATTCCAGGGTGATCAGCGACTGGTCGGCCTCGACCATGTCGCCGGCTTTCACCATGACTTCGATGACATTGGCCTTGCCGGCCGAGCCGATGTCCGGGACGTGGATGTCCTGGACGCTGGCACCAGCGGCAGGCGCGGCAGCCGGCGCCGGAGCAGCGGCCGGGGCCTCTGCTTTCGGTGCCTCGGCGGCCGGGGCCGGCGCTTCGGCCCTGGGCGCAACGGCCTCCGCCGAACCACCCTCGACTTCCAGCTCGAGAATCTCGTCGCCTTCCTTCAGGGTGTCGCCCACCTTGACCTTCAGGCTCTTCACCACGCCGGCCTTGGGCGAGGGGATTTCCATGCTGGCCTTGTCGGATTCCAGGGTCAGCAGGCTCTGGTCGGCCTCGACGGTGTCGCCGACCTTGACCAGCAGCTCAATGACTTCACCCTGACCATTGCCGATGTCGGGTACACGAATCAATTCGCTCATCGTGCCTCTCCTCAGCAGTCCAGCGGGTTACGTTTTTCGGGGTTGATGCCGAACTTGGCGATGGCTTCGGCCACCACTTTCGGTTCGATATCACCGCGATCGGCCAGGGCTTCCAGCGCGGCCAGCACCACCCAGTGGCGATCGACTTCGAAGAAGTCGCGCAGCTTGCGGCGGCTGTCGCTGCGGCCGAAGCCGTCGGTGCCCAGGACCTTGAATTCCTTGCTAGGAACCCACTGGCGGATCTGCTCGGCGTAGAGCTTCATGTAGTCGGTGGAGGCGATCACCGGGCCCTTGCGACCGGAGAGGCACTCTTCGACGTAGCTCTGCTTCGGCTTCTGGCCCGGGTGCAGGCGGTTCCAGCGCTCCACGGCGAGGCCGTCGCGGCGCAGTTCGTTGAAGCTCGGAACGGACCAGACGTCGGCGCCAATGCCGAAGTCTTCGCGCAGGATCTTCGCGGCGGCTTCGACTTCGCGCAGGATGGTGCCCGAACCCAGCAGCTGCACGTGATGCGCGGCGTCCTTCTTGTCCTCATCGAGCAGGTACATGCCCTTGATGATGCCTTCCTCGGCGCCCTTGGGCATGGCCGGCTGGACGTAGTTCTCGTTCATCACGGTGATGTAATAGAAGATGTCCTGCTGCTCTTCGATCATCTGGCGCGAGCCTTCGCGGATGATCACCGCCAGCTCGTACGCATAGGTCGGATCGTAGGTGCGGCAGTTCGGGATGGTCGCCGCCAGCAGGTGGCTGTGACCGTCTTCGTGCTGCAGGCCTTCACCGTTCAAGGTGGTACGGCCGGCGGTGCCGCCAATCAGGAAGCCGTGCGCGCGGCTGTCGCCAGCGGCCCAGGCTAGGTCGCCGATACGCTGGAAGCCGAACATCGAATAGAAGATGTAGAACGGCAGCATCGGCTGGTTGTGCGTGGAGTACGAAGTACCCGCGGCGATCCAGCTGGACATGGCGCCGGCTTCGTTGATGCCTTCCTCGAGGATCTGACCTTTCTTGTCCTCGCGGTAGAACATCACCTGGTCTTTATCCACCGGCTCGTACAGCTGGCCAACGGAGGAGTAGATACCCAGCTGGCGGAACATGCCTTCCATACCGAAGGTACGGGCTTCGTCGGGCACGATCGGGACGATGCGCGGGCCGAGTTCCTTGTCCTTGACCAGCTGCGAGATGATCCGCACGAAGGCCATGGTGGTGGAGATTTCGCGGTCGCCCGAGCCGTCGAGCATGGCCTTGAGGGTTTCCAGCGGGGGAACCGGGACCTGGAAGCTCTTCTCGCGGCGAACCGGCATCACGCCGCCCAGCGCGGCACGGCGGTTGGCCAGGTACTTGGCTTCGGCGCTGCCTTCCTCGGGGCGGTAGAACGGCAGGTTTTCCAGGTCGGCATCCTTGATCGGGATGTCGAACTTGTCGCGGAATGACTTCAGGGACTCGACGTCGACCTTCTTGACGTTGTGCGCGATGTTCTTCGCTTCGCCCGAACCGGTGCCGTAGCCCTTGATGGTCTTGGCCAGGATGACGGTCGGCTGGCCTTTGTGGTTGACCGCCTGGTGGTAGGCCGCATAGACCTTGTAGGGGTCGTGGCCGCCGCGGTTGAGTTTCCAGATTTCTTCGTCGGAGAGGTCCTTGACCATCTCCAGCAGCTCCGGACGCGCACCGAAGAAGTGCTCACGCACGTAGGCGCCGTCTTTGGCCTTGTAGTTCTGGTATTCGCCATCGATGACCTCGTCCATGCGCTGCTGCAGCAGGCCGGCGGTGTCCTTGGCGAACAGCGGGTCCCAGAAGCGGCCCCAGACCACCTTGTTGACGTTCCACTCGGCGCCACGGAATACGCCTTCGAGTTCCTGGATGATCTTGCCGTTGCCGCGAACCGGGCCGTCGAGGCGCTGCAGGTTGCAGTTGATGACGAAGATCAGGTTGTCCAGCTTCTCGCGGCCGGCCAGGGAGATTGCGCCCAGGGATTCGGGCTCGTCACACTCGCCGTCGCCCATGAAGCACCAGACCTTCTGCTTGCCGGCAGGGATGAAGCCGCGGCTTTCCAGGTACTTCATGAAGCGCGCCTGGTAGATCGCCTGGATCGGGCCCAGACCCATGGATACGGTCGGGAACTGCCAGAAGTCCGGCATCAGCCAGGGGTGCGGGTAGGAAGACAGGCCGTTGCCGTCCACTTCCTGGCGGAAGTTGTTCAGCTGGTCTTCGCTGATGCGGCCTTCGAGGAAGGCGCGGGCGTAGACGCCGGGGGAGGCGTGGCCCTGGAAGAACACCAGGTCGCCGCCGTGTTCTTCGGTCGGGGCCTGGAAGAAGTAGTTGAAGCCAACGTCATACAGGGTCGCCGAGGAGGCGAAGGAGGAGATGTGGCCACCCAGATCCGGGTCGTTCTTGTTGGCCTTCATCACCATCGCCAAGGCATTCCAGCGCACCAGGGAGCGGATGCGGCGTTCCATGAACAGGTCGCCGGGCATGCGGGCTTCGTGGGTGACCGGGATGCTGTTGCGGTAAGGCGTGGTGATCGCGTAGGGCAGTTGGGTGCCGGACCGGCTGGCCAACTCGCCCATACGGGTCATCAGGTAATGGGCGCGGTCTTCACCTTCACGGTCCAGGACCGATTCCAGGGCGTCCAGCCATTCCTGGGTTTCGACGGGATCGAGGTCTTGCATGGCTTGCTCCAGGGCGGAAAGGCTTCCAGAATCGGAAGCCAGTAGATCGTTGCCGACAGCTGCGCCAACCTCGTGGGCGACGCGGCGAATTCTTGGAAGTGCACCGGGGGTACGCCCGGCGGGTTGTAGTTTTACTACAAATCGCTAGCGGATACATCCCTCCGCCAGAAAAAGTTAGTAGTAAAACTACAGGGGCGCGAAAAGACAGGAATGCCGGCGCCTCGCCGACCACTCAGGATAGACCATGAGCCTGCCGTCCCTGGCCGCTTTGCCGGCTACTCTCAAGCCTCTCGCCGAGCGCGCTGAGCAGAATTTCCGCACCGCCATCGCCACGCTTTCCCCCGAGCAGATCGAAAGCTTCGACAGCTGGTCCGACGAGCGGCATGCCGATTTCGCTCGCGTCACCGCCGGCAGCGATTTCGTCGCCGAGCAGGTCCAGCGCGATCCTGCCTTTCTATTGGCGCTGGCAGCGACCGGTGAGCTGGAGCGTGCCTTGCAACCCGGCGAGATGGGCGCGCAGCTGGAAGCGCTGCTCGCCGACTGCGCTGACGAAGACGAACTGGGCCGCCGCCTGCGTCGCTTCCGCCGGCGTCAGCAGATGCGCATCATCTGGCGCGACCTGACCCGCCGCAGCGACCTGGCCGGCACCTGCCGCGACCTGTCGGACCTCGCCGACGCCTGCATCGACCAGTCCCTGGCCTGGCTCTACCAGCGCCACTGCCAGCAGTTCGGCGTGCCCATCGGCAATCGCTCCGGCCTGCCGCAGAAGATGATCGTGCTGGGCATGGGCAAGCTGGGGGCGGGCGAACTGAACCTGTCCTCCGACATCGACCTGATCTTCGGCTACCCCGAGGGGGGCGAGACCCAGGGCGCCAAGCGCGCGCTGGATAACCAGGAGTTCTTCACCCGTCTGGGGCAGAAGCTCATCAAGTCGCTGGACGCCATCACCGTCGAGGGCTTCGCCTTCCGCGTCGACATGCGCCTGCGCCCCTACGGCTCCAGCGGCCCACTGGTGCACAGCTTTGCCGCGCTGGAGCAGTACTACCAGGACCAGGGCCGCGACTGGGAGCGTTACGCGATGATCAAGGCCCGCGTGGTCGGCGGCGACCAGGAGGCCGGCCAGCGCCTGCTGGAATTGCTGCGTCCGTTCGTCTACCGGCGCTACCTGGACTTCTCCGCCATCGAGGCGCTGCGCACCATGAAGCAGCTGATCCAGCAGGAAGTCCGGCGCAAGGGCATGAGCGAGAACATCAAGCTGGGCGCCGGTGGCATCCGCGAAGTGGAATTCATCGCCCAGGCCTTCCAGCTGATCCACGGCGGTCGTGACCTCAGCCTGCAGCAGCGACCGCTGCTGCGCGTGCTGGCGATCCTTGAAGGGCAGGGCTACCTGCCGCCGCAGGTGGTCAGCGAGCTGCGCGAGGGTTACGAGTTCCTGCGCTACGCCGAGCACGCCTTGCAGGCCATCGCCGACCGGCAGACGCAGATGCTGCCCGAGGACGAATTCGAGCGTATTCGCGTCGCCTTCATCATGGGCTTCGCCAACTGGTCGGCCTTCCACCAGGCCACCAACCAGTGGCGCGATCGCATCGACTGGCACTTCCGCCAGGTCATCGCTGACCCGGACGAAGATGAAGAGGGTCAGGTGGATACCACCATTGGCGGCGAGTGGATTCCGCTGTGGGAAGAGGCAGTGGATGAAGAGTCCGCCTGCCGGCAGTTCGCCGATGCCGGGTTTGCCCAGCCGGCGGCGGCCTGGAAACGCCTGACCGATTTGCGCAATGGCCCGCAGGTGCGCGCCATGCAGCGCCTGGGTCGCGAGCGGCTGGATGCCTTCATGCCGCGCCTGCTGAACATGATCGCCGAGCGCGGTCCGGCGGATGTGTTGCTGGAGCGGGTGCTGCCGCTGATCGAGGCGGTGGCGCGGCGCTCGGCCTATCTCGTGCTGCTCACCGAGAACCCCGGCGCGCTGGAGCGCCTGCTGACGCTCTGCGCGGCCAGTCCGATGGTGGCCGAGCAGATCGCCCGCTTCCCCATCCTGCTCGACGAGCTATTGAATGAAGGGCGGCTGTTCCGTCCGCCGCAGGCTGCCGAACTAGGCGCCGAGTTGCGCGAGCGGCTGATGCGCATCCCCGAGGACGACCTCGAACAGCAGATGGAAACTCTGCGCCACTTCAAGCTGGCCCACGGTCTGCGCGTGGTGGCCTCGGAAATCGCCGGAACCCTGCCGCTGATGAAGGTCAGCGACTACCTGACCTGGCTGGCCGAGGCGATCCTCGAACAGGTGCTGAGCCTGACCTGGGACCAACTGGTGCAGCGCCACGGCCGCCCGACCCGCGTGGACGGCACTCCCTGCGATCCGGACTTCATCATCATTGGCTACGGCAAGTCCGGCGGCCTGGAACTGGGCCACGGTTCCGATCTGGACCTGGTGTTCATCCACGACGGTGACCCGCAGAGCGAGACCGACGGCGCCAAGCCCATCGACGGGGCGCAGTTCTACACGCGCCTAGGGCAGAAGATCATTCACTTCCTTACTGCGCAGACGCCCTCTGGCATGCTCTACGAGGTCGACATGCGCCTGCGCCCCAGCGGCGCCTCCGGCCTGCTGGTCAGTTCGCTGCGCGCCTTCGAGGCTTACCAGCTGGGCGAGGCCTGGACCTGGGAGCACCAGGCGCTGGTGCGCGCTCGCGTGCTCGCCGGCTGCAAGCGCGTGGCGGTGGCCTTCGAGGCGATCCGCGCGAAAGTGCTGGGCCAGCAACGCGATCTGCCGGAGTTGCGCAAGGAGGTCAGCGAGATGCGCGCGAAGATGCGCGACAACCTCGGCACCCCCAGCACTGTCGCCGGCACCGCGCCGAATGCCTTCGAGGCCGCGGCCCCGTTCGATCTCAAGCAGGATGCCGGTGGTATCGTCGATATCGAATTTATGGTGCAATACGCGGCCCTGGCCTGGTCGTGGCAGCACCCGGAGCTGGTGGAGTTCACCGACAATATCCGCATTCTGGAAGCGCTGGAGCGAGTCGGGTTGATGTCCGGCGAGGATGTCCTGAAGCTGCAGGACGCCTACAAGGCCTACCGGGCGGCGGCGCACCGATTGTCCCTACAGAAGCAGCCGGGCGTGGTGAGCGGCGACCACTTCCATGCGGAACGTCGCATGGTGATGCAGATGTGGAAGGCCTTCGAGCTGACCTGATTCGCTGCGATTTTCCATGAAATAGCCAGCATCCGGCGGGATGATGATCGCCGGAGCGGGCTGCGCTGTCGGTTGCTTGTGCAGCTATATGAATGTCAGGAGTTGGGCGCGTGATGCCATTGCGCCAGGTCACAGGGAGTGACGAAATCCGCCCGGCTGCAAGGTGCGCTGGGCTAGACTGCCGGCATTCGATGCTCGGCACCCGGTCGTGACGGCATGCGCCGCACGGCTGGATGAATGGAGTACGGGGAGGCGAGAGCCTCCCCGGTCGTTTTTCGGAAAAGGCATGAGAATTCTGATCGTAGGCCCCTCCTGGGTGGGCGACATGGTGATGGCGCAGACGCTCTTCCAGTGTCTGAAGCGGCAGCATCCGGACTGCGTGATCGACGTGCTGGCGCCCGACTGGAGCCGGCCGATCCTCGAGCGCATGCCCGAAGTGCGCCAGGCCCTGAGCTTCCCGCTCGGCCACGGTGTGCTGGACATCGCCTCGCGCCGGCGCATCGGCAAGACCCTCAAGGGCCAGTATGACCAGGCGATCCTCCTGCCCAACTCGCTCAAGTCGGCGCTGGTGCCGTATTTCGCCGGCATCCCCAGGCGCACCGGCTGGAAGGGCGAGATGCGCTACGGCCTGCTCAACGACATCCGTACGCTGGATAAAGAGCGCTATCCGCTGATGATCGAGCGCTTCATGGCTCTGGCCTATGAGCCGGGCGCCGAGCTGCCGCAGCCTTATCCGCAGCCGCGTCTGTCCATCGACCCGCAGACCCGCGATGCCGCGTTGGCCAGGTTCGGCCTGAGCCTGGACCGCCCGGTACTGGCGCTCTGCCCCGGCGCCGAGTTCGGCGAGGCCAAGCGCTGGCCCGCCGAGTACTACGCCAAGGTCGCCGAGGCGAAGATCCGTGCCGGCTGGCAGGTGTGGATCTTCGGTTCGAAGAACGATCATCCCGGCGGCGAAGACATCCGCATGCGCCTGATTCCCGGCCTGCGCGAAGAATCGGTGAACCTCGCCGGCGAGACCGCCCTGGCCGAGGCCATCGACCTGATGTCCTGCGCCGGCGCCGTGGTCACCAACGATTCCGGCCTGATGCACGTGGCCGCCGCCCTGAATCGCCCGCTGGTGGCAGTCTATGGCTCCACTTCGCCGCAGTTCACCCCGCCGCTGGCCGATGCCGTAGAGATAGTGCGTCTCGGCCTGGAATGCAGCCCCTGCTTCGATCGGGTGTGCCGCTTCGGTCACTACAACTGCCTGCGCGAGCTGAAGCCGCGCCCGGTGATCGAAGCGCTGGACCGACTGGTCGCCGACCCGGTGGATGTGGAAAGCGCTGAATGAGGGTCCTGTTGATCAAGACCTCGTCCCTGGGCGATGTCATCCACACCCTGCCGGCGTTGACCGACGCCGCCCGCGCTATTCCCGGCATCCAGTTCGATTGGGTGGTGGAGGAGGGCTTCGCCGAGATACCCGCCTGGCATCCCGCCGTGGCCCAGGTGATCCCGGTGGCGATTCGCCGCTGGCGCAAGAACCTCTGGCAGACCCTCAAGAGTGGCGAGTGGGGTCGCTTCAAGCGCCGCCTGAAGGAGGTCGACTACGACCTGGTGATCGACGCCCAAGGCCTGCTCAAAAGCGCCTGGCTGACCCGCTATGCGCGCCGTCGCACGCCCGTCGCCGGGCTGGACAAGGAGTCGGCCCGCGAGCCGGCCGCCAGTCGGTTCTATAACCGTACCTATCCGGTCGCCTGGGGCCAGCACGCCGTCGAGCGCGTGCGCCAGCTGTTCGCCCAGGCGCTGGACTACCCGCTACCCGCCGGCACCGGCAACTACGGCCTGGATCGCAATCGCCTGCTGGACGCGGTGGAAACCGAGCCCTACCTGGTGTTCCTGCATGGCACCACCTGGGTGACCAAGCACTGGCCCGAGGTGTACTGGCGCGAACTGGCCCAGCGCATGGGCGAGCGCGGCTGGCATGTCCGCCTGCCGTGGGGCAACGATGCCGAGCGGCAGCGTGCCGAGCGGCTCGCCGAAGGCTTGGAAAACGCCTCTGTGCTCCCCAAGTTAAGCCTCGCAGGCATGGCCAAGGTGCTGGCCGGCGCTTCCGCCTGCGTGGCGGTCGACACCGGGCTGGGACACCTGGCCGCCGCCCTGGACGTGCCGACGCTGTCTCTGTTCGGCCCGACCAACCCCGGTCTGACCGGTGCCTACGGGCGCTCGCAGGTGCACCTGGCCAGCGACTGGCCCTCGTGCGCGCCCTGCCTGCAGAAGACCTGTACCTACCAGCCGACGGCCGAAGACAAGCGCCAGTTCGACCTGCGGCATGAACAGCCTCTGTGCTTCACGCGCCTGAATCCTCAGCGCGTGGCGAACCAGCTGGAGGCACTGCTGCTGGCCCCGGAGACGCTTCGATGACCCTGGCTTTCGTCCTCTACAAATACTTCCCGTTCGGCGGGCTGCAGCGTGATTTCATGCGCATCGCCCTGGAATGCCAGCAGCGTGGCCACTCCATCCGCGT
The DNA here is from genome assembly GCF_044746165.1 of Pseudomonas sp. NPDC086581. NCBI lineage: Bacteria > Pseudomonadati > Pseudomonadota > Gammaproteobacteria > Pseudomonadales > Pseudomonadaceae > Pseudomonas > Pseudomonas sp. NPDC086581. The sequence continues at coordinate 21,324 of NZ_JBIVBR010000015.1, read as the reverse complement.
GTACACACCGATCTGGGAAGGCGAAGTGCCGCCTGGCTTCGACGTGCGCGTGGCGCCGGTGAAGTCGCTGTTCAACCATCGCCGCAACGAGAAATTCAGCGCCTGGCTGCAGGCGGACCTGGCTCGCTCGCCGGTGGACCGGGTGATCGGCTTCAACAAGATGCCTGGCCTGGATGTGTATTACGCCGCCGACGGCTGCTTCGAGGACAAGGCGCAGACCCTGCGCAACTCTTTCTACCGTCGCTGGGGTCGCTACAAGCACTTCGCCGATTACGAGCGCGCGGTGTTTGCGCCGGAGTCGAAGACCGAGATCCTGATGATCTCCGAAGTGCAGCAACCGCTGTTCATCAAGCATTACCGCACCCCCGAGGCGCGCTTCCACCTGCTGCCGCCGGGCATCGCCCAGGATCGTCGTGCACCGGCCAATGCCGGGGAAATCCGCGCGCAGTTCCGTCGCGAGTTCAAGCTGGGCGACGACGACCTGCTGCTGGTGCAGATCGGCTCCGGCTTCAAGACCAAGGGCCTGGACCGCAGCCTCAAGGCGCTGGCCGCGCTGCCGCGCGCGCTGCGCAAGCGCACCCGGCTGATCGCCATCGGCCAGGACGATCCCAAACCATTCCTGCTGCAGGTGAAGGCGCTGGGGCTGTCGGACAACGTGCAGATCCTCAAGGGGCGCAGCGACATTCCGCGCTTCTTGCTCGGCGCCGATCTGCTGATCCACCCGGCGTACAACGAGAACACCGGCACCGTGCTGCTCGAAGCGCTGGTCGCGGGCTTGCCAGTGCTGGTCACCGACGTCTGCGGCTACGCGCACTACATCGACGAGGCCAAAGCTGGGCGTGTGGTGCCGTCGCCCTTCGAGCAGGATCGTTTGAACGCGATGCTTCAGCAGATGCTGGAAGATGATGCAGCGCGCGCAGAGTGGGGGCGCAATGGCCTGGCCTTCGCCGACAGCGCCGATCTCTACAGCATGCCGCAGCACGCCGCCGACCTGATCCTGCGGGAGCGCGCATGAAGCTCGAACTGCACGAGCCATTCATGCGCCTGTGGGCTGGCAAGGACCCGTTCATCGAGGTCGAGCGCCTGCAGGGCAAGGTCTACCGCGAACTGGAAGGCCGCCGCACGCTGCGTACCGAAGTCGAAGGTCGCGGCTATTTCGTGAAGATCCACCGTGGCATCGGTTGGGGCGAAATCGTCAAGAACCTGTTCAGCGCGAAGCTCCCAGTGCTCGGCGCCGGCCAGGAGCAGCGTGCCCTGGAGCGCCTGCACCAGGCCGGCGTGGCGACCATGACTGCGGTGGCCTACGGCGAACGCGGCGGCAATCCGGCCGCGCAGCACTCTTTCATCATCACCGAAGAACTGGCGCCCACCATCGACCTGGAAGTCCTCTCGCTGGACTGGCTGCAGACGCCGCCCGAACCGCGCCTGAAGCGCGCGCTGATCTCCGAGGTGGCGAAGATGGTCGGCACCATGCACCGCGCCGGGGTCAACCACCGCGACTGCTACATCTGTCACTTCCTGCTGCACACCGACCGCCCGATCAGCGCTGATGACCTACGCCTGTCGGTCATCGACCTGCACCGCGCCCAGACCCGCGACGCCACGCCGCGCCGCTGGCGCGACAAGGACCTGGCTGCGCTGTACTTCTCTGCGCTGGATATCGGCCTTACGCGCCGTGACAAATTGCGCTTCCTGCGCGGCTACTTCCGGCGCCCGCTGCGTGACATCCTCCGCGAGGAGGCCGCGCTGCTGGCGTGGATGGAGCGCAAGGCTGCCAAGCTCTACGACCGCAAACAACGTTACGGAGACCTGCTCTGATGGCCGGCTGGGTACTCGAAGCCGACTACCAGCATCTCGCCGCCGATTTCGGTAGCCTGGATGCCGTGTTCGCCCTGGAGGGCGAGCGAATTACCAAGGATGCGATGTCCGACGTCGTGCGCGTGGAGCGCGAGGGCGTGCGTTATTACGTCAAGCGCTACCGCAAGCCGGGCAAGGGTTTTCGGCGCTTTCTGCCGCGTCCGCGGGTGAAGGCCGAGTGGCAGAATCTCAAGCAGTTCGCCAAGTGGGGCATACCGACCGCGAAGGTGGTGGCCTACGGTCTGGAACGCGTCAACGGCGGTTTCTCCCGTGGCGCGATCATTACCCGCGAACTGGTCGGCACCGAGGACCTGCATGCCCTGGCCAAGCAGGCCGATCCGCGTCTGAAGGATCGCGCCTGGGTCGAGCACGTCATGCGTCAACTGGCCCACTACACCCGGACCATGCATGACCACCACTTCACCCACAACGACCTGAAGTGGCGCAACATCCTGGTCGACGGGGAGGGGATGGTGTACTTCATCGACTGCCCGATCGGCGACTTCTGGATCGGCTTCATGCTGCGCTACCGCATCACCAAGGACTTGGCGACGCTCGACAAGGTCGCCAAGCGCCAGTTGTCCGCCACCCAGCGCCTGCGCTTCTATCTGCTGTACCGCCGGCGCGAGCGTCTTAACGCGTCTGACAAGAAGCGCATCCGCCACATCGTTCATTTCTTCGAGGGACGCGAGTGAAGGACTTCATTGCCGAGGGCGACCAGGCCCTGCTGGAAAGCAACGCCCTGGCCGATTTCGATGCCTTGTGGGCCCTGGAGCTGGTGGCCGTCGACGAGCCCAACACCGAGCGTGGGGGCTATAGCAGCGTCTACCGCCTGGAGCTCGACGGCACCGCCTACTACCTCAAGCGCCAGAGCAACCACCTGACCCGCAGCCTGAAGCGCCCGTTCGGTGAGCCGACCTTCAGCCGCGAGTTCCGCAATATCCAGCGCTACCATCAGCTGGGCATTCCCTCCATGCAGGCGGCCTTTTTCGGTGCGCGGCAAGTCGGCGACGAGCGCCGGGCGATCCTCATGACCCGCGCGCTGGACGGCTGGCGTGACCTGGACAGCCTGCTGCAGGGCTGGTCCAGCCTGCCTGGCGAGCGCCGCCAGGCCATCCTGCGCGCCTGCGGCATGCTCGCCCGGCGTCTGCACGAAGCCGGGCAGATGCATGGCTGCTTCTATCCCAAGCACATCTTCCTGCGCGAAACCGACGACGCCTTCGAGGCGACCCTGATCGACCTGGAAAAGACCCGCCCGCTGTGGTTCGGTCAGCGCGACCGCGTGCGCGATCTCGAGCCGCTGCTGCGCCGCGCGCCGGACTGGAGCGAGACCGACGTGCGCAACCTGCTGGCGGCCTACCTGGGTACCTCGTCCACTGGCCCCGAAGTGGATGACTGGTATCGCCGTCTGGGTGCGCGCCGCAAGAAGAAGGAAAACCGCGCATGAGGTTGTCCGCCCTGCGCGATGCCGGCCGCGCTCCGGCGCTGCCCCTGCGTATCGAGCTGGAAGACGGTGCCGGCCCGGCCGAACTGCGCCTGGACAGCCTGCTGCGCGTCTTGCCCGGCCAGCGCTACGTCGCTGCGGCCAATTGGCGCGGCCGCCCGGTGCTGGCCAAGCTGCTGGTCGGAGGCAAAGCCGCGCGGCACTTCCAGCGCGAACGCGAGGGCGTGCGCCTGCTCGCCGAGCAAGGCCTGACCACGCCTCAATTGCTCGCCGACGGCCTGAAGGACGGTGAGGGCGGCTGGTTGCTCTTCGAGTTCCTCGAGAGCGCCGAGAGCCTCTGGGGTGCCTGGCGTGCCGCGGAGGGCGAGCCACTGCTATCCGATGGCCAGGCCGCGGTCATCTCCGAGGCGCTGACTGCCATCGCCCGTATGCACGCCAAGGGCCTGTGGCAGGAAGACCTGCACCTGGACAACCTGCTGCGCCACGCCGGGCAGACGTACCTGATCGATGGCGCCGGCATCCGCGCGGAAACCCCCGGCCGGCCGCTGTCGCGCAAGCATGTGCTGGAAAACCTCGGCGTGTTCTTCGCCCAGCTGCCGGCGAGCCTCGACCCCTATCTCGAAGAGCTGCTGATCCACTATTTGCTGGCCAATGGCGAGCACGCGCTGCCCCTGGAGGCCTTGCAGAAGGAAATCGCCAGGGTTCGGCGCTGGCGCGTCGGCGACCTGATGAAGAAGATCGCCCGCGACTGCAGCCTGTTCAGTGTGTTCAAGGGACCGTTCGGTCTGCGCGCGGTGCGCCGCGAGGAAGAGGAAGGGCTGCAGCCCTTGCTGGCCGATCCCGACGCCTTCATTGCCAAGGGGCATATCTATAAGACCGGCGGCGCCGCGACGGTCGCCCGCGTCGAACTCGACGGCCGGCTGCTGTTGGTCAAGCGCTACAACATCAAGAACCTGCTGCACTGGTTCAAGCGCTTCTGGCGACCCAGCCGTGCCTGGGCCTCCTGGCGTGAAGGCAATCGACTGGATTTCCTCGGCATTGCCACGCCAAAGCCGCTGGCGGTCATCGAGCGCCGCTGGCTGTGGCTGCGTGGCCCGGCCTTCCTGATTACCGATTACCTGGCGGGTCAGGATATAATCGCCCGTTTCAAACCCTACCTGGAGCAACAGGCAGGGGGCGGCCTGCCGCCGGAATCGGATCTTGTGGCCCTGGACAGACTGTTCGCGGCGCTGGTGCGCGAGCGCATCAGCCACGGCGACCTGAAAGGGCACAACCTGTTCTGGCAGGAGCAGGGCGAAGGCGGGCAGTGGTCGTTGATCGACCTCGATGCCATGCAGCGCCACTCGCGAGAAGCGAGCTTCGCCCGCGCCTATGCCCGCGACCGTGCGCGCTTCCTGCGCAACTGGCCAGAGGGCAGCGCACTGCACCGGCTGCTCGACGAACGTTTACCGCGGGTGCCAGGCACCCGCCCAGATGAAAGAGGCTAGACCCTGTGGCATTGACCATCCTCGGCCTGTCCGGCGCCGTAAGCCATGACCCTTCCGCCGCCCTGTACATCGACGGCAAGCTGGTCGCGGCTGTCGAAGAAGAGCGCTTCGTCCGCGACAAGCACGCGAAGAACCGCATGCCCTACGAGTCGGCCAAGTTCTGCCTGGAGCAGGCCGGGATCAAGCCTTCGGACGTTGACGTGGTGGCCATTCCCTTCGCCCCCATCAGCATCTTCGACAAGGCCCGCTGGCACTACGCCAAGCGCTACGCCTACGCACCTGACCGTGCGCTGGACGCTATCCTGCTCGGCAATCGCCGCTACCACCGCTACTACAAGCGCATCCAGTGGTGCCTGCAGCAGTTGGGCTTCGATCTGAAGAAGACCAAGATCCAGCCGGTCGAGCACCACCTGGCCCACGCCTCCAGCGCCTACCACTGCTCGGGCTTCAAGGAGAAGACGGCGATCCTCGGGATCGACGGGAAGGGCGAGTACGCCACCACCTTCTTCGGCTACGGCGAGAACGGCAAGATCCACAAGATCAAGGAGTTCTACGATCCGGACTCCCTGGGCGGCCTGTACGGCGCGCTGACCGAGTACCTCGGCTTCGACATGCTCGACGGCGAGTTCAAGGTCATGGGCATGGCGCCCTATGGTGATGCCAGCAAGTACGATTTCTCCCGCCTCGCCAAGTTCGAGAACGGCGAGCTGATCATCAACACCGACTACGCCAATGTCATCGGCTTCCGTCGCTACAAGGAAAAGGGCAAGGGTTACTACTTCTCGCCCAAGCTGATCGAGTGGCTCGGTCCGAAGCGGGAAGGCGATATCGCCGACGATCCTTACATCCACTATGCCGCCAGCATCCAGGCACTGTTCGAGAAGTTGGCGCTGGAGATGATGGATTACTACCTGGGCGACATCATCCGCGAGACCGGCAAGATTGCCTTCGCCGGCGGTTGCGCGCTGAACGTCAAGCTCAACCAGAAGATCATCGCCCGTCCCGAGGTCAAGGAGCTGTACGTGCAGCCCGCGGCCAGCGACGCCGGCACCGCGGTCGGTGCGGCGGCCTACGCCTCCTGGGAGCGTGGCGTGCCGGTCGAGAAGATGGAGCACGTCTACCTCGGCCCGGAATACAGCAACGAAGACGTCATCGCCGCCTGCGCCCGCCACGAGGCCAAGCCGCAGTGGCGCAAGATCGACAACGTCCCCGAGCACATCGCCAAGGTGCTGGTCGAAGGCAACCCGGTGGCCTGGTTCCAGGGTCGCCTGGAGTTCGGCCCGCGCGCATTGGGCGGCCGTTCCATCATCGGTTGCCCGAGCATCGCCGGCGTCGCCGACCGCATCAACGCGCAGATCAAGTTCCGCGAGCGCTGGAGGCCCTTCTGTCCGTCGATGCTCGATACTGTCGGCCCGCAGATGTTCAAGATCGATCACCCGGCGCCATTCATGACCTTCACCTTCGAAGTCAACGAAGAGTGGAAGACCCGCGTGCCGGAGGTCGTCCACGAGGACGGCACCTCGCGCGCCCAGGTCCTCAAGCGTGAATTCAACCCGCGCTACTACGACATGATGAAGGAACTGGAGAAGCTCACCGGCAACGGTGTGGCGCTCAACACCTCGCTGAACCGCCGTGGCGAACCCATGGTGTGCTCGCCGACCGATGCGCTGAACATGTTCTACGGCTCGGACCTGCAGTACTTGATCATGCAGGACATCCTGGTGGTCAAGGATGGCACCGCCGCCAGCCAGGCAGGCTGAGTCCGCCAGGTTGTTTCCAGCCGGCTCCGCCAGGGGGCCGGTTTCCATGTCGGGAAGACGCGTCGTGAAAGTGATGTTGATGGTGATGGACGAGCAGAGGGTCATCCTCGATCGTCTTTATGAGGTCATCCAGAGCAATTGCTCCGAGTGCGAGATTCATCGCCTGAGCAAGGCGCAGCAGATGAACTTGGGGCCGTACCTCATCGCTGCCGATTTCCGTCGTTTCGACCGCATCGTGATCTTCTCGCGCCTCAAGCGCATGGTGCCGCAGCTCGCTGTGCTGCGCAGCCTGCCCAACCTGGTGATCCTCGAGCACGACGCCTATCAGAACTACATGCCCGGCAGTAAGTATCGGGGCAAGTACTCGGCGCTACTGCACAGGCTCCCGGGAGCGCGCATCCTCGTGTCGGGGGCGCTGGTGGCCCAGCGGCTAGCGGACGAAGGAATCGACGTGCGTTTTGTCTCCAAGGGATATGACGAGGAGATGCTGCGCAACATCGGCAGCGAACGCGATATCCCGGTCGGCTTCCTCGGCAGCCTGAAGAGCAGCGAGTACAGCCAGCGCAAGAACATGCTGGAAAGCATCGCCAAGCGCGTGCCGATGCTCATCACCCGCACAGCCTCGGGTGCGGAGTACCTGGAGACCCTAAACCGCATCGCGATCTTCGTCAGTGCCGATATCGGCATGGGCGAGTTCATGATCAAGAACTTCGAGGCCATGGCCTGCGGCTGCGTCCTGCTGGCCTGGAGCCAGGGGGAAGAGGACCGCCTGCTGGGCTTCGAGGATATGCACAACGTGGTGTTCTATCGCTCGGTGGACGAGGCGGCGGAAAAGATCCGCCAGCTTCAGGCCGACCCCGAACTGGCCCGGCGGATTGCCCAGGCTGGCCAGGCATTCGTTGAGGAGCGCTACACCTTCGCCCGGGTCGGCAAGGACCTGGCGGCAGCCATCGCGGAACCCATGCGGGGCTGGTCGATGCCCGGCGCGCAGACCCGTTGGTGGGCCCGTGTGCGCTTCGGTTTCCGGGTGGGCTGACATGACGTCAATGCAGCATTCGCCCGGTGGCGCCGTAGCCAAGGGGCGGTCGTGAGTCAGAGTCTTCATTCTGCGCAATGGGTGGAAGACAACCTGCCACCGGAGCTCCGGATGCTTCTCGGGCGAGCCGAGCGAGTCATCCTGGTGGCGAACAACCCGGCAATCAGTGTCGGGGATTTCGACGCTCTGGCGCTTGGCCCGCGCGATGTCGTGGTGAGCTTCAATACCGCTGTCAAAGCCGAATTGCTTAGCCCCGAGACGGGCAACGTGTTCGTCCATGGCTACCACGGGCAGGACTTCCACTTCTTCGGATTGCCGTGCCGCCCGTGCATAACGAGGCTGTTCGAGCAATCGCCGGAGCGCTGTTTCACCCTGCTGGTGGGAGTGGTCAATCCGATGTCTGCGTTGTCCCGGGTGGCGATCTACGAGGATCGCATCCCGCTGCCGACCCTGCTCGACTATCCCCGCATGCGTCCCAGCGGCAAACCGTTCGCCGGTCCTTCCACCGGCTTCAACGCCATGGTGGTGTTCGACTGGCTGCTGGGCCGGCCGGGTTATACCTACGAGTTGTTCGCTCTGGGGTTTTCCAATGAGGCGGGCACTCTGTGGAAAGGACATGCGTGGGACTACGAGCGCGCCTGGATGCATGCATCCCGCGTGCGTGTGATTGCCCTGGAAAGCGCCGGAAAGCGCTGGTGGTGGCCTTCTTGGCGTTTCGGAGGGAAGAAAGGGAAATGAGCGGTCACCAGTCGAGCCTTGTCGCCGGAGTCGCTCCGTGAAGATTGCTGTTGCCTTCTTCGGTATTCCGCGCAATTCCGAGCTGTGTTTCCCCCAGATTCAGCGCAACATCCTGCAGGCCCTTCCGGCCGGCGCGCAGGTGTCCTGCTTCTATCACCTCTATCGCCTGCGCGAGGTCTTCAACCCGCGCTCGGGTGAGGCCGGGGTACTCGGCGAAGAGAACTTCGCCCCTTTCCAGGGCATGACCGGTCTGATCGAAGAGCCGGAGCTTTGCCTGGAGCGCTGGAACTACGAAGCGCTCCAGCAGCGCGGGGATACCTGGAAAGACGATTTCCGCTCCATCCGCAACTTGATCCACCAACTCAACTCCCTGCACCAGGTGACCTCGCTGCTGGCCCTGACTGATCCGGACTTCGTGGTCTACGTACGCCCGGACATCTTCTTCCATGATCCTTTGCCGGGCTACGTGTTCGCACAGCCGCAGAGGCGCCGCAAGAATGTCTACGTGCCCAACTGGCAGTGGTGGGGCGGGCTCAACGACCGCTTTGCCATCTGCGGTCGTGAGGTGTACCGGGCCTACGGCTGCCGGGCCGAGGAGATGCTGGACTTCTGTGATGCAACCGGGCGCTCGCTGCACTCCGAGCGGTTGCTGAAGTTCGTCTTGCAACGCCATGGCGCGCGGGTCTGCCTGATGGATACTACGGCCTCGCGGGTGCGCATCGACGGACAGTTCGCGGAGGAACCGTTCTCATCGAAGCGCTCGATGGGCAAACGGGAGAATCGCTACTTCCACAAGGGCGCGCAGCTGCGAACCTGGCTGGACAGGCACGGTATTCTCTAGGTTGCGGTGAAAGCTGCGGCCAGCCAGGTTGCCCCGCCTGGCCGGGTCGAAGCGGGGCGTCAGAAACTATCTGGCGACCTTCTTCCTGCGCTTGGCATTGAGCCAGAGTCGCAGCGCCTTGCGGGTATAGGACAGCTTGAAGATGACGCGCCAGTCGCGCTTCAGGGCCATACGGAAGAAGTGCTTGGCCGAGAGGTCGTCGTCCGTCAGGTAGGCTTCGCGGAACAGTGACAGGCAGCGCTGGGTGTAATAGGCCTTGCTCAGCTTCTGCCAGTCGCCATCGAGGCGCCGGAAGACTTCCTCTACCAGTTCTACCCCGATCTCCTTCGAGTAGTGGAACTGGTGGCGCAGGCTGTCATCGTGGCGGTGGATGGTCGCCAGGGGCTTTTCCAGGATGGTGCAGGGATAGCTGGCCAGCACCTGCGCAAACACCGGGATGTCCTCGGCATTGCGGAAATTTTCCGGGTACAGGCCCCGCTCGAACACCTCCCGATGCATGACACAGGCACCATTGGAAAGGTTGATGCTCTTGTCGATCAGGTAGCCGCGCACCCTTTCCAACGGTGTCCGCGGAAGCGCCTGTGGCGTTCGCTCCACCGTCCGATCGCAGGTCTTTGCCAGGTAGCCGCCAATCACCATGCGACTGTGCGGGAACTGCTCGATGTGCTGACGCGCGGCTCTCAAGGCTCCAGGGGTCATTTCATCGTCGGCGTCCAGGAAGATCAGATAGTCCCCCCGGGTTTCGGCGATCCCGCGATTGCGTACGGTGGCGAGGCCGCCGTTTTCCTTGCGCAGGCTGCGGAAATTGCCGAACTGATGATGAAGGGCTTCGATCAGGGCCGGCGTACCGTCCGACGAACCGTCGTCGATGATCAGTAACTCGCTGTGCTCATCCAATTGAGCAGCGACGGACTCGACGGCGCGTCGGAGCACGTGCGCATAGTTGTACGCGGGGATTACAACGCTGATCAGTGGTCTTGCTGTCATGAGAAGAGCGTCATTGCGTAGCTGTCCATCCACTAGCTGGCATCAGGATATGCGAGGCTGCGATCTGCCTTGGGGCGTTCGTCACAGCAGATTCAAATCAAGTCGCAGCGGCTTGTGCCTGCTCGGGCCCTGGGTGACTCGACGCGAGTGCCACTGCACAAGTCGTTCCGGGCGACGAATAGTATCCTGTTGAAAGACTTGTATCCAAGGTTCTACAGACGGCCTGAGCCGGTCGTCGAGTTTCGCCGGGCAACCCTTTATAGGGCGCTGTTTCGACACTTCAGGCGTAGGAGAGTGCTTGCTCCGGGTTGATTCTTTGAGCAGGAAACTGCTGAATGCTGCCTTTCTGGTGATTCATATCCAAGATGAAGGGTTTCATGGGAAGTCATGTAGTCGGGCGTTCGTTTTTTTCCGCAGTCAGCGAAGGAAAGCTACTGTGGTGCGTTTTCCTTGCCAGCCTCGTTTTGTCATTGATCGCATCCTTCTGCAACCCGATCATCGGACGTGATGCGGCCCTGTACATGGATCTTGCTGGCATCTATCAGCAGCAGGGTGTCACCGGTGCGTTGCAGCGCTTCGACTGGCCCTGGTTCTCCATATTGCTGGGCATGACGAGCCAGGTGACGGGCCTGAGCTTTGAGCTGCTTGCCCGGGTGTTCTGCGAGCTGCTCACGGCTGTCGCCTGTGTCGCCTGCGTCGATCTGGTCCGCCGATTCCGCCCGGCGTCGCTGCCCTGGGCCTGCTTCGCCGTGCTGGCAGTGCCGGCGTTCAATGACTATCGCGGCGACATCCTGCGCGAGAACGGTTTCTGGGCTTTCTCGCTCATCGGCTTGTGCTACATGCAGAGCTGGGTGCAGCAGCGTCGTCCCGCCAGTTTATTGCTGGCCTTCCTGGCTGTCGTCGTGGCGGCGGCGTTTCGCTTCGAGGCCGTCTACCTGCTGCTGGTCGTGCCGGTGATGGAGGTGCTGAGAGTCCGTGGGAATTCCATGCATCGCGGCATGCGTGCGGCCATTGGCATTGCGTTGATCGGCGCGGTAGTCGCAGGGACGCTGTGGGCCGGCCGTCACGGCCTGCTTCCCCAGGGGCGGGTGGCCGAGCTGGTGGACTATCTGGACCTGTCGAGCGTCCTGCGGAATTTCTACACCTTCGCGGATGGCGTGGCGCAGGCGATGCCCTTCGAGTATGCCCGCGACAGTGCTCCGCAGATCATTCTCTTCGGCTTGCTGTGCTATGTGGCCAGCAAGGTTCTCGGCGTTTTCGGCGTCCTGATGTTGCCGCTGTTCGTGGGTGCCGTCGAGCAATGGCGGGCGCGGGAAAACCGCTGGCTGCTGCTGGATATCGCTGCCGTTGGCTACATCGCCCTGCTGCTGGTTTTCGCCCTGAGCCACCTGTTCCTGTCGAGTCGGTACGTGGCATTCGCCGGCTTTCTGCTGCTGCCCCGGGTGGCGTGGGGGCTGAGCCTGATGGCCCAGCGCTGGCCGCGAACCCGTGGTGCCATGGTGGTGATTCTGGTGGCGATGGCCCTGGCGAACGTAGTGTCGCTGTCGGCGCCCAAGACTCACCTGCGCGAGGCCGGTCACTGGGTGGGAGCGCATCTGCCGAAGTCGGCGAGCGTGTATCAGGATGACAACCGGGTGAGCTACTATGCGGGCTGGGGATATGGCCGGGAAAGCCTGGACCGCGATCACGCGCTGGCACTGACTGGCAAGGGTACCTACGAGTATTTTGTCCTAGACCTCAAGCGCAAGGCTGATCAGCAACTGCCCGCGCTACTGAAGCAAGGCCTGGTGCCACTGGCACAGTTCCACAACCGCAAGGGTGAGACCTACGTGATCCTGCGTCGTGGCGGTGCGCAGCAGCCCTGATCTAGGGTTGCTGCAGCGTTTGCTCCAGTGAGCCGGGCGGCCAGGGCATCGAGCTGGTTTGTCGATAGCCTTGGCAGAGTTGCGCGCCATCATCCGCCAGCAGCCAAGCGCGGTCCTGCGTATAGCGCAGCATGTGGGCGAAGTTGCGTTTACGCTGCAGTCGGCTCAAGGCTCGGCGTTGAGTTTTCATGTCCGCGATGTCGATCAGCCCTAGATCACCTTCGGGGGTCTGCACGACGTTGCCCAGGTGCAGCGAGCGGAAGTACACGCCGGAATCATGCAGCCCGGCGATGAGCGAGCCGAGGTCAACGCGCAGCCACTCTTCGGTTTGGTCGGTACTGATCAACTGGCGCAGGGTCAGGCCTGGCAGTGGATGGTAGTGCACTGCGTCGCGAGCGATCTCCGGGATGCGATACACGCCAATGATCTGGGGGCACGGGACTCCGAGCTTCTGCAGTGCCCGGGTGTTGTCGGCGAAACGCTGCGCATAGGGATAGAGCGCCGCCGAGGAAATCAGCCGCTTGCGTCGGAACAGTTTCAGGAAGTTGCCATCGGCCAGGCGCAGGACCTTGTCGCCATGCTTGTCGGCTTCCAGCACCTGGGCGCCGGCGCGCAGCGCTTCGTAGGCGGAGAGAGCGAGGTCTTGCATAACGGGTCCCTGAATCGATAGCCGGCTATAGTAGCCCAGCCGCCGGGCAAACGAGAACGCTGTGTTATAATCGTCGACCTTTTAAGCGTGCGATTCCTACATGTCCGGTAAAGAACCCCAGACTCCTTCGAGCCTGAAGATCTACTTCCGACTGCTGTCCTATATGCGTCCGTACATCGGGATGTTCCTGCTCAGCATCATCGGCTTCCTGATCTTCGCCGCGACTCAGCCGATGCTGGCGGGCATCCTCAAGTATTTCGTCGACGGCCTGGCCCATCCGGATGCCAAGCTGTTCCCCAACTCCTCCGTGGCCTGGCTCCGTGACCTGTCGCTGCTCTACGCAGTGCCGCTGCTGGTGGTGCTGATCGCCGTCTGGCAAGGCGTCGGCTCCTTCCTCGGCAACTACTTCATCGCCAAGGTTTCCCTGGGGCTGGTGCAGGACCTGCGCATCGCGCTGTTCAATAATCTGCTGACCCTGCCCAACCGCTATTTCGACAGCAACAACTCCGGGCACCTGATCTCGCGCATTACCTTCAACGTGACCATGGTCACCGGCGCGGCCACCGATGCCATCAAGGTGGTGATCCGCGAAGGCATGACCGTGGTCTTCCTGTTCCTCTCGCTGCTGTGGATGAACTGGAAACTGACCCTGGTGATGCTGGCGATCCTGCCGATCATCGCGGTGATGGTGACGACCGCCAGCCGCAAGTTCCGCAAGCAGAGCAAGAAGATCCAGGTCGCCATGGGCGATGTGACCCATGTGTCGTCCGAGACCATCCAGGGTTATCGCGTAGTCCGCAGCTTCGGCGGCGAGCCCTATGAGCGCGCGCGCTTCCGCCACGTGACTAACGAGAACACCAGCAAGAACCTGCGCATGAACAAGACCTCGGCGATCTACACGCCGATGTTGCAGCTGGTGATCTACAGCGCCATGGCGGTGCTGCTGTACCTGGTGCTGCTGCTGCGTGGCGATGCCACCGTAGGCGACCTGGTGGCCTACATCTCCATGGCCGGCCTGCTGCCCAAGCCGATTCGCCAGCTGTCCGAAGTCAGCTCGACCATCCAAAAGGGCGTGGCCGGCGCGGAAAGCATCTTCGAGCAGCTCGACGAGCAGCCCGAGGTGGACAACGGCACAGTCGAGCGTGAACGCGTACAGGGCCGCCTCGAAGTGAAGAACCTCAGCTTCACCTACCCGGGCACCCAGAAGACGGTCCTCAACGATCTGAACTTCAGCGTCGAGCCAGGCCAAATGGTGGCGCTGGTCGGCCGCTCCGGCAGCGGCAAATCGACCCTGGCCAACCTGATCCCGCGCTTCTACGACCACAGCGACGGGCAAATTCTGCTCGACGGTACCGATGTCGAAGACTACAAGCTGAGCAACCTGCGCAAGCACATCGCCCTGGTCACCCAGCAGGTCAACCTGTTCAACGACAGCGTGTTGAACAACATCGCCTATGGCGACCTCGCCAGCAAACCGCGCGAGGCGGTAGAGAAGGCGGCAGATGACGCCTTCGCCCGCGAGTTCATCGACCGCCTGCCCGAAGGTTTCGAGACCGAGGTCGGCGAGAACGGCGTGATGCTCTCTGGTGGCCAGCGCCAGCGCCTGGCGATTGCCCGCGCGCTGCTCAAGGATGCTCCGGTGCTGATTCTCGATGAGGCCACCTCGGCGCTGGACACCGAATCCGAGCGGCACATCCAGGCAGCCCTGGAGAAGGTCATGGAAGGTCGGACCACGCTGGTCATCGCCCACCGCCTGAGTACCATCGAGGCAGCGGACCTGATCCTGGTGATGGACCAGGGCCACATCGTCGAACGCGGTTCCCACGACGAACTGATCGCGCAGAACGGCTATTACGCCCGTCTGCACGCTCGCCAGTTCGCCGACGACCCGGTCGACGGGGCCGAAGAAGCACCGGTCGAGCAACCGGTATGACGCAGGTGCGGACCTCTCCGGCATGCTGAATCGTCTGCGAGTCTTCCGCGAACGCGGCTGGACGCCCATCGCGGCGGCCGACTATGCGGCCGCCTGGCAGCGCTTCGGCGGCAGCGTCGCCACCCATCCGGATGTGGTCGAGCGTCTCGCCCATCTGGCGGGCATTCCGGTGCGTTACCTGGGCTGGTTCGAGAGCGATGATCTGCGCGCCGCCGTGCCGACCTGGGGGCGCAATCTTGCGCTGTCCAAGGACGTGCTCAAGCGCGTGGGCAAGAAGGCGCTGTTCGACCTGGGCAACGCCGAGATCATCCTGCCCATTGCCGAGGGTGCGCGCATCGAGCTGCGCCACCAGGTGCGCTACCTCTCCGAGCTGAACCGCGAGCAGGTCAGTGATGCCCGCGAGCAGCCCGAACAGCTGGCGATGAACCGCGCGCCGGCCGACTTCTCGAAGAAATTCCGCTACAACCAACGCCGCGAACAGCGCCTGCTGGAAGAGGCGGGCGGCGTGCTGCAGCCCATGAGCGAGCTGAGCCCTGAAGAGCAGGCGAGCATCTATGCCGACCTGTTCCAGCGCCGCTGGGAATTCGAAGTGCCGGGCAAGGCGCGGCTCGCCGAAGTCTTCGGCCTGATGCGCGAATTCATGCGCGGCTCGCTGGTACGCCTGGACGGCGAGCCGGTGGCGATCCAGATTCTCTATCGGGTCGAAGCGCCGAAGTGGGTCAGCGTCGAGTACATCAACGGCGGCGTGGCTCCGGAGAATCGCGAGTTCAGCCCCGGCAGCGTGCTCAGCTTCGTCAATACACAAGAGGCCTGGGCCGAGGCCGAGGCGCTGGGCAAGCCGCTGCGCTATTCCTTCGGCCGCGCCGACCGCGAGTACAAGGACCGCTGGTGCCACCGCGTGCCGGTGTTCCAGGTCTGACGCCCCGCCCGCGCAAGCGGGCCTGATGGAGAGTCGCCATGAGCGCCCGCAAGCAGCACCTGCTCAAACAGCACCGTCGCAAGAAGCGCGCGACCCTGCTCGTCGCCCTGCTGGCGGTGATCCTGCTGGGCATCTTCGCGCCCTGGTGGAGCGTGCCGTTGGCCGTTCTGTTGGGCTGGGTCGCTCATGAGGCGTGGTTCGCCGATCACCTGTTCTATTCGCCGCGCGACGACTACCGCTACGACTTCCCCGAGGGCTCCATCGCTCTGCCGGTTTCGCTCGGTCCGCATGGCCTCCACGTCGCCACCGACGCGCTGCCGGAGAACGAGGAAACGCTGGTGCTGGAGATCGAGGTCAAGGCCTCGTTGCTCGGCCGCTGGCTCGACCCGCAGGTACTGGTCGAGGGCGTCGAGCCTGACCGCCAGGACTTCGAGCGCGGCGTCAGCGGCAAGCGCTACATCAACCTGTCCGGCCAGGGCGAGGCGCTGCGTTCCGGCCAGTTGCGCATTCGCAGCCGCCATTGCCGGCTCGCGCAGCAGGGCGTGCTGCACGCCTTCCACAACCCCGACTACACCCGACAGCGCCTGCTGATCGTCGCGCCCCACGCCGACGATGCCGAGCTCGCTGCCTTCGGCCAGTACAGCCGCTGTCCCGACGCCTGGATCGTCACCCTGACCCAGGGCGAGATCGAGGCCGAGCACTACCAGCGCCTGGGGCTGGACAAGGCCGCTGCCGCCCATCTCAAGGGCCGCCTGCGTACCTGGGACAGTATCGCCGCGCCGTTGTGGGGCGGCGTACCTACCGATCACTGCGTGCAACTGGGCTACTACTGCTTGCAACTGCCGGCCATGGCTGCCGATCCAAGCCAGGCATTCGGCTCGCGAGAGTCTGGTGATATCGATATCCGCAGTGCGCGCGGCCTCAACCCCTTCCCTTTGCCGGGCGACAGCGATGGCGCGCCGACCTGGCTCAACCTGGTGGCCGACCTCACCGCGCTGATCGAACGCATCCGCCCGGAAGTGGTGCTTACGGCGCACCCGGAACTGGACCCCCACGCCGACCACGTGCACGCCACCCAGGCGACGCTGGAGGCGATGTCGCGTAGCAGCTGGAAACCGCAGACGCTGCTGCTCTACGCCAACCACCTGCACGACAACGACCGCTGGCCCATGGGGCCGGCCGACGGCGGCATCGCCCTGCCACCTTGTATCGAGGCATTACCGGCCGACCCGCTGTGGAGCCCGGTGCTCGACGCCGCGACCCGCGTCGACAAGGCCCTGGCCCTGGCCCTGCAGCATGACTTGCAGACCCCGCTCACCGGCAAGAAACGCCTGCGCCGGCTGATCCAGCGCGTGCTCGCCGGCCGTCAGTGGCCGGTCACTGGCGACGACGAGTTCTTCCGCAAGGCGGTGCGCCGCCACGAGCTGTTCTGGGTGCGCAAAGTCCCGTAGAGATTGCCGTGACCACCCGGTGCCCGGCGCAAGTCGCAGCGGGCGGCTATGGTATTATCCGCGGCGATTTCGACCTGCGGAGTTCCCATGAAATTGACCATGCCCCGATTCGATCAGGCCCCCGTGCTGGTGGTAGGCGACGTGATGCTCGACCGCTACTGGCACGGCGCGACCTCGCGCATCTCGCCCGAGGCGCCGGTGCCCGTGGTGCGGGTCGAACAGCATGAGGATCGCCCCGGTGGTGCTGCCAACGTCGCTCTGAACCTCGCCGCCCTTGGCGCCCCTGCCTTCCTGGTCGGCGTCACCGGCGTCGACGAAGCCGCCGACAGCCTCAGCGACAGCCTGCAGGCGGTGGGCGTGACCACCCGCTTCCAGCGCATCGCCGGCCAGCCGACCATCGTCAAGCTGCGCGTCATGAGCCGCCACCAGCAACTGCTGCGCGTGGACTTCGAGGAAGCCTTCCGCACCGACGCCGTGGCCCTGTCCGCCGATGTCGAGGCGCTGCTGGACCAGGTCCGCGTGCTGGTGCTGTCCGACTACGGCAAGGGCGCGCTGAAGAACCACCAGCAACTGATCCAGGCTGCCCGCCAGCGCGGCATTCCGGTGCTGGCCGATCCCAAGGGCAAGGACTTCGCCATCTATCGCGGCGCCAGCCTGATCACCCCGAATCTCTCCGAATTCGAAGCCATTGTCGGTCGCTGCACGGACGAGGCCGACCTGGTCGCCAAGGGCCAGCAACTGATGACCGAGCTGGAGCTCGGCGCGCTGCTGGTCACCCGTGGCGAACACGGCATGACCCTGCTGCGCCCGGGCCACAGCGCCCTGCACCTGCCGGCCCGTGCCCGCGAAGTGTTCGACGTCACCGGCGCCGGCGACACGGTGATTTCCACCCTCGCCGGCGCCATTGCCGCCGGCGAGGACCTGCCGCAGGCCGTCGCCCTGGCCAACCTGGCTGCCGGCATCGTCGTCGGCAAGCTCGGCACTGCCGCCATCAGCGCCCCGGAACTGCGCCGCGCCGTGCAGCGTGAACAGGGCTCCGAGCGTGGCGTGCTGAGCCTCGAGCAACTGCTGCTGGCCATCGAGGACGCCCGCGCCCACGGCGAGAAGATTGTCTTCACCAACGGTTGCTTCGACATCCTCCATGCAGGTCACGTGACCTACCTGGAGCAGGCCCGCGCCCAGGGCGATCGCCTGATCGTCGCCACCAACGACGACGCCTCTGTGACCCGCCTGAAAGGCCCGGGCCGCCCGATCAACAGCGTCGACCGCCGCATGGCTGTGCTCGCCGGCCTCGGCGCGGTGGACTGGGTCGTCAGCTTCGCCGAAGACACCCCCGAGCGCCTGCTCACCGAAGTCCGCCCGGACGTGCTGGTGAAGGGTGGCGACTACGGCGTCGAGCAGGTGGTCGGCGCCGACATCGTCAAGGCTTACGGCGGCGAAGTGCGCGTGCTGGGACTGGTGGAAAACAGCTCCACCACCGCCATCGTCGAGAAGATTCGCCATCAGGGCTGATCTCGTTCACGACTGCGTGGGGCGCCGGCCTTGCCGGCGTTCGCGGGCATGGCCCGCTCCTACAGGTGTGCACCAACCGGCCGTCAGGCCGGTTTTTCTTTGACCGCTCTGCCAGTCACCGGCGGCAAAGCGGTCATGGTCCCTGCGGCATTTTGCAGCGCATGATCGGGGCATCCACCCTCCGCGGAGCGAGATGCCATGACCACCGACGTGCAGGGCCGCGCCCTGGCCGTGCTGAACCGTGTCGCCCAAGCCGACTGGCCGGACCGACTGAAGCTGCGTAAGCCCTTCGAAAGACTCCTCTACAGCGGCAGCCGCACCGGCTTCCGGCTGGCCAGCGAGCGTGCCGCCAAACAGCCCAAGACCCCGCGCAAGGCCGACCCGGACGGCCTCTTCGACCTGTCGCTGTCCGACGAGCAGCAGATGCTGGTGGAAATGCTCGACGGCTTCGCCGCCGAAGTGCTGCGCCCGGCCGCCCATGAGGCAGACACCAAGTCCAGCGTGACTCTCGAACTGCTGGCCCAGGCGCAGGAACTGGGGCTGACCCACTATGGCGTCAGCGAAGTGCATGGCGGCATGGCCGGCGAGCGCACCGTGGTGACCAACGCGCTGATCGCCGAAGCCCTCGCCCGTGGCGACCTGAGCCTGGCTGCCGCGCTGCTGGTGCCGCTGTCGGCGGCCAACTGCATTCGCCGCTGGGGGGCGCCGCAGCAACAGGCGCGCTGGCTGCCGGCGTTCGTTGGCGAAGAGGCCGCGCCGCTGATCGCCATCGCGGTGAGCGAACCGCAATTGCTGGCCGATCCGCTGCGCTTGTCCACCAAGGCGCGCAAGCGGGGGTCGAGCTACACGCTGACCGGCGAAAAGTGCCTGGTCGTGCGCGGTGTGGATGCGCAGAAGCTGATCGTTGCGGCGGATGCCGGCGACGGCCCGGCGCTGTTCCTCATCGACACCCGTGCCAAGGGCGTCGAGGTACGCGCCGAACCGGCCATGGGCCTGAAGGCCACCGGCACCGCTCGGGTGCGCTTCAAGGGCGTGAAAGTTCCGGCCGAGCAGCGGCTGGCGGCGGAGCGCTTCGACTACCAGGCCTTCCTCGACCACACGGCGCTGGCCTGGTGTGCGTTGGCCGTGGGCACCGGCCAGGCCGCGCTGGACTACGTGATCACCTACTGCAACGAGCGCGAGGCCTTCGGCGAGCCGATCAGCCATCGCCAGGGTGTGGCCTTCATGGTCGCGGACATCGCCGTCGAGCTGGACGCCATGCGCCTGATGGTCTGGCGCGCCTGCGCGCTGGCCGAGCGCGGCCAGGCGTTCCACCGCGAGGCTTACCTGGCGAAGCTGCTCTGTGCCGAGAAGGCGATGAAGATCGGCACTGACGCGGTACAACTGCTCGGCGGCCACGGTTTCACCCAGGAACACCCGGCCGAGCGCTGGTACCGCGACCTGCGCGCCGTCAGCCTGATGGCTGGCGGCCTGCACCTGTAAGGAGCTTTGCATGTACCTCGAGACGCCGAAGAAATTCCGTACCTTGCAGAACCAGGCCCGCCAGGTGGCGGAGAACTACCTGCGGCCAATTTCGCGCAAGTACGACAAGGCCGAGCACGCCTACCCCAAGGAACTGGACCTGCTGGCCGCGCTGCTGGACGGCATGAACGCCGGCTCGCCGGACGCCGTGGGCGCCACCTCGGCCAGCAAGCGCAAGGCAGGCGCGGAGGAGGGCGTGAAGAACGGCGGCAACCTCTCCGCTTGCCTGGGTGTGATGGAAATGTGCTGGGGCGACACCGGCCTGTTGCTGGCCATGCCGCGCCAGGGGTTGGGCAATGCCGCCATCGCCGCGGTAGCCAACGAGGAGCAGCTCAAGCGTTTCTCCGGCACCTGGGCGGCCATGGCCATCACCGAGCCTGGCTGTGGCTCGGACTCGGCGGCGATCCGCACCACGGCCACCCGCGATGGCGATCACTATGTGCTCAATGGCGAGAAGATCTTCGTCACCTCCGGCGCCCGCGCCGACGCGGTGGTGGTCTGGGCGACCCTGGACAAGAGCCTGGGCCGCGCGGCGATCAAGTCCTTCGTGGTGGAGAAGGGCACGCCGGGCATGACCGTCACCCGTCTGGAGAAGAAGCTCGGCATCAAGGCATCGGACACCGCGTCCATCAGCTTCAGCGACTGCCGGGTGCCGGCCGCCAACCTGCTGGGTAACGCCGAGATTGACGTGCAGAAAGGTTTTGCCGGGGTGATGGAAACCTTCGACAACACCCGTCCGCTGGTGGCTGCCATGGCCGTCGGCGTGGCCAAGGCCTCGCTGGATCGCACCCGCGAGCTGCTGAAAAAGGCCGGCTGCCGCTTCGACTATCGCCAGCCGCTGCTCAGCGCCAGCCATGCCGAGGCCACGCTGTATCGCCTGGAAGCAGAATGGGAGGCCGCACGCCTGTTGACCCTGAAGGCCGCCTGGATGGCTGACAACCGCCTGCCCAACTCCAGGGAGGCTTCCATCGCCAAGGCCAAGGCCGGGCGAGTGGCCAACGAGGTGACGCTGAAATGCGTCGAGCTGGCCGGCGCGCTGGGCTACGGGGAAGAGGAGTTGCTGGAGAAGTGGGCGCGGGATTCGAAGATCCTCGACATCTTCGAGGGCACCCAGCAGATCCAGTTGCTGATCGTGGCGCGGCGGCTGCTGGGCAAGAGTTCCAGTCAGTTGAAGTGAACGGTCTTCGACCGTTCATCGCGGGCATGGTCCGCTCCTACAGGGGGAACCTGCTTTTGTAGGAGCAACTGTCTTCACACGGCACCTGTCCTCCAACCGGTGCCGTCTCTCACCATCGCGTTGATCCGCACGATCAGTACGCGCATG
>NZ_JBIVBR010000014.1:0-178780 GCF_044746165.1 Pseudomonas sp. NPDC086581 | reverse complement strand
AACTGGATCAGGCCGCATCAATTCAACGACGGGCTACCGCCTGCGGTGGCCGAAGAAAAACTCAACCCACTGTCCGGGATGGGTTGACCACTACACTCCATCAAATTGCCATCATCGGCTAGAAACTACTCGCTGCATAGCCGTCGTGACATGCTGCGTGGAGCAAGGGGCTCCGGGCGTGCAGGTGGAAGCGGGTTGGGGCCCTCCACCGTGCAGGCGATCTGTACAGGTTATGGCGGGACGAACTCCGCGCAGCACCGAGCTAGCAATGGTATGGAGTTCGTGGTCACTTTACCGCTGGGGAACGGGCGCGAAACTGATGGACTGGCGATAAGAATCCTTGTCACCTTTCTCACAGATGGTCAGTCCTAAGTCCCTGTAACCGCTTAGGTTCTCTCCCTAATTGAGTTTCCTACACTCCGACTCGAGGCCGATACGTTCCGTCAGGTGGCCTTGGCTCGTAGCGCCAATAGCGCCTGTGATGCAGGCACCCAGCGCCGAGCCGACCGAGGCCATGCCCACTGCCAGCGATACGAAGCAATGTAATTTCGCCTAATCTTGATTATTCACTTCGGATAAAACTCTATTTTTTCTTGGAGTTATTAATACTCAGCCTTTCTTGTGTCGAGATTTTTCAAAATTAAATAATTTTTATTTAGATTAAATTTCTGCTGGTTCTAAAGTAGATTCGCCGCCAGAGGTGAATTTCATCACATGTCTGCTGGTTTAAGAAATGATGCTCTGCTGAATGGGGCGAGAGCATGCGAGCAAGAACTTTATTTTAGTTGGTGCTGCGGCACGGAGTGTATGTGGGGGTTGGAAGTTTAATCGATATGTGAAAGCCAATTTATAACAATTCCACAATGTAAGCTCTTCTTCCAGGATTTCTCCCGTAGCGGCTAATCCATTGGTCGGAGAGTTTGTAGTCTAATTAAATTAAGGATATTAGTCTCTTTTCGGTTTAATCGTCGGGTTGCGAGAGAGAGGAGGGAGCGGATCGTTCATGCTTTCATCCATAAACTCATCAAGTTGTTTTAGATGGCCGTTGTACACCCAACGATTAAATTGTTCGAGTAGGCTGTTGTTTTCCCGGCGCAGGCGTGCGATTTCTTCTTCTAAATTATGGATTCTGGCCTGCTCGGGAGTATCAGCCTTCTGGCTCTCTGTGGATGGTAAGTTGCATTTTCTATATTTATAGGCTTCCGTTATCCTTGCGTGATTGTTTAGAGCCTGGCGGGTATATTTTATGCGAAGAGATAGAAATACTTCATGAATTAGATCGTTCCAAGTTAGTTTTGGGTGTGGCCATAAGTCAATGATCTCTACTATTCTTAATACTGTGCCGTCGTCTAGATTTTTTGACCGTACTCTGCTAGGGCTCGTGGTTTTCATGAATTACTCTTTTGGTAGATTTTTTGTTTTTGGTTCTTCTAAAAGATTTGGGTGGATTTTACTTCTTTTTCCAGATGCAATTTCAAATCTTGACGGTGATGATATTGATGACGGCCGGATTATCGCGCCGGCCGGGGTCGCGGGGGATTCAAGTATATATATTAACTCATTGACTCTGGATAGTTCGTCTAGCTGGAATTTAAACCATTCTGCAGAGCCCAATACCTTCTGGCTAAAGGCAAGTCTTGCGGAGTTGACAAGTTCCTGAAGTTCGCTCCTATATCTGTGAAGGTTCTCCTCGCCTCTCTTATCTCCCTTGATGCATACATGTTCGTCACAGTTTACACAGCCGCCCGCGGCTTGGCACGGGCTAAGAAGATAGTCATGGAGGCAGTGTCCGTACATGGTTACGTGTGCGGCAGTGTGGGATACAGTTATAAACTGGTCGTGGGTTATTAGATTCCTATTTGCCATGTCGGGGAAAGGAGATAGTGGTGTTTTTTCTTTATCTAGCGCGTCTGCAAGGATGTTTATAACGTCAAAGTCTGATTGGTGGTTATATACGGAATTTTGCAGAGTGGATTTTCTTCCCGACCAAGCGGCAATCTCCTCTTCGGTAAGTTTGAGCGTTTGGTTGGCTAGAGTGTTTAGGTAGTGTCTGAACATATGTGTGGTGATTGTAAGGTGGTTGCCATTTCGGTCTCTGTAGTTAAGTTTCTCGAAGATTGACTTGTTCTTCGATTTTTTGTTTGTTGTTAGTGATTTGCTAAGTATTGAATAGCTAACTCGTTCGATTATGCAGTTAAATGGGATGTCGGATCTATACTCTTGGCGGCGTTGGATAAGTAGTGATTCGCTGAATTTTGCACCTGTGCGAGGATCGAATATCGGGAGTTCACGTGGCAGTTGATTAATAATGGCCTTTTCAAGGCTGGAGAATTTTATTTTAACCGGTTGATTGCCTGTGTGATTAAAAGGGATTTCGAGCCTTCTCAAAGTGTTTCGAACTCTTGCGGTTTCAGGGCGAGATATATCTCTAATTTCACCGCTGAATAAAATCGCAAAGGCTTCTTTGTAATTTATATATTCCTTACCCCTGAGGCACTCTAGGATTGGTGGGAGATAGATTGATTTAGGGTTTGATTCGTACCATATGCAGATCAATCTCGCAGGTTGAGAAAGAACCTTTAGTTTATCTATGGCTTGGCGAACCACAGGAGCCATCTCTGCAATTAATGGCTTAATAGTTGGCATTCCCCCTTTTGCAGGATACCAAATCATGCCAGGGGCTTCACTTGGTGTAGTGATACCTTCCACGTCGTCAATTAAAATATCGAGAGGAAGGTGCAGTACCTCGATGACACGGCTTGGGTTTGATATTAGCAGGGCGCTTATTGCGCTGGATACCATGCAGCATTTGTCCGAAGTTTCGGACGTAAATATTTCTGCTAGTGCCTCAAGCGCCATCGGGTCGGGTAACTTTCTATTTCTTTCTATGTCGAATTGCTCTCCAAATCTTGTTCTTCGGCTTTTCTTGATAGTAGGCGGTCTCCAAGTAAAGCTTCTTTCATAAAGGTTAAGTGAGAGTATGGCTCTGTATATCTGGCCCAGCTGGGCGTGATAACTGCTGGATGTGGTGGGGGCGAAGTTTTCTGTAATATCTTCTGCTGCTTGCTCTAAAATTTCGGCAGTGATTTTTGTTGGGCAGTAACTCCCTGTAATCTTTAAAAGCGATTCGTAGAGAATTTTTATTGTTGTTAGTCTAATTGCAATGACGACAGTTGGCTTGGATATGCTTAGGTATATAATCAGGGACTTTGCGAATGAAAGAAAAGGTTCGTGCATCAGCATTTCTTCGGGAATAATCGAAGGGCGAGGATTTGTCCTGTCTTTTCTCAAAGATTTTGGGCGAAAATTTCTTGAAGAGAAATATATGTAGTTTGTAGCTGATCCCAACTGTCCTGCATCCCGGATGTACCAAGCATTATCTTCATAGCGGTTCTGTGGCAATAGTGCTGGGTATTTTTTCCAAGTCTCGATGAATTCTTTTAATCTGCTACTGGCTTCGTCAGGTCTCATTAGTCTGACTCCTTCAGTTCTTTGCATCTTTTTATAATTTGTAGGCAGCCTAGGATAGAAATATCATTAATGTGTGCAATCCTTGCGTCTGCATTAGCAGAGATTTTCTTTTGAGCGTCGATCATATAAGAGAGCGCGGCTTCATGCGGGCCGTCCAGCCAGGGCTCAAAGCAAGGGCATCCGCCATAGCAAGCCCATGGCCTGGAGAACTGACATCGAATGAGACTTCCGCAACTTCCCATGGCGCGGCCGGATTTATCAACTCGCAGATCAACTATTCGACTGCATTCGTCAGGTCTTGTTGCTTCCGATTCTTTTCTAAGAAGTCTCCCAGAGTACGCCTTCACTATGGGTTCCATGGACGGGCCTATTGCCTCGTTGAAGTGTATTCTCTCTTTTTTGCTCAAGTCAGCATAAATCTTCAAGTTGTCTAAAGTTATATGGTCAAGCAATTCTGCTAGAACTGTGAGTGGCACGCCCTCATCAATTCCTCTGCTGCAAAATGTTCTTCGGAATCGATATGGAAATACATTTAAATAGTCATTTGTTCGTATTGATGGTATCTTAAGTTTTTTGAATAGTCGCTCGATTCTATATGTCAATGCAGCTGAGGTGCAGTGATATTCGAATCCCACGGATTTTGCGAAGTATTGTTTTTTCCTCTGCGGAAATAAAGGTGCTTGATCTACGTCGTCCAGCATGTCCTTGAATTCGGATTTTATGGATATTACGTGGGAATGTAATATCTCTCCGAATTGCTTTACTATCGTTCTTTTTTTTGAATTCGCTGCGCAAAAGCTTATTTTCTTTCTTGGCGCGAGGGAGTCTTAATATATAAGTGCCGTCGGGTAGTAGTTCAAAGTCCATGCATTTTAATGAGGCTGCCTGTACAGGGCGTGGGGCGAGAGTCATAAATAAATAGCAGAGTATGTAATTCTCGCGATTTATTAGTCCGTCTGCGTAAGAGTTGGTGAGAGATGCGCTAATCGTGTCGAACTCCAGATCAGTGAATGGTCCCTTGATCGGATCGTGTGTCCGTACGGCCTCTCCAAGTGGGTATTGCTTGAGTTTTAGAGACTTAATTAGTTTGCAGGCTTCTTGCCCAAATCCTGGGAGCTTGAGATCGCTCCAGTCAACAAGTAGTGGACGGATGGCGGCAAGAATATGGACGTGATTCTTCTTTTGCAGCTTAAAGACTATGATTTGTTCCGCCGTAATTTCTGGGGGTGAACTTGGCTCAAGTTTTTGAATGTTTCGTAATAAATATATTAGCGTATGAAATAAAGTGTTGGCAGTGCTTGGAGATTTGTGCTTAAGCTCCCAGGTGAATAGTTTCTTGATATGTGGAATCAGATCACTGTAGGGTTGTGGTATGTTTTTGAAATTCATTGAGATCTGCTTGACCCCATCTCGGAATGCCCAATTGTCAGGTTTTGTTAAGTATTCCGTGCTGCTTCTTGTCGTTTCAATATCTTTAAGGGGAATGGATGAGTTTTCTTCAATGAAAGCTGCAGCCAATTTTTTCATTTTTGGCTTTCCTCAGTCCCGAAAATCTTGCTCTGTATAGATAGACTGGCCTCTGCTGCTTGCTCTTGGATGAATCTCTTAATGTAGCGCCGAGGTGTTTGAGATGTGTCACTCCATCCGCCTATTCTTCGCAATATTCTCATCATTTCATTTTCGCTAAAACCTGCTTGATACATGTCCCTGGCTAGGATCTCAAAGTAGGTGTGTCTTAATGTATGTGGGCATATGGTTTCCAAAGTTGTTGCTTTTCTAATGTCGGTGAATATTCTGTTGAGCTCTGAAGTGCTTAATGGGGTCCCACTGTTTGAAACTATTAGGAAGCTGTGTCTGCCTTTTACTATCTTGTGGCGTAAGGGCAGGTACTTGGTTATGAGTTGCGCTGTTTCTCTGTCAATTTTTAGTCCTCGGCCGTTTGTTTTTGAGTTGGGCTCTCTTAGACGCGGATCTTCTATGTCGTCCGGGCGGCGGTGTATGAGTATTTCTAAGTTTCGCGGGGAAAAGTCTTCAACTCTCAATCCTAGAAGTTCAGATCGTCTAATTCCCAGCTTTGAGATAATTTGCGTTATGAGGTGGTTGCGGGGACGCGTGAAGGCAAGGTTCCAAGGGTTTAGTGGGCTTTCTGGTTGTACTATGGAGTCTAGTTCCAGTAGTTGTTCAGGGGTAAGGCCAAGCCTATCATTGAGGGTAGAGCTTTTGCTTAGGTGAGGTGTGCTCTTTTGTATTTTCCGCTCAATTAGTTCCTTGAGCTCTTGTAGATCGCTTTTTAATGAAGCTTTGGCTTTTGCTATTTCCTTTTCGAACCGCCAAGATAGGAATTTTCCTATGTAAAATAAGCGTATCGCTGCAGTTCCGGGGTGGACTGTGTTCTGTTGGCTGCTTTTGTTCTTGGCGCGAAGTCGCTCCATGTTGATGTGGGAGTATGGAAGTGCTCTGGTCTTCTCTGTTGATACAAGAAGTGAAACTCGTCTATAAGTGGCGTCTATTATTAGGTCAACTTCTGATGCGCTTAAGAACTTCCCGCTCTTAGCTCGTTCAGATAAGAGAATTCCTCTACTAGATAATAACGTGTAAAGGATTGATACGCTTCGGAGAGCTTGCTCTATTGTAGAACTCGCCAAGTTTGATTTTCGCAGTGCGCTTACGACCCATAAGGTCGCGTCGAAATCTGGTACGCCCGTTTCCCGCTTTATCAAGGTGGGAAGGCGTTCGCCGTTGCTGCAAAGCACCATCGTGACGTGATACGGAAGCATGGTAATTACATCCCGTGTTCAGTACCCAATAACCTTCATGTGGCGCGTCGGACGGTTATTCTGTCAACAGCCTTTTTATGCTATTTTTGAATGCCTTTCGGGCTATTTATTTACGTTTCTCTTGGAGCTCATCAGTATGGCTCAATACGTCTACACCATGCACCGGGTCGGCAAGGTCGTGCCGCCCAAGCGTGAAATCCTCAAGAACATCTCCCTGTCGTTCTTCCCCGGCGCCAAGATCGGCGTACTCGGCCTGAACGGCGCGGGTAAATCCACCCTGCTGCGCATCATGGCCGGCGTCGACACCGAGATCGAAGGTGAAGCCCGCCCGATGCCGGGCATCAATGTCGGTTACCTGCCGCAGGAGCCGCGCCTTGACCCGCAGGCCACCGTGCGTGAGATCGTCGAAGAGGCCGTCGGCCAGATCAAGGCTGCCCAGGCGCGCCTGGACGAGGTCTACGCCGCCTACGCCGAGCCGGACGCCGACTTCGACGCCCTGGCCGCCGAGCAGGCCAAGCTGGAGGCCATCCTCCAGGCTTCCGACGGCCACAACCTCGAGCGTCAGCTGGAAGTCGCCGCCGACGCCCTGCGTCTGCCGGCCTGGGACGCCAAGATCGAGCACCTCTCCGGTGGTGAGAAGCGCCGCGTGGCCCTGTGCCGCCTGCTGCTGTCCGCCCCCGACATGCTGCTGCTGGACGAACCGACCAACCACCTGGACGCCGACTCCGTCGCCTGGCTGGAACACTTCCTCCACGACTTCCCGGGCACCGTGGTAGCGATCACCCACGACCGTTACTTCCTCGACAACGTCGCCGGCTGGATTCTCGAGCTGGACCGTGGCCAGGGTATTCCGTTCGAAGGCAACTACTCCGGCTGGCTGGAATCCAAGGCCAACCGCCTGGCTCAGGAAGCCAAGCAGGAAGCCTCCCACGCCAAGGCCATGAAGGCCGAACTGGAATGGGTTCGCCAGGGCGCCAAGGCTCGCCAGTCGAAGTCCAAGGCTCGTCTGCAGCGTTTCGAGGAACTGCAATCGCAGGAATTCCAGAAGCGCAGCGAGACCAACGAGATCTACATCCCGGCCGGTCCGCGCCTGGGCGACAAGGTCATCGAGCTGCACAACGTCACCAAGGGCTACGGCGAGCGCGTGCTGATCGACAACCTGTCGCTGAGCATTCCCAAGGGCGCCATCGTCGGCGTGATCGGCGGCAACGGCGCGGGTAAATCCACCCTGTTCCGCATGCTGACCGGCAAGGAGCAACCGGACTCGGGCAGCATCGAGATCGGCGAAACCGTGCAGATCGCCAGCGTCGACCAGAGCCGCGAAGTCCTCGAAGGCAACAAGACCGTCTGGGAACAGGTGTCCGACGGCTTCGAGCAGATCAAGATCGGTAACTACGAAGTCCCGTCGCGCAGCTACGTCGGCCGCTTCAACTTCAAGGGCGGCGACCAGCAGAAGTTCGTCAAGGACCTCTCCGGTGGTGAGCGTGGCCGTCTGCACCTGGCCCTGACCCTGAAGCAGGGCGGCAACGTGCTGCTGCTCGACGAACCGTCCAACGACCTCGACGTGGAAACCCTGCGTGCGCTGGAAGAAGCGCTGCTGGACTTCCCCGGCGCCGCCATCGTGATTTCCCACGATCGCTGGTTCCTGGACCGCATCGCGACTCACATCCTCTCCTACGAGGACGACGGCAAGGTGGTCTTCTTCGAAGGCAACTACACCGAGTTCGAAGCCGATCGTAAAAAGCGCTTGGGCGACGCTGCCTCGCAGCCGCACCGCGTGCGTTACAAGAAGCTGGCGTAAGCCGCTTCTGCATGAGAACGGGGCCTTCGGGCCCCGTTTTTTTTTGCGGTGCGCGCCGACAGTGATCAGCGGCTGCGCTTGAGATCGTCTAGGGCTCGACGCTGTTCCTCCAGCTGGCGCTGCAGTGTGTCGATTTGCCGCGCCTGGTCCTGCAGGCTGCGTTGCTGTTCTTCCAGCTGGCGCGACATGCGCTCCAGGTCGTCGGTGCTGAACTTCGACTTGTGGATCACTTCGCTGTCGAATGTATCCGCCACCACCAGTGCGCCGGATTCGGTGAAGTTGCCCAGTTTCATGGCCCCATGGGCGGGCAGGGCGAGAGTGCAGGTGAGGGCGGCGAGAAGAGCGAGCGGGAGTGCGAGCATCGTGGGCGTCCTGGAGGCATGAGTTGTTGAGTGCAACTGGCTATTGATTTTGTATACAAAAATCTGCTTTTCTGCCGGTCCGGCAGACGTGGGATTTATATTTTTTGCACCATAAAGATTCATAAAAGCGTCACGCCGCACTATCTCGGGGCGGCGTGGATTGTTAGAGTCTGCCGGCAAAAAAGCATCACATAATCAGAAAAGTACCGGTGTAGACATGACGCAATCCGTTGACTCGTTCCTCGAGCGCCTCAAGCGGCGCGACCCCGATCAGCCCGAATTCCACCAGGCGGTGGAAGAGGTGCTGCGCTCCCTCTGGCCCTTCCTCGAAGCCAATCCGCACTACCTGCAGGCCGGCATCGTCGAACGCATCGTCGAGCCCGAACGCGCGATCCTGTTCCGCGTGCCGTGGGTGGATGATGCCGGACGAGTGCGGGTCAACCGCGGTTTCCGCATCCAGATGAGCAGCGCCATCGGCCCCTACAAGGGCGGCCTGCGCTTCCATCCCTCGGTGAACCTGGGCGTGCTGAAGTTCCTGGCCTTCGAGCAGGTCTTCAAGAACTCCCTGACCTCGCTGCCCATGGGCGGCGGCAAGGGCGGCTCGGACTTCGACCCCAAGGGCAAGAGCGACGCCGAAGTCATGCGCTTCTGCCAGTCGTTCATGAGCGAGCTGTTCCGCCACGTCGGCGCTGACCTCGACGTGCCGGCCGGCGACATCGGCGTAGGCGCCCGCGAGATCGGCTACCTGTTCGGCCAGTACAAGCGCCTGTCCAACGAGTTCACCTCGGTGCTGACCGGCAAGGGCATGTCCTACGGCGGCAGCCTGATCCGCCCGGAAGCTACCGGCTACGGCTGCGTGTACTTCGCCCAGGAGATGCTCAAGGCCCGCGAAAGCGGCTTCGACGGCCAGCGTGTGGCCATCTCCGGCTCCGGCAACGTGGCCCAGTACGCCGCGCAGAAGGTCATGGAACTGGGCGGCAAGGTGATCTCGCTGTCCGATTCCGAAGGCACTCTGTTCTTCGAGGCCGGCCTGACCCTGGAACAGTGGGAGGCCGTGATGGAGCTGAAGAACGTCCGTCGCGGCCGTCTCAGCGAAATGACCGGCCCCGGCCTGCGCTTCATTGCCGGTGAGCGCCCCTGGTCGCTGGCCTGCGATATCGCGCTGCCCTGCGCTACCCAGAACGAGCTGGATGCCAACGACGCGCGCACCCTGCTGGCCAACGGCTGCATCTGCGTGGCCGAAGGCGCGAACATGCCGTCGACCCTGGAGGCTGTGGATATCTTCATCGACGCCGGCATCCTCTACGCACCGGGCAAGGCTTCCAACGCCGGCGGCGTCGCCACCAGCGGCCTGGAGATGAGCCAGAACGCCATGCGCCTGCTGTGGACCGCCGGTGAAGTGGACCAGCGCCTGCACGGCATCATGCAGAACATCCACCATGCCTGCGTCGCCTACGGCGAGGAAAATGGCCGGATCAACTACGTGAAGGGCGCGAACATCGCCGGCTTCGTCAAGGTCGCCGATGCGATGCTGGCCCAGGGCGTGGTCTGATCGCTCCCTGTAAATGAAAGACGGGCCCGATGGGCCCGTTTTTCTTTGTGGCTCGTGCAGGCTTTTCGTAGGAGCGAGCTTGCTCGCGAATCGGTCTGGCTCCCCTGCTCGGCTCGATCTCGAGCAAGGGCTGGGCGCCCCTCGGTCCTACAGGCCTGTCGTTAATCCACCGGTTTGGGCGTGGTCGCGGTACTCGGCGGCAGCAGCGGGTATTCCACCTTCGGCTGATTTCCGGTGGCGGTCTTGAGGAAGGCGACGATGTCGCCGACTTCCTCGGCGTTCAACTGTTTGCCCAGCTGCGCGGTACCCATGATTGCCACTGCTTCCTCCAGGTCCCAGACCTGCCCGCTGTGGAAGTACGGTGCGGTTAGAGCGATGTTGCGCAGGGGCGCGGCGCGGAACACGTACTGGTCGTTCTGCGTCTTGGTCACTTCGAAGCGGCCCTTGTCGCCGGTGGGCAGAATCTTGCCGTCGGGCTTCTTCACCAGGCCGAACGGGAAGTAGGCCTGGCCGCCCATGTTCACGCCGTTGTGGCAACTGATGCAGCCCGAGCTCATGAAGGTCTGCAGGCCCTTTTTCTCCTTGGCATCGAGGGCATTGTCATCGCCCTTGAGGTAGAGGTCGAAGCGCGAGTCCGGGGTGATCAGGGTCGACTCGAAGGCCTGCAGCGCGCGGGCCATGTTGTCGAAGCTGACCGGTTGCTTGTCGCTGGGGAAGGCCTTTTCGAAGGAGGCGACGTACTCCGGCATGCTGCGCAGCGTGGCCTCGACGTTCTTCGGCGTGTTGTGCATCTCCACCGGGTTCTGCACCGGGCCCTTGGCCTGTTCCTCCAGATCCTTGGCGCGGCCATCCCAGAACTGCGCGACGTTGAAGACCGCGTTGAATACGGTGGGCGAGTTGCGCGCACCTTTCTGCCAGGCGTGGCCGCTGGAAGCGGGCACGTTGTCGGCGCCGCCAGTGCCGATGTTGTGGCAGGTGTTGCAACTGATCACATGGCTGGCGGACAGGCGTGGCTCGAAGAACAGTTGCCGGCCCAGTTCAACCTGGTTGGGGTCGAGCTTGTCGCTGGCCTGCTCGGGGATCGGTTTGAAGATGCTGTTGGCTTGGTCGCGCAGGGTGTCGGCATCGGCGTGGGCTGCCGCCGTGCTCACGGCCAGCAGCAGGCTGCCCAGGGCCAGTTTGATGGGCTGCATGTGGAGTCTCCTTGTCTCAGGCTTTGGTTTCTTTCTTCTGAGTTCAAGGAGAGGGCAGCGGGAGGATTGGCGGCTTGACCGAAATCAAGCGGGTGCTCCGGCGTGGGTGTGGATGGTTGCCGCAGCGGTCAGTTGCCGCGCAGGGCGCGGGATAGCGCGCGGTCTTTCTGTTGTTCCCAGTCGCGGTCCCGGTCGCTGTTGCGCTGTTCTTCGTACTGCTGGCGCTCCTGGCTCACGCGCATGGCCTGGCATTGCTGGAAGCCGTCGTTCCAGCCCAGGGCGTATTTCGGCTCGCCGAGGTAGCGCGGCACGTTCTTGCGGAATTCGCCGGTGATGGCTCCGGCCGCCTGGCGACCGCTGCCGCAGCCGTCGTCATAGCCGTCGGCATAGGCGGGCGGGTAGCCCTGGGCGATGAGAGTTTCGTGGGTGGTTTCGCAGCCGGCGAGCAGCGCGGCGCAGAGCAGGCCGAGGGCGGCGCGGTGCGCCATGGAGACTCCCGTGTGCCGATGGGGCGGGCACACACGCCGGAAGAGTTGGCGCCACTCTGGGTGACGTGGCGCCAATCTAGCCAGCGGCTCGTGAGGAAAGCGTCAAGCCGGCGTGATGCGGATGTGCTGGCCAGCTGCCGGCCTCGTCGCGCAATCGATCCGCACCGGTAGGAAAGCTTCGATCACCGCGCGATTGCTCAGCAGATGATCGCTCAGCGTCGGCGTGATGAAACTGCCGCCGCCGGCCAATGCCATGGGCAGCAGCAACTGGTCGGCGAGGTGCTCCTCGACGCTGGTGCCGCCGCGGCGCCAGTCGTCGGCCTGGCGTAGCGCCTGGCTGGCCACGCGCTCGGCGCTGACCCCGGACTGACCGAAGGCGCAGAACACCAGGGTCAACTGCTCGCACTCCACTTCCAGTAGCAAGGCGTTGCCCGGACCCTGGTCTTCCGGAAGGCGGACGACCTGAGCGGAAGCGGCGTGCCAATCCTGGTGCCGCTTCACCTTCTCCAGCTCGCGATCCCCCACGTGACCGGGAATGGCCGCCAGCAGGGCGCGGGCCGAGCGCGAAAGCACGGCGCCGGCTTCCGGCAGATGCAGCGGCTGCAACTCGCCGGGCGTGGTGCGCACCAGCAGCTCACCGCCGCCAGCCGGCATGAAGCCGTGGCGCAGCAGCTCGAAGTCGACCTTCGCGCCCATGCGCCGCAGCAACGGCAGCCAGCTGCGCTCGATAAAGTCCGCCGGCGGCGCCAGCGGGTTGTGCGTGCCGCCGCTGATCTCCAGGCTGCTTGGCCCATCGGCGAACAGCATGGCCGGCAGCAGCGTCTGCAACACCAGCACAGCGCTGCCCGCGCTGCCGATGGCGAAGCGGTAGTCGCCGCCGCGAATCGCGCCGGGGCGGAAGCTCAGGCTGCGCGAACCGAGCTCGTCGCCTTCCACCTCCGCGCCACAGATTTTCGCCGCCGCGCGCACGGCCGTCAGGTGCTGACGCAGCAGCCCCGGCCGCGAGCGGCGGCCACGGATGTTGACGATGCGCAGCGCCTTGCCGGTGATCATCGACAGACTCAGCGCGCTGCGCAGTATCTGCCCGCCGCCTTCGGCGCCGTCGAGTTCGATCAGGTGTTTGTTCATCTGGCGTATTTCCTCACCTGCTCGCGCAGGTAACGGTCCAGGCGCTCCGTGTCGTGACAGCCGCCACGGAGGGCGCCGAGGGTTTCCGCGCGTTGCAGTTGTTCCTCGATCAGCCGGTGCAGGGCCGGGCGCGCCGGGCCGTACTCGGCCTCTACCGCCTGGCGCTTGAGCACCAGCAGTTCCTCGACTTCGGCGCGCTGCG
Source organism: Pseudomonas sp. NPDC086581 (assembly GCF_044746165.1). Lineage (NCBI taxonomy): Bacteria > Pseudomonadati > Pseudomonadota > Gammaproteobacteria > Pseudomonadales > Pseudomonadaceae > Pseudomonas > Pseudomonas sp. NPDC086581. The sequence continues at coordinate 165,806 of NZ_JBIVBR010000014.1, read as the reverse complement.
CGGCATCGTCGAGGGTCGCTTCCATCAGTGTCTCGAAGACCATCGGCGGCATGCCGAGGCCCTGGTCGATCCAGCGCACCGCCAGCAGCGGGCGCAGCACGTAGAGGTACTTCTTGTAGCGAACCTCTTCGCCCTGCAGATAGCCGCGGAAGTTCTTCTTCGCCATCGACAGGTAGTGCGCCCTTGCGGCGGCGGGCGAGTAGAAATCCCGCGCCAGCTGGCGCAGGCCTTCGGTCGCTGCTGGTTCGCTGCGGTACACCAGCGGCGAGTCCAGCCACTCCAGCAGCGTCGGGTTGGATTTACGCAGCAGCCGCAGCGTCTTGCGCAGTTCCCAGCCGCTGAGGTCCAGTTCGTCGGTCAGCGGGCGCTCCAGCACGTCGCGCGGCTCTTCTACGCGCAGGTACCAGTCCGGCTGGTGCACGTAGACGAAGCGCACGTCGTAGTCGCTGTCCGGTGAGGCGAAGCCCCAGGCGCGGCTGCCGGATTCGCATGCGTAGAGCACGGTCACGCCGCGCTCCTGTTCCAGTCTTGCCAGTTCTTCCAGTACCCGTTCGCGCATGGCGGCGGGGAGTGGATGGCGCTCGTCCCTGTTCATCGGGTGTTCCTTGTTCTTTCAGTCCGTCGCGCTGGCGGCCAGCGCGGACAATGTTCGTCGTCGCGGGTTGTACAGGGTGAGGCACCAGATGCCCCACCACTCCTTGCCGTCGTCGAAGTAGATGCTCCAGTTGCTGCGGTGCGGTTCGGCATCGCCGTCGCCAACCCAGTCGAGCACCTGCAGGCCTTCGTCCGGATACAGCCGCAGTGCCTGCAGCCATTCGCGGAAGTCCGCGACCTGCAGCTGGGTGCCATAGGGCGGATCGCGGAAGGCGCGGCACAGCGGGCCGTCGTCGCGGTTCAGCTCGCGTATTTCCTCGATGCCGAGCGCCTGCGGGCGGGCCTGGGCCAGGTCCGGCGTCAGGTCTGCCCACTTGTGGTTGGCGTACTGCGGGTGGTGGGCGATGACTTCCGCCTGCCACTTGCGCGCGCGTTCCTGGATGGAATCGAACAGCAGCTGCAACGCCAGGCGATGTTCCACCTCGCCGGGCGTGGCGGTCGGGTCGAGTGTCAGCACACGGAAGTCGAAGACGCAGCGCTCCTGTTCCAGGCGGCTGCGCAGGGCCTGTATGCGCTGGTTTTCCATGGGTTGCAGCATGTCTTCACTTCATCCTTTCACGCACACCACCTGGCGCAGGGTATGCAGCACTTCCACCAGCTCGCGCTGGGCGTCCATCACGGCGTCGATGTCCTTGTAGGCCATCGGGATCTCGTCGATCACGTCGGCGTCCTTGCGGCATTCGACGTGGGCGGTGGCGCGTACCTGGTCCTCGACGCTGAACAGCTTCTTAGCCTTGGTGCGGCTCATGGTCCGCCCGGCGCCGTGGCTGCACGAGCAGAACGCCTCTTCATTGCCCAAGCCGCGGACGATGAAGCTCTTCGCACCCATCGATCCCGGAATGATGCCCAGCTGACCCTTCTGCGCAGACACCGCGCCTTTGCGCGTCACCAGAACCTCTTCGCCGAAGTGGCGTTCCTTCTGTACGTAGTTGTGGTGGCAGTTCACCGCTTCCAGGCTCGCTTCGAACGGCTTGCGGATGATCTGCCGCGCCGCCGCGATCACCGAGTGCATCATCAGCTCACGGTTCTGCCGGGCGAAGTCCTGGGCCCAGCCCACGGCTTCCACGTAGTCGTCGAAGTGCTGGCTGCCTTCCTCGAAGTAGGCCAGGTCACGGTCTGGCAGGTTGGCGATGTGCTGGCGCATATCGGCCTGGGCCAGTTCGATGAACAGGTTGCCGATGGCATTACCCACACCACGCGAACCGCTGTGCAGCATGAACCAGACGCGGTTGGCCTCGTCGAGGCAGACCTCGATAAAGTGGTTGCCGGTACCGAGGGTTCCCAGGTGCTTGCGGTTGTTGGTTTTCTCCAGTTTCGGATGCTTGTCGGTAATCACCTTGAAGCGGCCGGCCAGCGCGCGCCACGCGTCGTCGGCGTGCTCGGGCACGTTTTCCCAGGCGCCTTTGTCGCGGCCTGCCCGGGTGTTGCTGCGGCCGTGCGGTACGGCTTTCTCGATGGCAGTCCGCAGGCCGTGCAGGTTGTCCGGCAGGTCCGCGGCCATCAGCGAGGTGCGCGCCGCAATCATTCCGCAGCCGATATCCACACCCACGGCCGCCGGGATGATGGCGCCTTTGGTGGGAATCACGCTGCCGATGGTCGACCCCTTGCCCAGGTGCACGTCCGGCATCACGGCCAGGTGCTTGAAGATGAAAGGCATCTTCGCGGTGTTCATCAGTTGCTGCCTGGCGTCGTCTTCCACCGGCACGCCCTGGGTCCAGAGCTTGATCGGTTTGCCGTTGGCGACTTCCAGCAGTTGGAAGGTCTTGGTGCTCATGTTTCGACTCTCTTCATTTGCTTGGCGGGCTGGCCGGCAGCGGGTTGTGCCCGGCCATCGCGAATTCGTTTGTTCAATCGACAGGCGCGGCAGCGTATCGCCGTGGAAAACACCTGTCCCTTACAGTCTTCGTACCACCACTTCTGCTGGGCGGCGGTCCAGGTCTGCTCGGCGCCGCAGTCGTGGCAGATGAAATCCCGGTCCTCGTACCAGCCACGGCGCACGAACAACGGGTCGCCGTAGCTGTTGTAAGGCGCCAGGTTCGAGCGGTTGACAGGGACGCTGCCGGGCGGAACGACCTGGCCCGAAGGATGCCAGGCTGGCGCGGCCTTCTTCGCCTTGCGTTGCTCGCGCGCCTGGCGGATTTCCCGGCGGCGTTGCTTGTTGCTCTTCACCGTGCTGTCTCCTGCGCCGGGCTGGCCTGTGTCAGGCCTGCTTCAGCGTTACCAGTCCATTCAATACCTGATCCAGGCCGCCGAATACCGAGATGCGGTCGATTCGTTCGGCTACCCGCTCCAGGGTTTCCAGTTCCTTCAGGCGCAGGGCAGTGGGGTTGTCCTCCATCACCTTGGCTGTGTTCAGCAGCGAGCGGGTCGCCGAGGTTTCTTCGCGACGACGGATCACGTTCGCCTGCGCGGCCTTCTCCGCTTCCACAACCTGGGCCAGCAGGGTCTTCATCTCGCCCGGCAGGATGATGTCGCGCACGCCCAGGCCGCTGACCTCGATGCCGGTGCCCGGCAGGCGCTCCTTCAGGTAGGCGCTGACCGAGTCGTCGATGAGCTGCTTGTTTTCCAGCAACTCATCCAGCGAGCGGGTGCCCACCGCCGCGCGCAGGCCGAATTGCAGCTCGCGGTAGAGGTGTTCCAGCGGCTTGGACAGGCTGGAAAACGCTGTCAGCACGTCGCTGTAACGCCAGTTGGCGGCCAGGTTCAGGCGCAGGCTCACCTTGTCGCGGGTGAGGATTTCCTGGCCGCTGACTTCCAGCGCCTGGATCCGCGTATCGATCAGCTCCACGCTGACCTGGCGGTTGTAGCGCCAGAAACCGTACTGGCCTGCCGGCAGCAACTCGATCACCGCACCGTCGACCTTCAGCACGCCGACCTGGTAAGCCGGTACCAGGGTCACCAGCAGCGCCTCGACGCCGACCACGCTGCGACCGCGCAGGTTGCCCTGCATCTGCTGCAACAGCGCCGGAGCCACGCGGTACTCCTGGCTCAGGTCGATGCGCTCCAGGCGCTGTTCGGTCTGGCCTTTCCAGTACAGCCGGCGGCTGCCCGGCGCGAGGATTTCCGCCAGCACGCCGTCCTCGAAGCGCAGGCCGGCCTCGTTCTCGGCCAGGTCCATGCGGGTGAAGTAGCGTTCGACCAGCGCCGGTTCGGACTGGCGCAGGTAGCCAGCCAGGCGGTGATCGAACAGCGGGGTGTTCAGGCTGAAGGTTTCCACGCTCAGGCGGTTGTGCAGGTCCAGGTGACGGTGGATGCCCGGCTCGAGGACTGCCAGGAAATCGCCCTCGGAGTACAGCAGGCCGCGTTCGTTCTTCTTCACGGTAAAGCGCTTCAGCAGTTTCATCTCTCTTCCTTCTTCTGTTGTGCGTGCTTCTTGTTGTGCTGGGTGCCGGTGTCCGCCAGCCCGTCGGGTGGCGAGGCGGGGGCCTGCGAGAGCCAGGTGCTGCGGACTGCCTGTCCATTGCGCCGAATCCATCGGCCAGCACTTGTCTTGTCGCGGGCCCGGTCCTCGTACCGGGCGGGCCGGCGGTGGCTTCGGGTCCCTGGCGTATTCGGCCTTCCTGGCCTGTTTGCGCCTGTCCCGTCGCCCACCGGCGGGGTGTTGCCTACATGAGTAGCTGCCTTAACAGGGCAGTGTTCGAGCGGGAGTCGAACCCGCGACAGGCCATTTCGTGGATGGCTGCTCTACCGGACTGAGCTATCGAACGGCGCGGGCAGGATTCGAACCTGCGACGGCTCCATCAAAGTGGAGTGCTCTACCGGGCTGAGCTACCGCGCCATCGACCGTGACTGCTGCAGCGGCATGCACGAAGCCGACACCAGGGGTGGGCTCGGGCACCGGCGGGAGTTGAAGTCCCTGCCCGTGGGCTGCATCAGCGATGCGGTCGAGGGAGATATAGCGAGGGGCGTGCCAAGGTTGCTTTCTGGTTATCTTGTTTTATTTCAAGTTGTTGATAGATAAGGATTTAAATTTGTTTTCAGTGTGAATTGCCGGATCTCCGGATTGGCCGGCTTATTGATTTGTGGATATTCTTGGATCGTTATTTATCTTTATGGATAAAAGATGAAAGCCAAGAAAACCGTCGCCATCGGCTTCCTCGGTTCGACGCTGGATCGCGTCGGCAAGGGCGCAGCGCGCTGGCAGAAATGGCGACCCACGGTCGGTCTGTGCCAGCAGCAGGACCTGCTGGTCGACCGCCTGGAGCTGATCCACGGGCTGGATGCGCGGGATGTCGGGCTGGCCGAGCGTATTGCCGCCGACGTGCGGCTCGTTTCCCCGGAAACCGAGGTGCGCCTGCAGCCCATGGCGCTGCGCAACCCGTGGGACTTCGAGGAGGTCTACGGCGCGCTGCACGATTTCGTTGGCGGCTACGCCTTCGATACCGAGCACGAGGATTACCTGGTGCACATCACCACCGGGACTCACGTCGCGCAGATCTGCTGGTTCCTCCTCACCGAGGCGCGCTACTTGCCGGCGCGACTGGTGCAGGCTTCGCCGTCGCGGCGCAAGGACGAGGCGCGGCAGCCGGAAGGGACGGTCACGGTCATCGACCTCGACCTGTCGCGCTACGACCGTATAGCCACGCGCTTCCGTCGCGAGCAGGAAGAGAGCCTGGCTTTCCTCAAGTCCGGTATCGCCACGCGCAACGCCGAATTCAACCGCTCCATTGAGCAGATCGAGCGGGTCGCCGGACGCTCCCGCGCGCCGATGCTGCTGATCGGCCCGACCGGTGCCGGCAAGTCGTTCCTTGCTCGCCGCGTCTACGAACTCAAGCGCGCGCGGCATCAGTTCCAGGGGCGCTTCGTCGAGGTGAACTGCGCGACCTTGCGCGGCGATGGCGCAATGTCCGCGCTGTTCGGCCATATCAAGGGCGCCTTCACTGGCGCGCAGAACGCCCGCGAAGGCCTGCTGCGGGCGGCGGATGGCGGCATGTTGTTCCTCGACGAGATCGGCGAGTTGGGCCTGGACGAACAGGCCATGCTGCTCAAGGCCATCGAGGAGAAGCGCTTCTTCCCGTTGGGCTCGGATCGCGAGGTGGGCAGCGACTTCCAGCTGATCGCCGGCACCCACCGCGATCTGCGCGAGCGCGTCGCCGAGGGGCTGTTCCGCGAGGACCTGTTCGCCCGCATCAACCTCTGGACCTTCGACCTGCCGGGGCTGGCCGGGCGCCGTGAAGACATCGAGCCGAATATCGATTTCGAGCTGGAGCGCCACGCCCGCGAGCAGGGGCGACTGGTGCGTTTCAACCGTGAGGCGCGCACGCGCTACCTGGCGTTCGCCAACTCGCCGCAGGCGCTATGGAGCGGCAGCTTCCGCGAGCTGTCGGCGTCAATCACGCGGATGGCGACGCTGGCTGATAGCGGGCGGATCGACGAGGCATTGGTGGAGGAAGAGGTCGGTCGGCTGCACCGTTCCTGGGGCGCTACCCAGGCGCAGAGTCCGCTGGAGAGCCTGCTGGGGGAGGGCGCCGAGGCGCTGGACCTGTTCGACCGCCTGCAACTGGAGGCGGTGATCGACGTCTGCCGGCAGGCGCGCAGCCTGTCCGATGCCGGCCGCCAGCTGTTCGCCGTCTCGCGCCAGGACAAGCAGAACCCCAACGACGCCGACCGCCTGCGCAAGTACCTGGCGCGCTTCGGCCTGGATTGGGCGTCGTTGCGGGACTGAGACGCGCTGCGCCTCAGTAGTGGTACCAGCGCAGCTCCAGCATTACTTCACTGCGCGGGCTGGCCTCATGGCTGAACTCGCGCTGGGCAGACAGGCGCAGGCCGAGGTTGCGCCCCAGCTCCACCTGCTGGCCGAAGCTCAGGGTGCGGCGCACTTCGCCATTGTGGAAGTAGTCACCCTTGCCCTCGAGGCTGAGGTTGCCCAGCGGGTTGCTCCACAGCACGCCGGTGTCGAAGCCCATGGCCGGGGCGATGGTGGCGGCGAAGTCCGGGTTGTTTTCGATGCGCGCGGTGCCCAGGGCGTAGGCCTGCAGGTCGTCGGTGAGCTTCCAGCTGCCGCCGGCGCCGCCATTTAGGTGGCCGACCAGGGTGTCGTGGTCGTTGTCGCTGTGCTTGCCGATCACCCGCTCCCAGCCACCAGCGACCTGCCAGGACAGCGGCTTCAGCAGCTCGTTGCGCGGCGTCATCGAGCGGATGGTGACCAGGTCCAGTTGCTGCAGTTGCCAGCGGTTGCCTTCGTACTGGCGCAGCTTGAGCTGGCCGATCTCGATCTGCGCGCCGAGGGGGAAGCCGTAGGCGTTGTCGTCGAGGTCGTGGTAGGCCATGCGCAGGCCGTATTGGGCGAAGGCTTCGCCGTCGCGGCTGCCCGCGCCAACCTGCCAGGTGCGTGACTCGTGGCCGTTCTCCGGCTGGCCGGGGCGTTCCACGTCCAGTGCCGGCGGCGGGTTGCGGTTGATTGCCTTGAGCAGGTTGTAGCTGCGCGAGGCGGTGGACTGATCGCGTTCCTGGCCGGTGGCGCGGTAGCGCACCAGGCGGAAGGCGGTGTCTTGCACCAGCGCCTGGCGGTCGGCAGGCAGGGCGGTGAACGCGGGGCTCTGCAGCTGGCTGTCATCGTCGGCGATGTGGCGGGCCAGCACCTTCTCGTCGTGGCTTAGCGGTTCGCCGCGGGCCAGCAGTTCGCGCTCGCGGGAGGGGCGGTAGTCCACCCGGTCGATCAGCCCGGCGTCCTTCACTGCGCGCACCGTGTCGGTGGGGATGGCGGTGAGCGGGAAGTGGTCGGTGAGCTCGGTGCCGGGGCGGGCGATCTCCAGCAACTCCAGCAGGCGGAACGAGCAGTTCTCGTCGAAGAAGTAGTACTTGAAGCGGATCTGCTTCAGCTCCCAGACGTGCTCGACCATGCGCGCGGTTTCTTCCGGCGTGAGGTTCAGGCGGTATTCCCAGAGGTCGCGGTTTTCCAGGCGGCTGTATTCGGAAAGTTTCTCGCGGTAGGGCACCAGGGCGAACAGGCCGGGGTAGCCGCCCATCAGGCCCTTCCAGGCGTAGAGGATGCTGTTGTCCATGCCCTCGATGTAGGCGCCGAAGTTGAGCGCGTAGCTGAGCAAGGCGGTGTTGTCGGAGTCGACATCGGCCTGGTCGATGCGCAACAGGGTGTGGCCGAACATCGAGGACGGGCTGTTCAGGTAGGCGGCCGGGAACACCAGCACGGCGCTGTGGGGGTTGATGTCCTGGTACCAGGTGGTGAATTCCTTGCACTCCACCGTCGGCAGGTCATCGAGCTGCAATTGCTGGCGCAGCCAGCGGGTACGCGCCGGGTAGACGCATTGGGCGTGCTTGTCGCCGAGGCTGGCCGGGGCGTAGAGGGCTTTCACGGAGGCGGCCAGTTCGGATTCCGGGTGGCGGTCTCCGTCCTTGGAGAGGAAGAACTTCGGGTCGTCGACGAAGCTGCGCCAGCCACCGAGCTTGGCGTGTTCGTAATGACCCAGGGCCAGCCAGTAGGGCTCGTTGGCCAGGCTCTGCAGGCGTTGTGGGTCGATCGCCGGCGAGGCCAGCAGGGGAGTGCAGGCGCACAGCGCCATCCAGGGCAACAGGCGTTTGGGCATCGAGTGGGCTTACTGGAGGGGAAGGATGAGCCCGCCGCAAGGCGGCGGGCTCGCGTGGCCGTCAGGCCTGTTCGGCGTACTTGGCCAGGGTGCTGTCCTGCTTCAGGACTGCCTGGGTGTTGGCGTAGACGTCCTCGGCGGTGACGTCGGACTTGTTGAAGATCTGCGCGAAATGCTCATGGGTGACCTGGGCGAAGTGCGCACGGTCCTCGGGCTTCACGCCCAGCACGACGGCGTAGGTGGTCAGCGCTTCGCCGTCACCCTTGGCCATGTCTTCGGAGAGTTCGTCCATCATGCTGCTGAGCACGATCATCGGCTTGCCGCCGTAGGTCAGTGCACCGTTGGTGTGGCAGCCGTTGGTGCCGGTGGTCATGCCGAAGGTGTTGTTGCCGCTGGTGCCGTTGGTGGTTGCTGCCAGGACGTGGGTGGCGGTGCCGCGCTGGCCCTTGAACAGCATGTTGCCCCAGCCGCAGCCGTCGCTGCCGGGTGCATCGGCGAGGGCGCTCAGGGAGGCGGTGGCGAGGAGGGTACCGAGCAGAATCCTTTTCATCGTTTTTCTCTCTTTATGAGGTCGTGGACCATTGAACAGTCGCTGACAGCAAAACAGCGCCTGGCCAGAGCTTTTCTCCAATGCCTTGCAGGTGTCAAGGCAACCGCTGCCTTGATCAGTATGGCCGGGGCTGGCGAGAGGGTCTCGGATGACCGGCAATTGATCGGTATCAGCGGCGGAAGTCTTGGAACCGACCACACTTGAATCAGTTCCCCTTGCGAGGAAGTAGTCATGGGCGATTTCGATCCACGGCCAGCGCTGGACCAGTTGGCAGCCGAGTATTCCAAGCGCGCCGAAGCCATCCGCCGCGACCTCGGCCGCAGTCATTCGCCGGACTTCGCCGAACAGGCCCAGCAGCGGCAGAACGACGACGTACTGCGCGCGCTGCTGGCCGAAGCGGAGGCGGGCATGCGCCTGGTGGGCTTGGCGCGCCTGCGCCTGGCCGACGGCACCTACGGCGAGTGCGCGCGTTGCGGCGAGGCCATCGAGGAGCGCCGCCTGCGCGCGCTGCCGGCTGCCGAGCACTGCCTGCGTTGCGCCGATGCGGTGGACTGAAACTGTCACCAATACTGCCTTGCCAGTGGCGCGCGGGCGGCGCGAGAATGCGGTCGAATCTCCGCGGCCTCGCGCCGCTCGAAGCAAGGACCTCCAATGCCCGATTCCGTTGCTGCCGGCCTGCGCCTGGCGCCCGATGAACTGACCCGCCCCTTCACCCCCGAACAGTTTCCCTTCAAAACCACCGAAGAACTGGAGCCTTTCCTGGGCGTGCTCGGACAGGAGCGTGCGGTCGAGGCGCTGCAGTTCGGCGTGGCGATGCCGCGTCCGGGTTACAACGTGTTCGTCATGGGCGAGCCCGGCACCGGCCGCTTCTCCTTCGTGCAACGCTATCTGAAGGCTGAAGGCAAGCGCCTGCCGACGCCAGCCGACTGGGTCTACGTCAACAATTTCGATGATTCGCGCGAGCCGCGCGTGATCGAGCTGCCGCCGGGCAGCGCCGCCGAGTTCGGCACCGATATCGACCACCTGATCGACAACCTGCTGTCCACCTTCCCCTCGGTGTTCGAGAACCCGGCCTACCAGCAGAAGAAGAGCGCCATCGACCGCGCGTTCAACCAGCGTTACGACAAGGCCCTGGATACTGTCGAGCGCCTGGCGCTGGAAAAGGAAGTGGCCCTTTATCGCGACAGCGCCAACATCGCCTTCACCCCGATGAAGGACGGCAAGGCGCTGGACGAAGCCGAATTCGCCCAGCTGCCGGAAGAGGAGCGCGAGCGCTTCCATGCGGACATCGCCGATCTGGAGGAGCATCTCAACGAGGAGCTTTCCAGCCTGCCGCAGTGGAAGCGCGAGTCGAGCAACCAGCTGCGCCAGCTCAACGAGGAAACCATCACCCTGGCGCTGCAGCCGCTGCTGGCGCCGCTGGTGGAGAAGTACAACAACAACTCCGGGGTCAGCGCCTACCTGCAGGCCATGCAGCTCAATCTGCTGAAGACCGTGGTCGACCAGTTGGTGGATGCCGAGCGCACCGACCCGCAGCGCAAGCAGAGCCTGGAAGAGCAGTACGCGCCGAACCAGGCGATCGGCCACCATGCCACCAGCGGCGCACCGGTGGTATTCGAGTCGCACCCGACCTACGACAACCTGTTCGGCCGCATCGAGTACGCCTCCGACCAAGGTGCGCTCTACACCAGCTACCGCCAGCTGCGCCCCGGTGCTCTGCACCGCGCCAACGGCGGCTTCCTGGTGCTGGAGGCGGAGAAACTGCTGAGCGAGCCGTTCGTCTGGGACGCCCTCAAGCGCGCGCTGCAGTCGCGCCAACTGAAGATGGAATCGCCCCTGGCCGAGCTCGGCCGCCTGACCGCCATGAGCCTGACGCCCCAGGTGATCCCGCTGAACATCAAGGTCATCATCATCGGCTCGCGGCAGATCTATTACACGCTGCAGGACCTCGACCCGGACTTCCAGGAGATGTTCCGCGTGCTGGTGGACTTCGACGAGGACATCCCGCTCGCCGAGGACAGCCTCGAACAGTTTGCCCAGTTGCTCAAGACCCGCACCTCGGAAGAGGGCCTGGCGCCGCTCAGCCGTGAAGCCGTGGCGCGCCTGGCGACCTACAGCGCTCGCCTGGCCGAACATCAGGGCCGCCTCTCGGCACGCATCGGCGATCTGTTCCAGCTGGTCAGCGAGGCGGATTTCATCCGCCAGCTGGCCGGCCAGGAAGTGACTGACCTGGGCCACATCGAGCGCGCCCTGAAGGCCAAGGAAACCCGCACCGGCCGCGTGTCGGCGCGGATTCTCGACGACATCCTTGCCGGCATCATCCTGATCGACAGCGAAGGCGCCGCAGTGGGCAAGTGCAATGGCCTGACCGTGCTGGAAGTCGGCGACTCCGCCTTCGGCATGCCGGCGCGCATCTCCGCGACCGTGTATCCGGGCGGCAGCGGCATCGTCGACATCGAGCGCGAGGTCAACCTCGGCCAGCCGATACACTCCAAGGGCGTGATGATCCTCACCGGCTACCTCGGCAGCCGCTATGCCCAGGAATTCCCCCTGGAGATTTCCGCGAGCATCGCCTTGGAGCAGTCCTACGGCTACGTGGACGGCGACAGCGCCTCGCTGGGCGAGGTCTGCACGCTGATCTCCGCCCTGTCGCGCACGCCGCTGCGGCAATGCTTCGCCATCACCGGCTCGATCAACCAGTTCGGTGAGGTACAGGCGGTCGGCGGGGTCAACGAGAAGATCGAAGGCTTCTTCCGCCTCTGCGAGGCACGTGGCCTGACCGGCGAGCAGGGTGTGATCATCCCGCGCGCCAACGTCGCCACCCTGATGCTCGACGAGCGTGTGCTGCAGGCGGTGCGCAACGGCCAGTTCCACATCTACGCCGTGCGCCAGGCCGACGAGGCACTCAGCCTGCTGGTCGGAGAGCCAGCCGGTGCGCCGGATGCCAAGGGCCACTTCCCCAAGGGCAGCGTCAACGCCCGCGTCGTCGAGCGCCTGAAGGAAATCTCCGAGCTGGGCATGGACGAGGAAGATAAGGAAAAGCCCGCCAAGGAGGCCGCCGCCAAGCCCGCCAGCAAGCCTAAGGCGGAGAAGGTGCCGGTCGAGAAGGCTCCCGTCGAGAAGGAACGCGCCCGCAAGAAGAAGGACGCCGACTGATTGACGTCAGGACAGGGGCGCCGCTTCGGCGTCCTGTCCGCGCGTTTTACACTCCGTTGCCGCCAAGATGACGGGATAAATCCGCGCTTTCGCGTGTCGGAACCTGGGTGTAGTCTCGAACTCAGGACAACCGCGAGGGTGCCGCCATGCCGCGTAACCTCTGCCTTATCCGCCCCTGTCTGGGGCTGACCACGCGCATCGAGTGCGAGATCAGGCCGCTGGCCGGAGATAATGGACTCTGGACCTTGTTGTGCGCTGCCGGCATGTCCGGCGCGCAGCCCACCGCCATCAAGGCGCAGGGCCCGTTCTGCGGGCCTTTCGTGGCTGAAGGCGTTCTCGAGGCGATCTCCGACTGCCTGGCCCAGCAGGGCTACATCGTGGCGGAGGATCCCCCCATCTGGCAGTTGCACCTGCAGGGCGAACTGCGGCGTCTGAACGGCGAACGCTCGCGCCATGTCGGCAATTTCCAGTTTCGGCCCGAAGGTTGAAAGCCGGTTGCGCAGCCCCTGCACAATCCGCTGAAGACCGCGGGACGCCTGGTCGCTACGGTTTCTTGCCGTGGCCATCCCAGCTATTTATCCAAAGACATATTTATCCATAGAAAGCCGGGATAACTCGCAAAAGCCATCCGCTATACTGCGGCGGCCCTTTCCCTAGATATTTCCCACAATCACCATGGAACGATTCGTCGAAAACTCGCTGTACGCCGCGCGCTGGCTGCTGGCGCCCATCTACATCGGCCTGTCGCTGGCCCTGCTGGCGTTGACCATCAAATTCTTTCAGGAAATCTTCCATATCCTGCCGAGCATCTTCAGCATCGCCGAGGCAGACCTGATCCTGGTGCTGCTGTCGCTGATCGACATGGCGCTGGTCGGCGGTCTGCTTGTGATGGTGATGTTCTCCGGCTACGAGAACTTCGTGTCGCAGTTGGACATCGATGAAGGCAAGGAAAAGCTCAGTTGGCTGGGCAAAATGGACGCCAGTTCGCTGAAGAACAAGGTGGCTGCTTCCATCGTGGCGATCTCCTCGATCCACCTGCTGCGCATCTTTATGGACGCCAAGAACATCGAAGACAACAAGCTGATGTGGTACGTGATCATGCACCTCACCTTCGTCCTCTCGGCCTTCGCCATGGGCTACCTGGACAAGGCCACGCGCCACGACCACTAAGGCGTTGCTGCGTCATTCCCGCCGCCCGCTCGTTGCAAAACGGACGGGCGGTTGCGTTTTCGCCTTGCGGTGAGCGCCTGCTGGTCAAGACTTCTGCGTGGATCAATCCGCAGGAGGTGCAGCATATGAATCTGCAGGAACTGACCAGCCGCTCCGTTGCCGGCGATATCGATGAGATCAACCTCGTGTCGCTGGAAGGAGATATATACGTGCTGGAGGCTCGTATGGGCGCGCGCTTCTACCCGGTCCAGGACGAGGCAGGGCATGTCATCAGCGTGCGTTCGGTCGCTCATGCGCGCGAGGTGCTCAAGGCGCTGCCCAACGTTCCGTTCCATCTGGTGCACGCGGTGGTGCATGACGAGATGTGCGGTATGGACGACGAGCGCGACATCGGCGCGGGCGTGACCATCCCGTTGCACTGAGTCTGTTGCATGGCCCGCTGCGCGAGGCTCGCGCGGTGGGGGAGGCGGTGCATCTGTGCTAGGCTGGCGGCCCTTTTTTGAACCCCCAGCGGAGCGCCGCCATGAGCGAACTCAACCTTTCCACCGACGAAGCCCGCGTCAGCTACGGTATCGGCCGTCAGCTGGGCGACCAGCTGCGCGAGAACCCGGTCCCGGGCATGACCCTCGACGCCATCGTGGCCGGCTTGTCCGACGCCTACGCCGGCGCTGAAAGCCGCGTTCCGGGCGAAGTCCTGTCCGCCAGCTTCCAGGTGATCCGCGAGCGCATGCAGGCCGAAGCCCAGGCGAAAGCCGAAGCCGCCGCCGGCGTGGGCCGTGAGTACCTGGTGGAAAACGCCAAGCGTGAAGGCGTGACTGTCCTGCCGTCCGGCCTGCAGTACGAAGTGTTGACCACCGGCGAAGGCGCCAAGCCGTCCCGCGAAGACACCGTGCGTACCCACTACCACGGCACCCTGGTCGACGGCACCGTCTTTGACAGCTCCTACGAGCGCGGCCAGCCGGCCGAATTCCCGGTAGGCGGTGTGATCGCCGGCTGGGTCGAGGCTCTGCAGCTGATGAACGCCGGCAGCAAGTGGCGGCTGCACGTGCCGAGCGAGCTAGCCTATGGCGGCCAGGCCGTCGGCAGCATCCCGCCGCACAGCGTGCTGGTGTTCGACGTCGAGCTGCTGGAAATCCTCTGATTCCCGAAGGTTCGCTGCGCAGCGCCATCCCTGGTGACTGCGCAGGAAAAGGGGCGCTCAGGCGCCCCTTTGTGCGTCCGCCTCCCGGGCGGCGGAGCACCGACGGCGCTTCCTGCGCCATCGTAAAGTGCGCCTAGCGCAATGCGCGGGCGTAACAGAACAGGAAGAGGTTGCGCACCAGCTCCTTGAGCACGCCCGGCTCGCTGGTGGATAGCTCCGACAGTTCCAGGCCGCCCTGTTCGCGCAGCTCGTCCAGGGCTTCTTCTTCCAGCACCGCGCAGACTTCCCCGGTGTCCCGATGCAGGATGCGCAGGTAGGGGTGCGGGCGATCCAGCCAGGCATCGATCATGTAGGTCATGGCGTGTTCCTCCGTGCAGACCGTTTAATGAGAATAATTCTTATTATCTCAATAGCAAGCCTGAATTGGAAAAAATTTCGCGCAGCCGACGATCTGTTGTTCCCGGTCAAAAGAAAGGCAACAAAAAGCCCGCCGCGGTGAACCGGGGCGGGCTTTGGTGAAGCGGCAGATCAGTGCGTGCGGGCGACGGCGAACTCGGCCAGTTCGATCAGCGCGGCGCGGTATTCGTTGTCCGGCAGCGCCTTCAGGCAGTCGACGGCGCGGGCGGCGTACTCGCGGGCCAGGTTGGCGGTGTAGTCCAGCGCACCGGCGGCTTCTACGGCGGCGCGGATGCCTTCCAGGTCCTGGCTGCCGCCCTGCTGGATGGCCTTGCGCACCAGCGCAGCCTGTTCCGGGGTGCCGTCGCGCATGGTGGCGATCAGCGGCAGGGTGGGCTTGCCTTCGGCGAGGTCGTCGCCGACGTTCTTGCCCAGGCTGGTGGCATCGCCGCGGTAGTCGAGCAGGTCGTCCACCAGCTGGAAGGCGATGCCCAGGGCGTCACCGAACAGGCGCAGCGCCTCGGATTGCTCCGGCTGGGCGTTGGCCAGCGCGGCGGCGCTGTGGGTGGAGGCTTCGAAGAGCATCGCGGTCTTGCCGCGGATG
This sequence comes from Pseudomonas sp. NPDC086581, assembly GCF_044746165.1. NCBI lineage: Bacteria > Pseudomonadati > Pseudomonadota > Gammaproteobacteria > Pseudomonadales > Pseudomonadaceae > Pseudomonas > Pseudomonas sp. NPDC086581. Next base: position 150,591 of record NZ_JBIVBR010000014.1, on the reverse strand, counting down.
ACTTCCATGTAGGTTTCTTCGGTGGTGCTGGCGTCGCGGACCTTGGACAGCTGCAGCACTTCGCCTTCGGCGATCACGCGGGTGGCCTGGGAAATGATGCGCATCACCGGCATGGAGCCCAGCTCGACCATCATTTCGAAGGAGCGCGCATAAAGGAAGTCGCCCACCAGCACGCTCGGCGCGTTGCCCCACTGAGCATTGGCGGTGGCGCGGCCGCGGCGCAGGCCGGAGGCGTCGACAACGTCGTCGTGCAGCAGGGTGGAGGTGTGCAGGAATTCGATGGTGGCGGCCAGTAGCTTCAGGTCATCGCCCGAATAGCCCAAGGCCTTGCCCGAGAGGAGCACCAGCAGTGGGCGGAGGCGCTTGCCACCGGCGGAGATGATATAGTCGCCGATCTTTTCCACCAGGGGAACGCGGGAAGTGAGTTGGCGACGGATGATGCCGTCGACGGCGGTGAAGTCGTCCGCCACCACGCGATAGAAAGCCTGGGGTTGCATTAAAGACAGCGCTCCTCGTAGATTGCCGCGGCATGCTAGGTGCCGCTGTTTGGGCTGTCAAGGCAAGGCCCCGTGGGGCTTGATCCGCACCAGGGGTTTGCGTACAATCGCGGCCCCGAACTTCCCTGGCATATCCTGCCTTACGCAATTGCACGGGCGTCCTTTCCGGCCCCATGCAGCCATGCCGACCAATTCCTCTTTCTATAAAGCGTCGGGTGAGCAGGTCTAACGGAGACATCCAGATGTACGCAGTAATTGTTACTGGTGGCAAGCAATACAAAGTCACCGAAGGCGAATTCCTCAAGGTCGAGAAACTCGACGTTGCCACCGGCGAAGCGATCAACCTGGATCGCATCCTGCTGGTTGCCAACGGCGATGACGTCAAGATCGGCCTGCCGGTGGTAGAAGGCGCGAAAGTGACCGCAGAAGTGGTTTCCCACGGTCGTCACGATAAAATCCGCATCATCAAGTTCCGCCGCCGCAAGCACCACATGAAGCGTCAGGGCCACCGCCAGTGGTTCACTGAAATCAAAATCACCGGCATCCAGGCCTAATTTTTTAGGGCTGCTTCCTGTTTTAGGAGAATTGACTCATGGCACACAAAAAAGCTGGCGGTAGTACCCGCAACGGCCGCGACTCAGAAAGCAAACGCCTTGGCGTGAAGCTGTTCGGTAGCCAGGCTGTGAAAGCAGGCAACATCATCGTGCGTCAGCGCGGTACCCAGTTCCACGCTGGCTACGGCGTTGGCATGGGCAAGGATCACACCCTGTTCGCTAAAGTCGACGGCGTGATCAAGTTCGAAGTGAAAGGCGCCTTTGGCCGTCGCTATGTAAGCGTCGTCGCTGCCTAAGCGAGCTCTCACTGAAAAAGCCCTGTCTCGCGACGGGGCTTTTTTGTTTCTGGCGTTTCCAGGCGAGGTGCGGTCGGTTCGGGCGTTTGCGCGGACTTGGCTGTATCCTATGCTCCTTTTCTTATTTTCAACCCGCAGCTGCTGCGGGAGGCGTTCGCAATGAAATTCGTCGACGAAGTATCCATCCACGTGAAAGCCGGTGACGGCGGCAACGGCCTCATGAGCTTCCGCCGCGAGAAGTTCATCGAGAAAGGCGGTCCCAACGGCGGTGACGGTGGCGACGGCGGCTCGGTGTACCTCGAGGCCGACGAGAACCTGAACACCCTGGTGGACTACCGCTACACCCGTCGTTTCGACGCCCAGCGCGGCGAGAACGGCGGTAGCAAGGACTGCACCGGCGCCAAGGGTGACGATCTCGTCCTGCCCGTGCCGGTCGGCACCACCATCATTGATGCCAATACCCAGGAGATCATAGGTGACCTGACTGCTGCCGGTCAGCGCATCATGGTTGCCCAGGGCGGCTGGCACGGCCTGGGTAATACCCGCTTCAAGTCCAGTACTAACCGTGCACCGCGCCAGACCACTCCGGGCAAGCCCGGCGACGCGCGTGACCTCAAGCTGGAACTGAAGGTCCTGGCGGACGTCGGTCTGCTCGGTCTGCCGAACGCCGGCAAGAGCACCTTCATCCGTGCAGTGTCCGCCGCCAAGCCGAAGGTCGCCGACTATCCCTTCACCACTCTGGTGCCGAACCTGGGCGTGGTCAGTGTGGGGCGCTTCAAGAGCTTCGTAGTCGCCGATATCCCTGGCCTGATCGAGGGTGCCGCCGAAGGCGCCGGCCTGGGCATCCGCTTCCTCAAGCACCTGGCGCGCACCCGTCTGCTGCTGCACGTCGTCGACATGGCGCCGCTGGATGAGAGTGATCCGGCCGATGCCGCGGAAACCATCGTCCACGAGCTGGAAAAATTCAGCCCGGCGCTGACCGAGCGCGACCGCTGGCTGGTGCTGAACAAGATGGACCAGATCCTCGAGCCCGAGGAGCAGGAGCGTCGCAAGCAGGCCGTAGTCGAGCGTCTGGGCTGGGAGGGCCCGGTCTATGTGATCTCCGCCCTGGAGCGTGAAGGCACCGAGAAGCTGAGCCAGGACATCATGAAGTACCTCGACGAGCGCACCCTGCGCATCGAGGAGGAGCCGGCCTATGGCGAAGCCCTGGCGGCCCTGGATCAGCGCATCGAGGACGAGGCCCGTGCCCGTCTGCAGGCCCTGGATGATGCTCGTGCACTGCGTCGCTCCGGTCTGAAGAATGTCGACGATGCGGATGACGATGATTTCGAGGATGACGAAGACGACGGCGATGGGCCGGAAATCTTCTACGTGCCTTGATCGGAACGGCGCCCGCCGGTCCGGATGAAACGTGTGAAGCCTGACTTCTAAGGTTGAGGGTATGCGTGAGAAGGTCACTGGCGCCAAGCGCTGGGTAGTCAAGATTGGCAGTGCGTTGCTGACCGCCGATGGTCGCGGTCTGGATCGTGATGCCATGGCGGTATGGGTCGAGCAGATGGTCGCGCTGCATTGCGCGGGCGTTGAGCTGGTTCTTGTGTCCTCGGGCGCCGTCGCGGCGGGCATGAGTCGCCTGGGCTGGGTTTCCCGACCTAGTGACATGCACGAGCTGCAGGCGGCCGCCGCGGTGGGGCAGATGGGCCTGGTCCAGGCCTGGGAGTCCAGCTTCGGCGTGCATGGCCTGCAGACCGCGCAGGTGCTGCTGACTCATGACGACCTGTCCGACCGCAAGCGCTACCTGAATGGGCGCAACACCCTGCGCACGCTGGTCGATCTCGGCGTGATCCCGGTGATCAACGAGAACGATACCGTCGTCACTGACGAGATCCGCTTCGGCGACAACGACACCCTGGCGGCGTTGGTGGCCAACCTGGTCGAGGCTGACCTGCTGGTGATCCTCACCGATCGCGACGGCATGTTCGACGCCGACCCGCGCAACAATCCCGATGCCGAGCTTATCTTCGAGGCTCGCGCTGATGATCCTGCCCTGGATGCGGTGGCTGGCGGTACCGGTGGTGCGCTGGGTCGTGGCGGTATGCAGACCAAGCTACGCGCTGCCCGTCTGGCGGCGCGTTCCGGTGCGCACACCGTTATCGTTGGTGGTCGTATCGAGCGTGTGCTGGATCGCCTGCGTGTCGGTGAGCGGCTCGGCACGCTGCTGACTCCCGAGCAGAGTCGCAAGGCGGCGCGCAAGCAGTGGCTGGCGGGGCATCTGCAGATGCGCGGCACGCTGGTGCTGGATGATGGCGCAGTGAAGGCTCTGTCGCAGGATCACAAGAGCCTGTTGCCGGTCGGCGTGAAGGCCGTACAGGGCAGCTTCCGTCGCGGAGAGATGGTGGTCTGTGTGGATCAGCGGGGTCGCGAGATTGCTCGCGGCCTGGCGAACTACAGCGCTCTCGAGGCGCAGAAGATCATTGGCCAGCCGACCGATGCCATCGAAGGCATGCTTGGCTATGTCGATGGTCCGGAGTTGGTGCACCGCGACAACCTGGTGCTCGTCTGAGGAGATTCTTCATGCGCAAGGGATTGATGGCGGCGCTGATGCTGCTGCCGGCGCTGGCCCGGGCCGACGTGGTCGGTGAGGTGTCCACCGTCTTCAAATGGGTCGGGCCGAACGACAAGATCGTCGTCGAGGCTTTCGATGATCCGAAGGTGCAGGGTGTCAGTTGCTACCTGTCTCGCGCCAAGACGGGTGGCGTGAAGGGTGGGCTGGGGCTGGCGGAGGATCGCGCCGAGGCGTCGATCTCCTGTCGTCAGGTCGGGCCGATCCGTTTTGCCGGCGAGTTGAAGGATGGCGAGGTGGTCTTCCAGCAGCGCACTTCGCTGGTATTCAAGACCATGCAGGTGGTGCGCTTCTTCGACAAGAAGCGCAATGCGCTGGTCTATCTGGTCTACAGTGACCGGGTGATCGAAGGTAGTCCGCAGAATGCGGTGACGGCGATTCCGATCATGCCGTGGCCTGAGAAGTAAGAAAGAAAGGGGCGGGTGACCGCCCTTTCTTTTTGCCTTTGCAAAAGTGAGCTTGTGGATAACGCTGTGCTGATCAAATCGCAGGCAATAAAAAACCGGCCCTGAGGCCGGTTTTTCAAGAACGGAACGCTTACGCGGTGGCCAGGGCCTTCACGTGGGCGTTCAGGCGGCTCTTGTGACGAGCGGCCTTGTTCTTGTGGATGATGCCTTTGTCGGCCATACGGTCGATGACCGGTACAGCAGCAACCAGAGCGGCCTGGGCCTTCGGCAGGTCCTTGGCGTCGACTGCTTTGACTACGTTCTTGATGTAGGTACGAACCATGGAACGCAGGCTGGCGTTGTGGCTGCGACGCTTCTCAGCCTGTTTGGCGCGTTTTTTGGCGGAAGGTGTGTTGGCCACCGTCGAGCTCCTCGAAAAAAACTTGGGATGTTGCGAATAAATTAAGGCCGCGAATAATGCCGTTGCATCAGGGCCTTGTCAAGGGTATGCGCGGCCTCCGACGAGTGGTGCGACGGGCGCACGCTGTCCGGCGGATGGGGTGATTTATTCGCCCCGCGGCCCTACACTGCTGCGCTTCGCCTGACGGTCGAGCAATCGCTCTAGGCCAGGGCTGCACCCTGCAGGGGCGGCCATTCTACCAGTTCTGGACGCTATGAACCTACTCAAGTCGCTGGCCGCGGTCAGCTCGATGACCATGATCTCGCGGGTGCTCGGCTTCGTGCGCGACACGATCGTCGCGCGCATGTTCGGTGCCGGCATGGCGACCGATGCTTTCTTCGTTGCCTTCAAACTGCCCAACCTGCTGCGCCGGATCTTCGCCGAGGGCGCGTTCTCCCAGGCTTTCGTGCCGATCCTGGCAGAGTACAAGACCCAGCAGGGCGAGGAGGCGACCCGCACCTTCATCGCCTATGTGTCCGGCCTGCTGACCTTGATCCTGGCGCTGGTCACCGCGCTGGGCATGCTCGCCGCGCCCTGGGTGATCTGGGTGACGGCGCCCGGCTTCGTCGACTCGCCGGAGAAGTTCGAGCTCACCAGCTCCCTGCTGCGGGTGACCTTCCCTTATATCCTGCTGATCTCGCTGGCCTCGCTGGCGGGGGCGATTCTCAATACCTGGAACCGTTTCTCGGTGCCGGCCTTCGTGCCGACCCTGCTGAACGTCAGCATGATCCTCTTCGCGCTGTTCCTGGCGCCGTACTTCGACCCGCCGATCATGGCGCTGGGCTGGGCGGTGCTGGCCGGCGGCCTGGCGCAGCTGCTCTATCAGCTGCCGCACCTGAAAAAGATCGGCATGCTCGTGCTGCCGCGCATCAACCTGCGCGATTCCGGTGTCTGGCGTGTGCTCAAGCAGATGGGCCCGGCGATCCTCGGTGTTTCGGTCAGCCAGATCTCGCTGATCATCAACACAATATTCGCTTCCTTTCTGGTCGCCGGTTCCGTCTCCTGGATGTACTACGCGGACCGCCTGATGGAGCTGCCGTCCGGCGTGCTCGGCGTCGCGCTGGGCACCATCCTCCTGCCGTCGCTGGCCAAGACCTACGCCAGCGACGACCGTCATGAGTATTCCCGGCTGATGGACTGGGGCCTGCGCCTGTGCTTCCTGCTGGTGCTGCCGTGCTCACTGGCCCTGGCAGTAATTGCCGAGCCGCTGACCGTCGCGCTTTTCCAATACGGCAAGTTCGATGCCCACGACGCCTTGATGACTCAGCACGCACTGGTCGCCTACGCGGTTGGCCTGCTTGGCATCATCCTGGTGAAAGTGCTGGCACCGGGCTTCTATGCCCGTCAGAACATCAAGACGCCGGTAAAGATCGCGCTGTTCACCCTGGTGTCCACCCAGCTGATGAACCTGGTGTTCATCGGCCCGCTCAAGCATTCGGGGTTGGCGCTGGCGATCAGTCTGGCGGCCTGTCTGAACGCGGGCCTGCTGTTCTGGCAGTTGCGCAAGCAGCGGTTGTTCGAACCGCAGGCGGGTTGGGGCCGGTTCATCGCCAAATTAGTCGTAGCTGTACTGGTGATGTGCGCGGTGCTGATCGGCATGATGCATTTCATGCCGGCCTGGGATCAGGGCGGCATGCCGATTCGCCTGGTGCGCCTGGGCGCGCTAGTGGTGGCCGGTGTGGTCGCCTATTTCGGTATGCTGGCGATCCTTGGCTTCCGCTTGCGGGACTTCTCCCGCCGTGCGGTGCTGTAACCTTCGCCGTACAAAGCATTGCATCCGTTTTCGGCGACGGCATTTTGCCTGTCGCATGGCAGCGGGTGCAGGTATAATCGACCACTTTCTGAGCAATACGCGCGCTATGCAGCTGCTTCGAGGCCTTCACAACCTGCGGCCCCTGTCCGGGGGCTGTGTCGCCACCATCGGTAACTTCGACGGCGTCCATCTCGGCCACCAGGCGATCCTGGGGCGTCTGCGCGAGCGTTCGCTGGAGCTGGGTGTGCCCAGCTGCGTGGTGATCTTCGAGCCGCAGCCGCGCGAATACTTCGCTCCCGATGCGGCGCCGGTGCGTCTGACCCGTCTGCGCGAGAAGCTCGAACTGCTGCGCCAGTACGGCGTCGACTTCGTTCTCTGCCTGGCCTTCAACCGCCGTCTGCGCGAGCTGTCGGCCGCCGAGTTCGTCCGCCAGGTGCTGGTCGAGGGCCTGCGTGTCCGCCATCTGGAAGTGGGCGACGATTTCCGCTTCGGCTGCGACCGTTCCGGCGACTTCGCCTTCCTGGTCAACGCCAGCGCTGAGCAAGGCTTCACCGTCGAAGCCGCGACCACCGTGGAAGTCGATGGTATGCGCGTGAGCAGCTCGCGTATCCGCAAGGACCTGGCCGACGGCGATCTGCATATGGTCGAGCGCCTGCTGGGTCGCCCTTACAGCCTGAGCGGCCGCGTGCTGCACGGGCAGAAGCTGGGCCGTACGCTGGGCTCGCCCACCGCGAATATCCAGCTCAAGCGCCGCAAGGCGCCGCTCAACGGCGTTTACCTGGTCAGCACGATGGTGGCTGGTCAGCGCCGGAACGGGGTTGCCAACATCGGCACCCGACCGTCTGTGAATGGCGACGGCCGGCCCCATTTGGAAGTGCATCTGCTGGATTTCGCTGGCGATCTCTACGGCCTGCATCTGGACATCACTTTCCACCAGAAGCTGCGTGATGAGCAGCGTTTCGCCTCGCTCGAGGCACTCAAGGCGGCCATCCTCGCCGACATCGCCGCCGCCCGAGCCTACTGGCTGGGCCAACCGCTTGATTGAAGATCCTGAACAGGCCCTGAGATGACCGATTACAAAGCCACTCTGAACCTTCCCGAAACCGACTTCCCGATGAAAGCCGGCCTGCCGCAGCGCGAGCCGCAAACTCTCAAGCTCTGGAACGACATTGGCCTGTACCAGAAGCTGCGGAAGATTGGCGAAGGTCGCCCGAAATTCATCCTGCACGATGGCCCGCCCTACGCCAACGGCAGCATCCACATCGGTCACGCGGTCAACAAGATCCTCAAGGACATCATCGTCCGCTCCAAGACCCTGGCCGGCTACGATGCTCCCTACGTGCCGGGCTGGGACTGCCACGGCCTGCCGATCGAGCACAAGGTCGAGACCACCCACGGCAAGAACCTGCCGGCGGACAAGACCCGCGAACTGTGCCGCGAATACGCCGCCGAGCAGATCGAAGGGCAGAAGGCCGACTTCATCCGCCTGGGCGTGCTGGGCGACTGGGACAACCCCTACAAGACCATGAACTTCTCCAACGAGGCCGGGGAAATCCGCGCCCTCGCCGAGATGGTCAAGCAGGGCTTCGTGTTCAAGGGCCTGAAGCCGGTGAACTGGTGCTTCGACTGCGGCTCCGCCCTGGCAGAAGCCGAGGTCGAGTACGCCGACAAGAAGTCCGACGCCATCGACGTCGCCTTCCCGGTGGAAGACGCTGACAAGCTGGCCGCCGCCTTCGGCTTGGCCAGCCTGCCCAAGCCGGCTGCCATCGTCATCTGGACCACCACCCCTTGGACCATCCCGGCCAACCAGGCGCTGAACGTCCACCCCGAATTCACCTACGCACTGGTGGATGTCGGCGATCGCCTGCTGGTGCTGGCCGAGGAGCTGGTCGAGTCCTGCCTGCAACGCTATGGCCTGGAAGGCAAGGCCATCGCCACCGCCCAGGGCGAGTCGCTGGACCTGATCCGTTTCCGCCACCCGTTCTACGAGCGCTTCTCCCCGGTCTACCTGGCCGAGTACGTCGAGCTGGGCGCCGGCACCGGCGTGGTTCACTCCGCCCCGGCCTACGGTGAGGACGACTTCCGTACCTGCAAGCAGTACGGCATGAGCAATGACGACATCCTCAGCCCCGTGCAGAGCAATGGCGTCTACGTGGCCGACCTTCCGTTCTTCGGTGGCCAGTTCATCTGGAAGGCCAACCCGAATATCGTTGCCAAGCTCGATGAAGTCGGCGCACTGCTCAAGCACGCCAGCATCAGCCACAGCTACATGCACTGCTGGCGCCACAAGACTCCGCTGATCTACCGCGCCACCGCGCAGTGGTTCGTCGGCATGGACAAGCAGCCGCAGACCGGCGCCACCCTGCGCGAGCGCGCGCTGGAAGCCATCACCCAGACCGAATTCGTGCCCAACTGGGGCCAGGCGCGCCTGCACGGCATGATCGCCGGCCGTCCGGACTGGTGCATCTCGCGTCAGCGCAACTGGGGCGTGCCGATCCCGTTCTTCCTGCACAAGGCCACCGGTGAACTGCACCCGCGCACCGTCGAACTGATGGAAGCCGTGGCTCAGCGCGTCGAGAAGGAAGGCATCGAGGCCTGGTTCAAGCTCGACGCCGCCGAACTGCTGGGCGATGAAGCCGCGCAGTACGACAAGATCAACGACACCCTGGACGTCTGGTTCGACTCCGGCACCACCCACTGGCACGTGCTGCGCGGCTCCCATGCCGAGTTGGGCCATGCCAGCGGTCCGGCCGCCGACCTTTACCTGGAAGGCTCCGACCAGCACCGCGGCTGGTTCCACTCCTCGCTGCTGACCGGCTGCGCCATCGACGGCCACGCGCCGTACCGCCAACTGCTGACCCACGGCTTCACCGTGGACGAGTCCGGCCGCAAGATGTCCAAGTCCCTGGGCAACACCGTGGTGCCGCAGACCGTGATCGACAGCATGGGCGCCGACATCCTGCGCCTGTGGGTCGCGTCCACCGACTACTCCGGTGAGATCGCGGTTTCCCAGACCATCCTGCAGCGCAGCGCCGACGCCTACCGTCGTATCCGCAATACCACGCGCTTCCTGCTGTCGAACCTCTCCGGCTTCGACCCGGCCAAGGACCTGCTGCCCAACGACCAGTTGCTGGCCCTGGACCGCTGGGCCATCGACCGCGCCCTGCAGCTGCAGCGCGAGCTGGAAGAGGCCTACCGTGACTACCGCTTCTGGAACGTCTACTCCAAGGTGCACAACTTCTGCGTGCAGGAGCTGGGCGGCTTCTACCTGGACATCATCAAGGACCGCCAGTACACCACCCAGGAGAACAGCGTCGCCCGCCGTTCCTGCCAGACCGCGCTGTTCCACATCGCCGAGGCCCTGGTGCGCTGGATCGCGCCGATCATGGCCTTCACCGCCGAAGAGATCTGGAGCTTCATGCCCGGCGAGCGCGCCAAGTCGGTGATGCTCAGCACCTGGTACGACGGCCTCTCCGAGCTGCCGGCCGATGCCGAACTGGACCGCGCCTACTGGGACGAAGTCATGGCTGCCAAGGCTGCCGTGAACAAGGAACTGGAAAACCTGCGCAGCGCCAAGACCATTGGCGGCAACCTGCAGGCCGAGATCACCCTCTACGCCGAAGACTCCCTGGCCAAGCGCCTGGAGAAACTGGGCAACGAGCTGCGCTTCGTGCTGATTACTTCCGCCGCCACCGTCGCGCCGCTGGCCGATGCGCCGGCCGATGCGGTCGAGAGCGAACTGCCGGGCCTGAAGCTGAAGGTGGTCAAGTCCGCCCATGCCAAGTGCGGCCGTTGCTGGCACTTCCGCGCCGACGTGGGCAGCCACGCCGCGCATCCGGAGCTGTGTGGTCGCTGCGTCGAGAACATCGATGGCGCGGGCGAGGTGCGTCACTATGCCTAACGCTGATCGCTTCGGCCGCCTGCCCTGGCTGTGGATCACCGTGGTAGTGTTTGTTCTGGATCAGGTCACCAAGGCCTTCTTCCAGTCTGAGCTGACCATGTACCAGCAGATCGTGGTCATTCCCGACCTGTTCAGCTGGACCCTTGCCTACAACACCGGCGCCGCGTTCAGCTTCCTGGCCGACAGCTCGGGCTGGCAGCGCTGGCTGTTCGCGCTGATCGCCATCGTGGTCAGCGTCGTGCTGGTGGTCTGGCTCAAGCGCTTGAAGCGCGGCGAGACCTGGCTGGCCATCGCCCTGGCCCTGGTGCTGGGCGGCGCGCTGGGCAACCTGTACGACCGCATGGTCCTGGGGTACGTGGTGGACTTCATCCTTGTGCACTGGCAGGACCGCTGGCGCTTCCCGGCCTTCAACCTGGCCGACAGCGCCATCACCGTCGGCGCCATCATGCTGGCGCTGGACATGTTCAAATCGAAGAATTCCGGAGAGACCGCCAATGGTTGATTCCTCTGACACCATTCAGCGCATCGGCGGCGACTCGAAGGTCACCCTGCATTTCGCCCTGAAACTGGATGACGGCAACGTCGTCGACAGCACCTTCGACAAGCAGCCGGCCACCTTCAAGGTCGGCGACGGCAACCTGCTGCCGGGCTTCGAGCAGGCACTGTTCGGTCTCAAGGCCGGCGACAAGCGCACCCTGAGCATCGAGCCGGAGCAGGGCTTCGGCCAACCGAACCCGGCCAACGTGCAGGTGATGCCGCGCGACCAGTTCCAGGACATGGAGTTGGCCGAGGGGCTGCTGGTGATCTTCAACGATGCCGCCAAGACCGAGCTGCCGGGCGTCGTGAAGGAGTTCGACGAGCAGCACGTCACCATCGACTTCAACCATCCGCTGGCCGGTAAAACGCTAGCGTTCGAAGTCGATATCATCGACGTACAACCAGCCTGATTGGCTGCACGGCCCGCCGCTGGCGGGCCGTTGCGCTTGAGGCGAAGTATTCCTATCGGCCCCTCGTGGGCCGGCTTGCGTAGCACCCGAGGCCACCATGCAAATCAAACTCGCCAATCCCCGCGGCTTCTGCGCCGGCGTCGACCGGGCGATCGAGATCGTCAACCGCGCCCTCGACGTCTTCGGCCCGCCGATCTATGTGCGCCATGAAGTGGTGCACAACAAGTTCGTGGTGGAGAACCTGCGCAACCGCGGCGCCGTGTTCGTCGAGGAGCTTGACCAGGTGCCGGACGACACCATCGTCATCTTCAGCGCCCACGGCGTTTCCCAGGCCGTCCGCAAGGAAGCCGAGAACCGCGGCCTGAAAGTCTTTGATGCCACCTGCCCGCTGGTGACCAAGGTGCATCTGGAAGTCGTGCGCTACAGTCGCGACGGCCACGAATGCATCCTGATCGGCCACGAGGGTCATCCGGAAGTGGAAGGCACCATGGGCCAGTACGATGCCTCCAATGGCGGCACCATCTACCTGGTGGAAGACGAGGCAGACGTGGCGGCGCTGGAGGTGCGTAATCCTGAAGCGCTGCACTTCGTCACCCAGACAACCCTGTCGATGGACGACACTTCCAAGGTGATCGACGCCCTGCGTGCGAAGTTCCCGCACATCCAGGGCCCGCGCAAGAACGACATCTGCTACGCCACCCAGAACCGCCAGGACGCGGTGAAGGAACTGGCCGACCAGTGCGACCTGGTGCTGGTGGTCGGCAGCCCGAACAGCTCCAACTCCAACCGCCTGCGCGAGCTGGCCGAGCGCATGGGCACCCCCGGCTACCTGATCGATGGTGCCGAGGACATGCAGAAGGAGTGGTTTGATGGCGTGCAGCGCATCGGCATCACCGCTGGTGCCTCGGCTCCGGAAGTGCTGGTGCGCGGCGTGATCCAGCAACTGCGTGACTGGGGCGCGGAGCCTGAAGTCGAGCTGGATGGGCGGGAGGAGAACATCACCTTCTCGATGCCCAAGGAATTGCGGGTCAAGGCAATTTAACTGGGCCCGCTACGCCGATGATTAGAAACCCGCCGAGGCGGGTTTTTTATTGCTCGGCATTCGATTTAGAGGCCTCGGCAACTACCCCAGGCGCCGGCCAGATCTCCGGAGCCTCCACGCACACCGTTGGAGGTGAGGGTTATAGTACCGCGACCTGCCAATACGCCTCCATTCACGGGCGTTGCGGTCAGGCCGTAGCTGGTGCCGGTGTTGTCGATGGCGACAGCTATGGTGAAGACCGCGCCGCCGTCAACGGGGCTCTGAGCATAAGCTCCCAGCGTTGCGTTGCTGTAGGTGTTCTGTTGGGCGCGGAATCTTTCCAGTAGCCCGGCGGCACCGGTGAGGGTGCCCTTGGCGTCTTCACATGCCGCTCGGCGCACATAGGCCGTGTAGGAAGGAAGTGCAATGGCGGCAAGTATCCCCACCACTACGACGGCGATCATCAGTTCCAGCAGGGTGAAACCCTGCTGGGATTTTCTGGCCTTGATGCTCAAAGGTTATCCTCGTCAATCCAGTAGTACTCGTTAAGGTTCAGTTGCGGCGGCTTGCTCACTTGGGTGCCGTTGATCACGAAGCTGGTGCCGCCGATGCTGACCAGAGTCGGGTCGGGGAGCAGGCCGGTGGTCTTGACCACGTTGTAGCGGGCCGACGGCGAGGTGGAGTTGCCGGTGGTGCTGACCGGAGTTGCATCCGCCAGGTGAACCACGTAGGAGCGGTTCACACCGACGCTGGCCTGGCAGGAGTTGGCGGCTGCCGTGGGCTCGTAGGTGTTGAAGTAAAGGTAGCCGTTCACCGTCAGGGAGCGGGTGAGGACCTTTTCTCCGCCAGAGCTGTTCATCTTGATCATCCAGCCGCCGCTGGTAGCGCTGAAGGCGGTGGTGGCATCGGCTTTCTCTGTGGCGGTGCCGGCCTGAATCAGGTTGGCGGTAGCGTCGTAGAGGCTGCTCTCGGTCAGGGTGCTCTCGCTGGTGGAAGGTTTGGTCAGCACCGGGGTGCGGAAGGAGTAGAAGCGATCTTCCGTGAGCTTGTTGAGTGGGTGGCCGCGGTAGCCAGAACCGATGTTGACCGTCAGTACCAGGGTCCCATTGACGTTGACGATGGCCACGTCCGGTTCGTTGTAGAACCGGCGGATCTTAGCCTTGCGCTGGGTATCGGTGGTATCGGCAGTGTCGGCCGGAACCACGTTGGCGAACACGCCGTCGTTGCTGCTGCCGGCTGCAGTTACCAGGCCGGAGCCGCTGCTGCCATTGTTGATGTAGAAGCGCCAGATCTGGCCGCCCATGTCACCGACGAAGAACTGGTCGGCCAGTTGGTTCGCATCGTTGGCCAGGGTGCCGTCGGTGTTCTGCTGCAGGTCAATGACGCGTACGGCGGACGGCATGCTGTAGTTCATTTTGCTAAGGCGCAGGGTGCCGGTGGTCTTGCTGGCAGACCAGAGGCGCTCACCGGTACGAGCGTTGACGATGTAGATGGCATTGCCCATGGTGTCGGCGGTCTGAGTGCTGACGTTGTCCTGATTCGGGTCGTAGCCGCCGGCGAAGATCAGTACGTCGGTGATGGTGCCGTTGACGTTGATGCGGGTCTTGACCGGCGCAGACCAGGTCTGACCCAGCTGCTCGAAGCCCGTAGTGGTGCCGCCCTTGATCAGCCACAGCAGTTTCGGGTTGGAGCGGTCGGTAAGGTCCAGTGCGTAGATATCGCGACCGCCGCGCCCCATAGTGCCGTAGGCGTAGACGAACTCACCGGTGTTGAGCCCGGTGAGCAGGGTCGGCGTGGCAGCACTGGGGTCGAGGCCGCCGTAGAGCACCCCGTTCTTGTTGGCGTCGTTCACCCACAGGGTCACGGTGTTATCCATGCCGTAGGAGCGTGGCTTGGCACTGGTCGACTTCTGGTTGGCAGCCAGCTGCGGGACATGCGCCAGCAGGGGCTCGGGCATGAAGGCCATCTGTTCCTGGCCGTTGCTGGTGTTGAACAGGTGCAGGTAGCCCTCGTTGGTCGACATGACCACGCTCTGGTCTTCGCTGCTGCATGTTTTGTACGTGCTGTCGGTATAGGTGTTGCACGCGTAGGTGACCAGGCGCGGGGAGGAGTGCAGGGGGTCACCCAAGCCCTTGCGCTGCGCGCCGGCAGCGGTGAGGCCGCGGATGTAGTTGATCGCCGCGGTGCGAGCTGCAGTGTCGTTGGCATCACTGATGCCCAACTTGGCATTGGTAATGGTGGTGTTCGCCGAGTTGAGCAGGTAGTTGTTCTGGTTGAGGTTCACCGCCGCACTGGGCGAGGAGCCAATGAAGGTATAGAGCGAGCGAGTTGCCGCTTCCGGCAGGTTGGATGCTGCACCACCATTGGCGGTGTTGTTGCCGTCGGCGCTGGAGCTCCAGAAGCTGCGCGCTGAGCTTTTGAAGAAGCCGGTGAGCGGGTCCACGGCGGCGGTATTGTCCGCATCGACGATCTGTGCGGTGGCGGTGTCCAGGCGATAGCGCTTCAGGTTGCCCGGCCAGGTGTCGGTTTCCTGCGGTTTGAATACCGAGAAGTAGAGTTCGTCCTTGTTGTCCTGGCGGTTGAAGGTGTTCACCGGGGCACTGGCGCTGACGAAGGTACTGTCGGTGGCGAGGACCTGCTGAATGATGTCATTGAACGCCTTGGACAGGTCGCCAGCGGTGGTGGCGGTGTAGGTCGAGCCGCCGCCGCGCGAGGCCAGGTCGGCGAGGAATTTCTTGATATTGGCGCTATCGGTCGCACTGCTGGCATCCAAGGCGAAGCCTACGGTGTGGGTGGTTACCTGGTTGTCGCCATCGATGCTGGAGGCCTGGTCGTTGGCAGCAATCCAACTGGCGAGGGTGCGCGCGCATTTCTCGCCGTCGTCGCTGGCGTCGCTGGTGCAGGCACCTGCCAGTGCGGCGATGCCGTTCTTGGCGGCCGTGGTGTTCTGGTTGGCTTGGCCGTCGGTCAACAACACCATGTGGGTGGTCTGGCAGGCGCTGTTGATGGGGCTGGCATAGCCGTCCGCACCGTTACGCAGATACTGCACTGCGTCATACAGGGTCGGTACGATGGGCGTATTGCCATTGGCCGTCATGGTTTGCGCCAGGCTGTTGAGCTGGTTGCGCACGGTGAAGGGACTGGTGGTCATGCCACCGTTGGCCAGCTTGATGCGCAGGCGCAGGGACTGCGCCGGATTGCTCTCATAGGCCTGGGCGTTGAGGCTTGAGTTCGCGCTCTGGGTCATGAATACCGTCAGGGCATTGCCGGGCGCCCAGCCGCTGCGGTTGAACACCGTCTGCAGGGAAGAGGCAAGGCCGCCACAGGCGAAGCTGGTGCCGGCGGTCCAGCCACCATTGGTGTTGTTGATGGTGCAACTGACCCCGGAGGTGCTGCTACGCGAACCGATGTTGCCGCTGCTCGCCTGCATGGCCGGTGAGCTGTCGGTGTTCTCGAAGCTTATCGAAGTGCTGACGTTCGGGCCGGTGACCGTGTTGTTCGGCGTGATGAACAGCTTGGCATCCAGCACGGTAGCGCCCTGGATGATGGGCAGGTTCTCGTAGCGGGCGGCGATGGAGCCCGAGTTCAGCGGCAGTGTGCTGTCGCCCAGGGTTGGCGTGTAGTAGTTGCGTCCCGGGGCGGTTTCGAAGCCGTCATTCTTCGCGTCGGTGACACGGGTTTCGATGATCGGGTTCAGGCAGCCGCCGCTGCCGCCAGTGTAGGTCACTGTCAGCGATGGCTGCAGGCCGATACCGCCCTCGATGCTGGTGGCTGTTCGTGAGCCGGTGCCACTTTGGGGCGTGAGGATGATGGCGGCGGAGTTGTTGCCACACCAGCCTCCTTGGTTGACGATCTGTTGCACCACGTTCTTGATGTCCGGGCCTTCGACTGGCACGGGTGGGTTCTGTGCCCTCCATTCGGGAGCGGCCCAGTCGAGGTAGGCTGAAGTGGTGGCGCGCGCCGGGAGGTTCTCGGTGGCAGAGAAGGTGGTGGCGTCACTCACCAGCTGACCCTTGATCCGGAAGGTCACGGGGTCGCTATTGGAGGTGGCCGGAACGAAGGATAGTACCGCCTTGGTGACGGTCGCTCCTTGCGGAATGCCCAGGTTCTGGAAGCGCAGGGCGCCGATCCGGGTCTGCGCCACGGTGGAGGTGCTGGAGTAGTTTACAACTAGCGCCGGAGCGCTGTTGCCGCAGCTACGGGCGCAGAAGGTGTAGTCAGCCGCCTGGGTCGCACGAAAACTCATCACCACGTCACCAATGTCACTGGTGGTGGGCGCCGTTCTCTGCAATGTCCTCAGCTGGTTGGTGATGTCGACTTGGGCCGCGTTGCCGTTGATCCAGCTGGATGCGGTGGCAGTCGCGGTGCTGAATGTCCTGGTACCTACCGGACTGTTGTCGTTCAGGGCTGCCGGTGTTTTCGACAGCTCCATCTTCACATTCATTGTCGGCGGCGCGGTCCTGTTGGTGTTGGTAGGCACCAGCACCAGATAGGCGCTCTGGATGGTCGCGTTGGCCGGGACGCCCAGTGAGCGGAAGTCGAACAGCGCCGTCTGGTAGTTGCTGTTATTGGTCGCGTTGACGTTCAGCTCGGTCATGTTGCCGTTGGTGCAGACCGGTTTGCTCGGGCGGTTGAGGCCGGAAGTACGCATCCGGCACGCGTAGTCGGTGTTGCTCTGCGTGACGATGAAGAAGGCATCGTTCTGGACCAGCGTCGAGTTCGGCGTGCCAACCACCGTCGTTGTCGTGCTGGTATAGCCCATGGGCAGGCTGGATTCACCGATATCGCCGGTGCTGTTGGTGATGTTCTGGGTGGCGTCGTCGCTACCCTGACCGATTTCCGGGCTGCCGGCGTACTGGGTCGCGGAGCTGGGTATCACCGAGTCGATGTTGGTTACCGGATACAGCAGACGGTTGTCACCGTTGAGTACCATCAGGCCGGCGTTGATGCCGCTGGTGTTCTGGATGATGTCGGAGAACGCCTGCTTGAGCAGGGTCATCCGCGATTGCTGGCCACGCGAAGGGTTGCTGTTGCTGTCGGTACGCCAGGCCATGGAGCCGGAATTGTCCAGCACAAACAGCACGTTGGGCCGTACGTTCTGGTCGATGGATTGGCCGCCGAAGAAGATTTCGGTGTCGTCGGCGTAACTGAGGGTCGCGCAGGCTATGCCCGAGGTCAGCAGGGCACCGCTCATCAGGCTGCGGAGGAAGGACTGTGGACGATTCATTCTATGCACCTGATGCGATTAGAGGTGGGTAGCCTGGATGTAGCTGCGACGATGCAGTGCACGCGCCTGGCCGTCCGAAGTGGTGACGTTGCAGCTGCTCAGATTCTTGCAGGCCTTGGCTTGGCTGCTTACCTGGTAGCAGGTGTAGCTCAGGGTGCCGGCAGCGACGCTCAGGCTTTGCGCCGGGATAAATTTGGCGCATTCGATGAAGCTGGCGTTCAGGTTCACCTGTGCTGAGCCAGAGCTGCCCGACGTTGGCTCCACCGCGATGGAGGTGCCGTTGGTGGGGGCGACGCCACTCTGGGCGAACCGGTTCACCCAGAACTGCAGGCCGCTTTCCGCTGCCTGGAAGGCGATGTTCTGTTGCTGGGCGTTGGCCGAGATGCGTTGCTGCATGGTCGAATTGCTGGCCATGGCAATGGCCAGCACTGTGAGGATCAGCAGCAGCACGAGGCTGACGAGCAGCGCCATGCCGCGTTGAGTCTTGGATGAAGTCATAGCCGGTTCCTCAGCTCGACGGTGCCGGTGAAGTTGCGGGAAATGTTTTGCGCAGCGTCGATGGCGGTGATACTCAGTTGCACGCGATCGGCACTCTGGGCTTCTGCGGCGCTGATGCTGCCGGCGGTTTTCCAGACGATCTTGCCTGCCGATTCGAAGCCCAGGGTAATGGCGGTTATGGTGGCGTTATCGACCACCGTCTGGTCGCCCCCACTGGTGCTGGAGTTCATGCAGATCGAGGTGCCGTTGGCGCAGTTGCTGTAGGTGACCGAATAGAGGTACAGCGTCTGATTGGTGCAGGTCTTGTTGACGCCGGGCATCGCCACCGAGGTGGTGGTGGTCGTGGCGTAGTTGAAGCTCACGCTGGTGCTCACTCCGTTGGTGGTGGTGACCGCGTCGCGAGGGAATTGGACTCCGTTGCTGACGGTCACGACGCTGCTTGGCAACTGGCAGCCCTGATAGCCTGCACGGCGAGCATCCATAGAAACCAGGTCGAGGACGACTCGGCCACTGTCCTGCACGCGGGTCAGAGCGCTGCTGGTCTTGTCCGATGCTGAGCTGTTGCTGAACATCTGCAGTACGCCCAGCAGCAGCAGGGTGCTGAGGAGCAGCGCTACCATCAGTTCGATCATCGACAGGCCACGCTGCCGGTAGGAATATTGCCTGGTAGTCATAGGTTCACCCGCAGCGTGAAGTTCTGGGCCTGAGAACCGGTGCTGTGTTGCTGTGCATCGGACTCGGTCCAGCTGATGACGACCTGGTATTCATTGGTGTTCGCTTTGGTGACGGTGGCGCTGGAGCCGGGGATCGCGGCCTGCAGGTTGCCCCACCAGTCAAAGATGTCCTGGTTGGCCAGTTCCGAAGCCGTGCAACCAGCGGTCTTGGTGCGGCAGTCCGGATTGGTCCGGGTAGCACCGGAGGTTAGGCTGATCACATAGGGTGAGGTCGCCAGCAGCGCTTGGGCCGAGTTGCCACGCATCCGTTCCACGTAGTCATAGGCAAGCATGCTGGCCTGGCCGCGCAGGTAGGCCCCTTGGTTGCTTTGCAGGCTGGTCATGGTCAGTGAGGCCATGCCCAGCAGGCCGATAGCCAGAACCAGAAGGGCGATGAGCACTTCGATAAGGGTGAAGCCGCCTTGGCCGCGCTGGATCATGGGCATGTTCCATTCGCTCCGCTTGTGGCGACGCCGGCGATATTAAGGGTAATTGCGCGCGAGCTCGCTGTGCCCCGTGAGTCGCAGACCCTCAGCGTCGCTGCCGTGGTCAGGGTGCCGTTCGGATTGAAGGTCAGGGAGCCGCTGCTGCGCAGGGTCAGGCCGCTGGAGTTCGGCGGCAGCACACGGATTACGGCAGCCTGCGCGACCGACGTCGTCGTGGCGTCAGGACTGCGGAAAACGATGGCGCCGGCCTCCCAGCTGTTGCTGTTGCAGCTGTAGTTGACTTGGTTGAGACCTGCGTCGCTGCTGCCGCAGACGCGCACGATACTGCGCTGGGTAATGGCTTCGCTGCGCGCCGATTGAAGCAACCCGATCACCATGTTGGTCTGGCTGGTGATCTGGTTGTTCAGCATCAGGGTGCGGAAACTAGGTATGGCGATGGTCGCCAGAATGGCGGCAATCGCCACCACGACCATTAACTCGATCAGCGTAAAGCCCGCCGATTCACTGGGGCGCGACATGGCGCATTCCTCACATTTTCGATAGCGGCAATGCTGCCTAGTCGTGTGGGAAATGTCTTTTTTCTATGGATGACCGTTCGTATTACGGCGATGTTCGGTCATGCCCGCCGAGGTTCTGTGAACACCGTCGCGCAAGGGGTGAGAAGTCGGTCAGCGGGGGCAGTAGTCCTCGGTGTTTCCGGCCTCGGTGCGGATGCGTCCCGCCTTGTTGAACACGATGTGATAACTCGTTCGGCCCGCGCCGCAGAGCGTCAGCGTGCCGGCGTGGAAAGCGCCTTTGGGCTGGATTGCGTTGCCGCGCGGGGTGAAGTGGAGGTAACGGCGCGAGGTGCTGTCGGTACGGATGCTGATACCGCTCAGGGGGCCGTGGGCCGCAAGTGGCTGTTGCTGAGGGGCGCGGACGCCGCTATTGGCGGAGTCGGCGAAAACCTCCCAGCCGGCAGCCCAGTCGCCATGTGTCGCGGCGATACTGATCGGTTGCCCGCTGTGCACGGCCGATTCGCGGGCGAAGTTCAGGGCGTTGCGCAGTTCCTGGGTGGCTGTGCTTGCCCGCTGGTTATGCAGGAGTTCGCTGAAGTCTGGGGCTGCGATGGAGAGTGCGATCGCCAGTATCGCGAGAGTGAACAGCAGCTCGACAAGGGTGAAGCCCTGCTCACTGATAGTAGATTGCTCCTTGGCCATGGTTCGCTTCCGGGCAGTTGAGGAGCGGGAAGTATTGGTCGCCGGATAGCCTGCGCCTGCCAGCGAGTTGGACAGGCGCTGTAGGAGCGGTCCGATGCCGCACTGACTTCCGTCGTGCTCCGTCGTCAGCCCATGCCCGGTATAGTGTGCGGCCGGCGATGGGCCGTTGATTTTCCTGTGATGTGGGGCGTGGTATGCCGGACATGATCGTGGTGGGCGGTGGAGTGGTGGGCATGCTGACTGCCTGGACTCTGGGGCAGGCGGGCGCCGAGGTGGTGCTGCTGGAGAAGGGCGAGACCGGGCGCGAAGCGTCCTGGGCCGGCGGCGGCATCGTCTCGCCGCTCTATCCGTGGCGCTACAGCGCGGCGGTCGCCAACCTGGCCCACTGGTCGCAGGATTTTTATCCGCAGTTGGGCGAGCGCCTGCTGGCGGATACCGGTCTCGACCCGGAAGTGCACGTCACGGGCCTCTACTGGCTGGACCTGGACGACCAGGCCGAAGCCCTGGCGTGGGCCAGGACCCATGGCCGCCCGCTTGCGGAAGTGGATATAGGCGCCGTGCATGAAGCTGTCCCGGTACTGGGGCAGGGCTTCGAGCGCGCCGTGTACATGTCCGGCGTGGCCAATGTGCGCAACCCGCGCCTGGCCAAGTCGCTTCGCCAGGCGCTGATGCAGCTGCCGAATGTGAGCGTGCAGGAGCAGGTCGAGGTAACCGGTTTCCTGAAGCAGGGCGATAGCGTGACGGGCGTCCGCACGCCGCAGGGTGATTTCACGGCCGATTCGGTGGTGTTGGCGGCCGGCGCCTGGAGCGGCGAATTGCTGGCAGAGCTGGGGCTTGAGCTACCGGTTGAGCCGGTGAAGGGACAGATGATCCTTTATCGCTGCGCCCCGGACTTCCTTTCCAGCATGGTGCTGGCCAAAGGTCGTTACGCGATTCCGCGTCGCGATGGGCACATTCTGGTGGGCAGCACGCTGGAGCACGCCGGTTTCGACAAGACCCCGTCGGACGAGGCTCTGAGCAGCCTGCGTGCATCGGCGGAGGAACTGCTCCCCGCGCTCAAGGGCATGGCGCCGGTGAAGCACTGGGCCGGACTGCGTCCGGGCTCGCCTCAGGGCATTCCTTTCATCGGCGAGGTGCCCGGTCACCGTGGACTGTGGCTGAACACCGGCCATTACCGCAACGGCTTGGTGTTGGCGCCGGCGTCCTGCCAGTTGCTGGCGGACCTGATGCAGAAGCGTCAGCCGATCATCGAAGCGGCACCCTATGCGCCAGAAGGGCGCCTGGTGGCGACGCCCATCGTCTGAAAGCGGACGGGGATCAGTCGATCCCCAGTTTCTTCAGGCGGTAGCGCATGGAGCGGAAGGTCAGGCCCAGGCGCTGCGCCGCCGCTGTCCGGTTCCAGCGCGTCTCTTCCAGCGCCTGCATGATCAGCTTGCGCTCGATGTCTTCGAGGTAGTCCTCGAGGTTGTCGATCTGCGCCAGGCTTGCGTCACCACCGCTGTCCACCATGCTGGTTTCGGCCAGGCGCAAGTCGTGAGGCTGGATGACGTCGTCCTCGCAGAGCGTGTAGGCGCGCTCCAGCATGTTTTCCAGTTCCCGAACGTTGCCGGGGAAGCGGTAACTCTTGAGCTTCTCCAGCGCATCGGGGCTGACCGTCGCGGCAGCCAGTCCGTTGTCCCCGGCCAGGCGCTTGAGGACGCGGTCGGTCAGTAGCGGGATATCTTCGCGGCGCTCGCGCAGCGGCGGAACGCGCAGTTCGATGACATTCAGTCGGTAGTAGAGGTCCTGACGGAAGCGGCCAGCTGCCACTTCGGCGGCCAGGTCCTTATGGGTCGCGCAGAGGACGCGCACGTCCACCGCGACCTCCTGCTGTCCGCCCACGGCGCGCACGGCCTTTTCCTGGATGACGCGCAGCAGCTTGACCTGCATCGGCAGTGGCAGGTCGGCGACTTCGTCGAGGAACAGCGTGCCGCCGTTGGCCGCCTGGAACAGGCCGAGCTTGTCTTCCACGGCACCGGTGAAGCTGCCTTTCTTGTGGCCGAAGAATTCGCTCTCCATCAGTTCGGACGGGATGGCGCCACAATTGACCGGCACGAAGGTCTGGCTCTCGCGCGGGCCCTGCTCGTGGATCAGTCGGGCCACCAGCTCCTTGCCGCTGCCGGATTCGCCGCTGATGTACACCGGCGCCTGGCTGCGGGCGAGTTTGGCCACCTGGTTGCGCAGGGTGCGCATGGGTGGCGAATCACCGAGCAGGCGGCTGTCCACCGGCGCTTCCTCGGCCTCCGGCGAGCGCAGACGCAAGGCGGAATTCACCAGCTCGCGCAGGCGGGCAAGGTCGACCGGCTTGGTCAGGAAGTCGAAGGCGCCGGCCTTGAGAGCCTGCACCGCGGTGTCGAGGCTGCCGAAGGCTGTGATCATCGCCACCGGCATCTGCGGATGGCGCTGCTGGATGTACTGCACCAGGTCCAGGCCGGTGCCATCGGGCAGGCGCATGTCGGTGAGGCAGAAGTCGAAGGGTTCGCGGGCCAGGAAGTCGCGGGCTTCCTTGACGTTGCGGGCGCTGCGGGTGTCCAGCTTCATGCGGCCGAGGGTGATCTCCAGCAGCTCGCGGATGTCGGGTTCGTCGTCGACGATCAGGGCTTTTTGACGGCTCATGCTCTTTGCGTCTTCTTAGCTTTGTTTGCGCGGGTGGGCGAAGGTGAGGCGGAAGCAGCTGCCGCCTTCGTCACGCGTCTTGTAGTCCAGCCGGGCCTGGTTGCTTTCGCACAGCTCGCGGGAGATGTACAGGCCAAGGCCGGTGCCCTTGCTTTCAGTGGTGAAGAACGGCTCGAACAGCTTCCCCCGCTGTTCGTTGGCGATGCCGGGCCCGTCATCGAGGACTTCGAGTACGGGCAGGTCGGTCTCGCTGTCGCGGAACAATCGCAGCCATACTTGGCCGGTGCCGTTCTTCTGAGTGCTGTACCGTAACCCATTCTGTACGAGGTTGGTCAGTACCTGCGTCAACTGGTGCGGGTCCATGCGCGTCTGCACGGTGCCCTGGCCGGTTTCCACGTGAATCTGCTGGCCTTCCCGAAGGCCTTCGCGCATCTCGCCGGCATAGCGATGCAGCCAGTACTTCAGGTCGAGCAGTTGCGGCTCGGCCTGGCGCCGGCGCGACAGCTGGAGGACGTTCTCGATGACCAGGTTCATGCGCCGCGACTGATCCTGGATGATTTGCGCCAGGCGCCGGTCGGGCTTGTCCAGCTCTTCGGACTCCAGCAGCAACTGCGCCGCATGGCTGATGGCGCCCAGCGGATTGCGGATCTCATGGGCAATGCCCGCGGTGAGGCGGCCCAGGGCGGCGAGCTTGAGTTGCTGGGCTTGCTGGGCGATCTGCGAGATGTCTTCGAGGAACATCAGGATGTGCTGTTCGTTGTCCCGACGCAGCGGGATGAAGCTTGGCTGTACGGTCGGGCCGGATTCCACGGGTTGCAGGCTTGGCGGGCGCAGCGCGGGATTCTGTTGCCACTGCTGCAGGCTGGAGACCAGGGGCGGGCTGTACTCGGCCAGCGAATGGCCGGGAAGGTCGTGGCCACCCAGCAGGGTGGTGGCGCTCTGGTTGGCCAGCAGTACCCGGTGGCGATCGCCCAGGACCAGGATGCCGGTGCGCATGCGCTGCAGGATCAGCGCGTTGAGCTCTTCGAGGTTGGCCACCGTGGTGGCGCGCTGCTCGGCGATGCTTTCGACGATCTGCTGGCGCCGCGCCAGGGCCTGGATCAGCAGGGCCGAGGCGAAGCTCAGGGCGCCCAGCCCGCCTGCCTGCACGTAATGATTGATGGCTGTGGGTTGGCTGAGGCTCAGGTAGAAGGTCAGGTAGATCAGGCCGATGGCGGCGATCGCGGCGATAAGCAGGCCGATGCGGCCCCGCAACAGGATGTTGGCGATGGCTACGGCAACCACCATCAGGTTGCCGATGCCGCTGGGAATGCCGCCTGCGGTATAGAACAGGGCGCTGAGCAGGAGTATGTCCAGTGCCGCCAGGAGGAAGATCGGCAAGAGTTGTCGCGGTGTTGGCATCAGCACCGCGATCAGAATGTTGAGGACCAGGTAGATCCAGCAGCCGACGTGGAACAATTCGGGGTGGGCCAGCTTCAGCAGCTCATCGTCCAGGCTGCTGGAAATCAGCAGCACCAGCACCAGCCCTATGGTCAGGCGATACAGGTGATACAGGCGCAGGACCCGCAGGCCCTGCCCCGTGAGCGAGATGCCTTCAGCGACCACGGTCAGTGCGGTCCTGTTCGATATGTGCGCGGCTGCAGTACCACTGGCTCTCGTCCTGCAGGGCATGGCTCTGCGGCACATGCACGCCGCACTGTGCACAGCGGACCATCGGCGCGGCCGGGTCGTCGCCTTTGGGCTTCTCGACAGGGCGGGCAGGCCGGGTAGCTTTGCGCCACAACCACCAGCCAAAGGCGAAGAGGGCGATCCAGAACAGCAGACGGGTCATGGCAATCCCTTGTGCATAAAGAGCGGCAGTTTATCCAAGCCACGCGGCGCCGCACAGTGAGCCCGTGCGCGCACCCGCCTGGCGATGGGGAAAGCGTCCGTGCTTTGCGCCAATGAAAAAGGGAGGCCGAAGCCTCCCTTTTTCGTCGAACCTGCCGGTATCAGTCGAAGATGCCGAAGGTCATGTAGCTGAACCAGGAGCGGTCGCTGCTGCCAGCGTTGCCTTCGGACTCGTGCTGTTCTTCCTGCACGTCGCTCTGGTTCTCGGGCTTGAGTTCAGCCGGAATCTGCTGTTCGGCGTCTTCGTACTGCTTGATCACGTCCTTGGATGCCTGGGTTTCCATATGCGGTGGGGCATCGTTGGTTTCGATCAGGCCCAGGGTGGCCTTGGCCAGCCAGGAGCGGTTGTCGGCTTCGTCTTCACGCGGAACGAACTGGCCATCCTTGAGGCTGGCGTTGTCCGGGTAGTTCGCCTTCAGGGTTTCCAGGCTGGAGTCGGCCAGATCGTTCAGGCCCAGACGCTGATAAGCCTCGACCATGATCGCCAGGCCATCGCCGACGGCCGGGGTTTCCTGGAAGTTCTCGACCACATAGCGGCCACGGTTGGCGGCGGCGACATACGCCTGGCGCTTCAGATAGTAGTGGCCGACGTGCACTTCGTAGGCCGCCAGCAGGTTGCGCAGGTAGATCATGCGCGCCTTGGCGTCCGGGGCGTAGCGGCTGTTCGGGTAGCGGCTGACCAACTGGGCGAACTCGTTGAACGAGTCGCGGGCGGCGCCCGGGTCGCGCTTGGTCATGTCCAGCGGCAGGAAGCGCGCCAGCAGGCCACGGTCCTGATCGAAGGAGGCCAGACCCTTGAGGTAGTAGGCGTAGTCGACGTTCGGGTGCTGCGGGTGCAGGCGGATGAAGCGCTCGGCGGAGGCGCGGGCGGCCTCAGGCTCCATGTTCTTGTAGTTGGCGTAGATCAGTTCCAACTGGGCCTGCTCGGCGTAACGGCCGAACGGATAGCGGGACTCCAGCGCCTTCAGCTTGGCGACGGCGTTGGTGTAGCTCTTGTTGTTGAGGTCGTCCTGTGCCTGCTGGTACAGCTGGCTTTCGCTCAGGTTCTCATCCACCTTCTCGCCCTTGGAGGAGCAGGCGGTGACGAAGGCGAGGATGGCGATCAGCAGCAGGTGTTTCACTTGCATGGCGAGTTGCGTCCCTGGACGGTCGGCTGTCGCGGCCGCAACCGTCTGTTATGATTGGCGCCCCAGGGATACCCCTGGGACAAAGGCCCCGTATTTAACCACAGCGTGCAGCCGAACCAAAAGGCCGCGCGCCCTTCGTGTCCCGTCATGTCCAATATCATCCAACTCGCGGCAGAAGTGCCGTTCGACCTCGGTGGTCAGCGTCTCGACCAGGTCGCCGCCCAGCTCTTCTCCGACCACTCCCGCTCGCGCTTGGCTGGCTGGATCAAGGACGGCCGTCTCAAGGTCGATGGCGCTGTGCTGCGGCCGCGCGACATCGTCCATTCCGGCTCGCGCCTCGAACTGGATGTCGAACTGGAGGCCCAGGGTGAATGGGTTGCCCAGGACATCGAGCTGGACATCGTTTATGAAGACGACCAGATCCTGGTCATCGACAAGCCGACCGGCCTGGTGGTTCACCCCGCCGCCGGCCACCAGGACGGCACCTTGCTCAACGCATTGCTGCATCACGTGCCGCACCTGGCCAACGTGCCGCGCGCCGGCATCGTGCACCGCCTGGACAAGGACACCACCGGCCTGATGGTGGTGGCCAAGACCCTGGAAGCGCACACCAACCTGGTCGCCCAGTTGCAGGCGCGTAGCGTCAGCCGCATCTATGAAGCCATCGTCACCGGCGTGATCGTCGCCGGCGGCACCGTCGACGCGCCCATCGGCCGTCACGGCGTGCAGCGCCAGAAGATGGCGGTGATCGAGACCGGCAAGGTCGCCATCAGCCATTACCGCGTACTGGAGCGCTTCCGTGCGCATACCCACACGCGGGTGAAGCTTGAAACCGGGCGTACCCACCAGATCCGCGTCCATATGACGCACATCGGCCACCCGCTGGTAGGCGACCCCACTTACGGCGGGCGTTTCCGCATTCCGCCGGGGGCCAGCCCAACCCTCGTCGAATCCCTGCGCGATTTCCCGCGCCAGGCCCTGCACGCGCGCTTCCTGGAGCTGGATCACCCGGCCACCAACGTGCGCATGAAGTGGGAGTCGCCGCTGCCGGATGATTTCACTTGGCTGCTGAGCCTGCTGCGGCAGGACAACGAGTCTTTCGTATGAGTCCCTGGCTGGCGCCTGACTGGCCGGCCCCGGCGAACGTCCGCGCCTGCGTGACTACTCGTGCCGGCGGCGTCAGCGTCGAGCCTTTCGACAGCTTCAACCTCGGTGACCACGTCGGCGACGAGCCGGCCGCCGTCGCCGAGAACCGCCGCCGCCTGACTGCCGAACTGGGCTGCCAGCCGGCCTGGCTGAGCCAGGTGCATGGCACCGATGTCGTCGAGGCCGATCCTTCCGTCGTCGCCACCGCGGATGCGAGCTGGAGCGCCGCGCCCGGCATCGCCTGCACCATCATGACGGCCGATTGCCTGCCGGCGCTGTTCTGTGACCGCGCGGGGACCCGTGTCGGTGCTGCCCACGCCGGCTGGCGCGGGCTGGCGGGCGGCGTGCTGGAGGCGGCCGTGGACGCCATGGGCGTCGCGCCGGCGGAATTGCTGGTCTGGCTCGGCCCGTCCATCGGCCCGCAGGCCTTCGAAGTCGGCGCGGAAGTGCGTGAAGCCTTCCTGGCGGACCACGCCGAAGCCGCACGCGCCTTCGTGCCGAGCGCCAATGCTGGCAAATTCATGGCCGACATCTATGAGCTGGCGCGCATCCGCCTAGCGGCGAAAGGGGTGACTGCCGTCTATGGTGGGGATTTCTGCACCTTCACCGACACCGAGCGTTTCTATTCCTACCGCCGCAGCTCCCGCACCGGCCGACTTGCCAGCCTGATCTGGTTGGCCTGACAGTCTGTTTGCAGGAGCGAGCTTGCTCGCGAACAGTTGGATACCTTTGTGTCAGGCGAGGTTCGCGAGCAAGCGCGCTCCTACAGGTTCAACTCCATTCCTGAGGTCCTTTCGAAGGCACTAACTGACGGGTGTCATGGCCAAATGGCTTGAACCGACCAAAATCGTCCTTATCTATCTGACATCCCGGCGGGTTAGTCGTGATCAGGGGCACTCATCGCTCCGGCCCGCTATAGAAAGGAAGGACGACCCTCATGCGAATCGACCGTTTGACCAGCAAGCTCCAGCTTGCACTCTCCGATGCCCAGTCCCTGGCCGTTGGACATGACCACCCGGCCATCGAGCCTGTGCACCTGCTGTCCGCGCTCATCGAGCAGCAGGGTGGCTCCATCAAGCCCCTGCTGATGCAGGTCGGCTTCGATATCCCTGCGCTGCGTGCCTCCCTCAATAAAGAGATGGACACGCTGCCGAAGATCCAGAACCCCACTGGCGACGTGAACCTGTCGCAGGATCTGGCGCGCCTGCTCAACCAGGCCGACCGCCTGGCGCAGCAGAAGGGCGACCAGTTCATCTCCAGCGAACTCGTGCTGCTCGCCGCTATGGACGACAGCACCAAGCTCGGCAAGCTCTTGACCAGCCAGGGCGTCTCCAAGAAGGCCCTGGAGAATGCCGTGGCCAACCTGCGCGGCGGTGAAGCGGTCAACGACCCGAATGCCGAAGACTCGCGCCAGGCGCTGGACAAGTACACCGTCGACATGACCAAGCGCGCCGAAGACGGAAAGCTCGATCCGGTGATCGGCCGTGACGACGAAATCCGCCGGACCATCCAGGTCCTGCAGCGCCGCACCAAGAACAACCCGGTACTGATCGGCGAGCCCGGCGTCGGCAAGACCGCCATCGTCGAGGGCCTGGCCCAGCGCATCGTCAATGGCGAAGTGCCGGACGGCCTGAAGGACAAGCGTCTGCTGGCCCTGGATATGGGCGCGCTGATCGCCGGCGCCAAGTTCCGTGGCGAGTTCGAGGAGCGCCTGAAAGCCGTCCTCAACGAGCTGTCCAAGCAGGAAGGCCGGATCATCCTGTTTATCGACGAACTGCACACCATGGTCGGCGCCGGCAAGGCCGAAGGCGCCATGGATGCTGGCAACATGCTCAAGCCGGCCCTGGCCCGTGGCGAATTGCACTGCGTGGGCGCCACCACCCTGGACGAATACCGCCAGTACATCGAGAAGGACGCCGCCCTGGAGCGCCGCTTCCAGAAAGTCCTGGTGGATGAGCCGAGCGAGGAAGACACCATCGCCATCCTGCGTGGCCTGAAAGAGCGCTATGAAGTGCACCACGGCGTGACCATCACCGACGGCGCGATCATCGCCGCGGCCAAGCTTAGCCACCGCTATATCACCGACCGCCAGCTGCCGGACAAGGCCATCGACCTGATCGACGAAGCCGCCAGCCGCATCCGCATGGAGATCGACTCCAAGCCGGAGGAACTGGATCGCCTGGATCGCCGCCTGATCCAGCTGAAGATCGAGCGCGAGGCGTTGAAGAAGGAAGATGACGAGGCCACCAAGAAGCGCCTCGCCAAGCTGGAAGAAGACATCGCCAAGCTCGAACGCGAGTACGCCGATCTCGAGGAAATCTGGAAATCGGAGAAAGCCGAGGTCCAGGGTTCCGCGCAGATCCAGCAGAAGATCGAGCAGGCCAAGCAGGAAATGGAAACCGCGCGGCGCAAGGGCGATCTGGAAACCATGGCCCGTATCCAGTACCAGACAATCCCGGACCTGGAGCGCAGCCTGCAGATGGTCGACCAGCACGGCCAGACCGAGAAGCAACTGCTGCGCAACAAGGTGACCGACGAGGAAATCGCCGAAGTCGTCGCCAAGTGGACCGGTATCCCGGTGTCCAAGATGCTCGAAGGCGAGCGCGAGAAGCTGCTGCGCATGGAAGACGAGCTGCACAAGCGCGTCATCGGCCAGCACGAGGCCGTGGTGGCCGTCTCCAACGCCGTGCGCCGTTCCCGTGCAGGCTTGGCGGACCCGAATCGCCCCAGCGGCTCGTTCCTCTTCCTCGGCCCGACCGGGGTGGGCAAGACCGAGCTGTGCAAGGCCTTGGCCGAATTCCTCTTCGATACCGAGGAAGCGCTGGTGCGCATCGACATGTCCGAGTTCATGGAGAAGCACTCCGTGGCTCGCCTGATCGGTGCTCCTCCGGGCTACGTCGGTTATGAAGAGGGCGGTTACCTGACCGAGGCCGTGCGCCGCAAACCCTACTCCGTGGTGCTGCTCGACGAAGTCGAGAAGGCCCACCCGGACGTCTTCAACGTGCTGCTGCAGGTGCTCGAAGACGGTCGCCTGACCGACAGCCACGGCCGTACGGTGGACTTCCGCAACACCGTGGTGGTGATGACCTCGAACCTCGGTTCAGCGCAGATCCAGGAACTGGTCGGCGACCGTGAAGCCCAGCATGCGGCCGTCATGGACGCGGTGAATTCGCACTTCCGTCCGGAATTCATCAACCGGATCGACGAAGTGGTGGTGTTCGAGCCGCTGGCCCGCGAGCAGATCGCCGGCATCGCCCGCATCCAGATGGGCCGTCTGCGCAAGCGTCTGGCCGAGCGTGAGCTGAGTCTGGAGCTGAGCGAGGAGGCGATGGACAAGCTGATCGCCGTGGGCTTTGACCCGGTATATGGCGCGCGGCCGCTCAAGCGTGCGATCCAGCGCTGGATCGAGAACCCGCTGGCGCAACTGATCCTGGCCGGCCGGTTCAACCCTGGCACCCAGATCCACGCCAAGGTTCAGAACGACGAGATCGTCTTCTCCTGATCCATGCCCCACGAAAAAGCCCGCCAATTGGCGGGCTTTTTCTTTGGCTATTTGTAGGACCGAGGGGGGCGCCTAGCCCTTGCTCGCGAACCGCAGGACACGGCGCTCCTACAGGTGTTTCGGCGGTCAGCCGGTTTCACGGGCTCCGCCCAGCATGACCAGCAGTTGCTCGATCAGCTCGGCCTGATCCTCGGCGATATCGATGATGTGGAAACCCGCCCAGCCCAGTTGGCCGTCGGTGCCGGCGCGGCTCCACAGGCAATCGGCGCCGAGCTGGATTTCGCCGATCTCGTCCAGCGGCGGTGCCGGCACGAGCAGGCAATCCCAGACGGAGTCGGCCTCCGGAACCTCAACGCCACAGAGCATGAACCCTTCGGCGGACAGGTCGGCGAGCCGACCGAGGCTGCGCCTGGAATGGCGGTCGAAGACTTCCACGGTCAGCCCGGTCTGCTGCCGGCTGTGCTGGCGACGCTCACTCATCGACTGCTCCTTCAGGTCTGGGCCGGGCTGCGCCCGGAGGTAAAGCGTTGCAGGACCCGGTAGATCGCATTCAGGGCACGATCCATCAGCGGGGCGGACTGTTCCGTCGGCACCAGGCGGACCTTGCCCGCTTCCATCTCCTGGGCCAACTGCACTATCGGTTTGACCGCCACCCGCTGCCCGGTGTGGTCGACGAACATGTAGTTGCGCGTGGTCGGGCTGAACCATGAAAGCTTGAGCCGGCGTGCCGGGGTGGTGTCGCTGAACTCGAACCAAGTGCCGAATTCCAGGTGACTGAGTTCCTTCATCAATACCCGCACGCGTTCGGACAACGCTTCGCCGTTGGGTTTGACCAGAGTGTGCCCCTCGGCGCCGAGCATGGCACCCAACGGGCTTTCCGGCAGGTCCTGCTTGAGCTGCGCAGCGATCTGGGGCTGCTGCGCCTGGATTGCGTGCTGGCAGGCGACCAGGTCCTGCAGTAACCGGCGGATGCCGTCCTCGTGGTAACCACCGAGCACCTCCAGGCCCTTGCGCAGCTCTTCCAGCAGCGCCAGGCGTATCGCCTGGAGGTGCTCGCGGCCGGCGGCGTCCAGCGGCGTCACGCTCCAGGCCAGCTGTTCGCCGACTTCGCAGGCGCGTTTCCATTCTTCGCTGTGCTCACCGCTGCGTAGCACGATGAACGTCAGAGCATCGCACCAGCTCATTTCCAGGAAGCTGCGCACCAGCTCCGGCAGGTGGCGGTCGTGGGTCACCTTGGCGATGGCATCCAGCGCCTGCTCCCGCGCCGCCAGCAGGCGATCGCGGCCGCGCGCGGCCTCCATAGCGCGGCGTTCGCGCAGCTCGACCTTCTGCCTCAGGTTGGTGACGTATTCGTTGAAGTCGCCCAGCAGGGTGTCGAACAGCGCCAAGTCACCGACGAAGTCCTGGATCACCCGTTCGACAATCCAGTGCATCTTCGCCAGCAGCGCGCGCTCCTCTCCCTCGCCGCCATACAGCACGCCGGCCTGGGCCATGGCGTTGAGCAGCTTGCGCGCAGGATGATGATGTTGGGTGAACAGCTGCTTATCCAGCAGCGCCACCTTGAGGAAGGGCGTATGCAGGTGGGAAAGCGTGGTCTTGCAACTGTCGGGCAGGTTCTCGTCGTCGAGAATGAAGTCGAAGACCATGCCCACCAGGTCGATGACATCGGCTTCCTGGTCGGTCAGTCGGGTGTTGTTCGGTTGCGCGCTGCCGGCTTCCAGCTGGCGCTGCAGGTCGGCCTTCAGCGCATCGACAGGCTGCGGATGGCGCAGCCGGTGGGCCAACTCTTGGGCAGACTCGCGCTGCAGTCGATTCAGCGCCTCCAGCAGCTCGTTGGCGCTGTAGGTTGTGGTGGCCGAACGCGGTCCGAAGCTGACGATGCTCTGGGTACTTCCGAACAGCGTGGCCTTGTCGCCGCGCCGGCGGTATTCGGCGAGCAGCACTGCGAGGCCGCCGAACAGGGCGTTGCGGTCTCCCGGAGGCATATCCGGCAGGTCGCTCGCGGCGTAGGTCGGTGGTGCCGCCGCTCCGCCGCTCGTCGTTGCGGTGTTTTTCTCGGCCACAGCCGGGCGCGGCGGGGGTGGGGAGGTCTGTCGCTGCGCTTGCGGACGGTACTTCAGGTTGGGTAGGACACCGCCCTCGGCCAGGCGCTTGTTCAACTGCTCATATAAAGGTTGCAGATGCTGCATGACCTGCTGATCGAACAGCACATAAAGGATGGTCTTGATCCGCAACGGGAAGGCACTACGCGCCAGGATGTCGCGAAACGCCTGGGCAATGGCCTGCGGGCCAAAGGGATTGCGGTCCTCGCCCAGCTTGCTGCCATTGTTGAGTAGCGCTAGGCGCTGATCCAGTGCGAACAGTTGCTGGGCGCAGTGGGCGCGCACCTGGTTGACCATGTTGGTCACCAGCAGCGTTTCTTCATATTCGTCGTTGCCGACCAGGGTCAATTGGTCGATATCCAGCTCTTCCAACGGCTCCGCGAGAGGCAGTTTGCCCTCGAGGAAGTCGCTCAGGCCCTGGGCGATGCGCTGGTGGTAGAAACGCTCGAGGTTCGGGCGCTCGCGGCGAACTTCGCGCATGGCGTCGAAGAACAGTGCCTGGACCTGGTTGTTCTCGGCTTTCTCGGCGCATTCGAAGAGTGTGTCGTCCACCTGAGCAAAGACATTACCCAGGAGCTCGGCGAGGTGATTCATCGCCAACTGACGGCAGCCCTGCACCAGTTCGCCGAAGCGCGGCTGGATCATCCGGCTGGCGATGGGGGAGGGTGGTGGGGTGTCCTTGTTGCTCATGGCCATCCTGTGCGTGATCGTTCCGTTAGCACCCGCGGTGGATCACTCGAATTTATCCATGCAGATATAGCAATCAGCCCGGCCCGCTGCAAAGCAGAGAAAAACTTTTTGGATCAGAGTGTTGACAGGCGTTTCGATATACGTAAAATGGCGCGCCTCTGATACGGGAATCCGGTGAAGCCGGAAGAAAGTAGAGGAGATTGAAAGGCTTGTTGTTCCGCGATAGCTCAGTCGGTAGAGCAAATGACTGTTAATCATTGGGTCCCTGGTTCGAGTCCAGGTCGCGGAGCCAACTTTCAAACGGGGTATAGCGCAGTCCGGTAGCGCGCTTGCTTTGGGAGCAAGATGTCGGGAGTTCGAATCCCCCTACCCCGACCAACATTTGGGTCGTTAGCTCAGTCGGTAGAGCAGTTGGCTTTTAACCAATTGGTCGTAGGTTCGAATCCTACACGACCCACCATATTCAAGGCATCAGCATTGCTGAGTGCCTGAAGCGGTCCCCAAGCCGCTTCTAGCAAAAAGCCCACCTCTCGAGGTGGGCTTTTTCGTTTCCAGGCCTGATTCGATCCTTTGCCCCTTTCCTCCCTACGTCCGGGTCCTCCCGGTCTTCGTTGAAAGTATCCCTCAGTGAACGGCCGCGCCAGGGCGGAGTAATTTGTTCCGCGCAGACGGCGAAGGTTAGCTATCGAGTAATGCCCTCGCTGCCGGTTGGGGCTGTGGTTTCGTGGGTATTGGGTTGGCGGTGCGCAAGATGTCGCTCCCTGCGTCGCACAAACTCCCGTAATACACCGAGGTACCGCGAGCGGCTGGCCAATCAGGCTCGGCCGAATGGAACGTTCAGCTGGCGCTCGTCTGTCCACACCTGCATGACTCCCCGAGTCGCGCTTGTGATGGGCGCTCAGAACGGCGTTTTGCGGTGTCTGCCAGCTCCTACCTGCTGCCGTACAGTGCCAATTGCTCGGTGAAGGAAAGGTACGTCAGGCCAATCAGGCTTTTCTGATGCCGCGCTCAGCGGTGCATTTCTAACATGCGCACAGCTTTCCCCTCTTACGAAGGTGTGCACATGAATTCCTCCTCTGCGCCCGCGACTACTGAAGTCGAACTGGGCATTTCATCACAAAGTGACAGCCTGCTTGCAGGCGTGCGCTGGCTGTGCACCCATTTCGAGCGGAACACGACTCTCGAGTCGCTCTATGCCGGCCTGCCGCGCGATCGCAAACTGCGCCCCAGCCTGGTGGCTCGGATGCTCGAGCAGGCCGGCATCGGTGCCGGCTGGGTCAAGCGCAGCCCTGCTGAGTTGTCATCGTACCTTTTTCCTCTGCTGCTGCTGTTCCGCAACGGCGAAGCTCGCATTCTAGTTGCCCGTCGTGGCGAGGAATTCGAACTGGTGGTGCCCGAGGCCGGCGGTGGGAGCATCACCATGAGTGCGGCGGAGCTGCAGGAGAACTACCTGGGCTATGCGTTGCTGGCACGTCCCAAGGCGGCTCCCGATGCTCGCACTGAAGTGCCCAGATCGGAGGGAAAAGGCCACTGGCTGTTCTCCACTCTCTGGAACTACCGCCGCTTCTATTACAGCGCGGCGCTGTCGACCGTTCTGATCAACATCCTGGCACTGGCAAGTACCTTCTTCATCATGAACGTGTACGACCGAGTCGTACCGAACCAGGCGTACGTGACGCTCTGGTCGCTGGCCATCGGCGTGATGGTGGCGATCGGCTTTGAGTTCACTTCGCGTCAGGTCCGTGCCTACCTGATCGACAACGCCGGCAAGAAGGCCGACCTGATCCTGGGCTCGATCCTGTTCCGTCAGTTGATAGAGGTCCGGCTCGAGCACAAACCGCCGTCCGCGGGGTCCTTCGCCAACCAGTTCCGCGAGTTCGAGTCGGTACGTGACTTCATCACCTCGGCGTCGCTGGCAACGCTGGCTGACCTGCCGTTCTGCCTGCTGTTCGTCTTCGTGCTCTTCGTGATCGGCGGACCGCTGGCGCTGGTGCCGCTAGGGGCGATGATCGTTCTTCTCGGCCTGTGTGCCTACATCCAGTGGCCACTGTCCAAGCTCATGAAGGTGAATCTTCGCGAAGCCTCGCAGAAGCACGGCCTGCTGATCGAGGCTATCGAAGGCGTTGAGACGCTCAAGGCGGTCCGTGCCGAGGGCAGCATGCTGCGCCGCTGGGAAGACTTCAGCGCGCAACTGGCCGCCTCGGGGATCAAGACCAAGGCGCTGTCGAACATGGCCGCGAACTCGGTATCGCTGATCACACAGCTGACCACGGTGATCACCGTGCTCTGGGGGGTTTACCGGATAGGCGATGGCGACATGACCCAGGGCGCGCTGGTTGGCATGGTGCTGCTCAGCGGCCGTGCCCTGGCGCCACTGGCTAGCTCGGTAGGTCTCGCGGTGCGCTACCAGCAGGCGAAGACAGCATTGAATTCGCTGAACCAGTTGATGGAAATCCCCACGGTGCGCGACAGCAATCGCCGTTATCTGGATGTCCCGAAGAGCGCGACACTGTCGCTGCGCAAGCTGAAGTTCTCCTACCCCGCACCGCCGATGCAACCACGCCCCACGGTACTGAACAACATCAGCCTGAGCATCAAGCACGGCGAGCGCGTGGCCATTGTCGGCAGCATCGGCAGCGGTAAGTCGACCCTGTTGCGAGTGATGGCCCGCCTGTACCAGCCGGTGGAGGGACGGCTGCTGATCAACGGCATCGACGCCGAACAGATCGACCCGGCGGATTGGAGCTCCACGGTGGGCTTCGTCGGCCAGGATGCGCGGCTGTTCTTCGGCTCGCTGCGCGAGAACCTGATGATCGGCAACCCGGCGGCGAGCAGCGAAGAACTGCTGCACGTGATGCGCCTGACCGGGCTGGACGCCGTGGTTGCCAACCACCCACTGGGTTTCGACCGCCCCGTAGGTGAAATGGGCCAGGCCCTGTCCGGTGGGCAGCGTCAACTGCTCGCCCTGGCTCGCACGCTGTTGCTGCATCCGCAGGTGCTGCTGCTGGACGAGCCCACCAGCGGCATGGACATGCAGACCGAGCGCCTTTTCCTGCAGCGCCTGGAAGCGGCCACGCGTGACTGCACAGTCGTGGTGGTCACCCATCGCTTCTCGGTGCTGGAGCAGGTCGACCGCTTAATCGTCGTGGATGCCGGGCAGATCGTCGCCGACGGCCCCAAGGACGAAGTGCTGCGAGCCCTGCAGGCCAACAATTCTCAAGCGCCTGGCAAGGCGCCGGCCACTACTTGGTGAGTAGGTCATGACTGATACCCCCAACCCGCAGGCGGCTGTCCCCGCCGTCGTCGAGCCCTCGAAGGCGCCGGCGCCTCAGGTCTCGCCCTATGCGAAGGAAGTGGCGCGGCTGCGCGACAATGACATTGCCTATGTCTCGGACCTTCAGGCTGCGCTGATTTCCCAGAAAACCACGGCGAGCACGGTGGTGCTGCTGCTGATCGCGGCGGTGTTCTCCGGCCTCATCGTCTGGGCCTACTTTGCCCGAGTCGAAGAGATCACCAAGGGAGAGGGCAAGGTGATTCCCTCCAGCCGCGAGCAGGTCATCCAGAGTCTGGAGGGCGGCATCCTCGAGCAGATGAACGTCAAGGAAGGCGACGTGGTGGAGGCGGGGCAGGTTCTCCTGAAGATCGATCCGACCCGCGCTGGCGCCAGTTTCCGTGAGGCGCAGTCCAAGACGCTGGCGCTCAAGGGCCAGTTGGTGCGCCTTCGTTCGGAGGCGTATGGCAAACCGCTGGTGTTCCCACCGGATGTGCTCGCCGTGGAATCGATCGTGGAGGCCGAGACCGAGGCCTACAACGCCCGCAAGCATGCGCTGGACGAAGGTGTTGCCGGGCTGCAGAAGAGCCTGTCGCTGGCCCAGGGCGAGCTGAATGTATCGGAGCGACTGGCCAAGCAAGGATTGATCTCGGACGTCGAGATCCTTCGCATGCGCCGCCAGGCAAACGAATTCAACCTGCAGATCAGTGAGCGCCGCAACAAGTATCGGTCGGAAGCCAACGCCGAGCTGACGCGGGTCGAGAGCGAGCTTGCGCAGGCGTTGGAAAGCGCGGCGGGTCGCGAGGATGTGATGAAACGCACCATCATCACTGCACCGCTAAAGGGCATCGTGAAGAACGTGCGGGCCAACACCATCGGTGGGGTCATCCAGCAAGGCCAGGACATCATGGAGATCGTCCCGCTGGAGGATCAGTTGCTGGTGGAGGCGAAGATCCGCCCGGCTGACGTGGCGTTCCTGCGCCCCGGTCTTGCCGCCACCGTGAAGATTTCGGCCTATGACTTCGCTATTTACGGCGGCTTGAAAGGCAGGATCGAGCTCATCAGCCCCGACACTATCAAGGACGACGAGATGGCTCGCCAGGGCCGCCCGGATACCTCCTTCTACCGCGTGCTGATTCGTACCGACCAGGCCGATCTGACCATGGGCGACAAGCATTTCCCGATCATTCCCGGTATGACCGCGACCGCCGAGATCCGCACCGGGGAAAAAACCATTCTGGATTACATACTCAAGCCCGCGCTGAAAGCGCGTGAAGCGTTCCGTGAGAGATAATTGAAATGAAAAACCGTAAGCCTTACGCAACTAGCAAACGTTGGCGCTTCGGCCATTCGGCCATGGTGCTGACGATGGCTTCACTCAGTTCCTTGGCCAAGGCGAATGACCTTGGCAGTTCACTGAGCTTCTACTCCAAGCCCCAACAGACCGCTGTCGACGTGGCCGCTCCAATGCCTCGTGACGCTCAAGCTACCTCCATGAACCAGGACCGGCCGTCAGCGGCCCCGCAAGCCGAACTCGGATTGCGTGCTACCACAGCCAGCGCCGTGCCGGTCGCCAAGCCACAACCGGCCAAGCGGTCTTCCGGGCTAGATCTGAGCCTGCCGGCGGAGCTGAAAACGGAGGTGTCGGCGTCGAGCCTGGGGCAGGGGCAGTCGTCGCTGGCCTATCTGCGTGAACTGGTGGGCACAGCGCTGAACATCAGCCCCGAGCTGAAGCAGGCGGATGCCGGTTGGCAGGCTGCCAAGGGTGATGTGGAACAGGCCAAGGGCGCGCGCTGGCCGCAAGTTCAGATCAGCGCCAACTCGAAGCAGTTGCAGAGCGGCGGCAGTAAGTATGACAACGGTGGCACTACCTC
The DNA here is from genome assembly GCF_044746165.1 of Pseudomonas sp. NPDC086581. Taxonomy (NCBI): domain Bacteria; kingdom Pseudomonadati; phylum Pseudomonadota; class Gammaproteobacteria; order Pseudomonadales; family Pseudomonadaceae; genus Pseudomonas; species Pseudomonas sp. NPDC086581. The sequence continues at coordinate 111,816 of NZ_JBIVBR010000014.1, read as the reverse complement.
CGTGCAGGTGGTGACGCCGGTCTATGACTTCGGTGCGATCCGGCACACGATCGACAGCCGCAGCAAAACTGCCAATGCGCAGGAAGAGGCGAAAGGGCAGACCGAGGTGACGGTTGCCTACAACACCGCTTCGGGGGTGCTGGAACTGGCTCACCAGCAGGAAGCGTTGGACATCAGCGATCGCTATGTCATGCGCATGCGTGAGCTGGTGAATATGCTCGGGCAGATCGCTGAGACCGACCCGGGTCGCCGTAGCGAGCTCGTTCAGGCTCGAGCTCGTTTGTTGCAGGCGGAAACTGCCCGCGATCTGGTGCAGTCGAAGCTGCAGGAGCAGAAGACCACCCTGGCCAAGCTCGTGGGGAAGGACGTGAGTGTGCCGGCGAACGCCAAGTGGGACTGGGCACCGATGCCTTTGGATCGGGCGCTGGAGCTCATGGGCGATCAGCCCGCTCTGCGCCAGGCGCGCTGGGAGAAAGACGCCGCACTGGCCAATGCCGAATCCGTGAAGTCTTCGCGCATGCCGAAGTTGAACTGGGTCGTCGGTCGTAATACAGGCGACAATATGTTCGACAACGAAGAGCCATGGTCGACCGGCCTCGCTGTGCAGTGGGCGGCGTTTTCCGGTGGTTCCGCATCGGCCGCGCAACGCGCCGCCTATGCCCGAGCTGATGCGGCGGAGCAGAAAATGGAAGCTACCCGTCGTGAGTCGGAGTATCGCATTCGCAACCTGGTCGAGCAGCGCGACCTGTCGACTGCCCGTGTTGGCGATTACACCGCCCTGTTGGCGGAGTCTGATCGGGTACGCAAGATGTTCTATGACCAGTGGTACCACCTGGGTAAGCGTACCCTTCTGGACGTGTTGATTGCCGAGAACGACTACTACTCGCAGCAGATCGCGGCAGCCGATACCTACTACAGCGCCAAGGCGTCCGATTTGCGCATCCGAGCGGAAGCTAGCGATCTGATGGCGTGGCTGTCGAACTCTGGCGAAGCGGCCAGCTTCTGATCCTTGCGGGCAGCGTAACTAGCGTCCCGCCACTCTTGTCTCTTTCTTCCCGGCATGCCCGCTTCGGTGGTCGTGAAAACCATGCTCGCCTGTTCATCGAGGCGAGCATGCCGCGGAAAGCTTCCCCTGTGCACTCTGCACGATCGTCATAATTTGAATGACTTTGCCTCTTGCCAAAGTCACTGTGCGTCGATGTGTCGCAGGGTGCGCAGGGGGAATACGCGACTTTCGCAAAGGATCTTGATCGCCATCATGGCAAGGACTTTGCCGAAGGCGTTGAGGTCGCTTTTCGGATCTGGGGAAGCGCGCTGAAAGCCCCGTCGTTCATGGTTCTGACACATTCCCATGGCGCGCCTGTGCAAGCCCCTGGCAGGGAGGGAATAACCCTGCACAATTCCTGTGAATTGGTTGTTTTGTGAGCGAATTTGCACGGGACTGTTTCTCTGACTGAGAAAATATCTTGTTAAAAATGGGCGGAATGGGCCTTGAAAGGGGTTTCTGAAATGCTTTGTAATACCCGCCGTCCATTTCCTACCCCCAAATCGCTGAGTCGCACTGACGTAGATCAAAGCCAGTGCTCACCCTTCGGTGCAGCGGCATAACAACAGGGGGCTGCCATCGGTGGGCTCCTGTCATCAAGACGAGTCGGGCAATCCGCTCGTGCATCCGGTGTGCGACGCGCGCGCTTCAACGAGCCGCCAGTCCAGACACCACACGCTGAATAACACGGAACGAATCAGCTGACGAAATCGGTTTCGCATCGCGAAGACCGGGCGACCTCCCTTTGCCTGGAATCCGTGCGGCCGCGTTCGTGAATCCATGACAGCCCTGGCAGGCGGCTTGGAAAAGTCGCGGGTAACGAGTCGTCGAGCAGTGCGTGGCGAAGGCTCGTGGGCGGTGAAGCGATTTTCATCCACTAAGGCCGCAAGATGAAAAAAGAGCAGTACACAGGAATTTTGAAGAGACTTGCGTGGCTGCCGATGCTGATGCTCGGTGGTTGCAACATGGCGCTGTTCGACCCGAAAGGGCAGGTCGGCGCTGACGAGAAGTCCCTGATCATCACGGCAACCCTGCTGATGCTGATCGTGGTGGTGCCGGTCATCCTGATGACCTTCGGGTTCGCTTGGAAATACCGGGCTTCGAACACCAAGGCCACCTACATGCCGGACTGGTCTCACTCGACCAAGATCGAGCTGGTGGTATGGCTGGTTCCCTGCCTGATCATCGCCGTGCTCGGCTGGATCACCTGGGAGAGCACTCACAAGCTGGACCCGTACCGTCCGCTGGACTCCGAGGTCAAGCCGGTGACCATCCAGGCCATCTCGCTGGACTGGAAGTGGCTGTTCATCTACCCGGAACAGGGTATCGCCACCGTCAACGAAATCGCCTTCCCGAAAGACACCCCGGTGAACTTCCAGATCACCTCGGATTCGGTGATGAACTCCTTCTTCATTCCGCAGCTGGGTAGCCAGATCTACTCCATGGCCGGAATGATGACCAAGCTGCATCTGATCGCCAACGAAGAAGGCGTGTTCGACGGCATCTCCGCGAACTACAGCGGCGGCGGCTTCTCGGGCATGAAGTTCAAGGCCATCTCCACCTCCGAGCAGGGCTTCCAGGATTGGGTCGCGAAGGTCAAGGCCTCGCAGCAGACCCTGAACCTGGATCAGTACCCGGAGCTGGTCAAGCCGACCGAGAACGTCCCGGCGACTTACTTCGCAACCGTCAGCCCCGAGCTGTTCTCTCACGTGCTGAACAAGTGGGAACACGCTGGCCACGCGATGGCCAAGGCCCACGAAGCCAAAGAACAGGCCGAGAAGGGCGAGCACGGCGAAGCAGCGCATGACGAGACCGCCATGGCGGGCCACGACATGAGCAACATGCAAGGCATGCCTGGCATGCAAACGAATCCGAGCCAGGAGTAACCGCAGATGTTCGGGAAACTGACACTGTCGGCCGTGCCGTATCACGAGCCGATCATCGTCATCACGCTGGCCGTCGTCGCCCTGTTGGGCCTCGGTGTGTTCGGCGCGATCACCTACTACCGTAAGTGGACCTACCTGTGGACCGAATGGCTGACGTCCATCGACCACAAGAAAATCGGCGTGATGTACATCATCGTCGCCCTGGTCATGCTCCTGCGCGGCTTCGCCGACGCCATCATGATGCGCGGCCAGCTCGCGCTGGCTGAAGGCGCCAACCACGGCTACCTGCCGCCGGAACACTACGACCAGATATTCACCGCTCACGGCGTGATCATGATCATCTTCATGGCCATGCCCTTCATGACCGGTCTGATGAACCTGGCCGTGCCGCTGCAGATCGGCGCGCGCGACGTGGCGTTCCCCTTCCTGAACTCCCTGAGCTTCTGGCTGCTGGTCGTCAGCGCCATGCTGGTGAACGTCTCGCTGGGCCTGGGTGAGTTCGCCCGTACCGGCTGGGTCGCTTACCCGCCGCTGTCCGAGCTGGCCTACAGCCCGGGCGTGGGTGTGGACTACTACATCTGGGCACTACAGATATCGGGTATGGGTACCTTGCTCACGGGTATCAACTTCCTGGTGACCGTGTTCAAGATGCGCACTCCCGGCATGAAGCTGATGCAGATGCCGATCTTCACCTGGACCTGCACCTTCGCCAACATCCTGATCGTTGCGTCGTTCCCGATCCTGACCGCGGCCCTGGGCCTGCTGTCGCTGGACCGTTACTTCGACATGCACTTCTTCACCAACGAGCTGGGCGGCAACGCCATGATGTACATCAACCTCTTCTGGGCCTGGGGCCATCCTGAGGTGTACATCCTGATCCTGCCGGCTTTCGGTATCTTCTCCGAAGTCACCGCGACCTTCGCCGGCAAGCGCATGTTCGGCTACACCTCGATGGTGTGGGCGAGCGCCGCGATCACCTTCCTCGGCTTCACCGTGTGGCTGCACCACTTCTTCACCATGGGTTCGGGCGGCGACGTCAACGGCTTCTTCGGCGTTGCGACCATGCTGATCTCCATCCCGACCGGGGTGAAACTGTTCAACTGGCTGTTCACCATCTACCGTGGCCGCCTGCGCTTCGACACCCCGATCCTGTGGACCCTGGGCTTCATCGTCACCTTCACCATCGGTGGCATGACCGGCGTTCTGCTGGCCATTCCGGGTGCTGACTACCTGCTGCACAACAGCCTGTTCCTGATCGCTCACTTCCACAACACCATCATCGGTGGTGCGGTGTTCGGCTACCTGGCCGGCTTCGTCTTCTGGTTCCCGAAAGCCTTCGGCTTCAAGCTGGACGAGAAGTGGGGCAAGCGTTCCTTCTGGTGCTGGCTGGTCGGCTTCTACATGGCCTTCATGCCGCTGTACATCCTCGGCTTCATGGGCATGACCCGTCGCCTGAACCACTACGAAAACCCGATGTGGCAGCCGTACATGGTGGTGGCGTTCTGCGGCGCCGTGCTGATCTTCTTCGGTATCGCCTGTCAGCTGATCCAGCTGTTCGTGTCGATCAAGAACCGCGAGAAGCTGGCCGACCTGACTGGCGACCCGTGGGGTGGCCGTACCCTGGAATGGTCTACTTCCTCGCCGCCGCCGTACTACAACTTCGCCGAACTGCCGAAGGTCAACGACATCGACGCGTTCCACGACATGAAGCAGACCGGTACCGCGTACCGCAAGCTGCCGGCCTATGCGCCGATCCACATGCCGAAGAACACCGCCGCTGGCTTCTCCATCGCCGTGTTCGCCTTCCTCTTCGGCTTCGCCGCCATCTGGCACATCTGGTGGCTGGTGGGTGTTGGCTTCGTCGGCATGATTGCTTCGGTCATCGTGCGCAGCTACGTCACCGACCTGGACTACTACGTCCAGCCGGATGAGATCGAGCGCATCGAAAACGCCAACTTCCAGAAACTCGCCACCGCGCAGCAGGTATAAAACCATGTCGACGGCAGTACTGAATCAACACCTGGTCGATACGCACGAAGCGGCGCATGACCATGACCACGCCCACGACAGCGGCGGTATGACGGTCTTCGGCTTCTGGCTGTACCTGATGACCGACTGCATCCTGTTCGCGAGCGTCTTCGCCACCTACGCCGTGCTGGTCAACCACACGGCCGGCGGCCCGAGCGGCAAGGACATCTTCGAACTGCCCTACGTGGCCGTCGAAACCGCGATCCTGCTGATCTCCTCCTGCACCTACGGCCTGGCCATGCTGGCTGCGCACAAAGGTGCCAAGGGCAAGGCCATCGCCTGGCTGGGCGTGACCTTCCTCTGCGGTGCCGCGTTCATCGGCATGGAACTCAACGAGTTCCATCACCTGATCGTCGAAGGCTTCGGCCCGAGCCGCAGCGCCTTCCTGTCGTCCTTCTTCACCCTGGTCGGCATGCACGGCCTGCACGTAAGTGCCGGCCTGCTGTGGATGCTGGTGCTGATGGCGCAGATCGGCACCCGTGGCCTGACCGCGCAGAACAACACCCGCATGATGTGCCTGAGCCTGTTCTGGCACTTCCTGGACATCGTCTGGATCTGCGTATTCACCGTCGTCTACCTGATGGGGGCTCTGTAATGACCGCTGCTGCACATCATCACGACTCCCACGGTGCCGGCCACGGCGACCACGGCGCCGGTCACGGCAGCCTGGGTTCGTACGCCATCGGCTTCGTGCTCTCGGTGATCCTGACCGCGATCCCGTTCTACATGGTCATCGACGGTGGCTTCTCGCGTCACGCCACCCTGCTGACCATGGTGATCCTGGGCCTGGTTCAGGTCGTCGTGCACCTGATCTGCTTCCTGCACATGAACTTCAGCTCCGAAGGCCGCTGGAACGTCATGGCATTCATCTTCACCGCCATCATCATCCTGCTGGTGGTCGGTCTGTCGCTGTGGATCATCTACACCGCAGACACCCTGATGATGCCGATGCCCTGAGGGCCGATGCCGTGAAACTCAAGCGTTATCTCCTGGTCGCCAAGCCGGGCATCATCTTCGGAAACCTGATCGCGGTGGCGGGAGGATACTTCCTCGCCGCTCGCGGCAGCGTTGACCCGATGCTGCTGCTGGCCACCGTGATCGGCCTGTCCCTGGTCGTTGCCAGCGGTTGTGTGTTCAACAACTGCATCGACCGCGACATCGATCGCTTCATGGAGCGTACCCGCAGCCGTGTCACCGTGACCGGGCAGATCTCGCTGAAGGCCGCCCTGGCCCACGGCCTGGTCCTTGGCGCGGCGGGCTTCGGCCTGTTGGCATGGAAGACCAATGTGCAGGCGACCCTGCTCGCCGCGTTCGGCTTCTTCGTCTACGTCGTGCTCTACAGCCTCTGGCTCAAGCGCAGTTCGGTCTACGGCACGCTGGTCGGCAGCCTCTCCGGAGCCATGCCGCCGGTGGTGGGCTACTGCGCCGCCAGCGGTCACTTCGACATGGGCGCGGCGGTGCTGCTGCTGATCTTCTGCCTCTGGCAGATGCCGCACAGCTACGCCATCGCGATCTTCCGCCTCAACGACTACCGCGCCGCCGGGATTCCCGTGCTGCCGGTGGAGCGGGGCATCGACGCGACCAAGAAGCAGATCCTGTACTACGTCGTGGCCTTCGGCCTGGCGACCCTGCTGCTGACCGTGACCGGCTTCGCCGGCTACGGTTACCTGGTGGTGGCGCTGGCCGTCAGCGCCTGGTGGCTGTTCATCGCGGTGAAAGGCTTCAGTGCCGAAGATGACCGCCGCTGGGCCCGCCAGCTGTTCGCCTTCTCCATCATCGCGATCAGCGTGCTGAGCCTGATGATGTCCATCGACTTCCAGGCCCTCCCGGCCCAGTCGATGCTGGCGGCGCTGTAAGGCTGCTTTGCTGCAACGAAAAAGCCGCCCCTCGGGGCGGCTTTTTTGTGCCTGGTATTTATCGGCGATACAGCTCGCTCCTACAAGGGGCAATTCCCGCAGGAGCGGACCTAACCCGCCATTGCTACCCGATCAATGCAGCTTCAAGCGCGGCTCGGTACTGCGGCCGATGCGGTCCGCGATCATCAGCAGCGCGGTGCGGAACGGTCCGTACAGCGCCATCTGGTGCATGCGGTACAGCGACACGTAGAACATCCGCGCCAGCCAGCCTTCGAGCTTCACGCTGCCCATCAGGTTACCCATCAGGTTGCCCACCGCGCTGAAGCGCGACAGCGAGATCAGCGAGCCGTAGTCGGTGTAGCGATACTCCGGCAGCGGCTTGCCCTCCAGCCGCGCGACAATGGCCTTGGCCAGCAGCGAGGCCTGCTGGTGCGCAGCCTGGGCGCGCGGCGGTACGGTGCGTTCGCTGCCATCGCCCATGGGGCAGGCGGCGCAGTCACCGAAGGCGAAGATGTCGTCGTCGCGGGTGGTCTGCAGGGTAGGGCGGACCACCAGCTGGTTGATGCGGTTGGTCTCCAGGCCGTCGATCTCCTTGAGCAGGCTCGGCGCGCGGATGCCCGCCGCCCAGACCTTCAGGCTCGCCGGAATGAACTCGCCCACCGCCGTGCGCAGGCCTTCTGCGGTCACTTCCTGCACCGCCGAACCGGTGAGCACGCGCACGCCGAGCTTCTCCAGCGTCTGGTGCACCGGGCGGCTGATGCGCTCGGGTAGCGCCGGCAGCACGCGCGGGCCGGCCTCGATCAGGGTGATGCGCATGTTCTGCGGCTGGATGCCGGTCAGGCCGTAGGCCGACAGTTCCTGCGCGGCGTGATGCAGCTCGGCGGACAGCTCGACGCCCGTGGCGCCGGCGCCAACGATGGCGACGCTGATCTGGTCGTCCTTGTCCTGCCCGGCATGGGCTCGCAGGTAGTGGGTCAGCAACTGCTTGTGGAAGCGCTCGGCCTGCTCGCGGGTATCCAGGAAGATGCAGTGGTCCGCGGCGCCCTGGGTGCCGAAGTCATTGGTGGTGCTGCCGATGGCCAGGACCAGGCTGTCGTATTCGAGTCCACGCGCCGGCACCAGTTCTTCGCCCTGCTCATCAAGCGTGGCGGCGAGCTGGATGCGTTTGCTCGCGCGGTCCAGGCCGCAGAGGCGGCCGAGCTGGAATTCGAAGTGGTTCCATTTCGCCTGGGCGACGTAGTTCAGCTCATCCTCGGAGGAGTTGAGCGAGCCAGCGGCGACTTCGTGCAGCAGGGGTTTCCATATGTGGGTGAGGTTGGCGTCGACGAGCGTAATGCGCGCCTTGCCCTTTTTACCCAGGGTGCGGCCGAGACGGGTCGCGAGCTCCAGCCCGCCGGCGCCGCCGCCGACGATCACGATACGATGGGACATGGTGCATTCTCATAGCTTAAGGAATCCTGTATCGGCCCGTGGCGGCACGGCGCTCACGCAAGGTAGGCCAGGAGGCGGCTCAGCAAACCCAGGGCGATGACCACAGCGAGCAAGGCTCCCATCATCAGCCAGGGTTTGAACGGCGCGCGTTGGACCTGGTGGACGGGAGAGCTGAGGTACTGATCGACCTTCTGCTGGTCTTCGGGGCTCAGGCGACTGGGCATGGGCGGCCTCCGTTTATAATGTCGAGCATTCTAGTAGGGCTTGGGCGGCCTCTCAATGCGCCGCCGATCAATGCAGCTTTGCGCCGGCGCCTATTTACAGGCCGACGCCCATGTCGAAAAGGATGCTGCGGCCCAGGCTGCCGCGCAGGAAGTCCGGCGCATCGCTATGGGCGAAAAGCACGCGGGCGAAGGTCGGCCCGACCACTGACAGCGAGCGCCAACCCTGGCGCAGGTACTCGGTGGGTGGCGGAAACGGTGTATTGAAGTCAGGCGTCTCGCGCTTGAGGCTGACGAAGGCGAGCAGGTCCAGCTCGCGCGGGTCGATGCCGCGCTCGGTGTAGTTGTGCGCCTTCTTGCGCAGCGTCGGTGCCAGGCGCGCCTGCAGTTCGGCGCAGGGAATCCGTCGCGGCCGCTGCTCGCGGCGGATCAACTGATTCAGGCTCTGGGCCATGCGCCGGCGCAGCAGTTCTTCCTTCCATTCCTCGTTGAGCCGGCGGCCCTGGTCGAGCACGAAGAACACCTCGAAGGTGGCGTCGCGGAACAGCACATCCGGCGGCTGCTGCGTGGGCGCAACGAAGTCTTCCTGGCGATACGGCACCTTCAGCGCCTGCAGCAGCCGCTGGCAGGCCCAGCACTCCCGCTCCCACTTGCGGGAGTTGGAGAGAAAGTCGTTGGCTTGTTCCGCCTGGCGCGTCAGCAGGCGCAGATAGTCGGACTCGTTCATGCCTCAAGCATAGTTGCTGGCAACCGCGGGCGGGCGACGGCGGCGGTGTAGACTGTTGCCAATCATTGGCGGTTCCGGGCAAGGGGGAAGCGTGAGACGAGTGCTGAGCGGGATGCTGTTGATGGTGCTGGCGAGCGTGGCGTTGGCGCAGGAGTCACCGGCCACTGGCTGGACGCTGCTGGATCAGTTCGACAAGCCCTATACGGCGGAAACTGATCTGAAAGTCCTGCTGGTCGCCCACGACATGGCCGGCTCGAAGCTGGTGAAAACGGTTCTGACCGAGCGCCCGACAGGCTATCTGGAGGCGCGCCATGCGGCCTTCGTCGCCGACATCAGCCGCATGCCCCCGCCCATCTCGAAGCTGTTCGCAATTCCCGCCATGCGCGACTACTCATACCGCGTGCTGCTCGACCGCGAGCCACGCGTGGCCAACCGCTTCCCGGCCCAGGCCGATGCGGTGACCTGGCTGCAACTCGAGCAGGGCAAGGTTGTCTCGACTCATCAGTTCGATTCCGTTGAGGCTTTGCGTCAGGCGCTGGAGCGGGGCGCGCCGTGATCGCCTCGCAGCTGCTGTCCGCGGAAACCCTGGAGCTTGGCTGGGCGATCTACTTGCCCGTCGTCGCCTGGGCCATCTGGCGCGCGCCGTGGCTGGAGCTCGTCAGCGACTTCCGCCGCCAGCACCTGGTGTTTGGCACCATGCTCGGGCTGTTCCTGCTCTGGTTGGTGCGGCGCGACTTCGCCTCCGGGGTGTCCTTCCACTTCATCGGCATGACCGCCGTGACCCTGCTGCTGGACTGGCCGCTGGCGGTGCTGGTCGGCCTCGTCGCGCAACTGGGACTGTGCGCCATTGGCCGGCAGGACTGGGCGGCCATCGGCGTCAACGGCATCCTGCTGGTGCTGATTCCGGTGGTCATCACCGAACTGGCGGCGATCTTCGTCGAGCGACGGCAGCCGCGGAACCTGTTCGTCTACATCTTCTGCTCGGGCTTCTTCCCGGCGGCGCTGGCGGCGGTCTGCAGCCTGCTGCTGGGCCTCGGCCTGCTGTGGATGGACGGGCTGTTCCCGATGCCGCCGTGGATCGAGGACTTCATCGGCTACCTCTGGCTGATCATGTTCCCCGAGGCCTTCATCAACGGCACCATCGTCACCGGGCTGGTGGTCTTCTATCCCGACTGGCTGGAAACCTTCAATCGCACGCGCTATCTGCAGGCGCCGTGGAAGGATGACGATGAACCACGCTGATGTTCGGCCATCTGCGAGGCCCATGGCCCCGGCGGTTTGATCCAGGTCAGTTCGGAAGACTCCCGGGATCAGGGAAGCTTGGCCCCCATTCGCAAGGAGACTGCAGATGAGCATTCACAGCTGGGCCGAACAACGCCTCCACGAACTGCTGATCGAAGCTGAAGCGGGCGGGCAGGACCCGCAACTGGTCGTGCGCGCGCTGCTCAGCGCGGTTGTGCAGGCCAACGCGCAGGTGCGCATGCAGGAAGACCTGGGGCATGAACTGCATTTCCTCGCCGACAACCTGGATGAGGAACGGGACTACGCCTTCATGCGTCCCTGAATGAAAAAGGCCCGCAGATGCGGGCCTTTGGGGCGTCGGTATCTCTATTGTGTCGGATTGACCGTTTTGGAGATCAACAAGTCGGCTCTGTCAAAAGCTGGAGGACGTTGAACCCTGTATCGGGAGTCCGAATAGTAGCGTTGCTGGCTCTCCCTCCAGAAGTCCCCGGTGGCGCGCATCTTTCTCAGGATGTCGGGGGACGCGGGGGCCAGATCAAGCATCTCCGCTTCGTCCTGGCTGAGGTTGTAGAGCTCTTCTTTCTTCACCGGATGCTCGGTTGCCAGATACTTCCACGGCCAATCGACAACCCCGAACTGTCTAACCATCGCGTTGGAATACATCAGTACCGGCCGATTAGGAAGTGGCGCGTTGAGCACTGGACGTCCCTGAAAGGAGTCCGGAGCCTCGATGCCGGCGAGCTGCGCGACCGTAGCTGCCAGATCGATATGGCTGATGGGTTTATCAATCTGTTGAGCGGGAATGTGAAGCGATTTGGGCGTCTTGATGATCGCCAATGTACGAACTGCTTCGTCGTACATAGGGCCGGAGTGATTTCCGAATCCATGTTCGTAAAAGCCTTCGCCGTTGTCACCCAGAACGACCAGCAGACATTCATCCCACAAGCCCTTTCGCTGCAAATCCTCGGCAAAGTCTGCGAGCAGCCTGTCAACGTTGGTAACTGCATTCAGGTATCGATTTCTGACCTGTGCTGCCTTTTCCTTGGGCCAGGAGTAATAGATGGCCTGAAAGCCAAGGTTAGCGGGTTGATGCGGTTCGATTCCACCTGCTGGGATGACGTAGCTGTAGTGGGTGTTCTGAAGGTTCATTCCCAAGAAGAAAGCCCGACCGTCTGTGTAATCGCGAATCCAGTCTCTGGCTATTTCGAGCGTCTGGCTATCCTCGACTTTCCCTGCGGTGGTGATACCCCTCTTGATCAGTGATGCAAGGCCGGGTTTATCGTCATGGTTTTCCCAGGTTGAGCCGCCAAAGTTCTCGGAATGGAAGAAGTAATCCAGGTCTGGAGTATCCAACCAGTTGATCATTTCTCCCCAGCGCTCGTTCTGGGACGAGATATAGGCGGTACCGTACCCTGCGTCTTTGAATGCGCCGAAGAGCGAATCTCCCCTCCAGGGGGCATCAATCGGATAGGACTCCTTTCCCGGACCGCGCAATGGGTACTGCGAATACCAGAACGCCAGATCAGTCAGATTCGAGTGCGATGCGGTGGCGTAGGCCCGATTGAAAGTTACGTTTTCATTTGCCAGTTTTTGCAGGAAGGGAATGTCCTGCGCGTAGGTGGTCAGTAGATCGTGGCGCAAGGACTCCACAAGAATCACAACTACGGGATACTTCCTTTCCGGCTTTATCGCTGAGGAGACGACCCGTGAGGGAAGGCGTTCCAGATAGTTGGTGACGGCCGGGTTCAGAAGTGGGGCGGCCGGCTCCGAGGCGCTCCATGGATAGTACCGGATCATTGCCAGCGCCAAGCTGAGAGTTGCTGCGCCTATGACGACAGCTTGGGCAGTGTGGAAATTCGTCACCTTGGCCAGGCGCTGTTTCATCCGGCTCATGATAAAGAAGGCAGCGGCACTCGATATCAAGACCGAGGTGATGCTCAACAGTGGAGCTGTCTGCAGTACATGTGCGGGGATCAGTTCGAGGTTGTGGCGCACGAAGGCCATTACTTCGGGGCTGGGCAGGCCGCCAAACTTTATGTAGGAGGCGCTGAGTGATATTGCAGTCAGAACTGCAACGGAAAGTGATGCGGTGCAAGCTAAGAGCAGTGGCACTCGAAGAAGGCTTGGAGCTTTGCGAGAGCCAATCAGAAATATTCCGAGTGCGGAAAAAAGCGCGACAATCGAGAGCATTCCCACGGCTAGGTGATATATGGCCTGGGGCTCACTGAGTACTCCCAAGAGAGTGAGGGGGATCAGGATCAGCGCTAGAAAGACCGGCCGGGTTTTTCTCTGTTTGTTGTTGTGCATTTCTACCCTTGTCTTCGTTGAGCTGTTTTCAAACAGGTACCGTGTCCTTTCCTGTTAGCACGATGTGACGCAGGGGGAGAATATTATTGAAGAGGGCTCAGGAGCGCCACGGTCCAGTGGTACCAGCCTTTCCGGATTGCATCACCGAGCGAGCTACGACATGAGGGGCCAGCAGAGTTTCTCTGCTGGCTCTGTCCGAGCCACAGGGATTACTGCTTGTGCAAGGAGGAGGCGTCCAGCTCAGTGGAGAAAACGTCATTTTCCAGCTCATCGCCAGGGATGGCGTGATCTTCCGCGGCCCAGGCACCGAGGTCGATCAGCTTGCAGCGGTGCGAACAGAAGGGACGGAACTCGCTCTTGGCGCTCCACTCCACGGGTGCGCCGCAGGTGGGGCATTCCACTGTCAGGGGTTGGCTCATGGTTGTCCTCCACGCAGGCCTAGATAGAACTGATGCAGGCGCTCGACCTGCTGGTGCAGGTGGGCGAGGTCGCCATCGTTGAGCAGCACGTCATCCGCGTGCTTGAGTCGGGCGTCGCGCAAAGCCTGGGCCTTTAGAATCGAGCGGACCTGTTCTTCGGACACCTGGTCGCGGCGCATGGTGCGCTCCAGTTGCAGGTGTTCGGGGGTATCCACCACCAGCACCCGCTGGGTCAGACGGTGCTGCCCGGACTCCACCAGTAGCGGCGAGACCAGGATGGCGTAGGGTGATTGCGCCTGCGCCAGGTTGCTGGCGATTTCCTGGCCGATCAGCGGGTGCAGCAGCTGTTCCAGCCAGCGGCGCTCGTCTTCGGCCTTGAAGATGCGCTCGCGCAGGGCGGCACGGTTGAGCTGGCCGTCCGGCAGCAGCATGGCCTCGCCGAAGCGCTCGACGATCTTCGCCAGGGCAGGGCGGCCGGGTTCCACTACCCAGCGCGCGGCGTGGTCGGCGTCAACCATGTGTATGCCCAGCGAAGCGAAATGCTCGGCGGCGGCACTCTTGCCGCTGCCAATGCCGCCGGTGAGGCCCAGGATCCAGGGTTTCATGGTTCTCCTTTCAGCCGGCCCGGTGGCCGTCCAGATGCGCCGACGAGACTCGGCGCAGGAGAAGGCTAGCGGAAACCGGCAAACTGCAGATAGGTCGCGGTTATTTGATCACCCCAGAGCAACGCAATCCAGCCGGCGATGGCCAGATAGGGGCCAAAGGGGATGGGCGTACTGGTTTCGGCGTTGCGAAGGCGCAGCATGATCACGCCCAACACCGCGCCCACCAGCGACGAGAACAGGATGGTCAGCGGCAGCACCTGCCAGCCGCCCCAGGCACCGAGCATGGCCAGCAGCTTGAAGTCGCCGTAACCCATGCCTTCCTTGCCGGTGATCAGCTTGAACAGCCAGTACACCGACCACAGGCTCAGGTAACCGAACACCGCGCCCCAGAGCGCGTCGCCCAGGCTGGTGAACAGCCCGAAGTAATTGACGATCAGCCCCAGCCAGAGCAGCGGCAGCACCAGCGCGTCCGGCAGCAGCTGATGATCGACGTCGATCATGCTCATCGCCAGCAGGCCCCAGGTCAGCAGCAGCATCGCGCCGGCCTGCCAGCCGAAGCCGTAATGCCAGGCGATGAAGGCCGACAGTACGCCACAGGTCAGCTCGATCAGCGGGTAACGCTTGCTGATCGGCGCCTTGCAGGACGAGCACTTGCCGCCCAGCGCCAGCCAGCTGACCACCGGGATGTTCTCCCAGGGCTTGATCTCGTGGGCGCACTGCGGGCACTGGGAGTTGGGCAGGACCAGGTTGTAGGTCGGGAGCTTCTCGCCCTCCGGCAGGCCCAGGGTTTCCCGCGCCTGCTGCTGCCAATCGAGTTCCATCATCCGTGGCAGGCGATGGATCACCACGTTGAGGAAGCTGCCGACCAGCAGGCCGAGGAGGGTGACGCATAAAACAAAGGCCAGCGGGGTGCTGGCCAGGAAGTCGAGAACAGGCATGGGTTATACGACGTTGCCCAGTTGGAAGATCGGTAGGTACATGGCGATGATAAGACCGCCTACGAGAACACCCAGGACCGCCATGATCATGGGCTCCATGAGGGTGGTGAGGTTGTCGACGGCGTTGTCGACTTCTTCCTCGTAGTAGGTCGCAACCTTGTCGAGCATGTTGTCCAGTGAGCCGGACTCTTCGCCGATGGCAGCCATCTGGATCGCCATGCTGGGGAATACGCCTGTGGTACGCATGGAAAAGTTTAGTTGCGTACCCGACGAGACATCTTGCTTGATCTTTCCGACGGCATTGCGGAACACAACGTTACCCGTGGCGCCGGATACCGAGTCCAGGGCTTCTACCAGCGGCACGCCAGCGGCAAATGTTGTCGAGAGTGTGCGGGCATAACGCGCAACGGCGGATTTATAAATGATGTCGCCAACAATCGGAGTTTTCAGCACGGCGCGATCTACGTTGTCGCGGAATCTCTCCGAACGACGATGAAACTCTCGAAGCGCGAAGGCTGCGGCGAAGAGCGCTATCAGTACGATCAACCACCACTCCTGCAGCACCTCCGACAGCGAAATGACCATTCGGGTGAAAGCTGGAAGCTCCGCGCCGAAGCTGGCAAATACCGATTGGAACTGGGGCACCACTTTAATCAGAAGGATTGCCGAAACCACGATAGCGACAATGACGACGGCGATTGGATAGGTCATGGCCTTCTTGATCTTGGCTTTGAGCGACTCAGTTTTCTCCTTGTAGGTGGCAACTCGGTCCAGCAAGGTCTCCAGGGCGCCGGACTGCTCGCCCGCATCGACAAGGTTGCAGTAAAGATCGTCAAAGTACTGGGGCTTCTTGCGCAGAGAGTTCGCCAAGCTGTTACCGGCGGCCACCTCCTGTTTTACTTCATCCACCAGCTTACGCATGTTCGGGTTGTCAAACCCTTCGCCAATGATGTCGAAAGACTGCAGTAGAGGTACGCCCGAACCCATCATCGTTGCCAGCTGGCGAGTGAACAAGGCGATGTCCATGGGCTTGATCTTCTTGCCCTTGCCCAGCAACGAGATGCCTTTCTTACGTACCTTGGTTGGATTGATGCCTTGCTTGCGCAACTGAGCCTTGACCAGCGCCGTGTTGGTCCCGGAAAGCTCCCCTTTGACTTTCCCGCCCTTTCGATCAGTACCTTCCCAGGTAAAGACACTGGTCCTTAATGCTTTTTCCGCCATGGATTAATCCTTGGTCACGCGGTTGACTTCTTCGAGGCTGGTGATGCCTTGCATGGCCTTCATCAGTCCCGAAGTGCGCAGATCGTTGAAGCCTTCTTTGCGGGCCTGTTCGGCGATCTGAATGGAGTTGCCTTCCTCCATGATAATCCGCTGCAGGGCTGGCGTGATTTTAACCACTTCATAAATACCCAAGCGTCCCTTGTATCCGCCCTTGCAATTGTCACACCCGACCGGTGAATACAATTTGAAGGTTCCGATCTTTTCCTCGGGGAAACCTTCATGGAGCAGGGCTTCCCGCGGAACGTCGTGTTCCTTCTTGCAGTGCGGGCAGAGTTTGCGAGCCAGGCGCTGGGCGATGATGAGGTTGGTGGACGTTGCCAGGTTGAAGGAGGCGACGCCCATGTTCAGCAGGCGGGTCAGGGTTTCGGCAGCGCTGTTGGTGTGCAGGGTCGACATCACCATGTGACCGGTTTGCGCGGCCTTGATGGCGATCTCGGCGGTTTCCAGGTCGCGGATCTCGCCGACCATGATCACGTCCGGGTCCTGACGCAGGAAGGCGCGTAGCGCCTGGGCGAAGTCCATGCCCTGCTTGGGGTTGACATTGACCTGGTTGATCCCTTCCAGGTTGATCTCCACGGGGTCTTCTGCTGTGGAGATATTGATATCCGGAGTGTTGAGAATATTGATGCCGGTGTAGAGTGAAACCGTCTTGCCCGAACCGGTCGGGCCAGTCACCAGAATCATGCCTTGCGGTTGCTTCAAGGCTTCCAGATAGAGCTGTTTTTGTGCCTCTTCATAACCCAGCGCATCGATCCCCATCTGTGCACTGGACGAGTCGAGAATCCGCATTACGATCTTCTCTCCCCATAGCGTAGGCAGAGTGTTGACGCGGAAGTCGATGGACTTGGTCTTGGAAACCCGCATCTTGATGCGCCCGTCCTGCGGCTTACGGCGCTCGGAGATGTCCAGACCGGCCATGACCTTCAGACGTGCGGAAATACGACTGGCCAATTGGATCGGCGGTTTGGCCGTCTCGTGAAGCATGCCGTCGGTACGGAAGCGCACGCGGTAGATTTTTTCGTAGGGCTCGAAGTGCAGGTCAGAAGAGCCGCCCTTGATGGCGTCCAGCAGCATCTTGTTGACGAAGCGAACTACTGGAGCGTCGTCAGCGGCGTCGCCAACAGCATCGTCCTTGGGCTCGGCATTACCGCTTTCGATGTCAAGTCCATCAAGGTCCACATCGCCCAGATCATCCAGGCCGCCGGCTACGCTCTCGAAGATCTTTTCGATCATCTCGCCGAGCTTGTCATCCTCGACCAGAATGGCTTCGGTGGTCAGGCCCGTACTGAACTGAACATCGGTAATTGCCTGATGATTGGTCGGGTCGGACAGGCCTACGAACAGCTTATTGCCGCGGCGCCAGAGTGGGATCACGCGATGCTGGCGGATGAGCTTCTCAGTGACCAGTTCCTTAGGAATTGACTCTCGGTCGATGCCAGAAAGGTCGCAATAGGCGATGCCGAACTGATCCGCAGCCAGTTCCGTCAGCGGACGGCTTTTTACCAGCTTGTTCTGCACAAGGTAGGTAACCAGCGACAGCTTGTTCCGTTGCGCCTGGAGTTGCGCCTGCTGGGCGCTCTTCTCGTCCAGCAGTTCGGAGTGCACCAGTTGGCGGGCGAGGCCGGAGAGCACGACTTGATCGTTCATACAGAGATGGCCGAATGATGTATTGCATGCCTTATATCGTAGATGCTCGGTGGAGCCAAACCGGGTTATTTGGAGTGCCAAAATTTGTCACTTGCTGCGAAAAATCGTACGGCACATGGCCGGTATTTCGTGCAGCGCCCGCCGGATGCGGTGTATGACGAGCTGGCATGGAACCTGCTTCTTTCAAGCTTAGGTCCTACGACCTCTTCTAAAAACCTGGAGAGAATTATGAAAGCTCAAAAAGGCTTCACTCTGATCGAACTGATGATCGTCGTGGCGATCATCGGCATCCTGGCCGCCATTGCCCTGCCGGCATATCAGGATTACACCAACAAAGCCAAAGTTTCCGAAGTAGTTCTGGCTGCAAGCTCGGCGCGTACCTGCGTGACTGAAATCGTTCAGTCCAGCAGCGCGTCCAACCTAGATTCCTGTGCTAGCAGCTTCACCGCGACCAAGTACGTTTCTGGTCTGAGTGTTGGTGCGACTTCGGGTATCGTAACTGCTACCGGTACTGGCTTCAGCGAGGCTGTCAGCGTCGTTCTGACTCCGACAATTACTGGCAACGCGATCAGCGAGTGGAAGTGCACCGGTACCCCGGTCAAGTGGATGCCGGGCTCCTGCCGTTAATCTCGGCTATGTAGATCGAAAGCCCCGCTCCGGCGGGGCTTTTTCTCATGTGTAAATCGCTGACGAACATCGATGTCGAAAGTTAATAGTCATTCGCTGAAATTCTGGCTCGCACTCGTCTTTCTTTTGGCGGTAACGCTCTATCTTCGGCCGTACTACGGCATTCGTCATGACAGTATTTTGTACTTGGGTCAAGCTTATCTGAACACTGCTCCCGACGTGTTCGGGCAGGACCTTTTCTTCCAGTATGGCAGTCAGGCCAGTTTCACGCTGTTCCCGGCAATGGCCGGCGCCTTGCTCTCCCACTTTAGTGCGCCGCCCTTGTTCCTGGGCCTGACGTTGTTCGGTTTGTTTGCGTTTGTCCTGGCCTCTGCCTTTTTCGCCCGGCATTTCTTTTCCTGGGAACGCACATGGTGGAGTTTGTTGGCACTGCTCATTCTGCCGGTTACGTATGGTGGGTTCAGGGTTTTCAGCTATTCTGAGAGTTTCTTTACTGCTCGTAGTCTGGCCGAGCCTTTGCTGATTGCCGCCATGGCATTTGGTGTTCGGCGCCGCTACTTGCTGGTCATACCGTTCTGGGGGCTGGCCGCCTTATTACATCCCTTGCAGGCACTGGCCGTACTGCTTGTTGCCTGGTGTTGGCTGCTCAGCTTCGATAAGCGCTGGGTTCTGGCGTTGCTACCGGTAATCCTGGGCACTGCCGCGTTGGCGGCTTTATATCCTGATTCGAGTGTCCTGGCTCGTTATGACGCCCAGTGGCTGGAGTGGATAGAGACGCCCAACAAGCAAGTATTCCTTTCCCTCTGGGACTTTTCATCCTGGTCGGCGTTGCTGGTCCAGCTGTTCCTGCTCATCCTTGTTTCTGTGAATTTTTCAGGGGCCGTCCGCCGAGTTTCGCTTGTGCTGTTTGCCGCCACTTTGCTGGGGTGTGGGCTGAGCCTTGCGTTGGTGGACGGGCTCAAGTTGGTGTTGCCGACCGGTCTGCAATTGTGGCGTGTAACCTGGGTCAGCCAATGGTGGGTTGCCCTGTTGTTGCCTCACCTTCTGCTGGTTTTCTACAGGAAGAGCGGCCGACTTTCTCCGGATATCGCTCTTGTAATCATTGCGGTGATTCTAGGGTTCACTCAGGGCGTCGCGCCGCCTTATGCGGTCCCTGCTCTCATTGCTGTTTACTTTGCCATGGATTATTGGGGAGCAGACCTCAGGCCGCGCTCGCTGCGCTTGGTCGAAATGGGGCTTTGGCTTGCTCTGCTAGTCATTGGCCTCAAGTACGCCTCCTTCGTCTGGAGTGTTCAAGACAAGGCCGAACTTTCTTGGGGGGGCGTTCGCCTTGGATACATGCTCTTGGCTTTTCCGTTGTTCTCCGGGTTCCTGGCTGTTGCGGCCATCGCGCTCTGGAAGCGTTCCGGAAAGATAGTTCAGGCGCTCTACGGCATTGTAGGTGTTCTTTTTCTGTTCTTTGCCATGAGCTCCTGGGATCAGCGGTCGGAGTGGACTCACTATGTGGAGTCCCAAGATGCACTGAACCCTTTTGGTGAAGAGCTTCGAATGGGAGTGCAGGTCTATTGGCAGGACGAGCTTCTGGCGCCTTGGCTGGTACTGAGACGGCCTAGTTACTTTAGTGGCGCGCAAAGTGCTGGGTTGTTGTTCAATCGCGGTACGGCCGAAGAGTTCTATCGCCGTAGCAGGGTTACGCAACTGCTTGAAATGCAGACGCAGGTGTGTGATCTGGTGAATGGTCTCAATAGCAGCGGGGCTTGCTTGATCGATGTATCTGCCCTGAAGGATGCCTGCAAGCGGGGAGAGGGCCAGCTCGGATACTTGGTCACATCTGCCAAGGTGGAAGGGTACGAAGGGGCTACATGGCGCCTTCGCCGCTCAGGGAAAAGCGACTTCGTCTATTACCTTTATGACTGTCAGGGATTGGCGCCAGGCTTAGCAAATCGCTGAGAAGGAGAAGCAACATGGAGTTGTTGGCAAGGCTTGATAGTTTTCGGCACTCGTTGGTGAGAGCTGAGTTCTTTCGCTACTTTCTGGTCTCGCTCGTAGCGTTTTTCGCGGACTACTCAATATTCTGGAGTTCACTGCGGGGGCTGGGCTTTGGCTGGGCGCTTTCGGCGTCGGTCGGGTTCGTTTTTGGTGTTGTTGTCGCCTACATCCTCAGTGTTTTCTGGGTTTTCCGATTTCGAGTCTATGAGAGTAACTACGCCAAGGAATTTCTGGGGTTCTTTCTGATCGGCGTGTTCGGCCTATTGGTGACTCAGGCGAGCTTGTGGATCGGAATCTACAAGGCTGAGTTGACTCCAGAGCGCTCTCGCCTCCTCGCGGCCGGTATTACCTTTGCTTTCAATTTCATCGTGCGCAAGATCTTTTTATTCGTGAGGAAGATATGAATAAGCAGCAGCCTGTAGTGATTGTCGGGGCTGGCCCAGCAGGCCTGACTGCTGCACTGGAGCTGCAGTCGGCTGGCTTTTCCAATGTGCTTGTCATTGAGGCGGATACACAGGTTGGCGGTATTTCTCGCACCGTCAACTACAAGGGCAATCGAATTGATATCGGCGGACATCGATTCTTCTCCAAGTCGGATTGGGTAATGCAATGGTGGAACCGTTTGCTTCCGCTTGCCCCGGATAATAGCGAGTCAGCAGTTCTGCAATATCAGGGCATGTCCAGACCGTTGCCAACATTCGTGGGGCTGGCCCGCGGGCCCGTTGAGAATCGCGACGATGTCATGCTGCTGCGCGAGCGCCTGTCGCGAATCTACTTTGGCAAACGCTTCTTCGATTATCCCCTGAAACTCAATCTGGACAGCCTGCGCAAGCTTGGTTTGCGCAAGACAGTGGTTTTTGGCATCAGCTATGTGCTGGCCAAGATCAATCCAGTGAAACCCGAGAACACGCTGCAGGATTTCCTCATCAACCGTTTCGGGCAGAAGCTATACCGACAGTTCTTCAAGGAATATACCGAGAAGGTCTGGGGAGTTGGCTGTGACGAGATCAGTGCTGAGTGGGGAGCTCAGCGGATCAAGAGCCTCTCCATTCTCGGTGCCCTCGCGCATGCGCTGAAGTCGATGCTCGGCCTTGAGGGCAAGACGAAGCACACTTCGCTGATCGAGAGTTTCATTTATCCCAAGTTCGGCCCTGGACAGATGTGGGAGCTGGCAGCGCGCCGCTTCGAGGAGGGTGGTGGGCGCTTGGAGATGCGTAGCCGAGTCACTGCGGTGAACTATCAAGATGATCGGGTCAACTCGGTGGAGTATGTCGACTCCAACGGCAATCTCCATCAGGTGGCCAGCGCCTACCTGATCTCTACAATGCCCGTCAAAGAATTGGTCCATGCGCTCCGAGGCGGCGTCGGTGAAGAGGCGCGCGCCATTGCGGCCGGCTTGGAGTACCGAGACTTTATTACCGTAGGGCTTCTCTACCACAAGGATGAACTGGTCAATCAGTTACAGGACAACTGGATCTACATTCAGGAGCCTGGAGTGAAGGTGGGGCGCGTCCAGGTTTTCAATAATTGGAGCCCCTATATGGTCGCCGACCATGACACCGTCTGGCTTGGGCTGGAGTTTTTCTGCAAAGACACCGATGAGTTGTGGGGCATGGACGACGAGACGCTCTCCGCACTCGCTCAACGGGAAATGCAGGAAATCGGTCTCACCAGATCTGGCGCTGCCCGCGATGCCGTCGTCATTCGTGTACCCAAGGCTTATCCCGGCTACTTTGGTGAGGCCTACCAGAAGTTCGACAGGCTGCGCGATAGTTTGGATGCGGTAGATAACCTCTTCCTGATCGGCCGTAATGGGATGCACCGTTACAATAACCAGGATCACTCCATGCTTACTGCCAGAGAGGCGGCCAGCCAGATATCGACAGGAAAGATCGATAAGTCGCGTATTTGGGCTATCAATATTGATGACGAATACCATGAGCAGAAGTAACGTCGGCAGGGGCATGGTTGCCTGGGCCTGGAAGAGCTGCTAGCTTACGCCCGCCGCCGGTGTAGCTCAGTCGGTAGAGCAGCTCATTCGTAATGAGAAGGTCGGGGGTTCGATTCCTCTTACCGGCACCAGCTTCAACAAAAAGCCCCGCTTTCGAGCGGGGCTTTTTGTTTTCCGATTCGAAGAAAAGTCAGGCGTAGCCGCTGGGGTTCTGGCTCTGCCAGTTCCAGGCGTCGCGGCACATGTCTTCGATGTCGCGGGTGGCGTTCCAACGCAATTCCGCGCCGGCCAAAGTTGGGTCGGCGTGATAGCTGGCAATGTCGCCATCGCGGCGGGGCAGGAACTGGAAGGGCAGTTCGCGGCCGCACGCCTTTTCGTAGGCGCGGATGATCTCCAGCACGCTGTAGCCACGGCCGGTACCGATGTTGAAGGTCTTCGCGCCGCTGGCGCCGTCCAGCCAGCGCAGGGCGCTGAGGTGGGCGTTGGCCAGGTCTACGACGTGCAGGTAGTCACGCACGCCAGTGCCGTCCGGGGTGGGGTAGTCGTTGCCGAAGACGCGGATGAAAGGCTGCTTGCCGGTGGCGACCTGGGAGATATAGGGCATCAGGTTGTTGGGGATGCCGTTGGGGTCTTCGCCGATGCGTCCGCTGGCGTGGGCACCCACCGGGTTGAAGTAGCGCAGGATGGCCATGGTCCACTGCGGGTCGGCGTGGGCGATGTCGCGCAGGGCGATTTCCGCCATCAGCTTGGATTGGCCGTAGGGGCTGGCCGGGCCGGTGGGGGCGTCCTCGCGGATCGGGCTTTCGGCTGCCAGGCCGTAGACCGTGGCTGAAGAGCTATAGATGAAGCGCTTCACGCCATGGCGTTGCATGACCTGGCAGAGGGTGACGGTGCCGGCGAAGTTGGTCTGGTAGTAGGCGATGGGATCGGCGACCGATTCGGCGACGGACTTCAGGCCGGCAAGGTGAATGGCGGCATCGATCTCGTGTTCACCAAACAGTCGGTCGAGGACGGCCTCGTCACGGACATCGCCTTTCACGAAAGGGATTGCCTGGCCGGTGAGTTGCTCGATGCGTTGCAGCGGGATGGGCGAGCTATTGCTGAGGTTGTCGAGGACGATGGGGTGGAAGCCCTGCTCGATCAGTTCCAGGCAGATGTGGGAGCCGATGTAGCCACAGCCACCAGTCAGCAGAATCCTTTTCGTCATGATCGCGCTCTTGCTCTCTTCGCTGTTTGCCGATTCGTGAGCGTCTGAGTATGTCAGAGGCACAGGAATCGGCACTATCAGGGGCGGCGTGAACGCGAGTAGGAAATTTTACAGGCTCAGCCGCATCGACAGATCCAGCGCCTTGACGTCCTTGGTCAGGGTGCCGATGGAGATGTAGTCCACGCCGGTCTCGGCGATGGTGCGCAGGCTGCTCTCGGTGATACCGCCCGAGGCTTCCAGCTTGGCGCGGCCGGCAGTGAGGGCGACGGCGGTGCGCATGTCGTCCAGGCTCAGCTCGTCGAGCATGACGATATCGGCGCCGGCCTCCAGCGCCTGGCGCAGCTCGTCCAAGTCTTCCACTTCGATCTCCACCGGTTTGCCGGGGGCGATCTGGTGAGCCGCTGCGATGGCCTGGGCGATGCCGCCGCAGGCGGCGATGTGGTTTTCCTTGATCAGGAAGGCGTCGTACAGGCCGATACGGTGGTTATGGCAGCCGCCACAGGTGATCGCGTACTTCTGCGCCAGGCGCAGGCCGGGCAGGGTCTTGCGGGTGTCGAGCAGCTTCACGCCGGTGCCATCCACCAGATCGGCATAGTGGCGGGCGCGGGTCGCGGTGCCGGAGAGCAGCTGGAGGAAGTTCAGCGCGCTGCGTTCGCCGGTGAGCAGGGCGCGGGCCGGGCCTTCCAGGGTGAACAGGGTCTGGTCCGCGCTGACCTGCTCGCCGTCGCGGACCTGCCATTTCACCTGTACGCGCGGGTCGGCCTGGCGGAATACCTCGTCGACCCAGGCGGTGCCGGCGATGACGGCGTTCTCGCGGGTGATGATGCGGGCGCTGGCGTCGCGCTCGGCGGGGATCAACTGGGCGGTGATGTCGCCGCTGCCGACGTCTTCGGCCAGTGCGGCGCGGACGTTGGCCTGGATTTCCCCGGAGAGCTCGGCGAGGGTGAGGTTCGGCATGGAAGGCTCCTGTTCGCAGTGGCGCGATTATACGGGCGACAGCGCGCGGCGTGCAGGGCAGGGTGTTTTTTGGACCTCCGTGCGAACTGTCGGACGGACGGCGGGCGCTTCAGTGTGAATTTCTTCAAGAATGCGTGAAATGTCTCTTGGTTGTGTAGGAAGCTTCCCTATAATGACGTTGAACCTTTCCGCTTTTTGACGCCACTAAATTGACGTTACGGATGACGCTTCGATGACTGTTGGTGCCGCCAGACAGGTCTGACGGCAGGAGACTTGCGATGCAGAACGACGCGAACGTAGTGCCGCTGAACAAGCCGGCCACGGAGCCCTCGCAGAATTCGTTCGCTGGACGCATTCCGGCGGGGCTCGTCGCTGTCCGCGATAAGGTCGCCGTCCAACTGCGTCATGCCATGCAGGCCCTGTTCGACAACGCCGATGACACCCTGTTCGAGATGGCCGATCGCGCCGCCAACAACGCGGAACAGAGCGCCTACTTCGAAGCCATGCGTGACCTGCGCCTCAAGCGCAAGGGTATCGAGCGTGGCGTGCTGCAGAAAGTCTTCGAGAACTTCGCCAACCTGAACCAGTACGAAATCGGCCGCGCGCCGGCGCTGGACACGGTTTCCTACGAGAATCTCACCCTGGTGCAGAACGACGAGCTGGAAGAGTCCGTCGCCCTGGATGCCATGGTTGCCAAGGTGATGAGCCGCGATGGTGTCGCCCTCACGCACCTCACCACCCGCTTCAATACTCTGGTCAGCAAGAAGGTCGAGGACAAGAACAACCCGCTGGGTCCGCGCCAGCTGTGTGAGGCCTTCCTCGATGCCTGCCGTGGTCTGGGCGTGGAGATCAAGGTCAAGCTGATCATCCTCAAGCTCTTCGAGAAGTACGTGCTGGCCGACGCCGAGCATCTGTACGCGGAAGCCAACCAGACGCTGATTGCGCTGGGCGTGCTGCCGGAGCTGAAATCCGTCCCTCTGCGCCGTCCGCCGCAACGTACCGTGCCCAGTGGCCAGGGTGCAGCGCCGTCCTCTGCCGCCGCTGATGCGGGCGAGCAGGGCGCCACCGGTCAGTACATGGATGCCGACAGCCAGGCGGCGTTCGCGGCGCTGCGCGACCTGCTCTCGCAAGTGCGCGGCAGTGCCGCCCCGACTCGCTCCATGCCCGCCGATGCGGTGCCGATTTCCAGCAATGACCTGATGCGCCTGTTGTCCCACCTGCAGTCGCATCTGCCGGCGCAAAGCATCGACGAGATCGACGTGCGTCAGCACCTGGATCACCTGCTGACCCGTGTCAGCAGCAAGAGTGGCCGTTCCCGCGTGGTCGGCCAGGTGGACGAGGACGTCATCAACCTCGTCTCCATGCTCTTTGAATTCATCCTCGACGATCGCACCCTGCCGGATTCGCTCAAGGCCCTGATCGGCCGCATGCAGATCCCGATGCTCAAGGTTGCAGTCCTCGACAAGACGTTCTTCAGCCGTGGCAGCCACCCGGCGCGTCGCCTGCTCAACGAGATCGCCTCGGCCGCCTTGGGCTGGGCCGAGCAGTCCGATGGCCAGCGCGACCACCTGTACCAGAAGATCGAGCAGGTGGTGATGCGCCTGCTGAACGACTTCGTCGATGACCCGGCCATCTTCTCCGAGCTGCTCGACGAGTTCATCTCCTTCACCGGCGACGAGCGCCGTCGCAGCGACCTGCTGGAGCAGCGCACCCGCGATGCTGAGGAAGGCCGTGCGCGCGCCGAACTGGCCCGCCAGGACGTGGAAGGCGTGCTAAATGAGCGCCTGCTGGGTCGCACCCTGCCCGAAGTGGTGGTGCGCCTGCTGCAGGAGGCCTGGAGCCAGGTCCTGCTGCTGACCTGCCTGAAGCACGGCACTCACTCCAGCGAGTGGGAAGCTGCGTTGGCGACCATGGATGGCCTGATCTGGAGCGTGGAGCCCCACGAAGATCCGGATTCGCGCCTGCGCCTGCTGGAAATGGTTCCGCAACTGCTCAAGTCGCTGCGCGAGGGTCTGGCTTCGGCCGCCTTCGATCCGTTCTCCACCGGCGAATTCTTCAGTCGCCTGGAGGGGCTGCATGTGCAGGCCTTCCAGCGCTACAAGCAGGTCGAGGAATCTCCGCTGCTCGATCTGGAAGACGACCTGCCGCTGCTCGACGACCCGCTGGATGCGCCGGCAGCCGTCGCGCCTGCTGCTGCACAGCCGGCCATGGTTGCCGTAGTCGAGGAGATTGTCCTCGCCTCGCCGGAGCCGACCTCTGCCCTAGAGCCTGAGGAGGCCTTTGCCGACGACGATGAGTCGCTGCGCAAGGTCGACGACCTGCGCGTCGGCAGTTGGGTGGAAATTCAGGAAGACGAAGAGCACAAGCTGCGCTGCAAGCTGGCTGCGGTAATTCGCCCGAGCGGTCGCTACATCTTCGTCAATCGCACCGGCATGAAGGTGCTGGAGAAGACCCGCATGAGCCTGGCCGTCGAGTTCCGCCGCAACGCCGTGCGCCTGCTCGACGACGCGCTGCTGTTCGATCGCGCCCTGGAGTCGGTGATCGGCAACCTGCGGCGCCTGAAGAACGCCTGAGAACCTGCTTGCGATCTGCTGCGCGTCGCCAACTGCGTTGAAATCGGTCTCGTTCTGCTCTAGCTCGCGAGATCGTAAGCAGGCTCTGAGCCCGCTGGCCGCGTGCCAGCGAGTTCATTTCCCCCGTCGCCTGCTTTAGAGTGGGGCTCTGCCAAGGAGTCTCCATGCAGATCGACCCCGAATCCGGCTGGTGCCTCGAAGCCCAGCGCTGCCCCTCGCCGAACTTCAACGCGCGCCCCGACGGCGAGGAAGTCTCGCTGCTGGTCATCCATAACATCAGCCTGCCGCCCGGCCAGTTCGGTACCTGCAAGGTGCAGGAGTTCTTCCAGAACCGCCTGGACGCCGATGAGCATCCGTACTTCGCCAGCATCTGCAGCCTGACCGTCTCGGCGCATTTCCTCATCGAGCGCGATGGTTCGCTGTTCCAGTTCGTTTCCTGCAACTCGCGCGCCTGGCATGCCGGCGTGTCGCGCTTCGACGGCCGGGAGAACTGCAACGACTTCTCCATCGGCATCGAGCTCGAAGGCACCGATACCGAGCCTTACAGCGAGCGTCAGTACGAGGTGCTGGCTCAGCTGACACGGCAATTGCGCAAGGTGTACCCGGCTATCACCCCGGAACGCATCCAGGGCCACTGCGATATTGCCCCGGAGCGCAAGACCGACCCGGGCGAGGCGTTCGACTGGACGCGCTACTTTGCCGATATTGGCGCCGGCCTGAAGAAGGAGCCGACATGAGTTTCCTGGTGCTGTTGCTGGTCCTGCTGGTCGAGAAGTTCTCCGGTTGGCGCGCAAAGGTTCAGCGCGACGGCTGGTGGCTCGGCTGGCTGGATGCCGTGGGCGGCGTGAAGTCGCTGGTGGCGCAACCCTGGCTCGGCCTGCTGGTGGCGGTCCTGCCGCCGCTGCTGTTGCTGGCGCTGCTGCTGACCCTTCTCGAACCGGTCGCCTATGGCCTGCTGGCGCTGCCGGTGCAGTTGCTGGTGGTGGTCTGGAGCCTGGGGCGCGGCGACGTGCTGCGGGCCATCGGGCCGTTCCGCGATGCCTGGCGCCGCGAGGATGCCCAGGCCGCCTATCACGTCGCCGAGCGCGACCTGGGCGTGCAGGTGCAGGCAGACGGTGACGACGACCTGCTGGCCGTGGTGCAGGGCACGCTGGTGTGGGAGGCCTACCAGGCCTTCTTCGCCGTGATCTTCTGGTACGCGCTGCTCGGCCCGGTGGCTGCGCTGGCCTACCGCCTGCTCGCCATCGCCGCCGAGCAGGCGCGCCAGCCGGAACTGCGCGAGCGCACCGTGCAACTGCGGCATGCCTTCGACTGGTTGCCGTCGCGCGCGCTGGTGCTGAGTTTCGCCCTCGTAGGCAACTTCGTCGCGGTGACCCGCACACTGCTGCATGACCTGCTTGCCTGGGACGTACCTGCCGCTCGTCTGCTGGCCCGCGCCGGCTATGTGGCCGAAGACTTCAACGAAGGTGGCCTGGGCGCCAAGGGCGTCGCCAGCCTGGATGCGCTGTGGCAGCTGCTGGTGCGCTCTGCCGTGCTCTGGTACGCCATCTTTGCGGTGTGGACGCTGCTGCTCTGATCCCGCGAATCGGGCCGGCGCCCGCCGGTCCGATGATGGCATTTTAACCTTAAGTTACAGAACTCCCCGCCGATATCAGGTACACATCGCACTCGAAGCGTGAGGTGACGGCCGCTGCACGACAGTGGCCGCTCTGGTGAGCGCGCGCGGCGACGACCCGTCCAGGGGCGCGCTGCACCATCCCCGACAAGCAACATAACAATAACGGGAACAGGAGACGTCTTTCGTGAGGACCGTGCTCTATCCGGCCATCGCGCTGATGAACCGTCTGAGCTTCGGTATGAAGTTCAGCCTGATCAGTGTGCTGTTCTTTCTGCCGATGCTGATTACCAACTTCTACCTGGTGCGCGACTCCTACGGGCAGTTCGTCAGTACCCGCGCCGAACTGGAAAGCCTGTCGCTGATCAGCGACGGCCTGAAGATTCGCCGCCACCTCGAGTCCTACAACGACCTGTTGCAGATCAATGGGATTCTCGGACAGTCCAACAAGTCCGCCGGCATCGATTCGCGTATCGGCCAATTGCACAAGGACCTGCAGGCACAGATCGGCGCTTTGCAGCCGGTCACGCAGGACGCCGAGCAGATCGCCGAGTTCAATGCCAAGCGCGACGAACTGCTGGCCAGCTTGAAGGGTGTGGACGCCGAGGGTTCGCTGCAGAGCAAGTCGGCCATGGCCGCGCGCCTGCTCAGCGAAGTGCAGGTCTTCAACAAGCTGCTGGTATCCCAGGCCGGCCTGAGCCAGGACGACGCCCGCGACCTGCGCCAGCTCGCCGAGCTGATCACCTCCGGTACCCCGCAGGTTACCGAAACCCTCAGCCAGGGGCGCACCATGGGGGCCAGCGCGCTGGGGCAGGGTTTCCTCAACTCTTCCACCAGCGGCAAGCTGGATGACCTGCTGCAGGAGCTGGAGAAGCTGCACGCCGAGTACGGGCTCAAGCTGCAGGAAGCCCTGGGCGCGAGCCCGGCGGCGCAGAGCGCGCTGTCCGACGACGCCCAGGCGAGCCGCGAAACGATCAAGAGCATGGGCAAACTGTTCGAGGACAAGGTGGTGATGGCCGACACCCTCGACACGCCGTGGCTCGACTTCTACGAGCAGGTCAGCAAGGCGATGGATCAGACCTATCGCCTGGATGACCATGTCCTGCAATTCTTTGATGGCCAGTTGCAGTCCCGCCTGGCCAGCAAGCAGCGGCAGATGGTGCTGCTGGTCGTCGCTCTGCTGGTGGTGTTCGTCTCCATCGTCTACCTCTACGGCGGCTTCTACGTTTCCACCCGCACCACCCTGAAGAGCCTGGGCAAGATGATGGAGCGGGTTGCCGCTGGCGACATGACCGTCAATTTCCAGGCCCAGAGCCGCGATGAGTTGGGTGAGCTGGGCGATGCTTTCAATCAGACCGTTTCGAAGATCCACGACCTGATCGAGCAGGTCGGTCGCACCGTCAGCGAGGTGGAGCGGCAGACCGTGCGAGTGGAGTCGGTGTCCGCTGAAAGCAACCAGGCGGTGGCCGGCCAGCGCAACCAGATCGAGCAGGTCGCCACGGCGATGAACCAGATGGCCGCGACCGCCCAGGAGGTCGCGCGCAGTGCCGCCGTGGCGGTGGGCAGCGCGCACAACGTGAACCAGGAAACCACCAGCGGCCGGGCCCTGGTGGAGTCCCAGGTGGGCAGCATCCAGCGCCTGGCTGGCGAGATCGACGAGTCGGTGGCGGTGATCAACCAACTGGCCGCCGACAGCGCCTCCATCAGCCGTGTATTGGACGTGATCAAGGGCATTGCCGAGCAGACCAACCTGTTGGCGCTCAACGCTGCCATCGAGGCTGCGCGCGCCGGTGAGCAGGGCAGGGGCTTCGCGGTCGTGGCCGACGAAGTACGTACCCTGGCCAAGCGCACCCAGCAGTCCACCGAAGAGATCGAGCAGATGATCGCGCGCCTGCAGAACGGCGTGGGCGCGGCGGTGAAGGCCATGGGCAGCAGTCACCAGACCGCTGACGGTACCGTCAGCCAGTCGGCCCAGGTACAGCAGGCGCTGGAGAACATCCTCCAGGCGGTGGGCGCCATCGTCGACCAGAACCAGCAGATCGCCGCCGCAGCCGAGCAGCAGACCGCCGTGGCCCATGACATCGACCAGAACATCGTCGAGATCAACCAAGCCGGCGAGCGCACCTCCGAAGGCGCCAGCGAGACAGAGCGTGCCAGCCGCGAACTGGCTGGGCAGGTGGTGGAACTCAAGCGACTGATCGGCGCGTTCCGCGTCTGATCGTCACTGACTCCGGGGCGGATGCTGTGATCCGCCCCGTTACCAGGTTTTCGCCAGCAGGCCGATGTCCGTGGGTCGCACGGATGCACCCCATCTCACGGGCATCGGTTTGTCGGTGAATCCGCTTGCCGGCTTCCTGTAGGAGCGAGCAACCGCTCAGCTCCAGCCGAACAATTCCATCGCATTGCGCGTGCTGGCGCTGGCCAGCTCATCCGCGCTGACGCCCTTGAGCTCCGCCAGCGCCGCGCAGATCTCCGGCAGGTGCTCCGGGCTGTTGCGCACGCCGGGGTACATCGACGGCGCCATGTCCGGCGAGTCGGTCTCCAGCACGATGGACTCCAGCGGAATCTCCGGCACCACCTTGCGCAGGCGGTTGGCCTGCGGCCAGGTCGGCGCGCCGCCCAGGCCCAGGCGGAAACCCAGCTTGAGGTATTCGCGGGCTTCCTCGCGGCTGCCGGCGAAGGCGTGGATGATGCCCTGGCGCGCGGGCCTGTAGCGCTTGAGCGTGGCGATCATCGCCGCGTGGGCGCGACGCACGTGCAGCAGCACCGGCAGCTCGAAATCGATGGCGATGCGCAGCTGTTCCTCGAAGATGGTCTGCTGGCCATCGCGGTCGAGGTCTTCCAGGTAATAGTCCAGCCCGATCTCGCCGACCGCGCAGAGCTTCGGGTGTCCGGCCAGGCGCTGCAGCCACTCGCGGAGCGCTGTCAGATGTTCCGGCCGGTGCTGTGCCAGGTAGATCGGGTGCAGTCCGAGGGCGGCGTACAGGTCAGGCTCGGTTTCCACCAGCGCCCAGACGTCCTCCCAGTTCTCGCGGAACACTCCCAGCAGCACCTGTCGCTCCACACCCAGCTCGCGGCTGCGCTGCAGCACGGCGGCGCGGTCCTGCTCGAAGTCCGGGCAGTCGAGGTGGTTGTGGGTATCGATCAGGCGCATCGGTTCACTCCGTGCGCAGCTTGAGGTTGCGCGGGATCGGGTGGACGCCAGGGGTGTAGCTGTTCTGTTCGATGGCGGCCAGCGCCAGGTCCAGCGCGCGCTCGGCGATCAGCGCGTGCTGCTGGGAAATGGCGTTGACCTTCAGCGGCACGAAGTCCAGCAGTTGGGTATCGCCGAAGGTGGCGATGCGCAAGTCCGCCGGCCAGCCGTTGGGCAGGGCCTGGAGCACGTCGAAGACGCCCTCGAGCAGCACGTAGGAGGTGGTGATCAGCGCGTCGGGCAACTGCCCCTGGCCGGCCAGCAGCTCTTCCATCAGGCGGCGGCCGCAGGGGCGGCTGAAGGTCTCGCCGTGCTCGATCAGCACCTGGCCCTGGTAGTCGCGCAGCGCACTGCGGAAGCCTGCGGCGCGCTCCTGGGAGATGATCAGCTCCGGTCGTGCGCCGAGCAGGGCGATGCTGCGCGGCGCCGGCTTGAGCAGGCTGGCGGTGAGACGCTGGCTGGCGTCGCGGTCGTCGCTCACCACCGAGCAGAAGCGTTGCGGGTCGAGTTGGCGGTCCACGGCAATGATCGGCACGCCGTCGGCCTGCAGGCGCGCGTGGCTGTCGTCCACACTGGGCAGGCAGCTGGCGACGATCAGTGCGTCGCAACGTCGCGCGCGGAACAGGTTGAGTACCTGGCGCTCGGTGTCCGGTTCGTCGTCGGAGCAGGCGATCAGCAGCTGGTAGCCGCGTGCCCGGGCGCCCTGTTCGAGCAGCTTGGCGAGCTTGGCGTAACTGGGGTTTTCCAGGTCCGGCAGGATGAAGCCCAGAGTGCGGGTCTGCCCGCGGCGCAGGCTGGCGGCCTGCTGGTCCGGGTGGTAGCCGTGCTCCTCGATCACCGCGCGCACGCGCTCCACCGTGGCGGCGCTGATGCGACGCTGGACGGCCTTGCCGTTGATCACGTAGCTGGCGGTGGTGACCGAAACACCGGCCAGGCGGGCGATATCAGTGAGTTTCAACGCGGGATGCTGCCGACAATTGGGGGCTTCAAGGATCACGCATTATCGAGTAACGTGCCAGTCTCAATAGGTGAAACGATTCAGCATTGCGCACGCAGTATTGCCTGAACCCTGTTCCTGCGCCGCAACTTCTAAGCTGATCACCGTACAAGCGGATAACCGCCCCAGCGCCGGCGCGTGCGAACGCCGGTGAGGAGACAAGCGATGCTCGAATTCAACGCGCAGCAGGTCCGCATGGGCCAGCGCGCTGCCGACAAGCAGGCCGCCCTGGCCATGCTCGGCTCTGCCCTCGAAGACGACGGCCTGGTTGCTCCGGGCTACCTCGCCGGGATACAGGCCCGCGAGGCGCAGGGCTCCACCTACCTCGGACAGGGCATCGCCATCCCCCACGGCACTCCGGACACGCGCCATCTGGTGCAGCGCACCGGCGTGCGCCTGATGCACTTCCCCGAGGGCGTGCAATGGGGCGACGGGCAGACCGTTCACCTGGCTATCGCCATTGCCGCCAAGTCCGACGAACACCTGCGCCTGCTGCAACTGCTCACCCGTGCGCTGGGTGACGGCGAGGTAGGTGCGGCGCTGCGTGCAGCGCAGAAGCCCGAAGACCTGCTGCAGTTGTTGCAAGGTGGGGCGTCGCAGCCGTTGTTGTTCGACGAGCAACTGGTCGGGCTCGGTGTCGCGGCCGAGGATTTCGACGAACTGGCGCTGGTCGGCGCCCGCCGCCTGAAGAAGGCCGGCTGCGTCGTGCCCGGCTTCGCTGCCGCGCTGCACGGCCAGGAAGCCCTGCCGCTGGGCGCCGGGCTCTGGTGGCAGGACAGCGAGCAATGCGTCACGCGACCCGGCCTCGTCTTCGTCACCCCCATGCGCGAGCTGAGCCACGCCGGCCAGCCGGTGCGCGGCCTGTTCTGCCTGGCTCGCCAGGGCGATGCCCATGAAGCGGTATTCGCGCGCCTGTGCGACCTGCTGGTGGATGGCCGTGCCGGCGAGCTGGCGGGTACCACTTCCGTTCGCGCGGTGCTTGAGGCCCTGGGCGGCGAATTGCCGGTGGACTGGCCGAGCATCCGTGTTCCGCTGGCGAACCCCCATGGTCTTCACGCCCGCCCGGCGCAGGTGCTGATGCTGCTGGCGCGGGACTTCAGCGGGGAAATCCGCGTGCGCATCGCCGAGGGCGACAGCGCCCCGGTGTCGATCCGTAGTCTGAGCAAGCTGCTCAGCCTCGGTGCGCGACGTGGGCAGATGCTGGAGTTCTTCGCCGAACCGGAGATCGCTGACGCTGCGCTGCTTGCCGTCCGCGTGGCAGTGGAACAGGGGCTGGGCGAAGAGGTCGAGCCGCTGCCGGAATCCCTCGAACCGGTCGTCGAAAGCGTCCAGTTGGACGAGCAGGAATTGCAGGCCGTGCGGGCTCCCGAAGCGGGCGCGCAGCTCCAGGCCATCCCCGCGTCGCCGGGGATTGCCCATGGCCCGGCCTACGTGCAGGTCGCCCGTGCCTTCGAGTTCGACGCGCGCGGCGAGTCAGCGGAAGCCGAACGCCGGCGCCTGGACGAGGCGCGCACGGCCATCAGCCGGGAGATCGAAACCCTGGTCGAGCGCAGCCAGGTCAAGGCGATCCGCGACATCTTCGTCACCCACCAGGCCCTGCTGGACGACCCCGAACTGCTCGCCGAGGTGCAGGCGTGGCTGGTCGAGGGCGCCAGCGCCGAAGCGGCCTGGAGCCAGGTGATCGAGCGCGTGGCCGGCGAGCAGGAGGCTCTGCGTGACGCGCTGCTGGCCGAGCGTGCGGCGGACCTGCGCGACGTCGGTCGGCGGGTGCTGGCGCGCCTGTGTGGCGTCGAGAGCGCCGTGGAACCCGGCGAGCCCTACATCCTGGTGATGGATGAAGTCGGCCCGTCCGACGTGGCGCGACTGGACCCGGAACGCGTGGCTGGCATCGTCACCGCGCGCGGCGGTGCGACTTCGCACAGCGCGATCATCGCTCGCGCGCTGGGCATTCCTGCATTGGTGGGCGCCGGGGCAAGCGTGCTGGCGCTGGAGTCCGGCACGGCCCTGCTGCTGGATGGCGAGAAGGGCGAGCTGAGCATCGCGCCGGATGCGCAAATGCTGCACGTCGCCGCGATCCAGCGCGACCTGCGCCAGCGCCGCGCTGAACAAGCCGAGGCGCGCCGTCATGAGCCGGCAGTCACCCGCGACGGCCATACCGTGGAAGTCTGCGCCAACCTCGGCGACACCGCCGGTGCAGCGAAAGCCGTGGAGCTGGGCGCTGAAGGCGTGGGCCTGCTGCGCACCGAGTTCGTCTTCATGGACAACCCACAGGCGCCGGACCAGGTGACCCAGGAGCTCGAATACCGCCGCGTCCTCGACGCCCTCGAAGGCCGCCCGCTGGTGGCGCGCACCCTGGATGTGGGTGGCGACAAGCCGCTGCCTTACTGGCCGATCCCCGAGGAAACCAACCCCTACCTGGGCATCCGTGGCGTGCGTCTCACGCTGCAGCGCCCGCAGATTTTTCGCACCCAGCTGCGCGCCTTGTTGACTGCCGCCGCCGGCCGCCCGCTGCGCATCATGTTCCCCATGGTCGGGCAGGTGGAAGAGTGGCGACAGGCCCGTGATCTCACCCTCGAACTCTGTGCGGAGCTGGGCGGCGAGCATGATCTGCAGCTGGGCATCATGGTCGAGGTGCCGTCCGCCGCGCTGCTGGCGCCGGTGCTGGCGCGCGAGGTGGACTTCTTCAGCGTCGGTACCAATGACCTGACCCAGTACGCGCTGGCCATCGACCGTGGCCACCCGAGCCTGTCCGCCCAGGCCGATGGCCTGCACCCGGCGGTGCTGCAACTGATCGACATGACCGTGCGTGCCGCCCATGCCCACGGCAAGTGGGTGGGGGTGTGCGGCGAGCTGGCTGCCGACCCGCTGGCGGTGCCATTGCTGGTTGGATTGGGAGTGGACGAGTTGAGCGTCTCGGCGCGCAGCATTCCCCTGGTGAAGGCGCGGGTCCGCGAGCTGGACCTGCCGACTTCCCGCGAACTGGCGCAAGCCGCCCTGACCCTGTGCTCGGCGGCGGACGTTCGCCAGAGTGTCGCCCTCGCGCTGCCGGAGATGCACTGATGGCCCGCATCCTGACCCTGACCCTGAACCCCGCACTGGACCTCACTGTGCGTCTGCCGACGCTTGCGCCCGGCGAGGTGAATCGCAGCGAGTCGGTGCTCAGCCAGGCCGCCGGCAAAGGTGTGAACGTCGCCCAGGTGCTGGCCGACCTTGGGCATTCCCTGACCGTCGCCGGCTTCCTCGGTGCGGACAACGCGCAGCCTTTCGAGGCGCTGTTTCGCCGACGCGGCTTCATCGACGCTTTCGTCCGTGTGCCGGGCGAAACCCGCAGCAACATCAAGATCGCCGAGGGCACCGGACGCATCACCGATATCAACGGGCCCGGCCCCGAGGTCGGTGAGGCGCTGCAGGACGCGTTGCTGGATCGCCTCGACCTGGTCGCCGCCGACTTCGAGATCGCCGTGGTTGCCGGCAGCCTGCCGCGCGGAGTCGATCCCCAGTGGCTGCGCGAGCTGTTGCTGCGCTTGCAGGGGCATGGCCTGAAGGTCGCCTTCGATTGCAGCGGCGCTGCGCTGCGCGCGGGCATCGAGGCCGCGCCCTGGCTGATCAAGCCCAACGACCAGGAGCTGGGCGAGGCCTGTGGGCAGCTCGCCGGCAGCACCGAGGAGTTGGCCGCGCAGGTCGAATCGCTGCGAGCTCGTGGCATTGAGCAGGTGGTGCTTTCCCAGGGCGCGGAGGGCGTGCGCTGGTTCGGCCCGCAGGGCGTCTGGCAGGCTGTGCCGCCGAAGGTGGAGGTGGCCAGTACGGTGGGCGCAGGTGATTCCCTGCTGGCCGGCATGGTCCATGGCCTGCTCGCAGGCTGGCCGGC
This sequence comes from Pseudomonas sp. NPDC086581, assembly GCF_044746165.1. Classification (NCBI taxonomy): domain Bacteria; kingdom Pseudomonadati; phylum Pseudomonadota; class Gammaproteobacteria; order Pseudomonadales; family Pseudomonadaceae; genus Pseudomonas; species Pseudomonas sp. NPDC086581. Next base: position 75,206 of record NZ_JBIVBR010000014.1, on the reverse strand, counting down.
CGAGCGCGTGTTGCGCCAGGCCACGGCGGTGGCGGCGCTGGCGGTCACTCAATTCCAGTTCGGCATCGGCGATGCGCAGCGGCTCCAGCGCATCGAAGACGCGGTGCAGGTTCAGGCGCTGGCTCCTGTCCAGTCCTGAGCGATAGAACAACAAGAGGTATGACGATGAACCTTGCCCTGATCACGGCCTGCCCCAACGGCCAGATTTCCAGTGTGCTCAGCGCTCGCCTGCTGCGTGCGGCGGCCGAGCGCCTGGGCTGGTCGGTGTGCGTCGAACAATGCGATCCGCAGCATCCGGAGCGCCAGTTGAGCGACGGCCAGATCGCCGCCGCCGATTGGGTGCTGGTGGTCAGTACGCAGCCGCTGGAGCTTTCGCGCTTCGCCGGCAAGCGCCTGGTCCAGGCCCGGCCTGCCGAGGCGCTGGCCGAGCCGGCCAGCTTCCTGCAGCGAGCGCAGGAAGAGGCGCAGGTCTGGCAGCCCGGTGAGTCTTCGAGCGCGCCGGCCGTAGCAGAGCGCGCAGCGAAGATCGTTGCCGTGACCGCCTGCCCGACGGGTGTGGCGCACACCTTCATGGCGGCCGAGGCGCTGCAGCAGACGGCGCAGCAGATGGGCATCGAGCTGCGGGTGGAAACCCAGGGCTCGGTGGGCGCGCGCAACCCGCTGACCGCGGAAGAAATCGCGGCCGCCGATGTGGTGCTGCTGGCGGCCGATATTGAGGTCAACCCCGAGCGGTTCGCCGGCAAGCGCATCTTCCGTTGTGGCACTGGCGTTGCGCTGAAGCAGCCGCAGGCGACTATCGAAGGCGCATTGAAGGAAGCGACGGTGGAGTCCGCTTCATCTGCCGGCAGCAGTGCGGCGCCAACCAGGAATGAGGCGCGTGGGGTCTACAAGCACCTGCTCACCGGCGTGTCCTTTATGCTGCCGATGGTGGTAGCGGGCGGCTTGCTGATCGCGCTGTCATTCGTCTTCGGCATCGAGGCCTTCAAGCAGCAAGGCACCCTGGCGGCGGCGCTGATGCAGATCGGCGGCGACGCGGCGTTCAAGCTGATGGTGCCGATGCTCGCGGGCTATATCGCCTGGTCCATCGCCGACCGTCCGGGCCTGGCGCCGGGGATGATCGGCGGGCTGTTGGCGAGCACGCTGGGCGCGGGCTTTCTTGGCGGCATAGTCGCCGGCCTGCTCGCGGGCTATTCGGCGCGGGCGATTGCCCAGTGGCTTCCACTGCCGACAAGCGTCGCGGCGCTCAAGCCGATCCTGATCATCCCCTTGCTGGCCAGCCTGTTCACCGGGTTGGTGATGATCTACGTGGTGGGTTCGCCGGTGGCGGCGATGATGGGTTCACTCACTGACTTTCTCGCGGGCATGGGCACCACCAACGCCATCCTGCTCGGCCTGCTGCTGGGCGGGATGATGTGCGTGGACCTGGGCGGGCCGATCAACAAGGCGGCCTACGCGTTCTCGGTGGGACTGCTCGCGTCGCAGAGTTATGCGCCGATGGCGGCGGTGATGGCCGGCGGGATGGTCCCGCCCATCGGGATGGGTATCGCCACGCTACTGGCGCGGCGCAAGTTCGCCCAGAGCGAGCGTGAGGCGGGCAAGGCGGCGCTGGTGTTGGGGCTGTGTTTCATTTCCGAGGGGGCGATTCCCTTCGCCGCCAAGGACCCGCTGCGGGTGATCCCGGCGAGCATCGCCGGCGGTGCGCTGACCGGTGCGTTGTCGATGCTGTTCGGCTGCAAGCTGCTTGCGCCCCACGGGGGGCTGTTCGTGCTGCTGATCCCCAATGCGATCAACCACGCGTTGCTCTACCTGCTGGCGATTGCCGCGGGCAGTGTGGTGACCGGGGTGCTCTATGCGCTGCTCAAGCGCGGCGAGGCGGCGCCGATGATGGCGATGGGGCAGGTGTAACGGAGCTTGCACTGACGCAGGAGCGGACGAAGTCCGCTCCTGCGGGGTCAGCTTGGGTCAGGCGCTGCGTCGGTGACGTTGCTCGGCGGCCTGCGCCGGCACCGGCAGGCGGTGCGAGTCGCCGCGGCCCATGGGGAAGTACTCGAAGCCATAGCGTGCCACGCGCTCGGGGTCGAATAGGTTGCGCCCGTCGAAGATCACCGGCGTCTTCAGGCGGCTGGCCACCAGCTCGAAATCCGGTGCCTTGAACTGCCGCCACTCGGTGCAGATCACCAGCGCATCGGCGCCGCCCAGGGTGGCTTCCGGCGTGCCCATCAGGGTCAGGCGTTCATCGTGGCCGTACAGGCGCTGCGCTTCGGGCATGGCTTCGGGGTCGAAGGCGCGGACCTTGGCGCCGGCTTCCCATAGGGCCTCCATCAGGGTGCGGCTGGGGGCGTCGCGCATGTCGTCGGTGTTGGGCTTGAACGACAGGCCCCAGAGCGCGAAGGTGCGGCCCTTGAGCTTGCCGCCGTAGTAGCTGCGGATGCGCTCGAACAGCTTGCTCTTCTGCCGCTGGTTCACCGCTTCCACGGCGCGCAGCAGGTCGCTGGAGCAGTGGGCTTCCTCGGCGCTCTGGATCAGAGCCTGGACGTCCTTGGGGAAGCACGAGCCGCCGTAGCCGCAGCCGGGGTAGATGAAGTGGTAGCCGATGCGCGGGTCGGCGCCCATGCCCTGGCGCACCGCTTCGATGTCGGCGCCCAGGTGTTCGGCCAGCTCGGCGATCTGGTTGATGAAACTGATCTTGGTGGCGAGCATGCAGTTGGCGGCGTACTTGGTCAGTTCCGCGCTGCGCAGGTTCATGGTCAGGATGCGGTCGTGGTTGCGGTTGAACGGCTCGTAGATCTCGCGCATCACGTCCAGCACCTCGGCGCTTTCGCAGCCGATGACGATGCGGTCGGGTTTGCGGCAGTCGGCCAGCGCCGAGCCTTCCTTGAGGAACTCGGGGTTGGAGACGATCTCGAAGTCCAGGCTGCGGCCTTCTTCGGCGAGCACCGCCAGCACCTTGGCCTTCACGCGATCGCCCGTGCCCACCGGCACGGTGGACTTCTCGACGATGATCACCGGCTGGGTGCGGTTGCGGGCGATGCCTTCGGCAACCGCCAGCACGGCGCGCAGGTCGGCGGAGCCATCGGGCAGCGGCGGGGTGCCGACGGCGATGAACTGCACGCGGCCATGGCCGGCGGCCTCGGCGACGTCGCTGGTGAAACGCAGGCGCCCGGCTTCCAGGTTGTCCTTTACCAGCTCGGCGAGACCCGGTTCGAAGATGCTGATCTGGCCGCGCTTGAGCTTGGCGATCTTGTCTTCGTCGATGTCCATGCACAGGACGTCGTGGCCCACTTCGGCCATGACCGCGGCCTGCACCAGGCCCACATAACCGATTCCGAATACGCTGATTTTCATGTTGTGCTCTCCCGGATAGGGACTCGAAGCGGGATTGGGGTCAGTCGAACTGCGCGCGCTCGGAGCGAGCGTCGCTGGGTTTGATGACGGTTGTTCTGTCAGGGCGGCGTGGTGCGTTGATTGCGATCACGCCGGCAATCACCAGGGCGACACCCAGGGTGCGCTGCAGGCTCAGGGGCTCGCCGAAGCCCGGCAGCAAGGCGGCGCCGAGGTAGACGAACGCATAGCTCAGGCTCAGCAACGAATAGGCGCGGCTCAGCGGCAGGTGTTTGAGGGCGAGCAGCCAGCTGAGCATCGACAGCGCATAGGCCAGGACCGCGCCGGCCAGCGCCGACAGGGCGGCAAGGTCCAGTTGCGCGAGGTCGAACGGCCAGTGCGACGGCAGGCGCGTCATGCTCCAGCGCATGCCCAGCTGCGCGCCGCTCACCAGCAGTACGCTGCCCAGAGCGAAAGCGATGCCGCGCTTCACGAGTGCATCCCCAGAAGGGCGACGCCGCCGACGATCAGCGCCACGCCGAACCAGTGGCGCGCATCGATGCGCTCGCCGAACAGGCGGCTTGCCAGCAGCGTCACCAGCACGAAGTTCAGGCTCAGCATGGGGTAGGCGACGCCCACTTCCAGGCGCTGCAGGACCAGCAGCCAGAGGAGCAGGCCGACCCCCAGGCAGGCGACGGCCAGCAGCAGCCAGGGCGAGAAGAGTTTCGCAGCCATGCTTGAAGGAGCATCGCGCCAGCTTTCCACGGCGAATTTCTGCGCCAGCTGGCCCATGCAGGTGAGCAGGCAGACTCCGGCCAGCAGCAGGGCGGTCATGGCTTGGCCTGCGGAATCAGCAGGACCACCAGGTGGTTCTGCCGGTAGCTGATGGCGTCGCTGGGCAGCATGGCCAGTTCGGCTTCGTCGCTGGCGCTGTTGACCCGCATGATCACGCCGATGGGGCCTTCGGCGCGCTCGCGCTCGATCCAGGCGTGGATGTCTTCAGGGGCTATGCTGCGGCCATGGCCTTCGGGATAACCCAGGCCGAACTTCAGCTCGCCTTCGGTGTTGAACAGCGTGATATCGCTGCGCTGGGTGCGCCAGGCAAGTGCGGTCGCGGCGCCCAGGTCGTTGCTCATGAGGCTGTGAGCGCCCTTGAGCTGCTCCAGGTGCTCGGCGATGAACTGGTCGGGCATCTTGCTGTTGACCATCTTGTTCGGCAGCGCATTGGGGACCAGTGCCACCAGCAGCCAGGCCGCAAAGGCCGGCGCCGCCCAGTAGCGATTGGGCTGCAGCAGCTGCAGCAGGCCGGCCAGCAGCCAGACGACGCAGACCAGGGCGATCATCAGCACGCTGGGCAGTTCGTCGTGGTACTGCGGGTGGCGAGCCTGCATGAACACCAGGCCGGCCAGCGCGCTGCTGCCCAGCAGCAGGTTGAGCGCGCCGTTGAGTTTCAGCGCGATCAGCCTGCGCTGCTGCAACGCACGGCCGATGGCATCGGCCATCAGCAGGGCGAGCGGGGCGAAGCAGGGCATGATGTAGGTCGGCAGCTTGCCCTTGGCCAGGCTGAAGAACAGGAACGGCATGACGAACCACAGCAGCAGGAATACCAGCTTGGAGTCGCGCCACCCCTGCATGCCGTTGCGCAGCGCCGGGATGATCAGCACCGCCCAAGGCAGTGCGCTGGCGAACAGCAGAGGCACGAAGAACCAGATCGGTCGACCGTGCTGGGCGTCTTCGGCGGCGAAGCGGCGAATGTGCTCGTTCCAGAAGAAGAAGTTCCAGAAGTCCGGCTCGCGGGCGTGGATCATCAGGGCCCAGGGCGCGCTCACCAGAATCGCTACCAGAACGGCCAGCAGACCGTAGCGCAGCAAATCGCCAAAGCGCTTCTGCAGCAATGCGTATGGAAGGCCGACGATCACCGGCAGCAGGAAGGCGAGGAAGCCCTTGGTCATGAGGCCGAAGGCACAGGCTGCGCCGATCAGGCTCCAGGCGGCGAAGCGTCCACGGGTGGTCCTGGCGTCGAAGGCGAACCACAGGGCACCGAGGCTGAGATTCACGCAGAAGGTGAACTGGGGATCGAGGTTGGCGTAGCCGGCTTGCCCGGCGATCAGCCCGAAACTCAGGTAGAACAGGCCCGCGGCCCAGGTGCGACGCGGGTCGTTCCACAACCGGCGGGCGATCAGGCTGACCAGCAAGGTGCTTAGGGCGGTGACCAGCGCCGAGCCGAAACGCACGCCGAAAAGGTTCTGGCCGAACACGGCCTGGCTGGCAGCGGTCAGCCAGTAGCCGCCGGTGGGCTTCTCGAAGTAACGCAGGCCAAGCAGATGCGGGGACACCCAGTCGCCACTCTGCAGCATGGCCTGGCTGATCTGCGCATTGCGCGACTCGTCGGGAATCCACAGCCCGTGGAAGGCCATCGGCAGCAGGATGCACAGTACGAAGGCGGCTAGCAGGGACGGGTAGGCCAGGCGCTTCATGCGTGCTGCACCCCCAGCCAGCCTTCGCGGCCGGCCAGTTCGCCGCGCACCAGGCTGGCGACGGGCAGGGTGGTCGGGTCGTCCGGCAGCAGACGGCCCAGCGGAACGAAGCGGATGCCGCCGGCCCGTGCCTGGGCCAGCAAGCGGCGGAAGTCGTGGGCCATGAGAATGCCTTCGACCTCGGCGTGAATGGTGTACACGTTCAAGGCGTCCATGTCGAAACGGGAAAGGATGTAGTCATTGAAGGCGGACGGCGCGACCTGCGGACCGACGACTTCGTCGAAGGTGGGCATATCCACCGGGATCTGCGGGGTGCCGACGCGGCCGTCGGCCAGGCGCGGGCGGAACAGAGAGCTCCCGCGGCAATCGCTGTTGTAGCGAAAGCCGAAGCGCTCCTTGGCTTCCACGGTGCGCTCGTCGGCGCGCCAGCCGGCCACCGCCGAGCACTCCACCGGGTTGCCGAGGATGTCGGCGAGGGTATCCACGCCACGGCGGATCTGCTGCTCCAGTTGCTGCGCGCTCCAGCGGCCGGCGTTGGCCTGCCAGCCATGGTGGTCCCAGGCGTGCAGGCCGACTTCGTGGCCGGCGTCCTGGGCGCGCCGCATCAGGTGGCCCAGGTCGCGGCCGATCGGCTTGCCCGGCCAGGCGGTGCCGGCCAGGAGAATGTCCCAGCCATAGAGCCCGGCGGCGTTGGAGCGCAGCATCTTCCACAGGAACTGCGGGCGGATCAGGCGCCACAGGTGGCGCCCCATGTTGTCGGGGCCGACGCTGAAGAAGAAGGTCGCCTTGACGTCGGCTTCCTCGAGCATGTCCAGCAGCCGCGGCACACCGTCACGGGTGCCGCGGTAGGTGTCGACATCGATGCGCAGTCCTGCCCGCATCAGGCGATGCTTTTCAGCGGGACGGCGTGAGGCTGGCCGCCGACGCGCTCGGCCAGGGCTTCGCGGAGGAAGAAGTCCAGGGTCTTGCCGATGGTCTCGGACAGCTCGACGGTGGGCTGCCAGTTCAGCAGGCGACGGGCATTCTCGATGCTCGGCTTGCGGTGCGACACGTCCTGGTAGCCGTCGCCATAGAAGCTGCGGCTTTCCACTTCGCGGAAGCCGGCGAAGGGCGGGAACTGGTCGCGCAGCGGGTGGGCCTCGAACTGGCGCAGCAGCTCTTCGCCCAACTGGCGGATGCTGGCTTCGTTATCCGGGTTGCCGATGTTGACGATCTGCCCGTCGCAGCGGCCGCCTTCGTTGTCGATGATGCGTGCCAGCGCCTCGATGCCGTCATCCACGTCGGTGAAGCAGCGCTTCTGCTCGCCGCCGTCTACCAGGCGGATCGGGGTGCCTTCCACGAGGTGCAGGATCAGCTGGGTAATGGCGCGGGAGCTGCCGATACGGGCCGAGTCCAGGCGGTCCAGGCGCGGGCCCATCCAGTTGAACGGACGGAACAGCGAGAACTTCAGGCCTTTCTGGCCGTAGGCCCAGATGACGCGGTCGAGCAATTGCTTGGAGACCGAGTAGATCCAGCGCTGCTTATTGATTGGGCCGACGATGAGGTTGGAGGTGTCCTCGTCGAAGTTGGCGTCGGTGCACATGCCGTACACCTCGGAGGTGGACGGGAAGATCACGCGCTTGTTGTATTTGACGCAGTAGCGGACCAGCTTGAGGTTTTCCTCGAAGTCCAGCTCGAACACGCGCAACGGGTTGCGGGTGTATTCGATCGGGGTGGCGATGGCCACCAGCGGCAGGACCACGTCGCACTTCTTGATGTGGTACTCGATCCACTCGGTGTGGATGCTGATGTCGCCTTCGACGAAGTGGAAGTCCGGGTTGCCCTTCAGGCGCTCGATGGCGTCGGAGCCGATGTCCAGGCCATAGACCTCGTAGTTGCCGTCACGCAGCAGGCGCTCGGACAGGTGGTTGCCGATGAAACCGTTGACGCCGAGGATCAGCACGCGGGTCTTGCGCTTGGGCTTGCCGACTGCGCCGTGCAGGCGCGAGCCATCCACCAGCCCCATCTCGCGGGCCAGCTGCGGGCCGGCGAGGAACAGGCCGCTGTCATTCTGCTGGCCGGAGAGAATTTCCAGCGAGTCTTCGCCGCAGGCAATGCGCAGAGGATCGACCGAGAGCACCGAGCCAGGCGCCATGCCGTTGTTGCCGGCCGCGACGCGCGAGCTCCAGACGATCAGCTTGCGATCGCCCACCGGGGCGAAGGCGCCGGGGTAGGGCTGGGTCACGGCGCGGACCAGGTTGTGCAGTTCGCGGGCCGGACGCTTCCAGTCGAGCAGGCCGTCCGCCGGGGTGCGGCGGCCGAAGTAGCTGGCGCGGGATTCGTCCTGGGCGACCTCCTGCAGCTCACCGCGCGCCAGGCGCGGCAGGGCGGAGCCGAGCAGCTCGCGGGTGGCTTCGCGCAGCTTGCCGTGCAGCACCAGGGCGGTGTCGTCGGCGCCGATGGCAACGCTCTGCTGGGCGAGGATGCCGCCGGCATCGGCGCGCTTGACCATGCGGTGCAGGGTCACGCCGGTCTCGGTCTCGCCGTTGACCAGCACCCAGTTGGCCGGGGCGCGGCCACGGTAGCGCGGCAGCAGCGAGCCATGCAAGTTGTAGGCGCCCTTGGCGGCGCAGGCCAGCAGTTCTTCGCTGAGCAGGTGGCGGTAGTAGAAGGAGAAGATGTACTGCGGCTGCAGCTCACGGATGCGTGCGACCCACAGCGGGTGGTTGACGTCTTCCGGGGCGTGTACCGGGATGCCCAGGCGCGCGCAGAGCTGCGCTACGGAGCCATAGAAGCGGTTTTCCTTGGGATCGTCGGCGTGAGTGAAGACGGCGTCGATCTGGTAACCGGCGGCGAGCAGCGCTTCGATGCCGGCGCAGCCGAAGTCGTGGTAGGCGAAGACGATGGTCTGCTGGGTCATGGCTGGATGGACTCGAGAGAAGGGGAAGAAGTGGTGATCTGGGCGCGCGGTGTCTCGGTGCGGACGATGCGCTCGATGAAGAAGCGGGGACGGGCTCGCACGTCGTTGTACATGCGGCCCAGGTACTCGCCGAGCAGGCCCATGCCGACCAGTTGCACGCCGGTGAACATGAACAACACGGCGAACAGCACGAACACGCCGTGGCCGGCCCAGGCGGCGCCGAACAGCAGGCGCAGTACCAGCAGCATCAGGGCGAAGGCGAAGCCGGCCACCGCCATGCCCCCGCCGACGAAGGACAGCAGGCGCAGCGGCGAGGTGGTCATGCAGGTGACCAGGTCGAACATCAGGTTGATCAGGCGCAGGAAGTCGTACTTCGACTCGCCGTGCTCGCGCTCGGCGTGGGCGACGAGGATCTCGCTGGTGTGGCGGGCGAAGCTGTTGGCCAGGATCGGGATGAAGGTGCTGCGTTCGCGGCAGGCGAGCATCGCCTTGACGATGCTCGAGCGATAAGCGCGCAGCATGCAGCCGTAGTCGTTCATCGCCACGCCGGTCGAGCGCTGCACGGCGAGGTTGATCAGCTTCGACGGCCAGCGGCGCAGAGCGGAGTCCTGGCGTTTCTGGCGCACGCTGCCGACGACGTCGTAGCCCTTGGCGGCTTCGGCCACCAGGCGCGGGATTTCTTCCGGCGGATTCTGCAGGTCGGCGTCGAGGGTGATCACCAGGTCGCCCTGGCACTGCTCGAAGCCGGCCATGATCGCCGCGTGCTGGCCGTAGTTGCGGTTGAGGATCACCGCAACCACGTGGCTGCCCGGCGCCTGTGCGGCTTCCTGCAGCAGGTCGGCGGAGCTGTCGCGGCTGCCGTCGTCGATCAGCACGATCTCGTAGTCGCGGCCCAGCTGTTCGCAGGCGGCGGTGGTGCGGCGCAGCAGCTCGGGCAGGCTGGCCTCTTCGTTGTACACCGGGATGACGATGGACACACGATTGATCGGATAGGGTTTCACGGTGGCGTTACCGGAGCAGGGTTTCGATGGCGTCGACCACACGGTCCTGGTCGGCCTGGGTCATGTCGGGGAACAGCGGGATGGAGACGATCCGCGAGGAGTTCCACTCGGTGTTGGGCAGTTGCACGTGCGGGTAGCGCTGGCGGTAGTAGCTGTGCAGGTGGCTGCCGATGAAGTGAATGCCGCTGCCGATGCCGCGTTGCTGCAGGCCCTGCATGAAGGCTTCGCGGTCGATGCCGCAGCGCTCCTGGTCGATGCGCAGGACGTACAGGTGCCAGGCGTGATGCTGCGGGTAGTCCGGCACCACCAGCGGTTGCACGGGCAGGTGCGCCAGGCGCTCGGCGTAGCCGGCGGCCAGTTCGGCGCGGCGGGCGTTGATCGCTTCGAGCTTGGGCAACTGGACCAGGGCAATGGCGGCGTTGATGTCGGTGAGGTTGTACTTGAAGCCCGGCTCCACCACCTGAGCCTGCGGCTTGCGGCCGTGGGTCAGGCGGTCGTAAGCGTCGACGCCCAGGCCATGGAACTTCAGGGTGCGTACGCGATTGGCCAGGACTTCGTCATCGGTGACGAACATGGCGCCCTCGGCGCAGGTGAGGTTCTTGATCGCGTGGAAGGAGAAGATCGCGGTGCCGCGCTGGCCAACCGGGCGGCCACGGTAGAAGGTGCCGGCAGCGTGGGCGGCGTCCTCGATCACGGGGATGCCATGGCGCAGGGCGAGTTCGTCGATCGGGTCCATGTCGCAGGCGGCGCCGGCGTAGTGCACCGGGATGATGGCGCGGGTACGCGGGGTGATCGCGGCCTCGATGCGCGCGGCGTCGGTCATCAAGGTGTCACGGTCGACATCGACGAACACCGGCGTGGCGCCCAGCAGGCTGATCATGTTGACGGTGGAAACCCAGGTTTGCGACGGGGTGATCACCTCGTCACCTGGGCCGATGCCCAGGGCCAGCAGCGCCAGATGCATGCCGCCGGTCGCGGAAGACAGTGCCACGGCGTGGCGGCAGCCGATCGACTGGGCAAAGCGTTGTTCCAGTTCGGCGTTCTTCGGTCCGGTAGTGATCCAGCCAGAGCGCAGGACTTCATTGACTGCCTGGATCTCCTCCTCGCCTATGCTGGGGCGGGAGAAGGGGAGGAAGGGCATTTCCATGTGGTGTTCCAAAGGCCGTCACGGCTCTGTCAGGGGGTGAGAGAACGCTACGGGGGAGATCGTTAAGAAGCCGTTAAGTGGATGTCGTGATTCCGTTCGTCGGTCGAACTTGCGACACGCAGTACCCGAAGAATGAGCGGGAGGCGTGAGAACGGTCTGAAAACGACATGGCTGATGTCGGAAAACGCTGTTGAACACTCGTTCATCCTTGGCTATGGTGGCCCAACGCTCCTGCGGACCCTTCTGCAGGACATTCCGTCATTCGGATGAGGCCCTTGCATGCGTTATTCGTCGCTTGTGGACAGGATGGTCGGACCCGGCGTCGCCGCCTGGGACATTCACTACGCCGCCATCGCTGCCCAGCGAGCCGGCCGCGACGTGATAGTGCTCAGCGTCGGCGACCCCGATTTCGCTACTCCGGACTTCATCACCGATGCCGCCGTTTCCGCGTTGCGCGATGGCGACACCCATTACAGTGATGTAGCCGGCAAACCCGCACTGCGCGAGGCGATCGCGGCTTTACATGAACGGCGTTTCGGCCAAAAGGCCGGGCCCGAAAACGTCATCGTCGTCGCCGGTGCTCAAAACGGCCTGTTTGCTGCCGCGATGTGCCTGCTGGAGCAGGGCGACGAGGTCATCACCTTCGACCCGGTCTACGTCACCTACGAAGCCACGCTGAAAGCCACCGGCGCCGTGCTGGTCGGGGTTCCGACCCGCCCGGAAAACGGCTTCCGCCCGCTGGCCGGAGATATCGCCGCAGCGATCACCGCACGGACCAAGGCGATCTTCCTCGCGAATCCAAGCAACCCCACCGGTGTCGTGCTGGACCGCGACGAGCTACTGGCCATTGCCGCGCTGGCGGAGGCCCATGATCTCTGGGTAGTAGTGGATGAGGTCTACGAGGGCCTCACCTTCGAGCGCGAACACCAGAGCTTTGCGGCGCTGCCCGGCATGGCCGAGCGCACCCTGAGCATCGGCAGCCTGTCGAAATCCCACGCCATGACCGGCTGGCGCGCCGGCTGGATCGTCGCCAACCCGACGCTGGTCGGGCACCTGGAAAACCTCGCGCTGAACATGTTCTACGGCCTGCCGGGCTTCGTGCAGGAGGCCGCCCTCGCGGCGGTGGAGCGTCACGACGAGGTTGTCACGACAATGCGCGAGATCTACCGCCGCCGCCGAGACCTGGTGGTTGCCGCGCTGAGCGATTGCCCACGACTGAAGGTGCTGTCGCCCGAGGCCGGCATGTTCGTCATGGTCGATGTGCGCGACACCGGCCTCAGCTCGCTGGACTTCTCCTGGCAGCTGTTCCACGCCACCGGCGTCTCGGTGCTCGATGCGGCGGCCTTCGGCCCGCAGGCGGAGGGCTTTGTGCGGCTGTCCTTCGGGTTGAGCGACGAGAGCATGGCGGAGGCCTGTGCGCGGATCATCCGTTTTGTCGAAACTCTTCCGGCGAAGGCCAACGCCGTAGGAGCAGACTCCGTCCGTGATGTGGCCCGTGTCGAGGCGGGTCGCGGCCATGACTCGCTCCTACAAGAGCCGCAAGCGCAGTCCAGGCCGGTCATCGAAGTGCGCGATATCCACAAGCGCTTCGGCGACTTCGAGGTGCTCAAGGGCGTGTCGCTGTCGGCGCGCGAGGGCGAGGTGATCTCGCTGATCGGCGCCAGCGGCTCGGGCAAGAGCACCCTGCTGCGCTGCATCAACATGCTGGAGATTCCCAACCAGGGCTCGGTCACGGTCAATGGCGAGACCATCGGCCTGACCCAGAACCGCCACGGCGAGCCGATGGTGGCCGACCAGAAGCAGCTCACCCGCATCCGCTCACAGCTGGGCATGGTGTTCCAGAGCTTCAACCTGTGGCCGCACCGCACCGTGCTGGAGAACCTGATCGAGGCGCCGACCTTTGTCCTCCACGAGAGCAAGGCCGAGGCCCGCGAGCGCGCCGAGGCGCTGTTGGAGCGCGTCGGCCTGGCTGAGAAGCGCCACGAGTACCCGGCCTTCCTTTCCGGCGGCCAGCAGCAGCGCGTGGCCATTGCCCGCGCGCTGGCCGTGCGGCCGAAAGTGATGCTGTTCGACGAGCCGACCTCGGCGCTGGACCCGGAGCTGGTGGGTGAAGTGCTGAAGGTGATCCGCTCGCTGGCAGAGGAGGGGCGGACCATGATCCTGGTCACCCACGAGATGGCTTTCGCCCGCGACGTTTCCAGCCATGTGGCGTTCCTCCACAAGGGCCTGATCGAGGAAGAAGGCACCGCCGAGGAAGTCTTCTCGCGGCCGCGCAGCGAGCGCTGCCGGCAGTTCGTCAACGCGCACCAGAATCGCTGACCGATGCCGCGCTGTCGGCGCATCGATGAGCGTGACCCAACACTGAAAAAAAACAATGCAGGGGATCACGATGAACAAGAAAGGTCTGTGCAATCTGATGGTGGGTGCGGCGATGCTGATGGCCGGCGTGGCGAGTGCCCATGCCGAGACGATCCGTTTCGCCCTGGCCGCCGAACCCTACCCGCCGTTCTCGCAGAAGCAGCCCGATGGCAGCTGGGTCGGCTTCGAGCCGGACCTGATCCGCAAGGTCTGCACCGAGATGAAAGCCACCTGCGAGATCGACGAGGTGGCCTGGGATGGCATCATCCCGGCGCTGCTGGCGAAGAAGATCGACGTGATTTTCAACTCCCTGTCGATCACCGATGAGCGCGAGAAGCAGATCGCCTTCAGCCGCCCCTACTACGACACCCCGGTGGCCGTCGCCGCGCCCCAGGCGGTGGACGTGCAGATCAGCCCCGAGGGCCTGAAGGGCAAGACCATCGGCGTGCAGATTTCCACCGTCAGCTCCAACTACCTGAAGAAGTACTACGAGAAGATCGCAGACGTGCGCTACTACGACACCCAGGACTCGGTGAACGCCGACCTGGTGGCCGGGCGCATCGACCTGATGATGGCCGACGGCATCGCCGTGGCGTCCTTCGTCAAGTCGCCGGACGCCCAGGCGGCCGGTATCGTCAACAAGGGCGAGGTGAAGTACGACCCGCTGTTCGGCCGCGGCGTCGGCGCTGGTCTGCGTAAGGGCGATACCGAGCTGAAGGCGAAGATGGACGAGGCCATCGGTAAGCTGCTCGCCAGCGACGACTACAAGGCGCTGTCGGACAAGTACTTCGGCATGAGCGTCGCGCCCAAGCAGTGATCCCGGCCTGAGCTGGACCCGTGCCCGCTGCGGGCACGGGGATGACCCTGAGCCTCCCTTCTGGAGACGGCCATGCAAAGCATCTTCGACCTGATCGGCTTCGGCCCCACCGGCTGGGGCCCGGCCCTGCTCAAGGGGCTGATGGTCACCCTGCAGATATCTGTCGGCGCCTTCCTAGTCGGCCTGCTCATCGGCCTGGCAGCGGCCAGCGCCAAGATCAGCGGACCGCGCCCGCTGGCGATGCTAGCGCGGGGCTACACCACGCTGTGCCGGGCGGTGCCGGAGCTGCTGCTGATCCTGCTGCTGTTCTACGTAGGCTCCATGGGCCTGAACCAGTTCTTCGAATGGCTCGGCTATGGCCAGGTGAAGCTCAACGGCATGATGGTGGCCATCGTCGTGCTCGGCCTGGTGCAGGGCGCCTACGCCTCGGAAATCTTCCGTGGCGCCATCCAGTCGATTCCCTATGGCCAGATCGAAGCGGCTCGCGCCTACGGCATGCACGGCTTCGGCCTGTTCCGCCGGGTGACCCTGCCGATGATGGCGCCCAACGCGCTGGCCGGCATGGCCAACCTGTGGGTCAACCTGATCAAGGACAGCGCGCTGATCAGCGTGGTGGGCACCAACGAGTTGCTCTACACCGCCAAGCAGGCCGCCGGATCGACCCGCCACTACCTGACCTTCTACCTCACCGCGGCGGCGCTGTATTACGTGCTCACCGTGCTTTCCAACCTGTTCGCGGGCTACCTGGAGCGGCGCTTCCGCCGCTGGATTCCGGCGGTCTGAACGAGGCACGGCGATGAACGAACACTGGCTATTCGTCTACGGTGCCCTGTTGCTCAAGGGCCTGGGCACCACCCTGGTGATCCTGCTGATTTCCGCCACGCTGGGCTTCGTCCTGGCGCTGGGCGTGGCGCTGGCGCGGATGTCGCGCAACTTCCTGGTCTCGCGCCTGGCGCTGGCGTACACCAGCGTGATTCGCGGCACCCCGCTGCTGGTGCAGATCTACATCTTCTACTACGGCCTGGGCAGCCTGTTCGCGCAGTTCCCGCTGATCCGCGGCAGCTTCCTCTGGCCGTATCTGCGCGATGGTTTCTGGTACATCGTCATCGCACTGATCCTCTCGGTCGGCGCCTACGTTGGCGAGGTGGTGCGCGGCGGCCTCAAGGCCGTGCCGCGCGGCGAACTGGAGGCGGCTTCGGCATTCGGCATGAACCGCAGGTTGGTGCTCTACCGCGTGTGGCTGCCGCGCGCGATTCGCCTGCTGCTGCCGACCCTGGCGGGGGAGAGCGTGATGCTGCTCAAGTCCACCGCGCTGGCTTCTACCATCGCCGTGGTCGACCTGCTCGGCGCCGCCAACGTGGTGCGCGCGCAGACCTTCCAGGTCTACCAGCCGCTGCTGCTGGTGGCGGCAATCTACATCTGCCTGACCTTCATCATCGAGGCGCTGTTCGCCATGCTGGAGCGCACCACGCCGGTTCGCCGCGAGGCGCAGAAGATGACGCAGCGTTCATGGCTGGCTAAGCGCCGTGCAAGGACGGCAGTTTGAGATTTCATTACTCGCCCAACGACATCCAGCCAACGCGCGGCAGATCCTTGCCGTACCTCACGCGTAGGCGCCGCGGCGGAGTCCTTCCACCCAGCAGCGGCTGAGTTCCAGGCCATCGGCGGCACTGAAGTTGGTTGGGTTCAGGCACCACTCCAGCCACAGTCCGTCGAGCATGGCGGAGAGTCCGATGGCTGCCAGGCGCGGGCGCGCCACGCTGAAGCCTTCGGCGCTGGCGAGTTCGCTGATGAGTTTTTCCAGGATGGCGAGATAGCTGTGGTAGCCGCGCTCGTGCGCCTCGTTCACCGGCGGTGAATGGCGGATCAGGCTCCAGAACACTACCCAGGGGCTGAGCAGGTCGGGGTCCAGCACCTGGGGCGAGAAGGAGCCGGTGAGGAAGGCTTCCATGCGTGCGGCGGGGTCGTTGCCGACTGCGTCGACCTGCTGGTAGAGCGCCTGGGTGACCTCGCTGGCAAGGGTTTCGTAGGCCTGGGCGACCAGCGCGTCGATGCTGCCGAAATGGTGGTTCACCAAGCCCACGGCGACGCCAGCCTCCTTGGCGATGCGACGCACCGAGATGCCCGCATGGCCATCGGCGACCAGGCACTTGAGGCAGGCGCGCACGAGGTGATCGCGGCGTTCCTCGGGGGTGGCACGCTGGGCTTTCTGGCGGGGGATATCCAAGGGGGCGTCCTGTGTTGCGTGGTGCCGGCGAGCGGCGAACGGTTTCGATACTAGGAGGCGACGAGGAAGATTTCCACGGGCCTTTTGGATAGAGAGCAGACAGAGGCCAGACAGAGGAGAGAAGACAGATGATCGAGGACGTATCCTTCGCCGTACCCGGTGATTCCGGTGCCGAACTGCGTGTGCGCGCCTGGCGTATCGACGGCGGCAGACCGGGGCCGAAGGTGCACCTGCAGGCCGGCGTGCACGCCGATGAAATCGCCGGGATGCTGGTGCTTCACGAGCTGCTGCCACGCCTGCGCGAAGCCGCCGAACGCAGTGCGCTCAATGGCAGCGTGACGGTGGTGCCGCAGGCCAATCCCATCGGCATCGGGCAATTCCGCCAGGGACGGATTCTCGGTCGGAACCACGACGCGACCTCCCGCAACTTCAATCGTGGCTTCATCGCCTCGGCGGCTGCCAGCGGCACCCTGGACAACCTCACGCTGTGGCAGAAACGCCTGGCCGAACTGGCCGCGCCGGCGGACATCGTGCTCGACTTGCACACCGACGACGAGGCGCTGCAGTACGTCTACATCCACGAGTGTTTCTGGCCTGCCGCGCAGGACCTCGCCGCTGCGCTGTGCGCGGAGCTGGCGATCATCTGGGAAGGCGATGGCGACGGCGCGTTCGAAGAGGTGGTAATCGCCCCGTGGCAGGCCGAGCAGCGCTTCGCCGGACGCCTGGTGGCGACCGTCGAGCTGCGTGGCCAGGGCGACGTGAGCGACGCGCTGGCGCAGCAGGATGCCGACGGTCTCTACCGCTTCCTGGGAGCCCGTGGCGTGGTGAACGATGCCGGGCCGTTGCCGGAGTGGAAGGGCATAGCCACGCCCATGGGCTTCATGGAAACCGTGTTCGCCCCGGCGGCCGGCGTGCTGGTTTTCGAACGCGAGCTGGGCGAGTACATCGAGGCGGGCGAGCGCTTCGCGCGCATCATTGCCCGTCCCGGCGATGCCAGCAGCGAGCACATCCTGCACGCACCGCAGAGCGGGCTGCTTGCCACACGCTATCGCGACCGGCTGATCCCTCTGGGCGCCATCGCCGCCAAGCTGACCGGCAGTGCGACGTCCAGTACCTGGAGTTCGGGCGCACTTGATCCGTAACGCAGAATTGCTCCTGCGAGAATCCGATCGGCGCAAATGAAAACGCCCGCACAAGGCGGGCGTTTTCGGGAGCGGCGAACTCAGTGGTGTTCGCGGGTGGCGCGGAAGGTGATGTCCGGCCAACGCTCTTCCATCAGGCTCAGGTTGACGCGGGTCGGGGCCAGGTAGGTGAGGTGGCCGCCGCCGTCCACGGAGAGATTCTCGAAGGCCTTGTCCTTGAACTCCTTGAGCTTCTTTTCGTCCTTGCACTCGATCCAGCGCGCGGACCAGACGTTGATCTGCTCGTAGGCGCACTCGACCTTGTATTCCTCCTTCAGGCGGCTGGCGACGACGTCGAACTGCAGCACGCCGACGGCGCCGAGGATGATGTCGTTGTTGCGCTCGGGGAAGAACACCTGGGTAGCGCCTTCCTCGGCCAGTTCCTGCAGGCCCTGGCGCAGCTGCTTGGACTTGAGCGGGTCCTTCAGGCGCACGCGGCGGAACAGTTCCGGGGCGAAGTGCGGGATGCCGGTGAAGCCCAGCGCTTCGCCTTCGGTGAAGGTGTCGCCGATCTGGATGGTGCCGTGGTTGTGCAGGCCGATGATGTCGCCGGCGAAGGCCTCTTCCAGTTGCTCACGCTCGCTGGAGAAGAAGGTCAGCGCGTCGGCGATCTTCACGTCCTTGCCCAAACGCACGTGGCGCATCTTCATGCCCTTCTCGTACTTGCCAGAGCAAATGCGCATGAAGGCGATGCGGTCGCGGTGTTTCGGGTCCATGTTTGCCTGGATCTTGAACACGAAGCCGGAGAACTTCTCCTCGGTCGGCGCCACGGTGCGCTCGTGGGCGCCACGCTCCAGCGGTTGCGGAGCCCAGTCGACGATGCAGTCGAGCACCTGGTCGACACCGAAGTTGCCCAGCGCGGTACCGAAGAATACCGGGGTCATCTCGCCCTTGAGGAAGGCGTCCTTGTCGAACTCGTGGCAGGCGCCCTGCACCAGCTCCAGTTCTTCGAGGAAGTTGTCGTAGAGGTCGCCCAGGTGCGCGCGCGCCTCGTCCGAGTCGAGCTTGTCGATGATCTTCGTCTCGATGCGCTCGTGGCCGTGGCCCGGCACGTAGACGATGATCTTGTCCTGGGCGAGGTGGTACACACCCTTGAAGTCGCGGTAGCAACCGATCGGCCAGGTGATCGGCGCGGCCTTGATCTTTAGCACCGCTTCGATTTCGTCGAGCAGCTCGATCGGGTCGCGGATGTCACGGTCGAGTTTGTTGATGAAGCTGACGATGGGCGTGTCGCGCAGGCGGCAGACTTCCATCAGGGCGATGGTGCGCGGCTCTACACCCTTGCCGCCGTCGAGGACCATCAGCGCCGAGTCCACCGCGGTCAGAGTGCGGTAGGTGTCTTCGGAGAAGTCTTCGTGGCCGGGGGTGTCGAGCAGGTTGATCATGTGCTCGCGGTAGGGGAACTGCATCACCGAGGTGGTAATGGAGATGCCGCGCTGCTTCTCCATCTCCATCCAGTCGGAGGTGGCGTGGCGGTCGGATTTGCGCGACTTCACGGTACCGGCGACGGCAATCGCCTTGCCCATCAGCAGGAGCTTCTCGGTAATGGTGGTCTTACCGGCGTCGGGGTGGGAAATGATCGCGAACGTACGGCGCTTCGCGACTTCGGCGGCTTGGATGCTCATGGATGGGTGCCTGGTCGATTCGGTGAAGACGGGCGGTAAGCGGCCCGAAAAGCGCGGGATTATAGCGTAAACAGCAGCGTCGCCGGCAGACCCGGCGACGCAAGGCGCTTGGCCTTTGAAGGGGCCGTCAGTGGTGGTTGTCGGCGTCGGGCTCGGCGCCCTTGTAGATGCGCCGCACCAGCGGGCCGATGGACAGGCCCTGGAGCAGGATCGACACCAGCACCACCACGTAGGTCAGGCTGAGGATCAGGTCGCGCTGCTCGCCCAGCGGCAGGGACAGTGCCAGCGCCACCGACACGCCGCCGCGCAGACCGCCCCAGACAAGGATGCGGATGGTGCCGGCAGGCACCTGGCGGCGGCCATTCTCCCGCTGGCGCAGCACCAGGATGGCCGGGGCCACGGTGAGCAGGCGCGAGATCAGCACCGCTCCGCCGAGGGCGAAGGCAGCGACCACGTGTAGCCAGTTGAACGGCAGCAGGAGCAGCTCCAGGCCGATCAGGGCGAACAGCAGGGCATTGAGGATCTCGTCGATCAGCTCCCAGAACTTGTCGATATAGCGCCGCGTTTCGTCGGACATGGCGTACTGCCGGGCCTGGTTCCCGATGATCAGGCCGGCCACCACCATGGCGATCGGCGCCGATACGTGCAGCCGTGCCGCCAGTGCTGCGCCGCCGATGACCAGGGCCAGGGTCAGCATGACTTCCACCTGGTACTGGTCGATGCCGCGCATCATCAGGAATACCCCGTAGCCCAGGGCGGCGCCAAAGAGGATGCCGCCGATGGCTTCCTGTACGAACAGCCAGGCGATGGTGGATACGGTGGGCGTCTCGCCGGCCAGCAGGATGCCCAGCAGGATGGTGAAGACCACCACGGCGGTGCCGTCATTGAACAGCGACTCGCCGACGATGGTGGTGGCCAGCGGTTTGGGCGCGCCGGCGGACCTGAGGATGCCCAGCACCGCGATGGGGTCGGTGGGCGAGATCAGCGCGCCGAACAGCAGGCAGTAGATGAAGTCCACGTGCCAGCCGAAGAGGGCGAAGGTGTAGTAGGCCAGGTAGCCGATCACGGTGGTGGCGATCAGCACGCCGAAGGTGGCCAGCAGGCCGATGGGCCACTTGTAGTTGCGCAGGTCGGCGAGGTTCACGTGCAACGCGCCGGCGAACAGCAGGGCGGGCAGGAACCAGGTCATCAGCACGTCGGAGAAGTCGATGCGGCTGATGATCTGCTGCATCTCGACTTCCAGGACCGGGTAGCCGAGCAGCGACATGCCTTGGGCGATGAAGGAGAAGACCAGGGCGGTGGCCATGACGCCGATGGTCGGCGGCAGGCGGACGAAGCGGTAATTGACGTAGGTGAGCAGGGTGGTCAGCGCGATGAACGCCGCAGCCAGATCAAGCATGGCGATGGATCTCCGTGTTAGGCAAGACGCCGGCCCCGAGTGACCTATCCATGGGTCGGGGGCACGCGAAAGGAGCCCGATGATAACCGCTGAGCGAAACCTAATGCGTCTTCACCGGGCGCATTCGGCGTTGGGCAAGCGTAATTGGGTGATGGTTCATCCGAGTCGACGGCTTTCTTGAAAAAAAACTTTGTTGCCCACAGGCCACGGACCATGGGGGGTTACGGCAATTTCGCCTGCGCACGGTGGCACAAGGATGGCAATTTTATTGAACGTAAGCGCACGGACGGGGGTCCACCCCTTCGCGACGGTGATCCGCAAATGCATCCGCAAGTACTTGATTCCCGTCGCGTTTAATCACGGTCCCAACTAGCTTTCTGGACGGGATCGGGAGTCAAGTGAGCGTGGCGATGCCAGTCGCCGCGCACCCGAAGGGAGTCCCCCAACCATGGTGAAGTCCACCACGGGCAAGGCCCTGTTCGGCGTCTGCTTTGCAGTCGTTGTGCTGGCCCTGCTGATCCACTGGATCACCCCTGCCACCTTGTGGCAGTACCGCGATGACCTGCTGTTCTACCTGCAGGCGCACCTGTTCCTGGTGTTCGTGTCCATGCTGGCCGCCGTCGCGGTCGGTATCCCCGCCGGTATCCTGCTCAGCCGGCCCGCCCTGCAGGGGCAGGCCGAACGCCTGATGCAGGTGTTCAACGTCGGCAATACCATCCCGCCGCTGGCCGTACTGGCCATTGCCTTGGCGATTGTCGGGATCGGCAACGGTCCGGCGATCCTCGCCCTGTTCCTCGCCTCCTTGCTTCCCATCGTGCGCAACACCTACGAAGGCCTGCGCGCCGTGCCGGCCTCGCTCAAGGAAGCGGCTACCGGCATTGGCATGACGCCGCGTCAGGTGCTGCTGCGGGTCGAACTGCCCAATGCGGTGCCGCTGATCATGGGAGGCGTGCGTATCGCCCTGGCGCTGAACGTAGGCTCCGCGCCGCTGGCCTTCCTGATCGGCGCCAACAGCCTGGGCAGCCTGATCTTCCCCGGCATCGCCCTGGACGACCAGTCCAAGCTGCTGCTCGGCGCCGTGTGCACCGCGCTGCTGGCGCTGTTGCTCGATGGCCTGGTGGTGCTGTTCAGCCGAACCATGCTGGAACGGGGGCTGACGCAATGAATGCTCTCGATTTCAAAGGAACGGGTATGAAACGACTGCTCGGCGCGCTGGGCTTGCTGCTCACCGTCGCTACCGGGACGGCGCACGCGGCCGATGTGATCCGCATCGGCGGCAAGCCGTTCACCGAACAACGCATCCTCACCGCCATCACCGCGCAGTACCTGCAGAGCAAGGGCTACCAGGTTAAGGTCACCAACGGCCTGGGCAGCACCCTGGCGCGCAGCGCTCAGGAGAGCGGCCAGTTGGACCTGGTCTGGGAGTACACCGGCTCGTCGCTGATCGTCTACAACAAGGTCAAGGACAAGCTGGACGCCCAGCAATCGCTGGCCAAGGTCCGCGAGCTGGACGGCAAGAAGGGGCTGGTCTGGTCCAAGCCGGCGCCGTTCAACAACACCTATGCGCTGGCGATGCCTGAGGAGCAGGCCGAACAGCTCGGCGTGCGCACTCTCAGCGACCTGGCGCGGGTGATGAGGGAGCAGGGGGAGCAGAAAACCCACCTGTTCGCCATGGACCCGGAGTTCGCCGGGCGCCCCGATGGCCTCGGGCCGATGAGTGAGCTCTATGGCTTCCACTTCACCCGCGACGACGTGCGGCAGATGGACGCCGGGCTGGTCTACACCGCGCTGAAGAATCGCCAGGTGTTCGTCGGCCTCGTCTACACCACCGACGGCCGCCTGAAGGACTTCAAGCTGCGCGTGCTGGAAGACGACAAGCACTTCTTCCCCTTCTACAACGCCGCCCCGGTGCTGCGCGCCGATGCGCTGCAGAAGTACCCGGAGCTGAAGACCCTGTTCGAGCCCATCTCCGACCTGCTCGACGACAAGACCATGCAGGCGCTCAACGCCCAGGTCGACATCGAGCAGGAGCCGCCCCAGCGGGTGGCGCAGAAGTTCCTGCGCGAGCACGGCCTGCTGGGCGAAAAAACTCAGCCCACCGGGGAGGAAAACTGACATGGACTTCATGACCGTGATTTCGCGCCTGGACTGGGCGCAGGTCGGGCAACTGACGCTAGAACACCTGATGCTGGTGTCCATCGCCGTGGGCCTGGCGATCGTCGTCGGTGTGCCGCTGGGCGTGCTGATGACGCGCTTCCGCTGGCTCGCGGGCCCGCTGCAGGGTGCAGCCACCGTGGTGCTGACCATTCCGTCCATCGCGCTGTTCGGCCTGATGCTGCCGCTCTACTCGAAGATCGGCCAGGGCCTCGGCCCGCTGCCGGCGATCACCGCGGTGTTCCTCTATTCGCTGCTGCCAATCCTGCGCAACACCTACCTCGCGCTGACCAATGTCGAACCCGGCATCCGCGAAGCCGGCAAGGGCATCGGCATGACTTTCTGGCAGCGCCTGCGGATGGTCGACATCCCCATCGCCGTGCCGGTGATCCTCGCTGGCGTGCGCACCGCCGTGGTGATGAACATCGGCGTGATGACCATCGCCGCGGTGATCGGTGCCGGTGGCCTCGGCGTCCTCATCCTCAATTCCATCAGCCAATCCAACATGCCCATGCTGGTGGTCGGCGCCGTGCTGGTGAGCCTCTTGGCCATCGCCGCCGACCTGCTGCTGCAATGGTTGCAGCGTGCGCTCACCCCGAAGGGCCTGCGCCCGCAGACAGGAGACTGAACATGATCGAACTCGACCAACTGACCAAGACCTTCACCCTCAAGGACGGCAAGGAGTTCCGTGCCGTGGACAAGGTCAGCCTGACTGTGGAGAAGGGCGAGATCTGCGTGTTCCTCGGCCCCTCCGGCTGTGGCAAGACCACCACGCTGAAGATGATCAACCGGATCATCCAGCCCACCTCCGGGCGCGTACTGATCGATGGTCAGGACACCCGCGAGCTCGACGAGGTGACCCTGCGCCGCCACATCGGCTATGTGATCCAGCAGATCGGCCTGTTCCCCAACATGACCATCGAGGAAAACATCATGGTCGTGCCGCGGCTGCTCGGCTGGGACAAGCAGAAGTGCAAGGACAAGGCGCGCGAGTTGATGTCCATGGTCAAGCTCGAGCCCAAGCAGTACCTGTCGCGCTACCCGCGTGAGCTGTCCGGCGGGCAGCAGCAGCGCATCGGCGTGATCCGCGCACTGGCGGCGGATGCGCCGCTATTGCTGATGGACGAGCCCTTCGGCGCGGTGGACCCGATCAACCGCGAGTCGATCCAGAACGAGTTCTTCGAACTGCAGCGCAAGCTGGGGATGACCGTGATCATGGTCAGCCACGACATCGACGAGGCGATCAAGCTGGGCGACAAGGTGGCGGTGTTCAAGAGTGGCCGCCTGCTCCAGTTCGACCATCCGGACACCTTGCTGGCGCACCCGGCGGACGAGTTCGTCAGCGCCTTCACCGGCCAGGACAGTACCTTGAAGCGCCTGCTGCTGGTGCGCGCCGAGGATGCGGCCGACAGCAGCATCGTCACCGCCAGCCCGGACACGCCGGTGGCCGAAGCGCTGGAGAGGATGGAGGAGGACGACCGACGTTACCTGGTGGTGGTGGATGCCAACGGCAAGGGCCTGGGTTACGTGCGCCGCAAGGAGCTGCGTCGCCAGGATGGAGTATGCGGCAACTTCCTAAATGAATTCCGCGTGACGGCCAGCCATGACGAGCACCTGCGCATCCTGTTGTCGCGCATGTACGAGTTCAACAGCTCCTGGCTGCCTGTACTGGATGCCGAAGGGCAGTTCCTCGGCGAGGTGACTCAGGAGTCGATCGCCGATTACCTGAGCTCGGGGCGCTCGCGTGGGCGCAAGACCAACATCGTGTCGCCGGCGGAGGTTGCTCAGGCTTCCTGACTTTACAGGTGAAGGTTGGGCGTCTGATTCTTCGGTGCGAATGCTGATTTCGCTGCGGATGGCTGCCCTCTCCCTGCCCTCTCCCTTCAAGGAGAGGGCACACCCAGCTCCGATTTTCCCCACTGCACTCCTCACGAAATCACCTCTCGCACCACCCATCCCGAAACGCTGAACTCCCCCCTCTGTCACCGGTCGTTAACTCAGTAGGACGATGATGCAGAAACGCGTCGAAAGCCCCGTTCTGTGCGGTATTCCGTGCATTTTGTTGAGTATCCGAAACAGTCAACCGGCAGTGCGACAAAGGGATGTAAAAAAGCGGCAATTCAGGGTTGAACTCACGAACTTCAGGTCCTAAAGTTCGCGCCCGAACGTCCATGCTGGAAACGATCCATCCGGCTCAAGTACTGACGACGAGAGGCACCGGCGCCATTGACCGGTACCGGTGATACTCGGCGACATGCCTTGGGAAGTAGGCGAACCAAAGTGGGGAAACGGATTCGACGTTCAGCTTCACCCCTACGAATAACCTGTTCTGCCATTTGGAGTCCCAACCATGTCCATCAAGGTCGAGGATTACTTCGCCCCCGAAACCTTCCAGCGAATGAAGGCGTTTGCCGACAAGCAGGAAACCCCCTTCGTCGTCATCGACAAGCAGACCATCGCCGACGCCTACGACCAACTGACCGGTTGCTTCCCGTTCGCCAAGATCTACTACGCGGTGAAGGCCAACCCGGCCACCGAGATCACCGAGCTGCTGCGCGACAAGGGTTCGAACTTCGACATCGCCTCCATCTACGAGCTGGACAAGGTGATGAAGACCGGCGTGCGCGCCGAGCAGATCAGCTACGGCAACACCATCAAGAAAGCCCGCGACATTCGCTACTTCTACGAGAAGGGCGTGCGCCTGTTCGCCACCGACTCCGAAGCCGACCTGCGCAACATCGCCAAGGCCGCGCCGGGCTCCAAGGTCTACGTGCGCATCCTCACTGAGGGCTCCACCTCGGCTGACTGGCCGCTGTCGCGCAAGTTCGGCTGCCAGTCCGACATGGCCATGGACCTGCTGGTGCTGGCCCGCGACCTGGGTCTGGTGCCCTACGGTGTGTCCTTCCACGTGGGGTCGCAGCAGCGCGACATCGGCGTGTGGGACGCGGCGATTGCCAAGGTCAAGGTCATCTTCGAGCGCCTGAAGGAAGAAGACGGCATCGAGCTGAAGCTGATCAACATGGGCGGCGGCTTCCCGGCCAACTACATCGCCAAGACCAACAGCCTGGAAACCTACGCGGAAGAGATCATCCGCTTCCTCAAGGAAGACTTCGGCGACGAGCTGCCGGAAATCATCCTGGAGCCGGGCCGCTCGCTGATCGCCAACGCCGGCATCCTGGTCAGCGAAGTCGTGCTGGTGGCGCGCAAGTCGCGCACCGCGGTCGAGCGCTGGGTGTTCACCGACGTAGGCAAGTTCTCCGGCCTGATCGAAACCATGGACGAGTCCATCAAGTTCCCGATCCACGTAGAGAAGGCGGGCGAGCTGGAAGAAGTGGTGATCGCCGGCCCGACCTGCGACAGCGCGGACATCATGTACGAGCACTACAAGTACGGCCTGCCGCTGAACCTGGCCGCTGGCGACCGCCTGTACTGGCTGTCCACCGGCGCCTACACCACCAGCTACAGCGCGGTGGAATTCAACGGCTTCCCGCCGCTGAAGTCCTTTTACCTGTAAGCCTCGCTGTGCTGAAAGAGCCCCGCTGATGCGGGGCTTTTCTTTATCTGCCGGCGGCGCTTTTCGTAGGGCGAATAACCTGGAACAGGTTATTCGCCGCTGCCTGAGCGGCGGATAACGCTGGCGCGTTATGCGCCCTGCAAACTGAGCCATCGGGTCAGAGCAAAGCGAAACGCAACCTGTAGGAGCGAGCTCGCTCGCGAACAGCATGCCCTGCAGGTCGGTGGATTCGCGAGCAAGCTCGCTCCTACAAAAAGCCACGCTCATTCTCGATAGGCACAATGAAAAACGCCCCGCAGGGGCGGGGCGTTTCATGGCATCACGGGAGCCTCAACCCTCCTTGGGTTTCATCTGCTCCGGTGCCTGGGCTGTGGCCGGGGCGTTGGCATCTTTGGCGATTTCCTGCGGCGCGGGCTGGTCCTGCGGCAGCTGGTCGAACTCGTGCAGGCCGTCCTTCTTGTACGGGTCGCCGATCCAGCGCGGGGCAACGGCGAACTGCGGGCTCACCAGGCTCTTTGCCGGCTCGTAACGGTCGTAGCTCAGGCCGGCGAGGTCGGACAGGGTATGGATCAGGTGTGAGCTGCTGTAGGCGCGATCCGCCACCGCCTTCAGGTCGCGCGGGTGCTCGGCCTGCCAGCTTGGCGCGGTCCAGACCATGAATGGGATGGTGTACATCGGCCGGGTCGGGGCCATTTCGTTGCGGCCCAGGCGGTCGTGGTTGCCCGAGCTGTAGACGTCCTCGCCGTGGTCGGAAAGGTAGACCATGAAGCCGTTGGCGTTGGACTCGGAGTAACGCTTGATCAGGCTCGACACCACGAAGTCGTTGTAGCGCACCGCGTTGTCGTAGAAGTTGTAGGTTTCCACCTGGTCATCCGACAGCGCCGAGGGCACGCCCTGGCGGTCCTTGAAGTAGGCGAACTCGTCCGGGTAGCGGTAGCGGTAGTCCATGTGCGTGCCCAGCAGGTGGATCACGATGAACTTCTTCTGCGCCGGGTCCTGGAGGGCCTTCTCGAACGGCGCCAGTACCACGCCGTCGTACTGGCTGGCGTTCTGGTTGCGCTGGTTGTTCAGGTACACCGGCTCGTCCGTCTGCTGCGAGAAGGTGGTGAGCATGGTGTTGCGCTTGGTCATCGTCTGCTGGTTGGTGATCCAGAAGGTCTTGTAGCCCGCCTGTTTCATCAGGTTGATCAGCGACGGATCGGTGAGGAACTTGTCCGGGTTCTGCTCATCGCCGAAGGTGAGGATCTGCTGCATCACCTCGATGGTGTAGGGACGCGGCGCGACCACGTTCTGGAATACCGTCAGGCCCTGGCCGCTGGCCGCGAGGGCGTCGAGGTTCGGCGTGGTGTCGCGGCCGTAGCCGTACAGGTGCATGTGCTGTCGGGTGGTGGATTCGCCCAGCACCAGCACCAGGGTGCGCGGTTCGTCGCCGCTGCTGTCCTTGAGGTTCTGCAGGGGCGGCAGGGAGGCGTTCTGTTGCAGCAGCTTCTGCATATTGTCCAGCTGCTGGCGGTACTGGACGTAGCCCACCACCAGTTGCCACGGCACCGCCGGCTCCATGCGCGACTGCACCTTTTCCAGCGCCTGAGCGAAGGTACGCTCCTGGGTGACCATCTGCTTGTAGAAGGGGTAGAACAGGTTCAGCACGACCAGCAGCACGGCCAGCGGCACGCGGGCATAGGCCGGCATGCTGATCGGGCGAATGCGCTTCCACAGCACCACGGCGACCACGCTGTAGGCCAGCAGCGCCAGGCACAGCCAGAGGCTGAAGTACTGGCTGAAGTACTCGCCGGCTTCGGCGGTGTTCGACTCGAACATCACGAAGATGACGCTCTGCGAGAACTCCTGCTTGTAGATGCCGAAGTAGCTCAGGCCCACCAGCGAGGCGCCCCAGAGCACCAGGCCGATGACGGCGGCGATACCCTTGGTGAAGCGCGGCAGCAGCAGCGGCGGTGCGAGCCACAGGCTGCTGAGGAAGAATGCGTCGCGGAAACCGGCAAAGCCGGTGGTGCCGCTGAACAGGATCAGCGCCTGGGTAACGCCGGAGAAATACCAGAAGAACAGCAGGAGCCAGCCCAGGGCGGCCCAGTCCACGCGTTTGCGCGCTACGGGGGATGTGGTGTTCGACACTTGCGCCTCGTCGTTACGTGGCGGCTGCCGAACACTCCGGCAGCCAGGGTAGCCGGCGAAGCTAGCAAAGCGGGCGTGAAAATTACGTCAAGGGGCGTCAGGCGACGCCCATCTGCTCGGCGAGGTGACGCAGGTCCGACTCGTCGCCCAGTTCGGCGGCGCGCTGGAAGTAGGCCAGGGTCAGCTCGCGTAGGCGCGGCGGCATGGAGGCGGCGAGTTGGTGGCGGGCCACGCGCAGGAAGTTGAGGTTGCCGCCTTCCAGCGCGCGTTCCAGCCAGATGCGCGCGGCTGGCAGGTCGCCGCGCTCGGCGAGCACCGAAGCGTGGCTGAACTGACCACGGAAGTCGCCGGCCTCGGCCGATCGACGGTACCACTGGCGCGCCGTCTCCAGGTCGCGCGGCACCACCAGGCCCTCCTCGTGGAAGCGCCCGACCAGGTTCATCGACTTGGCGTGACCCAGCGTCGCTGCGCTCTGGTACAGCGCCAGTGCGCGGGCGTCGTCGCGTTCCACGCCACGGCCGGTGGAGAGCAGGTTGGCGAGGTTGTACATCGCCCAATCGAGTTTCTGCTGCGCAGCGATGGCGTAATGACGGGCGGCGCCGGCCTCGTCCTTCGCGCAGCCCCAACCATGCTCCAGGCAGCGGCCGAGCATGTTGCGCGCCATGGCGTGGCCGCGCTCGGCGGCAATGCCGAACCAGGTCAGGGCGAGGTCGACATCCTGCTTGATGCCGTGGCCGTCGAGGAGGATCTGACCAAGCAATGCCTGGGCTTCGAGGTCACCCTCGCGGGCGCCGGTCACGATCAGGCGGGCGGTCTGTCGCGGGTCATCGGCAAGCTGGCCGGTGAGGTCTTCGACGTTGATTTCTTCGGTGCGACGCAGGACGAAACTCATGGCGGGTCAGACGTCCACCCAGCGGCGCAGCAGGTTGTGGTAGGTGCCGGTCAGCTCGATCAGCGCCGGATGGTCCGGCACGTCGCGGGTCAGCGCCTGGATCGACTGGTCCATCTGGAACAGCAGGGCGCGCTGGCTGTCCTCGCGCACCAGGCTCTGGGTCCAGAAGAACGAGGCGATGCGGGCGCCACGGGTCACCGGGTTGACCTTGTGCAGGCTGGTGGCGGGGTAGAGCACCAGGTCGCCGGCCGGCAGCTTGACCTGCTGGGTGCCGTAGGTGTCCTGGATCACCAGTTCGCCGCCGTCGTAGTCCTGTGGGTCGCTGAAGAACAGGGTCGAGGAGACATCGGTGCGCACGCGCTCGCGGCCGCCCTGGGTGTCGCGCACGGCGTTGTCGATGTGGAAGTCGAACGAGCCGCCACCGGTGTAGCAGTTGAACAGCGGGGGGAAGACCTTGTTCGGTAGCGCGGCCGACTGGAACAGCGGGTTGTTCCATAGGCGTTGCAGCATGGCCTCGCCGATCTCGCGGGCCAGCGGGTGGTCCTGCGGCAGTTGCAGGTTGTGCTTGGCGCGGGACGACTGGTAGCCGGCGGTGACCTTGCCATCGCCCCATTCGGCCTGTTCCAGGGCGGCGCGGATGCGCGTCACCTCATCGCGGGTGAACACGCCAGGGATGTGCAGCAGCATGGGCCGGTTCCATCTGATTCGATAATTTGCCAATGATAATAATTTGCAACATTCCGGTACAACCGCCATACCCCTGCTTCCGACAGGGCGAAAGTGTAAAAGTTGTAAATCATGTGCGTATGGTAATGAATGTGAATTGATACAAATTCTCAATTGCAATAAATTGCGCGGCCTTCATGAACCCCTGGGGAGGGAGTTTCGATGTCGCGTCAATCCACCGAGTTCACCGGCAGCAAGCCGCGCCTTCTAGTCAGCGCTGTCGGCGTGGCGATCAGCGCCATGTCGGGCACTCATCTGGCCCACGCCGCCGAGGCGTCGCCGAAGCAGTCCGGCGAGGACGTGCTGTCTTTGGACGCCGACACCGTGTTGGGCACCCAGCAGCAGGACCCGACGACCTACAACGTCGAGAAATCTTCCAACGAGAAGTACACCGCGCCGCTGTTGGAGACGCCCAAGACTGTGACCGTGATCCCGCAGCAGGTGATCAAGGACACCGGCGCGCTGACCCTCCAGGACGCCCTGCGCACCACGCCCGGCATCACCTTTGGCGCTGGCGAGGGCGGCAATCCGGCGGGAGACCGTCCGTTCATCCGTGGCTTCAACGCCGAGAGCGACACCTTCCTCGACGGCATGCGCGACGTGGCTTCGCAGACCCGCGAGATTTTCAATATCGAGCAGATCGAAGTCAGCAAGGGCCCGGGCTCGGCCTACACCGGCGCCGGCTCCACCGGGGGCAGCCTGAACCTGATCAGCAAGACCGCCAAGCAGGCCGACTTCAACGACGCCAGCGTCGTGCTGGGCACCGACCAGACCCGCCGTACCACGCTGGACGTCAACCACCGCCTGGGCGACAACGCGGCCTTCCGCCTGAACCTGATGAAGCACGATGCCAACGTCGCCGGTCGAGATGAGGTCAACGTCAGCCGCTGGGGCGTCGCGCCGACCGTCACCTTCGGCTTCGACACGCCGACCCGCGCGACGCTGTCCTACTACCATCTGTCCACCGACGACATGCCTGACTACGGCATCCCGCTGACCCTGGCCGGGCGCAGCGAGCGCAACCCGAGCAAGCCGGTGTCGGTCGACAAGAGCAACTTCTACGGCCTGAACGACCGCGACTACCGCAAGAGCACCACCGATACCGGTACCTTCCGTATCGAGCACGACCTGAACGACAACCTGACCCTGTCCAACAGCTTCCGCCTGGTGCGCACCACCCTCGATTACATCGCCACCAACCCCGACGACAGTCGCGGCAACGTCGCCAACGGGCTGGTGTATCGCTCCTCGAAGAACCGCAACTCCACCTCCAAGGGTTGGGTCAACCAGACCGACCTGAAGTCCACCTTCGATACCGGCTTCATCGGCCACACCCTGGTGACCGGCATGGAGTTCAGCTACGAGGACGTGCACAACCGTCCCTATGTGATCACCCCAGGCGGTGGCGCTGGCAACCTCTGCACGCCGTCGCTGATCGCCAGCGGCGACTGCACCAGCCTGAACAAGCCGACGCCGGGCGACCACTGGACCGGCCGCATCACCGACAGCGCCGCCTTCACCGACACCGACACCAAGACCGCCTCGGCCTATGTGTTCGACACCCTCAAGCTCAGCGAGCAGTGGGACCTCAACCTCGGCCTGCGCTACGACGACTTCGAGACTCGCTCCAGTGGCTACTCCACCGGCGGCCGTGGCTCGCCCGCCGGCGATTTCGACCGTCAGAACAACTCGCATTTCTGGAACTACCAGCTCGGCGTGGTCTACAAACCAGCGCCCAACGGCAGCGTCTACGCCGCCTGGTCCACTTCCAGCAACCCCAGCGGCGAGACCGCCGGTGAAGGTGGCGGCGACTTGGCGCTGGCCAATGCCAACCTTGATCCGGAGCGCAACCGCAACTACGAGATCGGCACCAAGTGGGCGTTCTTCGACGAAGCGCTGTCGCTCAACGCGGCGATCTTCCGCACCGACAAGACCAACGCCCGCGTCGCCTCGCCGGATGACTCCACCGTGCAGGTGCTCGATGGTGAGCAGCGCGTGCAGGGCGTCGAGCTGGGCTTCAGCGGTGCACTGACACCCAAGTGGAAGGTCTTCGGTGGCTACACCTACCTGGACAGCGAGATCCTCAAGTCCAGCGTGGCCAGCGACGAAGGCAATCGCATGCCGCAGACGGCGCAGAACAACTTCACCCTCTGGTCGACCTACGATGTGCTGCAGAACTTCACCGTGGGCGGCGGCGCCACCTACGTCGACGAGCAGTTCGGCAACACCGCCAACAGCACCATGATCCCGTCCTACTGGCGCTACGACGCCATGGCCAAGTACGTGATCAGCAAGAACGTCGATCTGCAGCTCAACGTGCAGAACCTGACCGACAAGCGCTACTTCGACCAGGTCTTCAGCACCCACATGGCGCACGTGGCCCCCGGCCGCACCGCGCTGCTGGGCGTCAACCTGCACTTCTAAGGGGGCGCATCTGGCGACCCGCCCCGGCCGATGCTCCTCGGCCGGGGCTTTTCTTTGTCCGGGGGCAGGGGCCTCTTCGGCGAAGGTCCGGCCAGAGTAAAGATTGTTAAATCGGCTGCGTTTGCGAGCCATTCTCATTAAAATGCCGCCCTGCGTGATGGGTGTCCTAAGGTGAAGCCGCGGTGTTGAAGAAAGTCCTGTTCCAGTTGCATTGGCTGTTCGGTATCAGCGCAGGTCTGGTGCTGGCGCTGATGGGCATCACCGGGGCGATGCTGTCGTTCCAGGATGAAATCCTTCGCGCCATCAACCCCGAGAGTCTGGTGGTGGAAAAGCGCGCCGAAGCCGTGCTGCCGATGGACGAACTGATCCGCCGGGTGGAGAGCGCCGAGCCGGGCAAGAAGGTTTCCTTCCTCTGGCTCAAGACCGAAGGCGTTGAGTCCGCACGCATTTTCTTCACCCCGCCACCGGGCCAGCGCCGTGGCGAATCGCGCTATGTCGACCCGTACACCGCCCGGGCGCTGCCCGCGCCCGTGGGCGAGGGCGCCTTCCAGTTCGTCATGCAACTGCACCGCTTCCTCGCTGCCGGCGAAACCGGGCAGAAGATCACGGGCGCCTGCACCCTGATCCTGATCTTCTTCTGCCTCTCCGGGCTCTACCTGCGCTGGCCGCGCAAGGCGCTGAGCTGGCGCACCTGGCTGACCTTCGACTGGCGCAAGAAGGGCCGCGCCTTCAATTGGGACCTGCACGCCGTCGCCGGAACCTGGTGCCTGGTGTTCTATCTCCTGGCCTCGCTGACCGGCCTGTACTGGTCCTACGAGTGGTACCGCAACGGCCTGTTCAAGCTGCTCGACGATGCCCCCGCCGGCCAGGCCAAGGGCGGCCAGCGCGGCGGCGGCAAACGCGGCCCGGCGCCGGAAGGCCCGCCGCCGGTGGTGGACGCCGCCGCCATCTGGAACACCATCCAGCAGACCGGGGGCGCCGCCATGACCGCCTACAACCTGCGCCTGCCGCCGGTGAAGGGCCAGCCGGCCACCGTATTCTATCTCCTCGATGACGCCGCCCACGAGCGCGCCTTCAACGAGATGACCATCGACCCGGCCAGCGGCAAGCTGCTCAAGCACCGTCGCTACAACGACAGCAGCGCCGGCAAGCAACTGCTCACCAGCGTCTACGCCCTGCACGTGGGCAGCTACTTCGGCCTTACCGGGCGCATCCTGATGATGCTTGCCAGCCTCGCCATGCCGCTGTTCTTCATCACCGGCTGGCTGCTTTATCTCGACCGCCGCCGCAAGAAGCGCGCCGCGCAGGCCGCCCGTGGCGAACTGGACCACAACGCCGGTGGCGCCGACTCCTGGCTGGTGGGCTACGCCAGCCAGAGCGGCTTCGCCGAGCAACTGGCGTGGCAGAGCGCCGGCCAGCTGCAGGCCGCCGGCCTGCCGGTGCGTGTCGAGCCGCTGGGCAAGCTGGATCGTGCGCAGCTGGAGCAGACCCGCAACGCGCTGTTCGTGGTCAGCACCTTCGGCGAGGGCGAGGCACCGGACAGCGCCCGTGGCTTCGAACGCCAACTGCTTGGGCAGACCCTCGGGCTCAACGACCTGCGCTTCGCCATCCTGGCCTTGGGCGACCGCCAGTACGAACACTTCTGCGGCTTCGCCCGACGCATGCAGGGCTGGCTGCAAGGACAGGGCGCGCGCCCGCTGTTCGACGGCGTGGAAGTGGACAACGGTGATGCCGCTGCGCTGCACGCCTGGCAGGTCCGTCTGGGCGAACTTTCCGGCGCTGCGCCGCAAGTCGCGTTCACTGCACCAGCTTTCGAGGTCTGGACGCTGAGTGGTCGCGAGCACCTCAACCCTGGCAGCCAGGGCGAATCCACCTGGCTGCTGCGCCTCACCGCGCTGAGCGATTCGCAGATCGACTGGTCCGCTGGCGACCTGGTGGAAATCGTTCCGCGCCAACCGGACTTCCTCGTTGCCCGATGGCTCGAACGCCTCGGTCTGGATGGTACCGCCCAGATACAGGCCGATGGCCTGGCCCTGCCATTGAGGGACGCCCTGGCCGGCTGCCTGCTGCCGGGCAACCTCGAACACCTGGTCGGCCAGCACGGCCAAGCGGTTTACGACGCGCTGATCAAGCTCTCGGTGCGCCAGTACTCCATCGCCTCGTTGCGCAGCGCAGGCGCCCTGGAGCTGATCGTCCGTCAGGAGCAGCACACCGACGGCTCGCTGGGCATCTGTTCCGGCTGGCTGACCGAGTACCTGCCCGAGGGCGGCAGCCTGCTGCTGCGCCTGCGGCGCAACCGCAGCTTCCACCTGACCGAGGAGGATCGCCCGCTGATCCTGATCGGCAACGGCACCGGTATCGCCGGCCTGCGCGCACTGCTGCAGGCGAGTGTGGCCGAGGGCCGTTCGCGCAACTGGTTGCTGTTTGGCGAGCGCAACATCGCCCACGACTTCTACTGCCGCGCGGAGCTGGAAGGCTTGCTGGCGCGCGGTGAACTGCAACGCCTGGATGTTGCTTTCTCTCGCGATCAGGCTGAGAAGGTCTACGTGCAGGACCGCCTGCGTGCCAGCGGCGAAGTCCTCGCCCAGTGGCTCGACGACGGCGCGGCGATCTACGTCTGCGGCAGCCTGCAGGGCATGGCCGAAGGCGTGGACCGCGCCCTGCGCGAGATGCTGGGCGACGCCGAGGTCGAGGCGCTGCTGGAGAGCGGGCGCTACCGCCGCGATGTCTATTGATCCTGCGTCAGGGGGAGCCCACCGCGCTGGCCTGAACCTGTAGCGGGCCATGCCCGCGACCCGCCGGCACCGCCGGCGTTGGCGTTCCGCACCGCCGTCGCCGGTACCTGCGGATTGCGCGGCCAGCGATGCACCTGCAAACGGATCGGTCCACGATGTCTTGAACGGTCCGCAATCAAAAAGGCCCCCGCGAATGCGGAGGCCTTTTTGATTTCAGGCGCGGCTCATATCCATAAGAACAGTGCCAGCACCGCCGCAAAGAAGCCCCACTTCTGCAGGTAATACAGCTTGCGGTTGCGCTTCTTCAGGGCCTTGCCCTGCAGGCGGATCTTGTACAGCGAAGCGAAGGCGCGGTTGATGCCGCCGGTCTTGTCGCCTGCGTCGTTGGGTGAGGCCGCCGCGGCCATTACGTTGCGGCTGAACCAGCGGTTGAACGCCGTCACCCAGCCGTATTTCAGCGGCCGCTCGATGTCGCAGAAGAGGATCACCCGGTCGTGGTCCGTAGTGTTCTCGGCGTAGTGGATATAGGTCTCGTCGAACACTACCGCCTCGCCGTCGCGCCAGTGGTAGCGCTCGCCGTCCACTTCGATGAAGCAGCCCGGATCATTGGGCGTCAGCAGGCCCAGGTGGTAGCGCAGCGAACCGGCGTAGGGATCGCGGTGGCGGACCAGGCGCGAGCCCGGCGGCAGCTCGGCGAACATCGCCGCCTTCACCGACGGAATCTGCCGCAGCAGCTCGGTGGTCTTCGGGCACAGCGCGTCGGCGGACGGGTGGCTGTCGTCGTACCACTTCAGGTAGAAGCGCTTCCAGCCGGTCTTGAAGAAGGAGTTGAAACCCACGTCGTTGAGCTGGTCGGAGCGCTTGATGCTGCCGGCGTCGCGCAGGTGCAGGGCTTCGCTGCGGATGGCTTCCCAGTTCTCGGCAAGCAGGCGCATCTCGGGGAATTCGTCGGTGGCCAGGTACGGGCGGCTGGGTACCCTGGAGAACAGGTACATGAGGCAGTTGATCGGCGCCAGGAAGCTGGAGTGGTCGCTCAGCTGGCGCGTGAACTTGTGGCGCACCCGCCCACGCAGGTGGACATAAACGATGCTCAGGCCGAAGGCGGCCAGAATGGCGGCTTTGATCATTCCGGAGGAGTTCCCACATCTACAGAGCGGGGATAGTACTCCTCCTGAATGTGACTGAGTATTCTCCGAAGGCCAAAGGCCAGCCGGTGCTTTACCCTGTAGGAAATCCAGAAGGATGGCGAGACCGATGACCGAGCGCAGCACGCGAGTCCTGCTCAACTGCGACATGGGCGAAAGCTTTGGCGCCTGGCGCATGGGCGATGACACCCACGCCATGCCGCTGATCGACCAGGCCAACCTCGCCTGTGGCTACCATGCGGGCGACCCCTTGACCATGCAGCGCACCGTCCGTCTGGCGGTGGAGCAGGGCGTCAGCATCGGCGCACACCCCGCCTACCCGGACCTGGCCGGCTTCGGCCGCCGGCACATGAGCTGTTCGCCCGAGGAAGTCCACGCGCTGGTGCTGTACCAGATCGGTGCGCTGGACGCCTTCTGCCGCGCCGCCGGCACCCAGGTGGCCTACGTGAAGCCCCATGGCGCGCTGTACAACGACCTGGTGCGCGATGACGCGCTGCTTGCCGCGGTGCTCGATGCCTGCGCCGCCTACCGCAAGCGCCTGCCGCTGATGGTGCTGGCCCTGGCCGACAACAATCGCGAGCTGCAACTGGCTGACGCCGCCGACGTGCCGCTGATGTTCGAAGCCTTCGCCGACCGCGCCTACCTGCCCGATGGCCAGCTCGCCCCGCGCCGGCTGGCCAACGCTGTGCACCACGAGCCGCAGCGCATCCTCGACCAGGCCCTGGCCATCGCCCGTGGCGAGCCTTTCCCGGATATCGACGGCAATCCACTGCGCCTGCGCGCCGACAGCCTCTGCGTGCATGGTGATAACCCCGAATCCCTGGCGGTGCTGCGGCGCCTGCGTGGCCTGCTGGACCAGGCATGATTCGCGTCGAGGCCTTCGGCGCCACGGCGCTGCTGATCACCCTCGCGGAGCAGCCCGACGATGCGCTGCCGCTGCGCATCGCCCGACTGGCCGAGCGCCTGCGCGCCGAACTGGGGACGGCGCTGACGGATTGCGTCCCCGGCTGGACCACGCTGTTGCTGCACTACGACTTGATGTGCATCGACCTGCCGCAGTTACAAAGCCGCGTGCAGGCTACGTTGGCGGACTGGCCCGGCGGCTTCCAGGCGAACGACGCCGGGCGGCTGCATGAAATCGCCGTGTGGTATGCCGGCGAAGACCTCAGCGATGTCGCCCGGCTCTGCGGGCTGACTTCTGCTCAGGTGATCGACCTGCACGCCGGCCGCGACTATCGCGTCGGCGCCATCGGCTTCTCTCCAGGCTTCGCTTACCTCGGTGAACTGGACGAACGCCTTGACCTGCCGCGCCGGGCCACGCCGCGCACGCACGTGCCCGCCGGCAGCCTGGCTATCGCCGAACGGCAGACGGCAGTTTATCCACAGGCCTCGCCCGGGGGCTGGCATCTGCTCGGACGCACCGCGCAACGCCTGTTCGATCCGCACCGGCAACCGCCTTGCCCGTTGGCGGTGGGAGATCGCGTGCGCTTCGTGTCCATCGATGAGACGGCTTATCGCGCGGCCGGGGGCGAGCCATGAGCCTGAAAATCGTCGCCTGCGGCCCGCTGTGTCTGCTGCAGGACGCCGGCCGACGGGGCTGGCAGCACCTGGGTGTATCGCCCGGCGGCCCTGTGGATAAACACGCGGCGGCCTGGGCCAATCGCCTCCTCGGCAATACGCCCGGCGCACCTTTACTGGAAATCGCGCTGGGCGGGGTGGAGCTGGAAGTGCAGGCGGACACCTGGCTGGCGCTGACCGGCGCCGAGTTGCCGGCGACGCTCGATGGTGGGCTGCTGCCGGGTTGGTCGCGTTTTCGAGTGCGAGGTGGGCAGCGTCTGAAGCTGAGCTTCGCTCGGACTGGACAACGGGCTTATCTCGCCGCTGCCGGAGGCTTCGAAGTGGAGCCCATACTGGGCAGCGTCGCGACCCAGATGCGGGAAAAACTCGGCGGTCTTACCGGCAATGGCCGGCCGCTCGCCGACGACGATCTGCTGGAATGTGCGGCCCATGACAAACGTTTCACTCGTGGCGCCAGCGTGCCCTGGCCTTATCGGCCGGACTACCGCGAGGCCCCGACCTTGCGCGTGCTACCCGGCCCGGATGCCTTCAGCGAGGAACAGCGTCAGGCTTTCTTCAAGCAGCGTTGGCAGGTCAGCCCGCAATCCGACCGCATGGGCGTGCGACTGCGCGGCGAAGCGCTGAGCGCGCCTCGCCGGCAATGGTCGTTGGGGATAGTGGAGGGCGCCATCCAGGTGCCGCCGGATGGCCAGCCGATTGTCCTGCTGGCCGACCGCCAGAGCATGGGCGGCTACCCGCTGCTGGGCGTGCTGCACCCGCTGGACATCGGTCGACTGGCGCAGTGCCCGGCGCACAGCGAAGTGCAATTCGTTCGAGCAAGCGTGGAACAGACGCAGGCGGACCTGCGCGCGTTCCTGCGGTTCTTCTCAGGCTGATATCAGCCCTCGAAGCGTTCACCGCGAAACACCCGGCGCGGATTGCCGCGTTCCAAGTGGTGATGCACCAGCCGGCGTTCGGCGCGCAGCGCGCTGCTTGCCTGCTCCGCGCGTTCCTCCAGCTTGCGGGCGATCAGCAGCAATGCCAGACGCTTGTTGGCGTGCTGGCTGCGTTCGCTCTGCACCTTCACGCTCAGGCCGCTGGCTACGTGGGTAGCGCGTACCGCCGAGTCGGTGGTGTTGACGTGCTGCCCGCCGGGGCCGGAGGAACGCAGCGTCTCGAAGCGCACTTCACCTTCGAGGCTGGCCGGCGGCGCGCTGAAGCGCGCGCCGCCGAGGTACCAGTTCTTGCGCCCGTGGTTGGGCCGGTAAGGGCTGGCGCAGACCCATTGCAGGGTGCCGCTCCAGTCCTCGGCCAGCGCCGCCGCCGAGTCGCCTTCCAGCGCCAGCAACACCGAGAGCAGGGTGCCGCGGCGCGGGCCGGCTTCTTCCTCGATCACGCGCACCTCGACACCGTTGGCCTCGGCCTCGCGTAGCAGACGCTGCAGGGCCTTGGCCACGACGAAGGCGCATTCGTCCGGGCCCTGAGCGGCGGAAAGTTGCAGCAGGATC
Source organism: Pseudomonas sp. NPDC086581 (assembly GCF_044746165.1). Classification (NCBI taxonomy): domain Bacteria; kingdom Pseudomonadati; phylum Pseudomonadota; class Gammaproteobacteria; order Pseudomonadales; family Pseudomonadaceae; genus Pseudomonas; species Pseudomonas sp. NPDC086581. The sequence goes on along the minus strand of NZ_JBIVBR010000014.1, from coordinate 35,969 downwards.
ATCAGCAGCACTCCCCGCGGGTCTTGTAGGTCAGCACCGGCTTCAGCCGCGCCAGCACCCGCAGCAACCCTGCTTCACGCAACGCACCGACCACCGAGTCGATGGCCTTGTAGGCTTCCGGTGCCTCCTCGTAGATCAGTCCGCGATCGCCGCAGATCACCCGGCTGCCCAGCGCTGTACGGGCCAGTTGCTCGACGCGGTAGCGCGCCGAGAGACGGTCCTTGCACTCGCTGCGCATCCACTTGCGCCCCGCGCCGTGGGCGAGGGAGAAGAGGCTGCGAGGATCGGCGATCGGTTCCACCAGGTAGCTGTAGTCGCCACGGGAGCCGGGGATGACCATCACCCCGCGATCCGCCGGCGTCGCGCCCTTGCGATGCAGCCAGCCGTCGACGCCGTCGACCCGCGCCGGGCTGACGAGGTTGTGGTTCACGTCCAGCACCTGCGCACCGTCCGCCCGCAGGCGGTCGAGCATGCGCAGGGCGATCAGTTGGCGGTTGGCTTCGGCGAAACGCAGTGCGCCGTCGTGGCGTGCGAGGTAGTGCGCGCACTCGTCGGTGCCTTGTTCCAGGCCCTGGTGGCTGAAGCGATCAACCTGCTCGCGCAGGATGGCTTCGCCCAGGCCACGCGAGCCGCTGTGCACCAGCAGGAGCAGGTGACGGCGGTCGACGTCGAGGGCTTCGACGGCGACTTCGTCGTAGAGCTGATCGAGTTGCTGCAACTCGGCGAAGTGGTTGCCGCCGCCGATCGTGCCCAGCGAATGCTCGTGACCGCAGGGCGGCAGGCCGAAGCTTGCAATGCGCTCGCTCCAGTCGTCGTCCAGCGGGCCGTCGAGGTTGCCCAGGCGCTTTTCCAGCTTGTCCAGGTTCAGTTTGGCGGTGGCGATATCGGTGCGCCACAGCGCCATGCCGCAGCCGATGTCGTTGCCCACCAGCGCCGGGTACAGGCGGCCGGTGGAAAAGAACGCCGCGCCGATCGGGTAGCCGCGACCAGGGTGCAGGTCCGGCATGCCGGCGACACGCTGCATGCCCGGCAGGCGGGCGGTGGTTTCAAGTTGCTGGATCGCTTTACCTTCGATCCAGGTGTCGTCCGCGGCGATCAGGGTGATGCCGTCGGACAGATTTTGGATGCAATTGCCCATTGTCCAATCCCATGAGGAATGAAACGAAAAAGAGGATGGGGGCAGGCCGGAGCCGGGCAATGCAATGCCGCCAAAGGGGCGGCGGGGAAGCGATTACGCCAGACGCGACCTGCAAAGGGTGATCAGTGCTTGCATGATGTCTCTCCTTTGCTGTCGGTGGATGGGAAGGTGGCGAATGATAGGCGCACGGTCGCCCGCGCGCAATCCTGCTATTTCGGCAGGTGGCGCAGCGGCAGCGGTGCCGACTCCTTCACCGTCTGGATGGCGAAGTTGCTGCGGATGTCGCTGACGCCCGGCAGCTTGAGCAGGGTGCCGGTGAGGAACTGCTCGTAGGCGCGCAGGTCCGGCAGCACCACTTGCAGGAGGAAGTCCGACTCGCCGCTGACCAGATGCACCGAGATGACTTCCGGCAGGTCGATCACGGCCTGGCGGAAGGCGGCGGCGCTGGTGTCGCTGTGGCGCTCCACCTTCACCCCGACGAACACGGTCAGCCCGAGGCCGACTTCGTCGCGGCCCAATTCGGCATGGTAGCCACGGATCATCCCGGCTTCTTCCAGCAGGCGCACCCGGCGCAGGCAGGGGGAGGGTGAGAGGCCGATCTCCTCGGCGAGCTGCACGTTGGTCAGCCGGCCATCGCGCTGCAGGGCGGCGAGGATGCGGTGGTCGTAGGCGTCTAGTCTTGGGTTTGGCATGAGTGGCTAGTGTTTGAGCTTGAGACTGGCAGAGTATGCCAATTGTTAGCGTCAGGCTGGCTGAATACGCAAGCACCTGCCTCGGCCTTCAGGCATAGAATCCCTATCCGCAATGACTTATCTGGAGTGGCTCTTGTGGATATCGGCGTCTTCCTGCTGGCCCTGGCGATGGTCTACCTGCTGCCGGGGCCGGACATGATTCTCCTGCTGCACACCGGTGCCCGCGACGGTCGCTGTGCTGCCCTGGCAACCGCCCTGGGTCTCGGGCTGGCCCGTGGCTGCCACGTCGCGCTGGCGGCGACAGGACTGGCGCTGCTGTTTCGCACCGCGCCATGGACCCTCGATGTGGTACGCATCGGTGGCGGTCTCTACCTCGCGTGGATCGGCCTGCAACTGCTGCGCACGCCGGTGGGTTTGCCGGTGGCGACCGGCGCGGCTGGGTTATCCACAGTCAGCTATCGGCGCGCCTTTCGCCGGGGCCTGCTGACCAATCTGCTCAACCCCAAGGCGCTGCTGTTTTGTTCGGTGCTGTTGCCGCAGTTTATCCATCCGCAGAACGGCCCACTGGCGTTGCAGTTCGCGCTGCTGGGCGGCGTGCTGGTGGTGGTCGGGCTGGGGTTCGACAGCTTCTACGCCGTCAGTGGCGAGCGCATGGGGCGCTGGCTGGCGCGGCACCGGACGATGCAGCGTGTTCAGCAGTGGGGCTTCGGCGGCATTCTGCTGGGGTTTGGTGTGCGGCTGGCGCTGATCCGCGATTTGTAGAAGCGCGGATCAGAGGTCTTCCGGCTGGATTTTCCACAGCCGCGCCACCGAGGGTTTCTGCGGGTTGCGCGCGACCACCAGCAGGCCCAGGTCCTTGCCGCGCAACTCACGCAGCAGTTGTGCGCCCTTGCGTTGTTGCAGGCTCTCGGCGAGATGCCCGAGGGCGATGGCCGCTGCTGCCGGGTGCGTGGCGACCGGCACATAGCTGCCGCCGTCCATGTCCAGCACCACATGCTTCTCGCCGGGTTCCGGAGTGGGGATGTGCAGGCTGGTCTTGAGCAAATGCGCCATGGCTTCGTCGCGCTGGGCGGCCGTCAGTTGTCCCGGTGGCAGTGCCCGTTCCAGGGCGAAGAATTCGTCCTGCGGTTCGACTTTCGGCTTGGCCTCGGCTGGCGGCTGCGTGGGGGCCCTGGTACGAACAGGAGCGGGCGGCGCGCTGAAATCCAGTTCTTCCTGGTCGAGTCCGTCCCAGTCGATCTCGTCAAGATCGACTTCCTCCGCTGGCGCCTTCTTCTTCGGCGCCGGTTTCTTCCGCGATTTCACGGCTGCGCGAACGTCCATCCGACGCTGACGTTTCCACCTGTGCAGTTGCACGTTGGCGACGATGGCGGTGACGAGGATGAGCAGGAGGTAGAACAGCAGCATGGAAGATCGTGGCCCTGTGGATAACGGCCACGGCGTGCAGGCGGTGGCGGGGTGCCACCCTGGCGGGATTGTCTGGCTCAGGCGATAGGCCTGTTCCGGCTGCGTTGTAGGACGCGGCTGTTTCCGAAAGAGGGGCCGGCCTATGACCGGCCCGTTTCGTATCAGTTCAGGAACTGCTCAGCATGGTGGCAGGCCACCTGGCGCTCATCGAGCAGGCGCAGCTCCGGCACCTCGGTTCTGCAGCGCTCGGTCGCATAGGGGCAGCGCTTGTGGAAGGCGCAGCCGCTGGGCGGGTTGAGCGGGTTGGGGAGCTCGCCCTGGATCTTGATCTTGGGCTTGTCCGGATCGGGGTGGATGGCCGGGGTCGCCGACAGCAGCGCCTGGGTATAGGGGTGCAGCGGACGCTCGTAGAGCTTGTCCGCCGGACCCATTTCCGCTGGGCGGCCGAGGTACATCACCAGCACGTCGTCGGCCACGTGGCGGACCACGGCGAGGTTGTGGGAGATGAACACGTAGGCGGTGCCGAACTCCTGCTGCAGGTCCATGAACAGGTTGAGCACCTGCGCCTGGATCGACACGTCCAGCGCCGAGGTCGGTTCGTCCGCCACCAGCACCTTGGGCCGCAGCATCATGGCGCGGGCCAGAGCGATGCGCTGGCGCTGGCCGCCGGAGAACATGTGCGGGTAGCGCTGGTAATGTTCGGGGCGCAGGCCGACCTGCTTCATCATCGCCTGCACGCGCTCGCGGCGTTCGGCGCGGGACAGGTTGGTGTTGATGACCAGCGGCTCGGCCAGTTGGTCACCGATCTTCTGCCGCGGGTTGAGCGAGGCGTAGGGGTTCTGGAAGACCATCTGCACGTCGCGGCGCAGTTGCTTGCGGGTGTCGTGGTCGGCGCCTTTCACCTCGTGGCCGGCGATCTGCAGGGAGCCGGAGGTGGGTTCTTCGATCAGGGTCAGCGCTCGGGCGAGGGTGGACTTGCCGCAGCCGGATTCGCCGACCACGGCGAGGGTCTTGCCGGCCTGCAGCTCGAAGGACACACCATTCAGCGCGCGGACCAGGGCGTGCGGCTTGAACAGGCCCTGGGAGATTTCGTAGTGACGGGTCAGGTCGCGGGCGGTCAGGACGGCGCTCATCGGGCCACCTCGGTGTTCAGGTTGAGCGGGTAGAAGCAGCGCACGGCGCCGCGCTCATGGGCTTCGAGGGCCGGGCGCACGCTGCGGCAGTTGTCCTGCACGTAGGGGCAGCGCGGCGACAGCAGGCAGCCCTGCGGACGGTCGTACTTGCCGGGGACGATGCCGGGCAGGGTGGCCAGGCGTTCCTCGCCAGCGCTGTGCTCGGGGATCGCCTTGAGCAGCGCCTCGGTGTACGGGTGCGTCGGCAGGTCGAACAGCGCCGGCACCTCGCCGATCTCCACCGCTTGCCCGGCGTACATCACGCAGACGCGCTGGGCGGTCTCGGCGACCACGGCGAGGTCGTGGGTAATCAGGATCAGCGCCATCCCCTGGTCGCGCTGCAGGTTCAGCAGCAGCTCCATGATCTGCGCCTGGATAGTCACGTCCAGCGCGGTGGTGGGCTCGTCGGCGATCAGCAGCTTGGGCTCGCCGGCGATTGCCATGGCGATGGCGACGCGTTGGCTCATGCCGCCGGACAGCTGGTGCGGGTAGGCATCCAGACGCTGCGCAGCGCCGGGGATTTCCACCCGTTCGAGCAGTTCCAGGGCGCGCTGGCGCAGGGCCTTGCCGCGCAGGCCGAGGTGCAGCTTGAGCACTTCCTCGATCTGGTAGCCGACGGTGAAGCTGGGGTTGAGGGCGGTCATCGGGTCCTGGAAGACCATGGCGATGTCCTTGCCGACGATGCGCCGCCGCTCTCGGCCCTTCAGGCGGAGCATGTCGGTGCCGTCGAACTGCATGGTGTCGGCAGTGATGATGCCGGGGGCGTCGATCAGGCCCATCAGGGCCATCATGGTCACCGACTTGCCGGAGCCGGATTCGCCGACGATGGCCAGGACTTCGCCCTTGTCCACCGAGAGGTCGAGGCCGTCCACTACCGGGATGGCGTTGCGGTCGCCGAAGCGGACCGAAAGATTGCGCAGGTCGAGGAGGCTCATACGGCGGTCTCCATCAGGCTTTTCTTGTTGTCGTTGGCGATCTTGAGGCTGTGCATGGTCACTGTCCTCACGCCGCGTTCTTCAGCTTCGGGTCCAGCGCATCGCGCAGGCCGTCGCCCATCAGGTTGATTGCCAGCACGCTGAGCAGGATGGTCAGGCCGGGCAGCGAGACGACCCACCAGGCGCGCTCGATGTAGTCGCGCGCGGAGGCCAGCATGGTGCCCCACTCGGGCGTCGGCGGTTGCACGCCCAGGCCGAGGAAACCCAGTGCCGCGGCGTCGAGGATCGCCGAGGAGAAGCTCAGGGTGGCCTGCACGATCAGCGGCGCCATGCAGTTGGGCAGCACAGTGACGAACATCAGGCGCAGGGTGCCGGCGCCGGCGAGGCGCGAGGCGGTGACGTAATCGCGGTTCAGCTCGCCCATCACCGCGGCGCGGGTCAGGCGCACGTAGGCCGGCAGCGAGACGATGGCGATGGCGATCACGGTGTTGATCAGGCCTGGGCCGAGGATGGCGACGATGGCCACTGCCAGCAGCAGCGAGGGCAGAGCCAGCATGATGTCCATCAGGCGCATGATCACCGGGCCCAGGCGGGTCGGCGAGAAGCCGGCGAGCAGGCCGAGGAAGATGCCGGGGATCATCGAGATCAGCACCGAGGTCAGGCCGATCATCAGCGACAGGCGCGCGCCGTGCATGAGGCGCGAGAGCAGGTCGCGGCCCAGCTCGTCGGTGCCCAGCAGGAACTGCGAGTTGCCGCCTTCGAGCCAGAGCGGCGGGGTGAGCAGGAAGTCGCGGAACTGCTCGCTCGGGTCATGGGGCGCGACCCACGGCGCGAACAGCGCGCAGAAGACGATGACCAGCATGAACAGCAGGCCGCCGACCGCGCCCTTGTTGCGCGAGAAGGCTTGCCAGAATTCTTTCAGCGGGGACGGATAGACCAGGCTCGGGTCGCTGGCGGGAGCTTTAGCGTTGGCATTCATGGCGTCGGCTCCGGTTAGCGTTGATGACGGATGCGTGGGTTGGCGAGGCCGTAGAGGATGTCCACGATGAAGTTCACCAGGATCACCAGGGTCGCCACCAGCAGGATGCCGTTCTGCACCACCGGGTAGTCGCGGCGGCCGATGGCGTCGATCAGCCATTTGCCGATGCCCGGCCAGGAGAAGATGGTCTCAGTCAGTACCGCACCGGCGAGCAGCGTGCCGACCTGCAGGCCGAACACGGTGAGCACCGGGATCATGGCGTTGCGCAGGGCGTGCACGAACACCACGCGGGCCGGCGACAGGCCCTTGGCGCGGGCGGTGCGCACGTAGTCCTCGCGCAGTACTTCGAGCATCGAGGAGCGAGTCATCCGCGCAATTACCGCCAGGGGGATGGTGCCCAGCACGATGGCCGGCAGGATCAGGTGGCGCACGGCGTCCATGAAGGCGCCTTCCTCATCCGAGAGCAGCGTGTCGATGAGCATGAAACCGGTCTTCGGCTCGATGTCGTAGAGCAGGTCCAGGCGCCCGGAAACCGGCGTCCAGCCCAGGGATACGGAGAACAGCATGATGAGGATCAGGCCCCACCAGAAAATCGGCATCGAGTAGCCGGCCAGGGAGATGGTCATCACCCCGTGGTCGAACAGCGAGCCTCGCTTCAAGGCGGCGATCACCCCGGCGAGCAGCCCGAAGACGCCGGCGAACAGCAGGGCGGCCAGGGACAGTTCGAGGGTCGCGGGGAAGAGGGTGAGGAACTCGTGCCAGACGCTGTCGCGGGTGGTCAGCGATTCGCCGAGGTTGCCTTGGGCGAGGTTGCCGACGTAGTCGAGGTACTGCTGGTAGAGGGGCTTGTCGAGCCCCAGGCGGTGCATGGCCTCGGCATGCATCTGCGGATCGACGCGGCGTTCACCCATCATCACTTCCACGGGGTCGCCCGGAATCAGGCGGATCAGCGCGAAGGTCAGCAGGGTGACGCCGAAGAAAGTCGGGATCAGCAGACCGAATCGGCGTGCGATGAAACTGAGCATGATGGTTGGGGGCTCCTCACCGAGCGGCTACCCGTCGGATCACGACGGGCGCCGGTTTCTTATGACTTTGCCGGTTACTGGATCTGAACGTCGGCGAAGTTGTTTTTTGTCAGCGGGCTGATGGTGTAGCCCGAGATATTGCTGCGGCGCACATTGAACAGCTTAGGATGTGCCAGGGGAATCCATGGGGCCTGCTCGTGGAATATGGATGTCGCCTTTTTGTAAAGTTCCGCACGTTTTGCGTTGTCGCTGGTCTGGCGGGCTTCCTGGATCAGCGTTTCGAAGCCCTGATCGCACCAGAAAGCATGGTTTTCGCCTGATTTCGCCGCAGCACAGCTCAGGTTGGGTGAGAGGAAGTTGTCCGGGTCGCCGTTGTCGCCGGCCCAGCCGCCGTAGAGCGAGAGATCGTGCTCGCCGGCCTTGATGCGCTTGATCAGCTCGCCGAACTCCAGTGTGCGGATGTCCAGCGTGATGCCCACCTTGGCCAGGTCCGACTGCAGCATCTGTGCCATTTGCGCTGCGTTGGGGATGGTCGAGGAACTGCCGTTGCGGGTGAACAGGGTCAGCTTGAGGTTCTCCACGCCCGCTTCCTTGAGCAACGCCCTGGCGCGCTCTGGATCGTGGGGCCAGTCCCGGATGTCGTTGTTGTAACCCAGCAGGGTGGCGGGGTACGGATTGATGGCCGGCGTGGCCGCGCCGGCCCCGTAGACGGCATCCAGCATGGCTTTCTTGTCGAACGCCAGATTGATGGCCTGGCGCACTCGCACGTCGTCCAGCGGTTTGTGCCGGGTGTTCAGGGCGACATAGGTCGTGAGCAGGGCGTCGATGCTGTCCACTGCCAGGTTCTTGTCCTGCTCCAGACCGGGGACGTCCGATGGCTTGGGGTAGAGCGCGATCTGGCACTCGTTGCGGCGGATCTTCTGCAGCCGGACGTTGGAATCCGGGGTGATGGCGAAGATCAGGTTGTCGATCTTCGGCTTGCCGCCGAAGTAGTCCGGGTTGGCGCGGAAACGAACCTGGGCGTCCTTGGCGTAGCGGTTGAAGACGAAGGGCCCGGTGCCGATGGGCAGGTTGTTGAGCTGCCCTTGTTTACCGGCGGCCAGCAGCTGGTCGCCGTATTCGGCCGAGTAGATGGAGGCGAAGTCCATCGCCATGTCGGCCAGGAACGGCGACTCCGGGTGGTTCAGGGTGAAGCGCACGGTGAGGTCGTCGAGCTTTTCCACCGACTTGATCAGTTCGCGCATGCCCATGGCGTCGAAGTAGGCATAGCCGCGTGCGGACGATGCATGCCAGGGGTGCTTCGGGTCCAGCGGACGCTCGAAGGTCCAGAGCACGTCGTCGGCATTGAGGGCGCGCGTGGGCTTGAAGTAGTCGGTGGTATGGAACTTCACGTCCGGGCGCAGGTGAAAGGTGTAGGTCAGCCCGTCGGGGCTGACCTCCCAGCTTTGCGCCAGCGAAGGCACCACTTCGGTGGTGCCGGGGCGGAAGTCGGCCAGGCGATTGAAGACGGTCTGGCCGCTGGCGTCGGCGGTGACCGCGCCGGTGTACTGGACGATGTCGAACCCTTCCGGGCTCGCCTCGGTGCAGACCACCAGGTTCTGCGCCAGGGCGGTGCCGCTGCCGAGCGCGAGCAGAAGGGGGAGCAGACGCGGGATGGGCATGCCGGTTCTCCTTACAGCAGGTTGAAGGGGAAGTTGCTGACCAGACGGATCTCGTTGACGCTGCCGTCCGCCTGGTTCTGACTCGCCAGGTGCTTCATGTAGGTCACGCGGAAGCTGCTGCTCTTGAGCGGGCCGTCCTGCAGTGTGTAGCCGGTGGAGAGGCCGAGCTCGTGGTGCTTCTCGTCGTCCATGTTGCGCACGTTGTAGCCGCTCACGCCGTTGCGGTCGCCGTCGTAGTGGGTGCCGTCGATACCCCAGCCCTTGGCGTACCACGCCATGGTGGTCAGGCCGGGCACGCCGAAGGCCGCCCAGTCGGTGCTGTAGCGCAGTTGCAGGGACTTTTCGTTGGGACCGTTGTAGTCGGAGAGTAACGAGTTGGCCAGGTAGATGGCCGCGGTCTCGTGCACGTAGTCGAAGTACTCGTCGCCACGGATCTGCTGCCAGCCCAGCAGCACGGCATGGGCGCCGTGGGTGAGGGTGAAGGCCAGGCTGTAGGCATCGTTGTCGATGTAGCCTGCCTTGCGCTCGCCGGTGTCGCCGGTGTGGTAGTAGTTCAGGCTGGTGTTCAGCGCCAGGCTGGCCGGGTCGCCGAGGTCGTGGGAGGCGCCGAAGTAGTACTGGTTCCAGATGTCCTCGAAGTGCGCGCCGTAAGCGGTGAGTTTCAGCTCCTTCATCGCCTGGTAGCTGCCGCCCAGGTAGCTGAAATGGCTGCCGGTGAAGTCCTGTGAACCGTATTCGGTCGTCAGGCCTTCGGAGCCGGCGCCGGTACGCGGGCTGGCGCGGGTGAAGCTGCCGGCCTGTACCTGAAGGCCTTCCAGCTCTTCGCTGAGGAGGCTGACACCATCAAAGGACGACGGCAGGGCGCGGTTGTCGTTGATGTTGAAGACCGGGGTCTCGGTCTGTTGGCGGCCAGCGCGCAGTTCGGTGTTGGAGGCGCGCAGCTTTACGTTGGCCACGCCCATCTTCGACCACTGCGGCACGGCATCCCCGTCGCTGTCGGTCAAGGTGCGCGTGCCGCCGCCAGCGAGGCGTCCGTGGCCGCGCTCCAGGGCGATCTCGTTGAAGGCGGAGGCGTCCAGGCCGACACCCACGGTGCCCTGAGTGAAGCCGGAGCTGTACTTGAGCTGGCTGCCCTGGGTCCAGGTGTAGCGGCTGTGGGTCGGCTCGGTGTAGCCGTCCTTCTTGATGTTGAAGTGGAAGCTGTCCTTCATCTGCTCGCGGGCGGCGAAGTTGCGGGTGCTGAAGGTCAGGCTCTGGCCTTCGACGAAGCCCTTCGCGCCGGCCTGGCCCTTGACCATCACTTCGCTGTCGCGGCGGGTTTCGTCCGGTGGCAGGTCGCCCTCGTCGGCGAATGCCTGGCCCAACGGGGTGCCACAGACGGCAAGTGCCAGGAGAGTGCGGGTGAATACGTGATGCTGCATGAGTTGCTCCTTGTTGTTGTGGGCTTTCCTAGCAACGAATGCATCCCCTCCACCCATCGGAGAGATGGGGGAGCCGGCAGGCAGAGGGGAAGGCGGGATATGCCGCCCGGTCTGTGCCGGGCTGGCGCTCAGGCGACAGTGGCCGCCGATCTCGAGTTGGCGATCAGGGCTGGTTGGCTACGCCGTAGAACGAATTGCGTCCGAAGGGGCTGATCAGGAAGCCCTGCACCGATTTGCGCATGGGCTGGTAGACGGTGGAGTGGGCGATCGGGCTGATGGGCACCTGCTGCGCGAGGAGCTGCTGGGCCTTTTGGTAGAGGGCCACGCGCTGGTCGTGGTCGGTGGTGGCCTTGGCCTGGCGCACCAGCTTGTCGTAGTCGGCGTTGCACCACTTGGAGACGTTGTTGCCGCTCACCGAATCGCAGCCGTAGAGGGTGCCCAGCCAGTTGTCCGGGTCACCGTTGTCGCCGGTCCAGCCGAACAGCATGACGTCGTGTTCGCCCGCGTGGGCGCGCTTGATGTACTCGCCCCACTCGTAGGTGACGATCTTCGCCTTGATGCCGACTTTGGCCCAGTCGGCCTGGATCATCTCGGCCATCAGCTTGGCGTTGGGGTTGTACGGGCGTTGCACGGGCATCGCCCACAGGGTGATTTCGGTGCCTTCGGCGACGCCGGCTTTCTTCAGTAGCGCCTTGGCCTGCTCCGGATCGTAGACCTGGCCCTTGATCGATTGGTCATAGGACCACTGGGTCGGCGGCATGGCGTTCACCGCCAACTGGCCGGCGCCCTGGTAGATCGCGTCGATGATCGCCTGCTTGTTCAGCGCCATGTCCAGCGCGCGGCGCACATCGGTCTTGTCCAGCGGGGCGTGGGTGACGTTGTAGGCCAGGTAGCCCAGGTTGAAGCCCGACTGCGACGGCATGTTCAGGTTCGGGTCCTGCTTCAGCGTCTCGAAGTCCGCCGGGCGCGGATTCAGGGTGATCTGGCATTCGCCGGCCTTGAGCTTCTGCATGCGCACCGAGGCGTCGGTATTGATGGCGAAGACCAGGTTGTCGACCTTCACGTCCTCGGGCTTCCAGTAATCCTTGTTGCCCTTGAAGCGGATCATCGCGTCCTTCTGGTAGCGGCTGAACACGAACGGACCGGTGCCGATGGGCTTCTGGTTGATCTCGCCGGGCTTGCCCTGTTTGAGCAACTGGTCGGCGTATTCGGCGGACTGGATCACCGCGAAGTTCATTGCCAGGTTCTGCACGAAGGCCGCGTCGACCTCGTTCAGGGTGAAGGTCACGGTGTGCTCGTCGACCTTGCCGACCCTGGCGATGTTGCGGCCCAGGCCCATGTCGGTGAAGTACGGGAACTCGGTTGGGTACGCCTTGCGGAACGGCTGCTCCTTGTCGAGCATGCGGTTGAAGGTGAACAGCACGTCGTCGGCGTTGAATTCGCGGGTCGGCTTGAAGTAGTCGGTGGTGTGAAACTTCACACCCGGGCGCAGGTGGAAGGTCCAGGTCTTGCCGTCGGCGGAGGTTTCCCAGCTTTGCGCGAGGGCCGGCTGGGCTTCGGTGCCGCCGCGCTGGAACTGCACGAGGCGGTTGAACAGGGTTTCCGAGGTGGCGTCGTAATCGGTGCCGGTGGTGTATTGGCCGGGGTCGAAGCCCGCCGGGCTGCCTTCGGAGCAGTACACCAGGCTGGAGGCCGCCTGGGCCGTGGAACCGGCGAGGAGCAGCCCGCCGAGGGCGAGTGCGTGCAGGGGATTACGTCGCATCTTGCGCATTGCCTGACCTCATTCTTGTTTTTCTGAGGGGCCGGCGAACCGATGGGGTTTGCAGCCGGCCTGGTCGGACTGGTCCGGATAAGGCCTATCCATTCATGGTCGGGCTGTGCACGGCCATGCCGCGCCGAAGTTAAGTCAGGCTGAAATTAACTTCAACTTAAAATTCAGTGGCACTGAAAATTTTGCCGATCTGTGAATCAACTGGCGGGATGTTCGCCGAACAGCGGAAGAGTGGTGACGGTGAGCATTTCCGCCACGCTGTCACCGACATTGCGCAGGCAGTGACGCTTGCCGGAGTCGAAGTGTACGGAGTCGCCGGGACCAAGCGGATAGCTGTGGCCATCGATGTCGTAGGCAATGCGCCCGCTGAGGACATAGGCGAACTCCGAGCCGTCATGGGTGATCAGTTCGGATTCGTAGCCCACCGGGACCGTCACCTTCACTGCGTTCAACTGGTTGCCGGGGAAGCTGCTGGACAGCCGCTCGTAGCTCAGCGGCTGGCCTTCGATGGTGTAACGCACGCGCTCGCCTTGGTGCGAGTCCGGTGGGATCTGCTGCGGAGAGTCGAAGAGGGCGTTGAGCGGCACGTCCAGCGCCTTGGCGATGCTGGCCAGGGAGGATAGCGAGACGCCGGTGAGATTGCGCTCGGCCTGGGACAGGAAGCTGGCGGTCAGGCCGGACTCGGCGGCTACCTGGGTCAGGGTCTTCTTCGCTGCGCGCCGATAACGGCGCAGGCGTTCTCCGATACGATCTGCGGACATTGGCAAGGCTCTTGTGGGACGCCGGCAGCATACCAGTGTCGTCGGCCGGTGAAAGCATCGAGCCATCAGCGGACGGAAAATCGGCCGCAAGAAGGCAGGACACCGAAAAGCCTTTGACCGGGAATTTCAGTGCTGCTTAAATTTCGGGTCGTTTCATTCCATTCCTCGGGAGAGTCGCATGACATTGGGAGTTGGGGGCGTGAGCCCCGAGCAGGCGCTGGCGAAATTGCAGGTCATGACGGCCGGCGCTCGCCCCATAGCGATCGAGGAGTACCAGGCGCGCATCGCACAACTGCAGCAACTGATGCAGGCACGGGATATCTCGGCGGTATTCGTCGATGCCGGCAGCACGCTGGTCTATTTCACCGGCCTGAAGTGGAGCCCCAGCGAACGGCTGGTGGGCGCGCTGGTGCCGGCGCGGGGCGAAGTGCGCTACATCGCCCCGGCTTTCGAAGAGGGCACGGTGCGCGATCTGCAGGTGCTGCCCGGCAGCATCAGCGTGTGGGCTGAGCATGAGAGTCCGTTCGCCCTGCTGGCTGGAATGCTGGCGGAAATTGAAGTGCGTGAAGGTGCGCGGGTCGGCCTTTCCCACAGCCTGCCGTTCGGCATGTTCGAGCGCCTGCGCCAGGCGACGGGCAAGCTGCAACTGGTGGACGCCGGTGCGCTGATCGAGCAGTGCCGTCGCTGCAAGTCGCCGGCGGAGCTGGCGCTGATGCAGCGGGCGAAGGAGATGACCCTCGAAGTGCACAAGGCCGCTGCGAGCATCCTGCGCGAGGGCATCACCACCACCGAGGTGACGCGCTTCATCGAGGCGGCGCACCGGCAGGTCGGCGCGCCGGGTTCGACCTTCTGCATCGTGCTGTTCGGCGAGGACAGCGCCTTCCCCCACGGCGTGCGCCAACCACGCCCGTTGCGTGAAGGCGACATGGTGCTGATCGACACGGGTTGCCAGTTGTTCGGCTACAACTCGGATATCACCCGCAGCTACGTGTTCGGCTCGCCCAGCGCTCGCCAGCGCGAGCTGTGGAACCTGGAGAAGGCCACGCAGCAGGCTGCGTTCGATGCCGCTGTACTGGGTGAACCCTGCGAGCAGGTGGACGCCGCCGCCCGCCGTTGCCTGGAGGCCGGCGGCCTAGGGCCGGATTACGCGCTGCCCGGATTGCCGCACCGCACCGGCCACGGTATCGGTCTGGATATCCACGAGGGGCCGTACCTGGTACGCGGCGACAGCACGGCGCTGGACGTCGGCATGTGCTTCAGCAACGAGCCGATGATCTGCGTGCCGGGGGCGTTCGGTATCCGTCTGGAGGACCACTTCTACATGACGGCGGAAGGTCCGCGCTGGTTCACCCAGCCGAGTCATTCAGTGGACGATCCGTTCGGCCTGGATGCCTGAAGTTTGGTTTAGGAGCGCGCCATGCCTGCGATCGCGCGCATGGCGCGCTCCTACAGTCAGGGCGCGAGTTCAACCCGCGAGAAGTTGTTCGACCCCAGCGGGCTCAGGGTGAAGCCGCTCACGCCCGGCCGCACCACGGCGAACTGCTTCGGGTAGGCCAGGGCGATCCACGGTGCCTCGCGCTGGTAGATCGCCAAGGCCTGGCGGTAGAGGCCCGCACGGGCTTCCTGATCGGTAATGGCGCGGGCCTTGCGCAGCAGTTCGTCGAACTCCGCGTTGCACCAGCCCGCCTGGTTCTCGCCACTTTTGGCGGCGGCGCAGGAAAGGTTCGGTGTCAGGAAGTTGTCCGGGTCGCCGTTGTCGCCGGCCCAGCCCATGAAGATCAGGTCGTGCTCGCCCTGCTTGGCGCGTTTGATCAGCTCGCCCCATTCGAACACGCGGATGTCCGCCTGGATGCCGATCTGCCCCAGGTCGTTCTGCAGCATCTGTGCGCCGATGCCGGGGTTGGGGTTGGTCGGCCCGCCGCCGGGGCGGGTCCAGATCAACAGTTTCAGGCCGGGCTTGATGCCCGCTTCGCCCAGCAGCTGTTTCGCCCGCGCCGGATCGTGGGGCCAGACCTTGAGTTGCGGATCGGAGCCCCACAGTGTCGGCGGATAAGGCGCCACCGCCAGCGTCGCGGCGCCTTCGCCGAATTGCGCGCGCAGGTAGGCGTCGCGATCGAAGGCGAGGTTGATCGCCTGGCGCACGCGCACGTCGTCCAGCGGCTTGTGCCGGGTATTGATGCCGACATAGGCGACCAGCAGAGAGTCCAGTTCCTCGACCTTCAGCTTCGGGTCCTGGCGCAGCGCGGGTACGTCGGTGGGTTTGGGATAGACGGCGATCTGACAGTCGCCTGCCTTGACCTTCTGGATGCGCACGTTTGGATCGGGAGTGATTGCCAGCAACAGGCGGTCGATCTTCGGCTTGCCGGCCCAGTAGTCGGGATTGGCGTTGAAGCGCACCTGGGCGTCCTTCTGGTAGCGCTGGAAGACGAAGGGGCCGGTGCCGATGGGTAGGTTGTTCAACTGGTCGGCCTTCTCGGCGGCCAGCAGCAGGTCGCCGTATTCGGCGGAATAGATAGAGGCGAAGCCCATCGCCAGGTCGGCGAGGAAGGGCGCCTCGGGATGCCTGAGGGTGAAGCGCACGTGGTGGTCGTCGAGCTTTTCCACCGCGCTGATCAGGCCGGGCAGGCCCATGGCCTCGGCGTAGGGAAAGCCGCGCGGGGCCAGCTTGTTCCATGGATGTTTCGGGTCGAGTTGGCGCTCGAAGCTCCAGAGCACATCGTCGGCGTCGAAGTCGCGGGTCGGGGTGAAGTAGTCGGTGCTGTGGAATTTCACGCCCTGGCGCAGGGCGAAGGTGTACTGCAGGCCGTCGTCGCTGATTTCCCAGCTCTGGGCCAGCGCGGGTACCACGCGGGTGCTGCCGGGGGCGAACTGCACCAGGCGCTCGAAGACCGTTTCGGCCGAGGCATCGGCGGTGGTGGCGGCGGTGTACTGGGTGATGTCGAACCCTTCCGGGCTGGCCTCGGTGCAGACCACCAGGGATTGGCCGAATGCCGGCGCACAGCCGAGCAGGCTGGCGAGGGTCAGGCGGATGAGCGCTTCGCGCACGGCGGCTGCCGAAAGAAAGGGCCGCCGGGAAACCCGGCGGCCGCTGGCCTTACTTGCCGACGCTGACGCCGTAGAACGAGTTCAGCGCGAACGGGCTGATCTTGAAGTCCTGCACCGTCTTGCGCATCGGCTGGTATACGGTGGAGTGGGCGATCGGCGTGATCGGCACCTGCTCCTTGAGGATGTGCTGGGCCTGCTTGTACAGCTCGGTGCGCTTGGCCTGGTCAGAGGTCCGCTTGGCATCCTTGATCAGCTTGTCGTAGGCCGGGTCGCACCATTTGGAGAAGTTGTTGCCGTCCACGGCGTCGCAGCCGTAGAGGGTGCCCAGCCAGTTGTCCGGGTCACCGTTGTCACCGCTCCAGCCGATCAGCATGGCGTCGTGCTCGCCGCCCTTGGCGCGCTTGATGTACTCGCCCCACTCGTAGGTGACGATCTTCGCCTTGATGCCGACCTTGGCCCAGTCGGACTGCAGCATCTCGGCCATCAGCTTGGCGTTGGGGTTGTACGGGCGCTGCACCGGCATGGCCCACAGGGTGATCTCGGTGCCTTCGGCCACGCCGGCCTTCTTCAGCAGTTCCTTGGCCTTTTCCGGGTTGTAGCCGGCGTCCTTGATGCTGTCGTCGTAGGACCACTGGGTCGGCGGCATGCCGTTCACGGCCAGTTGGCCTGCGCCCTGATAGACGGCGTCGATGATCGCCTTCTTGTTCACCGCCATGTCCAGTGCTTCACGCACTTCGAGCTTGTCGAACGGCTTGTGCAGGACGTTGTAGGCGATGTAGCCGAGGTTGAAGCCCGGCTGCGACGGCATGTTCAGGTTCGCATCCTTCTTCAGCGACTCCAGGTCGGCCGGCCGCGGGAAGAGGGTGACCTGGCACTCGTTGGCCTTGAGTTTCTGCATGCGCACCGAAGCGTCGGTGTTGATGGCGAAGATCAGGTTGTCGATCTTCACCTCGCCCTTGTTCCAGTAGTCCGGGTTGGCCTTGAAGCGGATCATTGCGTCCTTCTGGTAGCGACTGAACACGAATGGACCGGTGCCGATCGGCTTCTGGTTGATATCGGCGGCCTTGCCCTGCTTGAGCAGTTGGTCGGCATATTCACCGGACTGGATCGAGGCGAAGCTCATGGCCAGGTTCTGGATGAACGCGGCGTCGACTTCGTTGAGGGTGAACTTGACGGTGTGGTCGTCGACCTTCTCCACCTTGACGATATTCGCGTCCATGCCCATGTCGGTGAAGTAGGGGAATTCGGTCTGGTACGCCTTACGGAACGGGTGGTTCTTGTCGAGCATGCGGTTAAAGGTGAACAGCACGTCGTCGGCGTTGAACTCGCGGGTCGGCTTGAAGTAGTCGGTGGTGTGGAACTTCACGCCGGAACGCAGATGGAAGGTGTAGGTCTTGCCGTCATCGGATACGTCCCACTTTTCCGCCAGGCCCGGGATGACCTGGGTGCCGCCGCGCTCGAACTGGGTGAGGCGATTGAAGACCGTCTCGGCCGAGGCGTCGAAGTCGGTGCCGGTGGTGTACTGGCCGGGGTCGAAGCCCGCGGGGCTGCCTTCGGAGCAGTAGACCAGGTTGTTGGCGGCGTGGGCGAGCGGGGCGCTGGCGATCAGCCCAGCGGCAATCATGGAGCGGATGACGGCGTTCTTACGCATACGGACCTCTGTTTATTCTGGTTGTCATCGAGGGGCAGCCTCGTGAGCTGCGTTGCGTGAAGCTATGCACGGCACATGCCGGGCGCAAGCGGTCGACCGGGGTGAGTGTAGAAGTTGTGACGCGGGTGCAAGGGAATGTCGCAATTTCGACAATGGGAACCGCGCGGTCGGGTGGCGGCGCCCCGGTCCGAAGGAGGCGCCGCGCTGGAGGAGACCGCAGGTGTTACGGCATCTGCACCTCGATCGTGCCGTCGGCGCTGACGGTGACCTGGCTGGTGCCCGCCTCGATTTCCTGTGCCGGGGCGCCGCCGTAGCTATCGGCCTTCATCGCCGCCATGCGCATCACCGGCATCGGGCGCGGCGCGCCGGAGGTGTTCAGGTTCAGGCTGACCAGCTTGTAACCCTTGCCGCCGAGCGCGTCGGTGAGCACCTGGGCGCGGGCCTTGAAGGCATCCACGGCGCCTTTCATCATCGCGTCCTCGTTCTTCGCGCGGGTGGCGTCGGCGATGCTGAAGTCCATGCTGCCCATCTTCAGCTTGCCCAGCAGGTCGGCGGTGAGTTGGGAGAGGGCGGCGAAGTCGGTGCTTTCCAGGCGGATTTCCGCGCGCTCTCGCCAGGCAGTGATTTTCTGCCCCTTGTCGTCATACACCGGATAGCTGCTGCGGCTGCCCAGGCTGACGGTCACGCCTTTCACCTTGCGCGCCTGCTCGACCGCCGCATTCATCGCGGTGGTGGTCTCGGCGGCCAGCTTCGCCGGGTCGGTGCCCTGGCCTTCGCTGAACAGGGTGACGTGCATCAGGTCGTGAGCGACTTCCTGGCTGACCTCGGCGCGCAGCGAAACCTGGTTGTAGCGAGGTTCGTCTGCCAGGGCTCCCAGGCTGGTGGCGCACAGGGCGATGGCGGCGGCGATGGCGGTGAAGGGTTTCTTCAGTACAGACATGGATGACTCCTTGCTCCAGAAAGTGTCCGGGCCACAGCTTAGTAGAGGCGGTGGCGAGGACTGTCAGACCCTGTGACGGACATTTGTTCGCAAGCGGGTTAAGCTCGGATGTCACCAATTGTTTCGGGCTGAGACCGCCGTCACAGGGTGCTGTGGAGTATGCTGTGGCGCTATGCCGCATAAAGGGGAGGGGGCTCTTGGCTATACTCGCGCAAATTCCGGAATTCACCATGCGCCCACCGGTTTTCCAGCTGTCCGCCAGTCGTCAGAATCTTCTGCATCTGACGCTCATCCGTATTCTCGTCCTTGCCGCCCAGGCCGGTTCCGTCGGGCTCGCCTACAAGGCCCAGCTGATCCAGCTGCCTTGGCTTGCGCTCGGCGTGACCATCGGCGTCTCCCTCGTACTGTGCCTGGGTACTGCGCTGCGCCTGCGCGGCCCGTGGCCCGTCACAGAGCTGGAGTATGCCGTCCAGCTTGCCTGCGACCTGGTCATCCACAGCGTGCTGCTCTATTACTCGGGCGGCTCCAGCAATCCCTTCGTCTCCTATTACCTGGTTCCGCTGACCATCGCTGCGGCAACCTTGCCGTGGCTCTATACCATTGCCCTGGCGGGCCTCGCGTTGGCCAGCTATACGGTGCTGCTGGTGTGGTTCCATCCGCTGGAGATGGCTGCCGGGCAGCGCGACAACCTGCTGATCTATGGCATGTGGCTGAGCTTCGCGCTCGCTGCCGCATTGATCACCTTCTTCGTCGCCCGCATGTCCGAATCGCTGCGTCGGCAGGAGCAACTGCAGGCGCAACGCCGCGAGGAAGGCATGCGCGACCAGCAATTGCTGGCTGTCGCCACCCAGGCCGCCGGTGCCGCCCATGAGCTGGGTACGCCGTTGGCGACCATGAGCGTATTGCTCAAGGAATTGCGCCAGACCAATGCGGACCAGCCGATGTTGCAGGAAGATCTCGCCCTGCTGCAGGAGCAGGTCAAGCTCTGCAAGACCACTCTTCAGCATCTGGTGCGCGCCGCCGAGGCGGATCGTCGCCAGGCGGTGGAAGAGCAGGGTGCCAACGAATGGGTCGAATCGGTGCTGCGTCGCTGGCACCTGATGCGCCCCGAGGCGAGCTATCGCTACCAGACGCTGGGCAAAGGCAAGGCGCCGCGGATGACGCCGCCGACCGACCTGAGCCAGGCGCTGCTCAACCTGCTCAATAACGCGACGGACGCCTGTCCGGACGATCTGGACATCCGCCTGGACTGGGATGCCGGTGAAATCTGCCTGAGCATCCGCGATCAGGGCCCAGGCGTGCCGCTGGCGATTGCCGAACAACTCGGCAAGCCGTTCTTTACCACCAAGGGCAAGGGTTTCGGCCTGGGGCTGTTCCTCAGTCAGGCCAGCGTGACCCGCGCGGGTGGAACGGTGAAGTTGTATAACCATGAAGATGGCGGCACTCTGACCGAGTTGCGTCTGCCCAGAAGCTATGGCGTGGCCTGAGGGCCGCGCCCGCGAGGAAGTACCATGAGCGAAGAGATCCTGTTCGAAGGCGAAGAGCAGCCCCACCTGCTGCTGGTGGACGACGATGCCACCTTTACCCGCGTCATGGCCCGCGCCATGACCCGTCGCGGGTTGCGGGTGTCGGTCGCCGGCTCCGCCGAAGAAGGCCTGGCCATGGCCAAGGAAGATCTGCCCGACTACGCCGTGCTCGACCTGAAGATGGATGGCGACTCCGGCCTGGTGTTGCTGCCCAAGCTGCTCGAGCTCGATGCCGAGATGCGCGTGGTGATCCTCACCGGCTACTCCAGCATCGCGACCGCGGTGGAGGCCATCAAGCGCGGCGCCACCAACTACCTGTGCAAACCGGCCGATGCCGACGACGTGCTCACTGCACTGTTGTCACAACATGCGGATCTGGAAACCCTGGTGCCGGAAAACCCCATGTCGGTCGACCGCCTGCAGTGGGAACATATCCAGCGCGTGCTTGCCGAACATGACGGCAACATCTCCGCGACCGCCCGAGCGCTGGGTATGCACCGGCGCACATTGCAACGTAAGCTGCAGAAACGCCCGGTGAGGCGTTAAGCGATCGATAAGACAAAGGAGCGCCAATGAGCGCTCCTTTTTATTTCCAGCCGTGCGAGCCGAACCCATGACCGACAGCGCCGAATACCGGGCCGCGAACGACGCCGTTCGCAGCCGCTTCTTCCACCGAGTCTGGCAACTCACTGCGCCCTACTGGCGCAGCGAAGAGAAGGGCATGGCCTGGTTGCTGCTGATCGTGGTGATCGCCCTGTCGCTGGTCGGCGTTGCCCTCAGCGTCTGGCTCAACAGCTGGTACCGAGACTTCTACAACGCCCTGCAGAACAAGGACCTTAAGAGCTTCATCCACCTGATGCTGATGTTCTGCGGCATTGCCGCGGTGTTCATCCTCACGGCGGTGTACCGGCTGTATCTCACGCAGATGCTCACCATCCGCTGGCGCCGCTGGCTCACGGAGAAGCACTTCGCCGCCTGGCTGGGCGACAAGAACTACTACCGCCTGGAGCAGCGCGGCCACACCGACAACCCCGACCAGCGTCTTTCCGAAGACCTCAACAGCTTCACCGACACCACCCTGACCCTCGGCCTGGGGTTGATCCGCAACATCGTCAGCCTGGTGTCCTTCTCGGTCATCCTGTGGGGCGTGTCCGGCAGCATCGAGCTCTTCGGCATCAACATTCCCGGCTACATGTTCTGGGCGGCACTGCTCTACGCCGCAGTCGGCAGTTGGCTAACCCACCTCATCGCCCGCCGCCTCATCGGCCTGAACAACCGCCAGCAACGCTACGAAGCGGATCTGCGTTTCGGCCTGGTGCGGGTGCGCGAGAACGCCGAAAGCATTGCTCTGTACAACGGCGAGGCCAACGAAAGCAACCGGCTGATGGGGCGCTTCCGCAACGTCTGGGGCAACTTCTGGGAATTGATGAAAGTGCAGAAGCGCCTGACTTTCTTCAGCTCCGGCTATGCACAGATCGCCACCGTATTCCCCTTTATCGTCGCCGCGCCGCGCTATTTCTCCGGACAGATCCAGCTGGGCGAGCTCATGCAGATCAACTCCGCCTTCGGCAACGTGCAGGACGGCCTGAGCTGGTTCATCGACGCCTACGCCAGCCTCGCCAGCTGGCGCGCCACCTGTGACCGTCTGCTGAGCTTCCGCGAGACCATGGACGAGACGGCCCATGAGTCCGCCAACATCGATGTGCGCAAGACCGGCGACAACCTGCAACTGCACAACCTCACGCTGAACCTGGGCAACGGCCGCGAACTGCTGCAGTCCACCAGCCTGGAGTTGAACCCCGGCGAGCACGTGCTGATCGGCGGCCCTTCCGGCGGCGGCAAGAGCACCCTGTTGCGCGCCATGAGCGGCCTGTGGCGCTACGGCAGCGGCGTGGTGCAGATGCCCGACGCGCGCAGCCTGTTTGTCCCGCAGAAGCCCTACCTGCCCATAGGTTCCCTGGCCGAGGCTCTTTGCTACCCGGAGGCAGGCGACCGCCATACCCCCGAGCAGATGAAGCAGGTGCTACACCTGTGCCGCCTGGACTCGCTGGTACCGCGCCTGGATGAGGCCGATCACTGGCAACGCGTGCTCTCTCCGGGCGAACAGCAGCGTCTGGCCATCGCTCGCGCGCTGCTCTTCGCACCACAGTGGCTGTTCCTCGACGAAGCCACCTCGGCGCTGGACGAAACCGACGAGGCCGTGCTTTATCAAGTGCTGCTCGACCAGTTGCCGGGCGTGACCCTGGTCAGCATTGGCCATCGGGTCAGCCTGAAGCTATTCCACCCGCGCCAACTGCGTCTGGAGGAGCATCGTTTGCAGGAGATCGAGTCCGTTTTGCCAGCGTAGTGGCAGTTTGATTCACTGGGATAATGTGATCGCGTTAGTGGGAAACATCTGAAAGTCTTCTCAGGCGGGATGATTTCTTCTTATTTATTTACATTTTTCAGTGTTTAGCCGCTGCGAAGTTTTCAAGAACAGGTACCCTGTGCACCCGGCGGCCATCCGCCGGGTCGAATGCATTCCAACGGTACCGTCATGAAATCCCTTTCCCCCTCACGGCAAGCCCTGACCCGCTCGGACCTGCGCCTGGTCGACACGCGCCGGTATGTGCTGGGCGCCGCCTGCGCATCGCTGGTCCTCGCCGCGGTCGCCTTCGCTGGCGGGTTGTGGCTCGGGCGAGGCCAGGCCGAGCCGGTGATGGTGCCGGTGACCCAGGCCGACGAAGCGCCGGATGAGTCCGGCGAGCGTTTTGCCGCCGAGCGCATCGGCGAGCTGACCGGCCGCCTGCAGGTCCTGGAAAAGGACGCGGACTACCTGCTCAAGGCCGTCGACAGCCACGAGGAGATCGCCCGCAAGCTGTCCAAGGTCGACCCGGAGCTGGTGCCTGCGCCCAAGTCCAAATCCGACTCCACTCGCAACGAGGGCGGTATCCTGCTGCCGCCGCGAGCCTGCGTCGACCCGTTGCCCGCATCGGCTGCCGATCTCGAGCGCAACGAACAATCGGTCAAGTGCCTGCGCCGCGTCTTCGACCTGCTGATGGACCAGGTGGCCCGCCGCAATGCCGCCTTCATGGCCATCCCCGCGCGTCGTCCGATGGAGCAGGCGCGACTGGGTTCGCCTTTCGGCAATCGCGTCGATCCGTTCAACCGCCATCTCGCCTTCCATTCCGGGCAGGACTTCTCGGCGCCTTCTGGCAGCCCGATCCATGCCGCCGCTGGCGGCCGGGTAATCGTTTCCGGCCGGCACGCTTCCTATGGTAATCGCGTGGAAATCGACCATGGCAATGGCCTGGTGACACGCTACGCCCACGCCTCGAAGCTGCTGGTGAAGGTCGGCGACGTTGTGTTGCCGGGGCAGGAGATCGCCAGGGTCGGCTCCACCGGACGCTCCACCGGCCCGCACCTGCATTTCGAAGTGCTCTACCACGGCGAGTTCGTCGACCCGCAGAACTTCCTATCCTTGGGCGGCATGGAGATCGACAGCGATGGCCTGGCCACGGACTAAACGGCCCTCTACCCGCCAGCTGCTGCGCGCCGAGCACCGCCCCCACGTTCCCCGTGGCTTCGCCTGGCTGGGCTGGACGGCGCTGGTGCTCGTCGTGCTGACAGCCCTCGCGCTAGGTGGCTGGCAACTGCGTGCCCGTGACGACGGACAGGTGCGCGAACGCATCGATGCGCTCGAGGCGCAGAACGCCGAGCTGACGCAGGAGCTGGAAGAAAAGCGCCTGCAAGCCGAAGAGGAGCGCGCCAACCGCGAGCAACTGATGCTGCGGATCGACGCGATGTCCGCCGAAATCAAGAAACTCAAGACCGAGCTGGCCTTTTTCCGCCAGCAGAAACCTGGCAAGTAGTACGCGCGAGGAATTGCGATGTTCAGCAACAGCAAGAAGAAAGGCCCGCAGGTGTCGGTGGACAAGTTCTCCAGCCTGCTCTCGGGCAATGTCGATCTGGTCGGCGATATGCAGTTCCAGGACGGCCTGAAGATACTCGGCACGGTGAAAGGCAACGTCAGCCACAAGCCCGGCGCGGCCAGCCTGCTGGCGCTCAGCGCGGAAGGGCGGATCGAAGGCAACGTCAGCAGCTACGACGCACTGATCGACGGCACCATCATCGGCGACCTCTATGTCGAGCACCTGCTGGAACTGCACTCCAACGCGCGGGTGGTCGGCAACATCCAGTATCGCCAGCTGAGCATGGAAAACGGCGCCACCGTGGACGGCAAGCTGACCCGCCTGGCCGACGGCGAAGCCCCCAAGCCGCTGGAGCTGCCGGCTCCGGTGCGCGAAGAGGTAACTGACGCCTGATTTGCCCCGTCGCGGTGGGTACTTAGCTTGCTATGATTGTCGCTCCTCCCGCCCAGACCCTCCCGCGCCATGCTCGCACTCCTGCTCCAGACGTTCAGCATCACCGCCCCGGTCTTCGCCATGCTGTTCCTCGGAGTGCTGCTGCGCCGCGTGGGGGCGATCAATCCGGAGTTCATCCAGACGGCGTCGGCGCTGGTGTTCAACGCCACCATGCCGGCGATGCTGTTCCTCGGCATCTACCACTCCGACCTGCACAGCGCGGCGCGCCCGGAAGTGCTGCTGTACTTCTGCGCGGCGACCCTGGCGGGTTTCCTGTTGGCCTGGGGCTGGGCAGCCTGGCGGGTGCCGCGCGAGGAGCGCGGCGTCTACGTGCAGGGCTCGTTCCGCGGCAACAACGGCATCATCGGCCTGGCGCTGGCCACCAGCCTCTATGGTGACCATGGCTTGGCGCTGGGCTCGGTCCTCGCTGCCTTGGTCATCCTCTGCTACAACACGCTGTCCTCGGTGGTGCTGGCGATCTACAGCCCGAGCATGAAGTCCGACCCGCTGAGCATCGCCCACAACGTCATCTGCAATCCGCTGATCATCAGCGTGCTTGCGGCACTGCCGTTCTCCTGGTTCGGCATCGGCTTGCCGAAGTGGCTGCTGACCTCCGCCGACTACTTCGCGCAGATGACCCTACCGCTGGCGCTGGTGTGCATCGGCGGTACCCTGTCGCTGGCGTCGTTGCGCGAAAGCGGTGGGCTGGCGATCAGCGCGAGCCTGATGAAAATGGTCTGGCTGCCGCTGATCTGCACCTCCGTCGCCTGGGCATTGGGCTTCCGCGGGGCTGAACTGGGCGTGCTGTTCCTCTATTTCGCCAGCCCCACGGCGGCAGCCAGCTATGTCATGGCCCGTGCGGCCAATGGCAATCACGAGCTGGCGGCGTCGATTATCGTCATCACTACCCTGGTGGCGACGCTGACGACCAACATCGGCATCTTCGTCCTGCAGTGGGGCGGCTGGATGTGACTTGGGGGAAGTCGAGATTCTTCAAATGGGTGTTGCGAAAAAGGCTATTCGGTTTGTAGGAAATTTCTGAAAGATCGCCCTGAGTCGCAACGCCGCGCGAACGCCGTTCCGCGCGTCGACAAGACCGGTTACATTTGGCTCCCCCCGCTATGCACGATCAAGGAATGTTCATGCAGCTCACGCGTCGGATGGTTCGTGCCGTCTTTTTTCTGTCAGCCAGTCTCCTGGCTGCGACGGTCGCTGCCGAGCCGAGTGCGGACCTCTCCAGTCCCACCGCCGGCTGGCGCTATTCCGGCCTGACCGATGATCCCAGCGTGCCCCGCGTGGCCTATCCCACACCACCCATCGACCGGGGCGGTTCCCGTGGCCGCAGCCTGATCGAAGGCCACCTGCGCGAAGTGGCCGGCGTCGACCGCGCCCAGCGCCTTGTAGTCAACGGCAACCCGCTCCCTCTCTATACCGACGGCGAAGGCAGGTTCGTCCGTCCGTACAATTTCGGCGCCGGCAGCAACAGCGTCGAGGTGGCCAGCGCCGAGGGCAAATCCCTCAAGCGCATCCAGTTCTACGAGGCCAACAACCACCGGGTCGCGCCGCGCCTGCGCCTGGCGCTGGGCTGGAACGACCCCAAGGCCGAGCTCGACCTGCATATCGTCACGCCCGACGGCCAGCATGCCTTCTGGGCGCGGCCGCGCCTGAGCAATGGCGGCGGCCTCGACCCGGACGGCGTCGATGGCCCCGGTCCGGAAATGTTCACCATGGCCGCGCCGCTGCACGGCACCTACCTGGTCTACGTGAACTACTGGGGCAACTACAACGCCAGCCAGGGTTACAACTTCCAGGAAGGCAACCACGAGCAGGACGTGATCACCGCCGAGATCAACCTGGTGTTCAACGAAAATACCGTCAACGAGAAGCGCGAGACCTTCGTGGTGCCTATGCGCACCATCGGTGATCTGGTGCTGGTGAAGACCTTCAACTACTGAATTCGCCCCTCGCAGGGATGACACGGGACAAGCGATCCATGAGCGACAATACGCCCTCCAGCAGCCAAGACAGCACCTCCACGCCGACGCCGGCCCAGGCCCCGGGCCGTGGTCCGCTGATCGCCATCGGCGCGCTCGCCGCCGCGCTGGTCGCCGGTGGCCTGGCCCTGGCCTTCGGCTTGATCCCGGCTTTCCATTCGGCGCCGGTGGGGACCCTGGAAGCGCCGGAAAGCCCGGAAGTGGTCCGCGACCTCAAGCGCCCCGACGCGCTGATCGAGAGCGCCTCCCTCAGCCAGTTGCCCAAGGCCGTGCTGGAAGTGCCGCTGCTGCGCGACGTGCTCACCGAGGACTTCGTCTTCTACTACGAGAACAACGCCGACCGCCTGGGCCTGACCGGCACCCTGCGGCGCATCGTCTACGAGCACGACCTGACCCTGAAGGACAGCGTGATCGAGGAACTGCTCGACCAGCCGGCCCAGGTCGCCCTGTGGCGCGGTGCCGATGGCCGTCTGCGCGACTTCATGGTGGTGCTCAAGCGCGGCGGCCTGGCCAAGGTGCTGGAGCCGCTGGCCAGGATCGCGGCCGATGACAGCCAGCTGAAGAAGGTCGCGGAAATCCAGGTGAAGAGCAGCGCCACGCCGGTCTACAGCCTGCGCTATGGCGCCGAGAAGACCCTGCTGTTCGTCTCCCGTGGCGACCAGATGCTGGTTCTGTCGAACCCGAAGATGCTCTTCCCCAACCCGGATTACGACAACCTGGGCGAGCCCGATGCCGCCGTCGCCAAGGACCTGGGCAGCGCGCTGGAAGGCGAGCCTTTGTTCGCCAAGGACTTCTCCCTGGAGCCGCGTGGCGAGATGAAGCAGCGCATCACCCTGGGCGCTGGTGTTCTCGCCATGGGCTACCAACGCTTCATCCCGACCTTCGCTGGCGTGCGCTTCGAACAGGGCAAGGACGGCTGGCACAGCTACCTGGCGCTCAACGAGGTTGCCCGCCAGCCGGACCTGGACTTCACCCCTGTCTGGCAGGCCATGCCCATGGGCGCCAGCGCCTGCGTCGCGCTGCCGGTCACGCCGGGCCTGTACGACAACATGCTGGTGAAGCTGGGCGCCGAGCAGAAGATGGCCGCCGCCTTCTCCGAGCACCTCTCCGGCGCTGCCGGTCTGTGCTGGTACCCGGACTCGCGCCTGCACTCGCCGCTGCTCGCGGTGAAGCTCGACGCGCCGGCCAGCCCCGAGCTGGACGAGCAACTCGGCAAGCTGTTCGGCAGCATGATCGGCGCCTACGAGGCCAACGTGGAGGCCGGCGCCTTCGAGGTTGAAAGTCGTGCCGAGGGCGAAGGTCACCTGTGGCAGCGTCAGGTCAGCTCGCGCTTCGGCCAGTACCCGGCCAGCGAGGCGGAGAATCCCGACCAGGTCAGCGGCAACGGCTTCTTCCGCGTCAGCCTGCTGCGCGATGGCAACACCCTGCTGTTCTCCATCGACGACAAGCTGCTCGACAAGGCCCGCAACACCCTGGCCAAGCGCTACCCGCCGCTGGCCGACGTGCTGCCCAAGGACGCCCTGGTGCCCGCGTACCTGGCGCCCAAGACGCTGTCCGCACTGCTCCAGCGCGAGACCCTGGACAGCCTGCCGCAGGACATCGAGCCGGTATTCCGCAACGCCGCCGACACGCTGCTCCTGCCGCGCCTGAAGACTCTCGCCGGCAACGGCTCCTACGCCCTGACCCTGCCGGCTGGCAGCGAGCCCAGCGGTGAGTGGGAGTGGTTGCCGCTGGAATGGAAGGCGCTGTGATCCGCAAACCCCTCATGCTGCTGGCCAGTCTGCTTGTCGCCACGCTGGCGCACGCAACGGAGCCGGCGCTGGATGCGCAGCAGACCCAGGTGTTCCGCGCCTGGTTCGTGCGCATCGCCGAGGAGCAACTGCGTCGCGGGCCGAACCCGCGCTGGTACCAGCAGGACTGCGCCGGCCTCGTGCGCTTCGCCGCCAACGAGGCGCTGAAGGTGCATGACGCCAAGTGGCTGCGCGCCAACGGCATGTCCAACCGCTACCTGCCGCCGGAGCTGGAACTGTCCGACGCACAGCGCAATCTCGCGCAGACCTGGCAGCAGGGCGGCGGCAAGACCGGCCCCTACGTCAACGCGATCAAACTCATTCAATACAACAGCCAGCTCGTTGGTCGCGACCTCAACCAGGCGCGTCCCGGCGACCTGATGTTCTTCGACCAGGGCGATGACCAGCATCTGATGATCTGGATGGGCCGCGACATCGCTTATCACACCGGCACTCGTACGGCGACCGACAACGGCATGCGCTCGGTCAGCCTGCAACAACTCATGACATGGAAGGACACCCGATGGATACCCGACGAATCCAATCCCAACTTTATCGGCGTCTATCGCTTGTCCTTCCTGACCCGATGAACGCGCTGCGCGGCATTGCCGCTGCCCTGGCCTGCGCCGGCCTGTTCGCCGCCGCGCCCGCGATCGTGCAGGCGGACGATGACGTCCCGGCGAGCAACTACGCGCCCATGGCTGGCGAGTCGTTCTTCCTGCTCGCCGACTCAAGCTTCGCTTCCGACGAGGTGGCCAAGGTGCGCCTGGAAGCGCCAGGCCGTGACTACCGCCGCTACCGCATGGAGCCATACGGTGGCGCGGATATCCGCGTCTACCGCATCGACAAGCCGCTGGACTTCCTCAAGCGCCAGAAGAACCTGCACCGCGTGCTGTCCGAAGGGCAGTTCAAGGGCGAGGGCCTGTCCAACACCCTGGCCTACCTGTGGGACAACTGGTACCGCAAGTCGCGCCGGGTGATGCAGCGGACCTTCTCCTACGAGTCGCGCCAGCAGGTCACCGAGGTGGTGCCCGAGCTGAAGATGGGCAATGCCATGCGCGCGCCGACGCCCTATGACGCGCAGCCGCAGTACGCGCCGATTCCCGGCCTGCCGATGGTCAGCCAGTTCCGCTATCCATTGTGGGACGCCAAACCGATCCAGCCGCCGAAGGAAGTCAGCCTCGCCGGCTCTTCCAGCGAGTTCATCAATGTCGCACCGGGCAACGTCTACGTGCCGCTGGGCAAGCTGAAGCCCGGCCTGTACCTGGTCGAGGCGCTGGTCGGCAAATACCGCGCGACCACCGTGGTATTCGTCTCCAACAGCGTTGCGGTGAGCAAGATCGCCGGCAATGAGCTGCTGGTGTGGACCGCGCGCAAGCACGAAGGCACGCCAGTGGGCGGCGCCAAGGTGCTGTGGACCGATGGTCTGGGCGTGATGAGCAGCGGCAGCAGCGACGCCGACGGCCTGCTGCGCCTGCAGCACGTCAGCCCCGAGCGCTCCTTCGTGATCGGCGAGGACGAGGAGGGTGGCGTCTTCGTCTCCGAGAACTTCTACTACGACAGCGAAATCTACGACACCAAACTCTACGCCTTCACCGACCGCCCGCTGTACCGTCCGGGCGACTGGGTATCGCTGAAGATCGTCGGTCGCGAATTCAAGAACTCCCGCGAGTCGCAGTCGCCGCAGAGCGCGCCGCTGCGCCTGTCGGTGATCGACGCCGCCGGCACCACGCTGCAGACCCTCGACCTCAAGTACGACGCCAGGAGCGGCACCAATGGCCGCTTCCAGCTGCCGGCCAACGCCGTCGCCGGCGGCTACGAGCTGCGCTTCGACTACCGCGACCAGACCTACAGCAGCGCCTTCCGCGTCGCCGAGTACATCAAGCCGCACTTCGAGATTTCCCTCGACCTGGCCAAGCCGGACTTCAAGACCGGCGAGCCGGTGAAGGGCAACCTGATCCTGCTCTACCCGGACGGCAAGCCGGTGGCCAATGCGCGCCTGGAGCTGAGCCTGCGCGCCCAGCAGCTGTCGATGGTGGACAACGAGCTGCAGTACCTCGGCCAGTTCCCCGTGGAGCTGACCAGCGCACAGATCACCACCGACGAGCAGGGCCGCGCCGCGCTGGACCTGCCGGCGGCGGAGAAACCCAGCCGCTACATGCTCACCGTGTTTGCCAGCGATGGCGCCGCGTACCGCGTGAAGACCAGCAAGGAAATCCTCATCGAGCGTGGCGCCGCGCGCTACCGCGTGAGCGCGCCGCAGCGCTTCAGCGCCGCCGGTGACAAGGTCGAG
The DNA here is from genome assembly GCF_044746165.1 of Pseudomonas sp. NPDC086581. NCBI lineage: Bacteria > Pseudomonadati > Pseudomonadota > Gammaproteobacteria > Pseudomonadales > Pseudomonadaceae > Pseudomonas > Pseudomonas sp. NPDC086581. The sequence goes on along the minus strand of NZ_JBIVBR010000014.1, from coordinate 5,425 downwards.
TTCAGCTACGCCGCCGAACAGCAGACCCAGATCCAGCCCACAGCCTACCGCTGGCTACGCCTGGAAGACCGCAGCAGCGGCGACGGCGCAGTCGAAGGCGGCAAGTTCGCCATTACCTTCGACAAGCCCGGCACCTACAGCGTCGAGCTGCGCGACAAGGCCGGTCAACTGCTCGGCGGTACCGGCCACTCGGTCAGCGGCGATGGCGTGAAGGCCGTCCCGGGCACCGTGGAAATCGTCCTCGACAAGGCCGAGTACCAGACCGGCGAAGAAGCCTTGGCGCTGATCACCTTCCCCGAGCCGGTGGACGACGCGCTGTTGTCGCTGGAGCGCGACAAGGTCGAGGCCACCGCGCTGCTGTCCAAGGGCGGCGACTGGCTGAAGCTGGAAAAGCTCAACCCGACCCAGTACCGCGCCCGCATTCCGGTGAAGGCCGAGTTCTCGCCGAACCTGACCTTCTCCGTGCTCTACACCCGCAGCGGTGACTACAGCTTCCAGAACGCCGGCATCAAGGTCGCCGTGCCGCAGGTGGAGATCGCCGTCAGCACCGACAAGGAACGCTACGAGCCGGGCGAGACGGTCACCGTCAACCTCGACACCGCCTACGCTGGCAAGCCTGTCTCCAGCCACCTCACCGTGAGTGTGGTGGACGAGATGATCTACGCACTGCAGCCGGAGATCGCGCCGGGTATCGACCAGTTCTTCTACCACCCGCGCCGCAACAACGTGCGCACCAGTGCCAGCCTCGCGTTCATCAGCTACGACGTGGCACTGCCCGGTTCGCCCAGCGCGCCCGGCCGCGCCAACCGCAGCGAGCGTGGCGTGAAGGTGCTGGAGCGCCCGCGCCGCGAGGAAGTCGACACCGCAGCCTGGGAGCCGGAACTGGTCACCGACGCCAACGGCAAGGCCCAGTTCAAGTTCCGCATGCCCGACTCCCTGACCCGCTGGCGCATCACCGCCCGTGCCATGGATGACCAGGGGCAGGTCGGCCAGAAGAAGCAGTTCATTCGCTCTGAGAAGCCGCTTTATCTGAAGTGGAGTGGCCCGAAACGCTTCCGCACGGGCGATGCGCCGGACCTGGGACTGTTCGTCTTCAACCAGGGCGAGCAGGACACCAAGGCCGAGTTGCTGATCCGCGCCAATGGCGCGGAGAAGACTCAGGCGCTGGACCTCAAGCGTGGCGTCAACTACATCGCCCTGCCGCAACAGCCGCTCAGCGATGGCGACTGGAGCGTCGAACTGCGTCAGGAAGGCCAGGTGCGCGACAGCCTCGGTGTGCACTTCAGCCTCGTGGCGGACAGCTGGCAGGTGCTGCAGTCCAGGCCGCTGCAGGTCAACGCGCAGAACACCCCGCTGCAGCTGCCGGCAGATGCCCGCGACGTCAGCCTGCGCCTGGATGACAGCGCCCAGGCCCTGCTGCGCGGCAATCTCGACTCGCTGCTCGACTACCCCTGGGGGGGCGTCGAGCAGACCGCCAGCCAATTGCTGCCGCTGAGTGTGGCCTACCCGATGCTGGCCAACGGCGAGCCGCGTGTGCGCGACCGCCTGCGGCTGATCATGCAGACCAGCCGCCTGCGCCTGGTGCAGATGGCCGGCCCGGACGCCTACTTCACCTGGTGGGGCGGCGAAGACTACGACGCCTTCCTCACCGCCTATGCCTACTACGCCGACTGGCACGCCAGCCGCGCCCTGGAAATCCAGCTGCCGCCGGACCACTGGCAGCGCGTCCTGGAGCTTTACTCCGCACGCGCCAGCGCCACGCCGCTGCTGCAGCGCGCGCTGATCCTGGCCTTTGCCCGCGACATGAAGTTGCCGGTGCAGACCCTGGTCAGCGGCCTGCTCACTGACCTGGAGAACGCCGGCAACGGCGAGGCGGCGAAGTCGGTGAACGACTTCGACAGCGACGACAGCCTGGTCATGGGCCAGCCGGACTCCGAGCTGGGCCTGGCAGTGGCCCGTGTACTGACGGCCAGCCTGGCCGAGCAGAACAAGGTTGCGCTGCCGTCCGGGTTCGCCAGGCAACTGGATGGTGCGCGCCTGAAGCTCAATACCAGCGACCAGCCGTTCGCCCGTGCCGTGCAGCTCTACAGCGGTACTGTCGATGCCAGCCGTGCCCGCGCCCTGCTGCAGAGCCTGGCGCCGCAGCAATCCACCGTCGAACGCGCCCTGGCGCTGACCTGGATGCAGCGCGCCGTGGCCGATGCCCCGGCTGCCGAGCTGCCCAAACCGGTCGCGGACTGGAAGGAAAGCCACAGCACTACCGGCGATGCCTTCTGGCAATGGCAGGGCAAGGACGTGCCTGCGCAGCTGGACCTGAGCGCCGCGCCTTCGCGTCCGCTCAACGCTTCCGTGACCTTCCGCAGCGCCGAAGCGCCGGCCAGCCAGCTGCCCGTGACCATCAAGCGCCGCCTGCTGCGCCTGGTGCCGGGCGAGGACGCCTTCGCCTTCAGCGCCGAGGAACTGGGCGACAAGCCGCTGTCCAGCGACGAGCTGTACCTGGATGAAGTGACCCTGACCACCGAGCAGGCCCAAGCGCTGCGCTACGGCATGCTGGAAGTACCGCTGCCGCCGGGCGCGGACGTCGAGCGCACCACCTGGGGCCTGCAGATCAGCGGCCTGGGCGGTGTCGAGGCGACCAGCCTGGAGCGCGCCCGCAACGAGCCGGGTGACCTGTTCTATGGCGTGCCGGTGGACACCCTGGGCGGCGAGCTGCGCTTCCGTCATCTGGTTCGCTTCTCGCAGAAGGGCGAATTCGTCCTGCCGCCGGCGCGTTACCAGCGCCTCTATGCGCCGCAGGAGCAGGCGCTGGAGCAGCAGCCGGCCCTGGCGAAGATCAAGGTTCAGTAATCGATGCGCGCGCGTCTGGTCGGGCTGATCCTGCTGTTGCCGCTGAGTGCCCTCGCGGCGCCCGGCTCGCAAGAGCAGGCGCAGCTGGCCTGGCGCACCGCGCAGGGCGACGAACTGCTGCGGCTCGGGCCGCAGCAGGTGCTCGATCGCCAGCCATTGCCGGCCGACCTGCAGGCTCCGCTGGGCAGCCTGTGGAAGCTGTTCGTCTACGCCTGGCTGAACGACACCGAGCAGCAGGAGCCGGCTTATCAGTGCCGCGGCGAAAGCAAGGAAGAGGTGTATTGCTGCACGGCGGGGCAGAGCATCGAGCGCGACGCCGCGCTGGTGAAATCCTGCGGCCTGTACTTCCAGCCGCAGCGCCTGGGCATCGATGCTGCGGACTGGCAGCAATATTGGCAGGCCCGCCACGCGCCGGCCTGGATCGCCCTGCTGGACAAGCTGGCGCCGCAGACCCAAGTACCGGTCGCCGAACTGCTCGATCAACTGCAGCACCTGCCGGCCCAGGAGCAGGCGCGCAAGGTGCTGCTCGATGTCAGCCTGGCCGCCGACGAAGGCCGCGCACCTGCCGCTTTGGGTGGGCGCCTGCGGGTGAAGACCTGGAGTTGGGATGAAGGCGGTCGGCGCGAGGGCGGCTTCGCCGGTTGGCTGGTCGACGGCACGCCGCTCTGGGCGCGCGGGCCGGGGACCAGCAAGACAGTGCTGGCCGGGTACGGCAACGCCATCGGTGCCGCGCTGCCGGCGCCGTGGCCCAGCGATCCGGGGCGTTGCGTCGAAGTCGGGCTGTTCAGCCGCTATCCGCTGAAAGAGGTCTACGACGTGCGCAATCAGCCCGCCGCCGAAGGCCTGCTGGCGGGCCGGCAGAATGTGTTGTTCGCCAATGGCGTTCGACTCGACGTGAACAGCAGCGGCGACCTTTTCCTCGAGCGCGATGCGCAGGGGCCGCGCCTGACTGCCCGCCTGTCCCGCGAGGAGTACGTCGCCCGCGTGCTCGACCGCGAGGCTTCCGCTACGCCGCCGGAAGCGGCCAAGGCGCTGGCGGTGACCATCCGCACTTATCTCTTGCAGAACGGCGCCCCGCGCGGCGACTGCCTGAGTATCGACGACAGCAGCCAGCGCCAGCGTGTGGCGCCACGTCCGGCCAGCGAGGCGGCGCGTGGCATAGCGGCCTGGACCGACGATCTGGTGCTGGCTGGCGGCACCGTCACTTACCATTCGGACGAGGCGGGGCAGTCGAAACTGTCCTGGCGCGACGCCCAGGAGCAGGCCGCCAAAGGCCTGCGCTACGACGCGATTCTCGCCCGCGCTTTCCCACGCACCAGCCTCAGCCGCTGGAGCAACCCGACTGCTGCCTGCCAGCCACTGCCTGAGGCCGAGCGCTGGCTGAAGGCGCAGCGCCGCGACTGGCGCCCACGCCTGGAAACCGAGGCTGGCTATGAGGAACTGCAGTCCTTCGCCGTGTGCCGCCTGAGCAGTGGCCGGCCCTACGTCGACCGCGAGCGCCAGCGCATCTATGTGCGCGGCCTTTACTCCCAGCAGGACCGCCTCGACCTGGCTCATGAATACCTGCACCTGGCCTTCCAGGCGCACCCCAATGGACAAGACGAGGGCTACGTGGAAAGCCTGGCCCGTCGCCTGATACTGGAATGATCAGCATGAAACTCGCCCACATGCTCCGCCTGTCCCTGTTCGCCAGCCTGATCCCGCTGGGCGCGCATGCTGCCGAATCACCGATCAGCCTGGATACTCCACTGGGAGGCTGGCGCTCGGGCGATGGCGACAAAGCCGACTTTCGACAGACGGTGAACTATCCGGCGTCATCGGTGAACTCGCGGGAGGAGCAGTCCGATACCGCGCGTATTCGTGGCGAAATCCGTGGCTTGCCCAAGGACAGCAAGGAGCCGGCGCGTCTGGTAGTCAACGGTGTGGCCATGCCGATGCGGGTGGAGAGCGACGGCAAGTTCGACCGTCCGTTCGCCTTCCCGGCGGGCTCCAACAGCGTCGAAGTCGTCAGCCCGGACGGCCAGCAGCGCAAGCGCGTGCAGTTCTACCACGGCGGTGGTGGCGGCGAGGTGGCGGCCAAGCTGCGGGTCATGCTGTCCTGGGATTCGGACAACACCGACCTTGACCTGCACCTGGTGACGCCCGATGGCGGGCACGTCTGGTACGGCAACCGGTCGCTGCCCAATGGTGCTGCCCAGGACGTCGACGTGACCACCGGCTACGGCCCGGAAATCATCGCGAGCCCGACGCCGCTCAAAGGCCAGTACCTGGTCTACGTGAACTACTACGGTGGTGGCTGGAGTTCGGATGAGAGCTCCGGCGACGTGAACGCGGCCAAGCCGCTGACCACAGCGCAGGTGACCATCGTCACGGAGGAGGGGGCGGTGAACGAGAAGCAGGAGTCTTTCCTGATCCCGATGCGCCAGCCGGGGGAGCTGACGCTGGTCAAACGGTTCAGTTACCCGTAAGGCCAGAATCGCTTTCGTAGGAGCAACTGTCTTCACACGGCACCTGTCCTCCAACCGGTGCCGTCTCTCACCATCGCGTTGATCCGCACGATCAGTACGCGCATGCATGC